>NZ_AP023032.1:1071000-1704500 GCF_019670105.1 Agarivorans albus | reverse complement strand
AAATCAATGAACGCTGCAGTGCTTAATGAGCAAGGTAAAAACCAAACCTTAACCATGGGTTGTTACGGCGTGGGTGTATCTCGTATCGTTGCTGCAGCCATTGAGCAAAACAACGACAAATACGGTATTACATGGCCAGATGCGATTGCGCCATTCAAGCTAGCCATTGTACCGATGAACATGCATAAATCTCATCGCGTTCAAGAAGTGGCTAGCAAACTTTACGAAGAAGCCAAGCAGCGTGGTATTGATGTATTGTTTGACGACCGTAAAGAGCGTCCAGGTGTTATGTTTGCCGACATAGAATTAATTGGCATTCCACACGTTATCGTTATTGGTGATCGCAGCCTAGACAAAGGCGTGATTGAATACAAAAATCGACGTAGTGGAGAAAAAGTTGAAGTGGCTGTAGAGCAAATCTTCGACCAATTCTGAAATCTGTAGATTGATTAAAAAGCCGGCCTTCGCCGGCTTTTTTTGTTTTTGGGAGTGTGATATCACCAGCAAGCAGTGATAAAACGCTGTGCTAAGATATTATTATGAATCAAAAGGCTAGCATTAAAAACAAACCCAAAGTCGCTCTCGTTCTTACCGGCGGCGGCGCGCGAGCGGCCTACCAAGTTGGGGTTCTAAAAGCGATTGCGGAGCAATACCCAAGAAACCATGCCAGTCCCTTTTCAATACTTTGTGGTACTTCCGCGGGTGCGATAAACGCTACTGCGCTAGGTGTCTATGCGTCCTGCTTTCGATTAGGGGTTAAAAAGCTTGAATATATTTGGCGTAACTTTAAATGTAAGCAAGTTTTTAGAACCGACAGTTTAGCCATAGCCAAGCAATTATCATCAATGGTGTGCAAAAGCCTGCATGCAGACTATAGCCAGCAACAAGGCTTTTCCCTACTCAATAACCAGCCCTTACAAACCTTATTAAACGATTATCTTAACTACAAGCGGATCGATCAGAACATTGCCACTGGCTATCTGCATGCCTTATCGGTCACCGCTTCAAATTACCAAGACGGTCAGTCTTTATCTTTTTTTCAAGCCAAGCAGCATCAACAAAACTGGCAACGCGCCAGGCGGCTAGGGCGAAAAACCCAAATCCATACCAGTCACCTACTTGCTTCAACAGCCATACCTCTGATATTTCCGGCGGAGAAAGTAGGTCAAGATTACTACGGCGATGGCTCCATTCATCAGCTTTGCCCACTTAGCCCCGCAATCCATTTAGGTGCGGATAAAATATTGGCGATTCATTTAGAACAACCTCGCAAACCCAACTGCGCGATAGATTGTCCTCCGCCGAATAGCGCGACCATTGCTGGTCATCTTCTCGACTCGGTGTTTTCCGATACTCTCAATTCAGATTTAGAGCGCTTACAACGTATTAATCGAACTATTGAGTTATTAACACCACAACAGCAAAAACAATTAGATTTGCGCCCTATTCACTCTTTAAGTATCAAACCTAATATCGATTTCGAACAAACCGCACACAACCACTTTAGTATATTGCCTCTTTCAGTACGGCTGATGCTGGCTACCTTAGGCATTAAAAAAGACAAACCTTCGGCCATCACCAGTTTTTTAATGTTCGAGCAAGATTACACTAACTATTTGATAAGAGAGGGATACCAAAACACTCTGCAGCAAATTGACAAAATTTTGGCTTTTTTGGAAGATTAGCTGGCCTACAAATTGCTTTATTCTTAATTAGCGGCGTTTTTTGACGCTAAACAGCAAGATTAGATAAGAGTAAAGTAACTATGGATTCTCTACAATTAGCGCAGAACAATATTGTAAGCCCAAGAAAAATATCACATTTTTCTAATGACGCTAAACTTAGTGCTGTTCAGAAGCTGAGTATTCTTGAGTCTTTGCAAGAAAGCTTACAGTTAGATGAGTTACTGCAAAACTTTGCCGCTATGGCAACGAATTACGTTGAGTTTTCGGCCATGCGTTTGGTTAGTGATAGCCTGCAAACCGAAGTTAGCCTGTTTGAAGGACAGCGCTACTACCGTAGTTTTAATCTCAACAATAAAAGCCAACCCTTAGCGATTGTTACCTTTACCCGCGATACGCCGTTTCAGCGCAATGAAATTCATCAACTCCGCCAGCTAACGCAACTGCTCCAGGCACCATTAAAACATGCCCTGCAGATAGCGCGATTACAAGAGCGGGTGCGTAATGATTACTTAACCGGTATCGGAAATCGAGCCCATTTCGATGAATCTTTACATACGTCTATAGAACAGCAAACCCGTCAAAGCCAGCAGCAAGGCGGCTTAGTACTTATGCTGTTAGACTTGAACAAGTTTAAGCAAGTGAATGATTCGCTTGGCCATCCGGTTGGCGATCAAGTATTAATTAGCTTTGCCAAAGTACTCGAGTCGGTAATTAGAAGCGGCGATCAAGCTTTTAGAGTAGGTGGTGATGAGTTTGCCATGTTACTGCGCCCGGCCACTGAGTACTCTGCGCAAAAAGTGATTAAACGCTTACACGCTAAACTTGAAGAATCGCCACTACTGGCTCAATACGATATTTCAGCGAGTATTGGAGTAAGCGAATGGACACCTGGCAGCAATAGCGAAAGCCTAATCCAGAGCGCCGACGAACAGCTTTACGCTAACAAGTCGGCAACCAGTTAAGAGCAATGCCCTTATTATTAGGGCATGCATAGTCTTGCTGAATGTAAATGTCAGCTATTGCCACTAGTACCTCATCATAAAACACAAAAGGTAAGCGATTGCGCTGCCATGGCGGTAACTTGCATTCTTGCAGTAGCTTCTTAATGCTTCTACTCCCCAAGCGCCCAAACGCTTTAAACTCTTTTTGCTCTAGATGAGTTCTAAATTTAACGCTAACTTGTTGGGAACTTGAAGGCGGCAATAACTTGCCACCATTTTGCCAAGCTAATTGACTGCCATTATCCAAGGTTAATATTGGTGTGCTAGCAAGCTCCCAGTTAGTCACTAAGTTTGACTCAAGCAATTCAACTTCTCTCACCAAATACAAACAAGCTTGAAAGCGGCGACACTCCCCTTCTGATAATGTAACGGCTACCTTGGCATCTTGTTGTGCAGAGGCTTGAGTGATGATCTGCGCTAATTGCGCTTGGCTTGGGTAAGCCCAATTCATACGTTTAAACCAGTAACGGAGCACATTTCTTTGGCGCTTTGGCGAAAGCAGTAACAAGCTTTCGCAACACAACGTTTGCTCACGCTCAAGCTTTTGGTAATCAGACTCAGCCAGCTCTTCCAGCAAATCGACTGATTCTTGTAGTAGTTGAACACTACGCTGAGTGGAAGCTAGCCATTGGGGCCAGCGCTGTGTTAGCTCTGGCAATACCTTATGCCGCAAAAAGTTACGATCAAACTCTAAAGACTGGTTGCTTGGGTCCTCTATCCAGCTGAGTTGCTGTTGCCTAGCATAGCCTTCCAACTCTGCTCGCGTTACCAATAACAAAGGCCTTAACAAGCACCCAGCAGCAAAATTACGTATTTGCGGCATAGCAGCTAAGCCTTGTAAGCCACTTCCCCGCTTTAGCGCTAGCATAAAGGTTTCGAACTGGTCGTCGGCATGGTGTCCAGTTAACAAGCAGCTATGTGCATCCATATGTTTCGCTAAAGCTTGATAACGCTTTTCTCTCGCCACCGCTTCCAAGCTAGAGCGTGCTTTTACTTCAACATCAACCATCTCAGCCACAAAGGGTAAACCCAAAGCCTCAGCTTGCTGCTGACAGCTAAGTTGCCAGCTATTTGCTTGCTCTTGCAGGCCATGGTTTACGTGCACAACTAGCAACTCTAAGTGCCGGTGAGATTTATGGTACTGGGCTGCTAAGTGCAGTAGAACGCTTGAATCTAAGCCGCCACTAAGGGCAATAACAATACGTTGCGTTGTTGAAGGAAGTGAAACTAGGGAGTGTGAAAAGCGAGATTGAAGGGACAAATTAACCTCTTAATAGGGCACTGGATATACCAATGCCCTAGATCATTTTTAGCAATATCCGTAGGACATTAAGCGCTGATAGCGCTGCTCTAACAAGGTTTCAGTGTCTAAGGCCGATAGGCTTTCTAAATCGCTCAATAGCTTAGTTTTTAGATTAAGCGCCATCGCCGCAACATCCCGGTGTGCGCCACCTAATGGCTCTGGAACAATGTCATTAATTAAATCTAATTCTTTAAGGCGCTCTGAAGTAATGCCCATAGCATCGGCTGCAACAGGCGCTTTATCAGCACTCTTCCATAAAATCGAGGCACAACCTTCTGGAGAAATCACCGAGTAAGTGCTGTACTGAAGCATGTTAACGCGGTCGCCAACACCAATTGCCAAGGCGCCACCAGAGCCACCCTCACCGATAACGGTACAAATAGTTGGCACCTTTAAGCCAGCCATAACCAATAGGTTTTTAGCTATTGCCTCACTTTGTCCACGCTCTTCAGCGCCTACGCCTGGATATGCTCCAGGAGTATCAATGAAGGTAATGATTGGCATATTAAAACGCTCAGCCATTTCCATCAAACGCAGCGCTTTGCGGTAGCCTTCTGGTTTTGGCATACCAAAGTTACGACGGATTTTTTCTTTGGTTTCGCGACCTTTTTGCTGGCCAATAACCATTACTGGTTTGCCATCTAGACGAGCCATACCACCAACAATAGCTTCATCATTAGCGTAAGCTCTATCACCAGCTAACTCATCAAAGTCAGTAAAAATGTGCTCGATGTAATCCAACACATAAGGGCGATTAGGATGACGCGCTAGCTGCGCAACTTGCCAAGCACCTAAGTCTGAGAATATTTTTTGGGTTAAATCGTTTTGCTTTTGTTGCAAACGAGAGATTTCTTCCTGTAAATCTACATCTACGCCAGATTCTTCATTTACAATGCACAACTCTTCAATTTGCGCTTGCAGCTCAGCAATCGGCTGCTCAAACTCTAGAAAATTCGGATTCATATAATCTTTTTCTTAATTAAATTCTAGGGTGACTTGCTGTTGTCCCAGCAGTTGGGTCAACGCCTCTATTAAATCTTCACTCGGCGTAATTCGCCAATCGGTGCCTAAGCTTAACATGCCACTGGCATTATCGCCCTCATAACTTATTGCTATTGGGCAGGTTCCCGCTCGATAAGGCTCTAATACTTCGTAAAATCTTTGCCAAAATAGTTCATCTAGCTGGTCGCGACACATTCGCAAACGCAGTTTTTTCATCCAGCGTTCACGGGCCATCGACAAATCCATGACTTCACGAGCAGTCATTTTAATGCCTCCGGAGAAATCATCAACGCTGACCTCTCCTTGAATCACCAACATGCGATCTTTTTCTAATAATTCTTGGTAGGTATCGAATGCTTCACTAAAGAACATCACATCCAAACGGGCACTGCGATCATCGAGTTGAATGATGCCCATTTTTGAGCCCCGCTTGGTAAGCATTACCCGTGTAGATAACACTAAGCCCGCTACCGTTGATGTAGTGCCGCGGCCGGTGGGGCGTATATCCACCAAGCGACCAGTAGTATATTGACGAAACTCTTTTAAGTAGCGATTAACTGGATGACCGGTTAAGTATAAGCCAAGGGTTTCTTTTTCCCCTTCTAACCAGACTTTTTCTGTCCAAACTGGTTCATCGATAAACTCTGGACGTTCATCCTCTTCTTCAGCAATTATACCGAATAAGTCTTCTTGACCCCGAGCTGAAGCTTTTGCATGTTGTGAAGCGGCTTGCATAGCGGTTGGCAAAGTCACCATCATTGCGGCGCGATGCGGGCCTAGCTTATCCATGGCTCCGGCCATAATCAGTTTTTCAATCACCCTTTTATTGATTTTCTTGAGGTCTAAGCGACAACAAAAATCAAACAAATCAATAAATGGTCCACTTTGTCTGGCCTCTAAAATCGCTTCAATGGGGCCTTCACCTACCCCTTTAATCGCGCCAATACCGTAAACAATTTCTTCATCGGCATTCACCGAGAACTTGAACAAGCCAGTGTTTACATCAGGCGGCACCAGCTTAAGCCCCATGTTGTTACATTCATCTACCAAAGTAACAATTTTGTCGGTGTTATCCATATCGGCCGACATCACCGCAGCCATAAAGTACGCAGGGTAATGCGCCTTCATCCATAAGGTTTGATACGATACTAAGGCGTAAGCAGCGGAGTGAGACTTGTTAAAACCATAACCAGCGAACTTTTCTACTAAGTCAAAGATCTTCATGGACAGTTCGCCGTCAACCCCATTCTTAATAGAGCCTTCTTCAAATACCGCCCGCTGCTTGGCCATTTCTTCAGGTTTTTTCTTACCCATCGCCCGGCGTAACATGTCAGCGCCACCGAGGGTATAACCAGCTAGAACCTGAGCAATCTGCATTACCTGTTCTTGGTAAAGAATAATACCGTAGGTCGGCTCTAGAATAGGTTGTAGGCTGTCGTGTTGCCAAGTTTCATCAGGGTAAGAAATTGCTTCTCGGCCATGTTTACGCTCGATAAAGTTATCTACCATGCCTGATTGCAACGGACCGGGACGGAACAGGGCCACCAGTGCAATCATATCTTCAAAACAATCGGGCTTAAGACGCTTAATCAAATCCTTCATACCACGAGATTCCAGCTGGAATACCGCGGTTGTTTTACAATCTTGCAGTAATCTAAATGATTTTGGGTCAGTGGTAGAAATTGCCGCAATATCGATCGCCTGCTCACCCTTGGCTTCTAACACTGGGTTGAGCATATCCAAAGCCCATTGAATAATGGTAAGCGTACGCAAACCCAAGAAGTCAAACTTCACTAAGCCGGCATATTCAACATCATTCTTATCAAACTGGGTAACTGGGTTTTTACCCTCTGCATCACAATACAAGGGTGCAAAGTCAGTAATAGTGGTGGGCGAAATTACTACGCCACCGGCGTGTTTACCCGCGTTACGCGTAACCCCTTCAAGAATACGAGCCATATCGATTAGCTCGCGAACTTCTTGGTCAGCGTTATACAGCTCTGGCAAACGCGGTTCAGCCTCAAAGGCTTTTTCTAGGGTCATTCCCGGATCAGGTGGAATCAACTTGGAGATCCGGTCAACAAAACCAAAAGGATGACCCAATACCCGACCTACATCACGCACTACTGCTTTAGCAGCCATAGTACCAAAGGTGATAATCTGCGATACCGCATCTCGTCCATATAGCTCAGCTACGTGGTCGATTACCTCATCACGACGATCCATGCAAAAATCGACATCGAAGTCGGGCATAGATACCCGCTCAGGGTTCAAAAATCGCTCGAATAGTAAGTCGAATTCAAGCGGATCTAAATCGGTAATTTTTTGCGCATAAGCTACCAACGAACCAGCGCCCGAGCCCCGGCCGGGTCCAACCGGAATATTGTTATCCTTACTCCACTGAATGAACTCCATTACGATGAGGAAGTAACCTGGGAAACCCATTTGGTTAATTACATCAAGTTCAATTTGTAAACGTTCATCGTATTCCGGACGACGTTTTGCTCGCTCTTCAGGGTCGGGAAACAAAAACTCTAAGCGCTCTTCTAAACCGTCCCAAGATACTTTACAGAAGAACTCTTCAATGGGCAGGCCTTCGGTGGGAAAGTCAGGCAAGAAGTACTCACCTAAGCGCACCGTCACATTACAGCGTTTGGCGATTTCTACTGAGTTTTGCAGTGCTTCGGGAATATCTGCAAACAACTCCTGCATTTCTTGCTCGCTGCGAAGATATTGCTGCGCACTATATTTCTTAGGTCTGCGGCTATCATCAATAGCAAAACCATCGTGAATGGCAACCCGCACTTCATGAGGCTGAAACTGGTCTTCTTCTAAAAAAACGACTTCGTTGGTAGCGACTACTGGCAAGCCCTTATCGCCCGCTAACGCAACGGCCATGTGCAGGTAGTTTTCTTCGTCGGGGCGGCCGGTGCGAATTAACTCTAAAAAGTAATGATTTGGGAAATACTGTTGGTAAAATGCAAGACTTCGCTCAACGATATCGTGGTTACCTTTAAGTAAGGCTTTGCCCACATCACCTTGGCGACCGCCAGAGAGAACAATCACTCCTTCAGCATGTTCACTCAGCCATTGCTTATCAATAACCGGCTTACCCTGCAGCTGCCCTCGCAAATAGGCCCGTGAGATGAGCATAGTGATGTTCTGATAACCTTTGTTATTAGTAGCTAATAAGGTTAATCGAAACTGGTCATCACCTAATTCATCTGACTGAACAAAAAAATCACAACCAACAATGGGCTTAATCCCCTGGTTATGAGCTTCGCCGTAAAACTTAACTAAACCACAGAGGTTAGTTTGATCGGTTAAAGCAATGGCCGGCATGTTTAACTCGGCCGCTTTTGCAACAATGGGTTTTACTTTTTTTAAGCCATCAACCATCGAAAAGTCTGAATGGACTCGAAGGTGAATGAAAGATGGATTTGGTGTAGGTTCTGACAAAACTACAGCTCTCCTAGTACCCGTTGTACGGGTTTAAAACTGCGCCGATGCTCGGCAATAGCACCGTGTTTCTCCAACATTTCTAGGTGTAAAGCCGTTGGGTAGCCTTTATGCTTGGCAAACTGATAATCTGGGTAACGGGCATCTAATTCGATCATTTCTTGGTCACGTGCCACTTTTGCGATAATTGAAGCAGCACTTATTTCGGCCACCAAACCATCACCTTTTATCACCGCTTGGCAGGGGATGCTTAACTGAGGCTCTCGGTTGCCGTCGATCAACGCAAACTCAGGAGTAACGCTCAACGCTGCAACGGCTCTAGACATCGCCAGCATGGTTGCATGCAAAATATTCAGCTCATCTATTTCTTGAGGAGTTGCCCGACCTACCGCCCAAGCTATTGCATGTTGCTTGATCTCTTCGGCTAGCGACAAACGTTTTTTCTCGGAGAGCTTTTTGGAATCGTTTAGTCCTGCAATTGGCTGCTTAGGGTTAAGGATAACCGCTGCGGTTACCACATCACCCACTAAAGGGCCACGCCCTACTTCATCAACGCCAGCAAAAACAGAATAACCAGAAGGATAAACAAAAGGCGTCATGACAACTCCAAAAAACGCGTATAAGGAAAACTAACTATTTATTACTTCAATAACCGCTTGCGCTGCTTTGTGGTCAGCATCACAACGGATTTGTTGGTGCAATTCAGTAAACTTATCGATGAGTTTGCTGTTATCACTTTCAAGTAGGCGACTTAACTCGGCCACAATGTTGTCGCTGGTACAGTCTTCCTGTACATATTCTTGCACAATCATTTTGTCGGCAAGCAAATTAGGCAAGGCAGCAAACTTGGCATTAACAATTAACTTTGCAATTCGATAAGTCAAAGGCTTAAAACGATAAGCTACTACCATAGGCCGTTTTACTAACATCGCTTCCAGCGTTGCCGTGCCAGAAGCTAATAAAATAGCGTCTGCTGCGGTCATTACGGTGCGAGCTTGTCCGTCGATAACTTTAATATCTAGCTCTGGTGCATGCTCATTGACTAAAGCTTCAAATTGTTCTCGGCGGCGCTGATTAACTAAAGGAGCAACCAGTTGTAGATCTGGATATTGCTTAAGTAATTTTTTAGCTGATTCAAGGAAGACTGGTGTAAGCAAGCCCACTTCGGCATTTCGGCTACCAGGCAAAATTGCCAACACCTTTCTGGAGCTATCTAAGCCAAGCTGTTCAATGGCAGGCAATTGGGGGCTTTCAAGAGGAACTTGGTCAGCCAAGGTGTGTCCAACAAACTCACAAGGCACTTCGAAGCGATCATAAAAGGCTTTTTCAAATGGCAAGAAAACCAAAATTTTATTGCAGCCCTCTTTAATTTTGAAAACTCGCTTTTGTTTCCATGCCCAAACGGAGGGGCTAACGTAATGAACAGTTTTAACGCCTTTAGCGTGCAGTTTATGTTCTACGCCTAAGTTAAAATCTGGAGCATCAATGCCAATGTAGATGTCTGGTGGAGATTGAATATATTGTTGGAGCAGTTGTTTGCGGATTTTGAGTATACGCGGTAAGCGCCCTAGCACTTCCACTAGCCCCATTACCGACAGCTCCTCCATATCAAACAAGGCCTCACAACCTTGCTCTTGCATTAGTGGTCCAGCTATACCGGAAAAGCGCGCATTGGGGTATTGTTGTTTAAGTGCAGAAATTAAACCGGCACCTAAAATATCGCCGGAGACTTCCCCGGCGACGATAGCGATATGCAAATCCGCCAGGGCCATTAGCGAACAATACCTCGACCGTTTTCTTTTAGAAAATCGGCGAACAACTTAACCTCTGGGTATTGCTCAGCAGATAACTCTATCTGGCTTAGCGCTTCCTCTAAAGTATTGCCACTACGGTAAAGCGTTTTGTAAGCTTGGCGAATCGCCTTAATAGAATCTTTACTAAAACCTCTACGCAATAAACCCTCGGTATTAACTGCTACTGGGCGAGCATAGTTACCTACAGCCATCACATAGGGAGGAACATCTTTATTTACTGCTGCGCAGCCACCAACAAAGGCGTAAGAGCCAACTTTACCAAACTGATGAATCGCCGCTTGACCGCCAAAAATAACGTTATCACCAATAGTGACGTGACCAGCTAAAGTTGCGTTGTTAGCAAAAATACAGCCGTTACCTACAACACAATCGTGGGCAACGTGGGCATTAATCATAAATAAGCAGTTGCTGCCAATCTTAGTAATGCTTCGGTCTTGGGTAGTGCCTCGGTGAATCGTCACACTTTCACGGATAGTATTGTTATCGCCAATTTCTAAATAGGTTTCTTCACCTGCATATTTTAAGTCTTGGCAGTCTTCACCTACCGAGGCAAATTGGAAAATGCGGTTATTATTGCCAATTTTAGAGTGGCCTTTAATCACTACATGTGAAGCGATTTGACAGTTCTCACCAATCTCTACGTCACCACGAATAATGGTAAAAGCACCAACTGTAGTGTTGGCACCAATTTTTACATTACCTTCGATGATGGCGCTTGGATGTATACTTGCAGTGCTATCTATCATATTCAGCTCCACTTATTTGTAGGCCCTACGTGCGCACATGATTTCGCCGCTACATACCACTTCGCCTTCTACCTTGGCAACACAATTAAATTTACCGATGCCGCGACGGTCGCGTAATAATTCAACTTCGAGATGCAATACATCACCAGGGCCAACCGGCTTCTTAAATCGCGCATTATCGATACCGGCGAAATAGTAAAGCTCGTTGTCGGCTGGCTTAGTGGTTGATTTAAACGCCAATATTCCGGTACATTGAGCCAGCGCTTCAAGAATCAATACGCCTGGGAAAACGGGTTGTTGCGGAAAGTGACCGGTAAAAAACGGTTCGTTAAAAGTTACGTTTTTAATGGCGTGTAGGGTTTTACCTTCTTCAAAATCCAATACCCGGTCTACCAACAAAAATGGGTAACGGTGGGGCAAAAGCTCCATGATATCTTGAATTTCTAAGCGGTTAAGTTGTTTAGTCAAAATCTGTTCCTAGTTTAGTCAGCTTCAGCGCTGTTCTTGCGCTCTAAGCTTACAATGCGTTTATGCATCTCATCTATCTGAGATAGGCGAGCCATTGATTTTCGCCACTGACGATTCGCTTGGGTTGGCATGCCTGAAGAATAAGTGCCTGGTTCACTAATTGATTTAGTGACCATAGAGTAACCGGTGATAGTCACTTGGTCGCATATATCGATATGGCCGTTAATGCCAACTCCACCACCAATAATGCAATAGCGGCCAATATTAGTGCTACCAGCAATACCAGTAGTACCTGCAATGGCAGTTCCGGTGCCAATCATTACATTGTGAGCGATATGGACTTGATTATCGATAATCACGTTTGACGCAATCTCAGTATTGTCTAACGCCCCTCGGTCGATAGAGACCGAAGCACCGATTTCAACTTTATCGCCAATAATTACCGTGCCCAATTGTGGAATTTTCACCCATTGGCCTTGCTTATTGGCATAGCCAAAACCGTCACAACCAACCACAGTGTTGCTTTGAATTAAACACTGTTGGCCAATTTGAACTTCATGGTAGATGCTGCAATTGGCCCATAATTTTGTCTCTGCACCAATCTTTGCATTTTTGCCGACAAAGCAACCCGCACCAATTTGCGCGCTATCGCCTAAAACAGCACCGCTTTCAATAACTGCACTGGCACCAATAGAGACATTGTTACCAATTTTCGCGCCATCTTCGATAACAGCGGAGGGATGAATATTGCTTGCACAAGCTGGCGTGGTATCGAGTAGCTGCGCTAATTGGGCGTAACTAACATAAGGGTCTTCACTTATTAAGGTATTGCCAGAAAAAGCATCAGCATGATTTTTCGACAAAATAAGTGCACCGGCCTTACTAGTGGCCAGCATAGGCTTGTACTTTGCGTTTGTTAAAAAGCTTATCTCTTGCGCCCCCGCTTTTTCAAAGGGAGCGATGTTTGAAATAACTAGCTCGGGGTCACCCTGAAGGGTAAGCCCGAGTTGCTCAGCGATTTGGCCAAGGCTTAGTGTCATATTTACTTACTCTTACTCACTTGTTGAACAACCTGCTTGGTAATATCCAAAGAGTCAGATGCATACGCTGTTGCATCTAAAGGTAATACTAGATCGTAGCCCTGTGCTTTAGATACTTCAACAATTGCGTCTTGAACTTTAATCATCAATTTTTGTTGCTCTTCAGCGCCGCGACGGCGTTGGTCTTCTTCTAAGTTTTTACGCTTAAGTTTGTATTCAGCCTGCATAGTTTCAAGCTGACGGGTAATCTTGGTTACTTCTTGCTGACCTAGCAGCTCGCCATCCTTCTCACGTTTATCATAAAGACGTTGCATTTCAGCTTCCAAGCCACGAACTTCTTGCACGCGTACTTCAAACTCGTCTTTTAGCGTTTTTTGTAACGTGTCACGCTGAGGTAATTGTTGAAAAACTTCAGCAATATTAATCACAGCAATTTTGGTTTCTGCTAGCGCACTAAAACTCGGGGTTACGATAGTTGCAGCAAGGGCAACAGCAGCAATTAGTTTTTTCAAAAGATTTACTCCTAAAATCAAAAGTTAAAAAGTTTGGCCAATGTTAAATGAGAAGGCTTCAGATCGATCCCCTTCATAACTCTTAATTGGCTTAGCAAATGAGAATACCAGTGGTCCCATAGGAGAGAACCATTGAATAGACACACCTACTGAGGCTCGAATTCGGTCCGGTGATGAATAGTCACCAAAACGGTCACAATACCTAATACATTGCATTTGACTGTAACGTTCATAATCAAACTCGGTATCCCAAACTGTACCAAAGTCTATAAACGCAGTGGTACGAACTTGACGAATATAGGCTTCATCAAGAAATGGTGTTGGGAAGATAAGCTCTGCTGAACCTACCGCCAAAGCGTTACCGCCCACTGAATCATCTGACGCGGTAACATAGGAACTACCATTATTATCTACTAAATAAAGCGCACGTGGGCCGACGGTATTTGAACGGAAACCACGTAAGGTAGAATAACCACCGGCATAAAAGTTTTCGAAGAAAGGTAGAATTTGGTCATTACCTTCAAGCTGACCATAACCGTTGCCGTAGCCAACTTTACCTCTTACTGCAAACGCCCAATCGTGGTTGGTGGTAATAGGGAAGAAGTGACGCGTATCAAAGCTCATTTTAAAATACTGAATATCTGAGCCAGGAATGGTTATCTTAGTATCGAATTTCTGTGAAGAACCCGCTGTTGGCATAGAACCATTGTTTAGAGTGTTGCGGCTCCAACCCAAGGTAGTATCTAAAGAACCAAAGGTTAAAGATCCATCATCATTTCGGTGTGGGGCATAAATATCCCAAAACTGTTGGATCTGCGCATAAGCATTTAACTGCGAAATTTTGTTTTGCTCTAGGCCTAAACTTACGCTCAAACGGTTGTACTCGTTAACAGGGAAACCAAGGGTGCCGCGTAAACCAATTGTTTCGTTGTTATAGTCTACAATATCGGCTTTTGACGCTTCAAAGTCGGTGTAGTAGAAACGGCCACCAAAACTCACCCCATCTTTTGTAAAGTAAGGGTCAGTAAAGTTCACATCAAAATTCTTAGAGTATTTGTTAGTGCTTACATTAATACCTGCTCGGTTACCGGTGCCCAAGAAGTTGTCTTGCTGTACACCAGCTGACAAGCTTAAGCCGGATTCGGTACCAAAGCCCACGCCAGCATTAAACGACCCCGAAGGCTGCTCTTTAACCGTAAAATTGACATCCACTTGATCATCAGAGCCAGGAATTTTCACTGTCTCTACATCAACCGTTTCAAAGAAACCCAAACGGCTTAAGCGAGCTCTTGATTGCTCAACTAAGCGGCTTGATAACCAAGTACCTTCCATTTGGCGCATCTCTCGACGCAGTACTTCGTCTTTGGTGATAGTGTTGCCGCTCACGTTGATTCGGCGAACGTAAACTCGATTACCAGGATCTATATTGATGTTAAGAACTACTGTTTTATCTTCATCATTAATTACTGGGAAAACATTAACTTGAGGATAAGCGTAGCCATAGCGCCCCAAGAATTTGGACAGCAATTCTTCAGTTTTAGTGACTTCAGCACCGCTATAAGTGTCTCCTTGATTAATGCTCACCAAGCCATTTAACTCAGCGCTCTTATCTAGAAGGTTGCCCGCTAACTCGACTTTCTCTACCGTGTAAATCTCACCTTCATCAACATTAATGGTGATGTAAATGCCTTTCTTATCAGGCGTTAAAGCAACTTGAGTGGAATCCACTTTAAAGCGAATATAACCACGGTCATAGTAAAAGCTATTAATGGTTTCTAAGTCACCGGCTAGCTTTTGTTTTTGATACTTTTGGTCGGCAAGTACATTCCACCAAGGGGCACTATCGGTGAGAGTCATACGTTTAATTAGCTCACCAGAAGAAAACTTTTGGTTACCGATAATGTTAATTTGTTCAATTTCCGCAGATAAACCTTCTTGGAAATTAAACTTCAAATCAACTCGATTGCGCGGCAAGGGAGTAACAATCGCTTTGACCCGCGCACTGTACTTACCCACACTGTAATAAAAGTCTTCAAGACTTTTTTCAATATTACGAAGATTAGTTTTATCTAAGGGCTCGCCTATTTTGATGCCCGATGAACGCAAAGACTCTTCGAGTTGTTCGGTCTTGATGTCTTTATTGCCAGAGTACTCGATATTGCTAACGGTAGGCCTTTCAAGAACTTTGAATACCAATGCATCGCCGTCGCGGAAAACTTGAACGTCTTCGAAGTTGCCACTGCGATACAAGCGCTTAATGCTGTCACTAACTTGAGAACTGTCTACCTCATCGCCAATACGTAAAGGTATTTGCAATAACGCGGCACCCAGCGATACCCGTTGTAATCCCTCGATCCGAATATCTGCAACAGTAAACGCCGAATTTCCAGCGGCGAGAGTCGTTCCGGAGATGCAGGCTAGTAAAAGTCCAACAACCAACTGCTTTTTGAACATAAGAAAAAAGAACGTCCTATTTAATTGTTATAAGCGCATAAAATCATTAAAAATAGCAAGACTCATCAAAGCCATCACTAACACTGCACCAATCCTAAATCCAATTTCCTGCACACGCTCTGACACGGGTTTACCAGTTATGCCCTCAATGGCAAAAAATACTAGGTGGCCACCATCTAGCACTGGTAAGGGAAACAAATTAATAATGCCTAAGTTAATACTCACTAAGGCAACAAAACCTAAAAAATAAACCAAGCCGTAGTCGGCGGTAGCTCCAGCACCTTTAGCGATAGATATTGGACCGCTAAGGTTATCTAATGAAACCACGCCTGTCACCAATTTACCGATCATAGATACGGTCAATTTGCTTAAATGCCAAGTTCGTTCGAGAGATTTGCCAAACGCATCAAAAAAACCGTAATGCAAATCAATTCTATACTTTTCTGGGAACTCAGATACTTCAGGTGCTAAACCCACATAGCCGCTTTCTTTCCCTTGGTATTCTCTGGCCTCAGGAGTCATGGTTAGCTGCACTTGGCTACCAGCACGCTCCACATCAACAACAATTGACTGATGCGGCCTAGCTTGAACATAAGTAACAAAATCTTGCCAAGAAGCGAGATTAACGCCATCTAGTGCTACCAGCTTATCGCCTTCTAACAAACCGGCCTCTGCGGCAGGTTTAGCAGCAACTACCTTGGCGACGTTCATCGAGATGCTTGGGCT
Source organism: Agarivorans albus (assembly GCF_019670105.1). Classification (NCBI taxonomy): domain Bacteria; kingdom Pseudomonadati; phylum Pseudomonadota; class Gammaproteobacteria; order Alteromonadales; family Alteromonadaceae; genus Agarivorans; species Agarivorans albus. The sequence continues at coordinate 1,688,290 of NZ_AP023032.1, read as the reverse complement.
GAATGGCTGTAGGCCTAAACTAATAATTGGGCTTTGCTGCTCACTGTCCAACTGCCACTCACGAATGTCCAAATAAGCCATTTGAGTTTGTTGGGTTTCGGTGTCTTGCACTTCCACGGCCATCGACTCATTACCAAGCTGGCTAACCAAGGCTAAGTTAACGCTTTCCCAATCCAGCGTTTTCTGGCCGTCAATCATGATAATCTCGTGACCCGAACGAAGACCAGCTTGCTCAGCAATGCTGTTAGGTGCAACGCCACCTAGAACCGGTTTGACCGAAGGAACGCCAATAACAAACATCAGCCAGAAAGCTAATATAGCCAACAAGAAGTTAGCAATAGGACCAGCCGCGACAACCGCACTGCGCTGACCCAATGTTTTATTATTAAAGGCTTGAGAGCGAAGCTCGGCAGGCACTTCGGCAACTCGTTCATCGAGCATTTTTACGTAGCCACCAAGCGGGATCATTGCCACTACATATTCAGTACCATCTTTGGCAGTTCTACACCAAAGCGCTTTACCAAAACCTATTGAGAAACGCTCTACTTTAACGCCACAACGACGGGCAACCCAAAAGTGGCCAAACTCATGCACCGTCACCAAAATGCCTAGGGCAATAATAAAAAAACTGGTGTTCCAAATCACTTCGTTCATGCACAGATCCTTTTAACCGCTGCATCAGCATGCATTCGCGCCCTTTGGTCGACCTCTAGTAATACTGAAAGTTCAGTTTCGGCGCCCATATAACTCTGTTTATCCAAGCAAGTGGCGACAACTTCAGCAATCTGGGTGAATTTTATCCGCTCTGCCAAAAATGCTTCCACGGCGATTTCGTTCGCCGCATTTAAGCAAGTAGTAGCTGTTTGACTGTCGTAACAGGCGTCGATAGCTAATTTCAAGCAAGGGTATTTGGCGTAATCAGGTGGAATAAAGCTCAATTCGCCAATACTGAAGAAATCCAAGGCCTCTACCCCAGAGACTTGCCGTTGTGGGTATGCCATCACATGGGCGATTGGTGTAGCCATATCCGGTTGGCCCATTTGCGCCAACACTGACCCATCACAGTACTGCACCATGGAGTGGATAATGGACTGAGGGTGGATGATTACATCAATTTGGTTAGGCTGAGTATTAAATAAGCGCTTTGCTTCTATATACTCTAAGCCTTTGTTCATCATGGTGGCTGAATCTACCGAGATCTTTTGCCCCATCGACCAATTCGGATGGGCGCAAGCTTGCGCAGGGGTTACCGACGACAAGCTGGTCAACTCAGTGTATCTAAAAGGCCCGCCAGAACCGGTAAGCAAAATTTTACTTACGCCAGCCTCAGACAAATTACAATAACCAAGCTGCTGTTGGACTTGCTCCGGCATACATTGGAATATCGCATTATGTTCACTATCAACCGGTAGAATTTGCGCACCGCTTCTTTGCGCAGCTTCCATAAAGATAGCGCCGCTCATTACCAAGGCTTCTTTATTAGCCAGCAGCACCGTTTTGCCAGCATCTACAGCAGCTAACGTAGGTAATAATCCAGCAGCGCCAACAATTGCAGCCATCACCAATTCAACTTCAGTGGCCTTAACCAGCTCAGTAATCGCGTTGTTGCCGCTAGGCACCTCTACTTTAAGAGACTCCGCTTTAATCGCTTCACGTAATTTTTGATTACTAGGTTCGTCGGCCATTAATGCATATTGAGGTGAAAACTCACGACAAATATCCAACATAGCGCTTAGGTTTTTTCCACCAGTCACACCAAACAAAGCAAAGCTCTCAGGGTTTTCGCGGATAACTTTAAGGGTGCTACTACCAATCGAGCCGGTTGCGCCAAGAATAACCAATTGCTTGCTCATCAAGGGCTACATCCAATGAAGGAAGAAAAAAGCGAATACCGGCATCGCTGCAGTCATGCTGTCAATGCGATCAAGCAGGCCGCCATGGCCAGGAAGCAAACTACCACTGTCTTTTATTCCGGCTTGACGCTTAAACATGCTTTCAACCAAATCACCCACTACCGAGGCTAAAACGGTAAATCCACTGGCTATCACCAATACCCACTCTTTGCCTTGTGGTATATCTAAAAAGATAAATGCGCCCAAAGTAACCAACGCTGCAACCGCAAAGCCACCTAGCAAACCTTCAATGGTTTTCTTCGGGCTAACATTTTTAGCCAACTTACGTTTACCAAAACGTTTACCGGCGAAGTATGCCCCGGTATCTGCGGCCCAAACTAGCAGTAATACGTAAAGCACCCAAGCACCACCAACGGCTGGATTGTTCGGGTCTACTGAACGTAAAAAGACTAAAGACCAAAAGAATGGAAGTAGCACTACCAACCCAACTAACAGCTTAAAAATGCTGCTGTTGTGCCAAAACGTCGCCGAATGAGGATAGCTGGAGAGCAAATACAAACTACTTAGCCACGCAGCTACAGCAAGGCCCAGCATGGCGCTAAACCAAATTGAATGTGCCAAACTGTCTAGCGGGAGTTGCCACAAGCTAAACCCAAAAACCAAAGAAAAAACAACAAAAAAGCTCAAACGCTTTGAACCTTGGTCAGACACCACTCTAGCCCACTCTCTGGCTGCTAACACCAGCACTAATGCAAACACCACCGCTAAGCCAAACAGTGGTAACATGAAAATTGCAGCTAGGGCCAAAGGCGCTAATATCAGCGCCGTTATGATTCTTTGCTTAAGCAAAATGATCCTCATTTTTTTGATTATCTATCAACAAAGCTTGTACCTGTTCCCCAGTACAACCAAAGCGACGCTCGCGGCTAACAAATGCAGCAATGGCCTCGCCAAATGCATCTTCGTCAAAGTCTGGCCACAACACATCACTAAAGTAAAGCTCTGCATAAGCGGTTTGCCATAGCAAAAAGTTACTAATTCGGTGATCGCCACCGGTACGGATTAACAAATCCACATCGCCAACCGTATCACTGTCCATTAATGCCGAGATATGCTCTTCGCTAATATCTTGTGCATCTAAGTGTCCTTTCTTAACTTGCTCTGCAAGTTGTTTGCTAGCGTTTACAATGTCCCAACGACCGCCATAGTTAGCCGCAATATTTAGCACCAAACCATCGTTTGTGGCAGTTTCATTTTGAGCAATGGCAATACGCTTTTGCAATTTTTCGCTAAAGCGAGAAGTATCACCAATTATTCTTAGTTGTACATTATTGTTTTTCAGTTTTTTAACTTCTCGTTGCAAAACTGTCAAAAACAAGTTCATTAAGCTTGACACTTCTTCTTCTGGGCGTCGCCAGTTCTCGCTGCTAAAGGCAAACAAGGTTAATGACTTTACGCCAAGTTGGGTGGCAAAACTTACAGCCCGTCTTACAGACTTCACCCCTGCTTGATGGCCAAACATGCGCAATTTACCGCGTTGCTGAGCCCAGCGCCCGTTGCCATCCATAATTATGGCAACGTGCTTTGGCATAGCATCTTTCACGGCTAACTGCTGCGCTTCAGGTAAGGTCATAATTCACTACTCTTACTTACAAAAAAAAACCGTGTAACAAGACACGGCTATTTTCAATCGTTGAATCGATTAAACTTCCAGCAATTCTGCTTCTTTTGCGGCTAAGGCTTCATCAACCTGCTTAACGGCTGCATCAGTGATTTTTTGAATTTCGTCTTGTGCGCGACGATCATCATCTTCACCAATTTCTTTTTCTTTAAGTAGTTCTTTTACATCGCTGTTGGCATCACGGCGAATGTTACGAATAGCCACACGTGCTTGTTCTGCTTCCGCGCGAACAATCTTAATTAAGTCGCGGCGACGCTCTTCGGTTAGCATTGGTAATGGAATGCGAATTAGCGTACCTGCAGAAGAAGGGTTTAGGCCCAAATCTGAACTCATAATGGCTTTTTCAACTGCGCTAATAAGGCTAGCATCAAAAACGGTTACGGTTAGCGTGCGCGAGTCTTCAGTTGATACATTACCAACTTGCTTTAACGGCGTGTCTACACCGTAATATGGCACCATAATCCCGTCTAGCAGACTTGTGTGGGCGCGGCCAGTACGAACCTTAGACATTTGAGACTTCAAAGACTCAATGCTTTTACCCATGCGTGTTTGAGCATCTTGTTTGATTTCGTTAATCACGATAACTATCCCTACTCTGTTTCTGTTTTATTTGATACGTGACAGATAGTGGTGCCTTCATCTGCGCCCATAACAACATTCTTTAAACTGCCAGGTTTGTTCATGTTAAATACACGAATTGGCAAGTTATGGTCTCGCGCTAAAGTGAATGCAGCTAAATCCATCACTTTTAATTCTTTGTCTAGTACTTCAGCGTAATCCAGCTCACTGTATAAAGTGGCTGCAGGGTCTTTTACAGGGTCGGCAGTAAATACGCCGTCTACTTTAGTGCCTTTAAGCACAGCTTCAGCTTCAATCTCAATGCCACGTAAACACGCTGCAGAGTCTGTTGTGAAGAAAGGATTACCCGTACCCGCTGAGAAAATAACAACTTTACCGGCTTTAAGATTGCTAATAGCATCTGCCCAGTTGTATGAATCACACACGCCATTTAGCTCAATGGCCGACATTAAGCGCGCGTTCACAAAATTTCTATGTAATGCATCACGCATAGCTAAGCCGTTCATCACGGTTGCTAGCATGCCCATGTGGTCGCCCACTACACGGTTCATACCTGCTTTTGCAAGGCCTTCGCCTCGAAACAGGTTACCACCACCAATAACTAGCCCAACTTGGATACCTAATTCTACTAACTCTTTAATTTCAAGAGCCATACGGTCCAATACTTTAGGGTCAATACCAAAACCTTCATCACCCATTAGGGCTTCACCTGAAAGTTTTAAAAGAATGCGACGATATGCAGGTTTAGGATTGGTGCTCATAGCGATGATGATCTCTCTTATCTAGAAATACAAGAAGGTTGCGGCATGATACCGCAACCTGAAGAACAACTAAAATTACTTTTTAGCTGCAGCGATTTGTGCAGCAACTTCTGCAGCAAAATCTTCTTCTTTCTTCTCAATGCCTTCGCCAACTTCTAGGCGAATGAAACCAGCAACAGAAGCACCTTTCTCTTTCAAGATAGCGCCAACAGTTTTCTTAGGCTCCATGATGAACGCTTGGCCAGTTAATGAGATTTCACCGGTGAATTTCTTCATACGGCCAGTCACCATTTTCTCGGCGATCTCAGCTGGTTTGCCTTCGTTCATAGCAATTTCGATTTGTAGCTTTTTCTCTTTTTCTACAACGTCGGCTGGTACGTCTTCAGGAGATAAAAACTCTGGCTTAGAAGCAGCAACGTGCATTGCAACGTGCTTAAGTGTTTCAACATCAGCTTCACCAGTTACAGCAACACCAATACGCTCACCGTGACGGTAAGAAGCAATTGGAGCACCGTCTAAGTACTCAACGCGACGAATTGAGATGTTTTCACCGATTTTAGCAACCAGTTGAACACGCTCTTCTTCGAAGTTTGCTTTCAAAGTTTCGATGTCTGTTTTTTCTGCAGCTGCAGCTTCAGCTACTTTTTCAGCGAACGCTGTAAAGTTGCCATCTTTAGCTACAAAGTCAGTTTGACAGTTAACTTCTAGTAGGGCTGCAAAACCAGCGCCTTCTTTAATAATAATCGCGCCGTCAGCAGCAATGTTGCCGGCTTTTTTAGCCGCTTTAGCAGCACCGCTCTTACGCATATTATCAATCGCTAACTCGATGTCACCATCAGTTTCAGTCAACGCTTTTTTACAATCCATCATGCCTGCGCCGGTACGGTCGCGCAGTTCTTTTACTAGGGCAGCAGTAATTGCCATTTGTTTGATCCTCGACTGTTTATCGGATAAAACTCAGGGGACAAGCTTGTCCCCTGCTAATCATCAAGCTTACTCAGTATAAATGCTGTTTATTGCATTTAATTACTCAGCAGCTTCCTCTACGAAACCATCTTCTTCAGCTTGTACTACGATGTCGTCTTGACGACCTTCGATAACAGTATCAGCAGCTGCGCCAAGGTACAATTTAATTGCACGGATAGCATCGTCGTTACCAGGAATGATGTAATCAACACCGTCTGGTGCAGAGTTAGTATCAACTACAGAGATAACTGGGATACCTAGGTTGTTTGCTTCGCGAATAGCGATGTGCTCGTGTTCAGCATCGATTACAAACAATACGTCTGGTAAACCGCCCATGTTTTTGATACCGCCAAGGCTTTTCTCAAGCTTTTCCATTTCGCGAGTACGCATAAGCGCCTCTTTCTTGGTTAGCTTTTCGAAAGTACCGTCTTGGCTTTGAGCTTCTAGATCTTTTAGACGCTTGATAGATTGACGAACTGTTTTCCAGTTAGTCAACATACCACCTAACCAGCGGTGGTTAACGTAGAATTGATCTGAACGAAGTGCTTCAGTTTTGATGGTGTCACCAGCAGCGCGCTTAGTACCAACAAAAAGAACTTTACCTTTCTTAGATGCAACTTTCTTAAGAACAGACATTGCATCATTAAACATAGGTACAGTTTTTTCTAAGTTAATGATATGAACTTTGTTACGAGCACCAAAAATGAAAGGCTTCATTTTTGGGTTCCAGTAACGAGTTTGGTGACCAAAGTGTACGCCTGCTTGAAGCATATCGCGCATTGAAACGTTTGCCATTATAATTTCCTCAAATGGGGTTAGGCCTCCACACATCCCATTTTACCGACCAGACCAAATTGCCCAGCACCCCGGAAAACGTGACGATGTGTGTGTGTGTTTAAAATATAAATATTTAATTTATGTAAGCATCCACGCTAATTCGAAAACTAGAGTAATGACTTACGGCGCGCTTTATACCATAAATAGCCATATTGATAAAGCTAAGGCTAAACTTTTCGTTAATTTTTCTAGCCACTACAACTCCCCTCGACCTTACGGTAAACTAGCGGCAAAACCAAGGTAAACACTCAACTATTAGTACTCATGAGCATAGTAATAAAAACCCCTGAACAAATCGAAAAGATGCGCGTTGCTGGTCGCCTAGCGGCAGACGTTCTCACCATGATCGCCCCTTATGTTAAGGTTGGCGTTAGCACCGATGAACTTAATCAACGCTGCCATGACTACATAGTAAACGAGCAAGGGGCTATTCCTGCGCCACTAGATTACCATGGCTTCCCTAAATCAATCTGTACCTCGGTAAACGATGTGGTATGCCATGGTATTCCATCTAGTACCCATATTTTGCAAGATGGCGATGTAATCAACATCGATATCACCGTTATAAAAGACGGTTATCACGGCGATACCTCCAAAATGTTTTTGGTCGGCAATGCCTCACCTGCCGATAAACTGTTATGCCGCGTGACTCAACAAGCGCTCTACCAAGCTATTAAAGTGGTAAAACCTGGCAATAAAGTCAGCGATATTGGTAATGCAATTCAAAAATACTTGAAGAAAGGCAACTATCGCTATGGCATTGTCGATAACTTTTGTGGCCACGGTATTGGCGAAGGTTTCCATGAAGATCCACAAATCATGCATTACCGCAACAACGACCGAACGGTATTAAAAGCAGGCATGTGCTTTACCATTGAACCGATGATCAACCAGGGCAAAAAAGGCAACTGGGTTGACGATGAAGATGGTTGGACAGCGCGCACCAATGATGGCAAAAACTCCGCTCAGTGGGAGCACACGCTGCTAGTCACTAATGACGGTGTTGAAGTGTTAACACTTCGTGACGAAGAAGACTTACCACGTATTATTAAACACTAACCAACGGGTCTTAGAGGTATAGTCATGGAAACGACGTTAGCAGCACCGCCTTTGCCCTGCGTAGAAGAGATATCGCTTAAAAGTAGTAAGCGATATCTAGACGAACTGCAAGAGTACTTAGCCGATCAGTTCAACCAGGGCGTGCATGTCGTTGAGTTAGTGCAGTTGCGCTCTCAACAAATGGACTTGTTACTTAACTGTTTGTGGAAGCATTTTGGTTTAGCCGATCACCCAGAGCTCTCGTTGCTTGCCGTAGGTGGTTATGGCCGAGGCGAACTACACCCTCGTTCAGATATCGACATTCTTATTCTCACACGAGAGCAAGTTAAACCAGCAATAGCGGACAAAATATCAGCGTTTATTACCTTACTGTGGGATATACGCTTAGATGTAGGCCAAAGTGTTCGGACGCTCAAAGAGTGTTTAGAGCTAGGTCTAGAAGACATTACTATTGCTACCAACTTGCAAGAGTCACGTTTGCTGTTTGGTGATAAAGCACTGTATCAAGAGCTCTGTATGGCCGTTTGCGCCGACAGTTTTTGGCCTAGCGAAGCTTTTTTCCGCGCCAAAAAGGATGAGCAACTAAGTCGTCACCGCCAATACAAAGGTAATGCGTATTCCTTAGAACCAGATATTAAAGCTAACCCTGGTGGCTTACGTGATATTCAAACGATTTGTTGGGTAGCCGGCCGCCATTTTGGCAGTAGCGACTTAGATGAACTCACTAAACAAAACTTCCTTACTTTAGCAGAGTGCAGAGAACTGCAAGATTGTCGCGATTTTTTGTGGCGAGTGCGCTTTGCGCTGCATATTCACTTGCCTAAAAGTGATGACCGTTTGTTATTTGATCGCCAGTTAGCTGTAGCTCAGTCATTGGGTTATAGCGGTGAGCACAATGCGCCCGTTGAGCGCTTAATGAAGCACTTCTTCCAAACGGTGCGTCGAATTTCCGAATTAAATGAAATGCTACTGCAGCTCTTCGATGAAGCGATCCTTGGTAACACCGCCATGGATGTTCAGCCAGTCGATGAAAACTTTATGCTACGCGGCAACCTAATTGATAGCGCTAATGGCCAGCTGTTTTTAGAGCAACCTGAACAAATTTTGGTGATGTTTTTACACATTGCCGATAATCCGAAGATTACCGGTATTTACTCAGCAACCTTGCGCCAGTTACGCGAAGCAAGACGCCGACTAACCCATTGGTTGCAAGATATACCAGAGTGTCGCCGCTACTTTAGACGCCTTATTAAACATCCTAACGTGACTGGGCTACCGCTGACCTTAATGCACCGCTATGGGGTTTTATCAACCTATTTTCCTGCTTGGAGCCGCATTGTTGGTCAGATGCAATTTGATTTATTCCATGCTTTCACAGTTGATGAGCATACCCATCGCCTGATTAACAAAATCCATTCGTTTAATGATGAAAAAACCAAAGAGGTTCACCCTCTTTGTTGCCAAGTATACCCGCGTTTAGAACGACCCGATTTACTGGCTTTAGCAGCCATTTTTCATGATATTGCTAAAGGACGCAAAGGCGATCACTCAACCTTGGGTGCGGTAGATGCCGAAGAGTTCTGTTTGGCTCATGGATTTAGTAAACCCTCCGCTCGCACCGTAGCGTGGCTAGTTAAGCACCACTTATTGATGTCGGTAACCGCTCAACGCCGCGATATTTATGATCCTGAAGTGATTACCGAGTTTGCTAAGGTCGTACGTGATCAACGCCACCTAGACATGTTGCTTTGTTTAACGGTAGCAGATATTTGCGCAACCAATGACGATACCTGGAACAGCTGGAAGCGAACCTTATTAAGCGAACTTTATAATTCGACACAAAAAGCCTTACGAAGAGGCTTGGAAAATCCTGTCGATATTCGTGGGGTAATTAGAGATAAGCAGAAGAAAGCCATTCAGCAATTAGAGCTTAAAGGCTATTCAGAAGAGCAAGTGCGCGGCTTATGGCAGCGTTTTAGGGCCGATTACTTTCTGCGCCACACTCCTCAGCAAATTGCTTGGCACAGCGACCACTTATGGGGCCACAGCGAAGACCAGCCTTTAGTATTGGTTAGTCGTCGCGCAACTCGCGGCGGCACAGAGATATTTATCCATTGCCAAGATATACCGCATTTATTTGCATCAGTTGCCGCTGAACTAGATCAAAAGAATCTGAATATTCATGATGCGCAGATCATGTCGAGCCGTGATGGTTTTGTACTTGATACCTTTGTGGTGCTCGATCATGAGGGCGAACCTCTCTCACTTGAGCGCGGTATTTTGCTGCAGCAAACATTGGCCGAAAAGCTTCATGTTGCAGCGCCAATTGATTTGAAACAGCGCCGTGTGCCGCGCCAAGTGCAACAGTTCTCTATCGCACCTCGTGTAGAGTTTTTGCCCACCAAAGGTAATCGAACCTTGATTGAAGTTGTCGCCTTGGATAAACCTGGTTTATTGGCTAAAATTAGCGCCGTATTTCAATCCTTTAATTACACGATTCACGCAGCTAAAGTCACCACCATTGGTGAGAAAGCAGAAGATTTCTTCAGTATTAGTAACTGTGAACGTGAAAAGCTAAGTCCAGAGCAAAAGCAGCAGCTTAAGAGCATTCTGGAACAAGCACTCAAACAATAATATTTAGCAAGCTCAACCACTATTTTGGAGACAACCATGTCTAAAGACTTTTTTAGTTACGCCGTTGGTGTGGGAAGTAAAAACGCAAATGGCCAATGGCTAGAAGTTTTTTACCCTGCTCCGGTTTTAAACCCAAGCGAAGCAGAAGTATCAGGCCTAACTAAAGGTTTAGATTACAACAATGGCAAACAAGACATTGAACTAGACGATACAGCATTGAACATTCTAATCGCCAATGCTGAAGCTCTAGGTTTAGCAGCGCAAGTAACAGCGCTTAACGCTTTATTAGGCAGCAAACAGCCTCGCGTTTTATGTTTACTAAGCCAAGATGATGCAGCTGCCTCAACACCAGAAGCTTACCTTAAACTGCACCTGCTCTCTCACCGCTTAGTTAAACCTCACGGTACCGATTTAAGCGGCATCTTTGCGGTACTTCCTAACGTAGCGTGGACTAACCAAGGTGCTATTGATCTAGCCGAGTTACCAGCCCGCCAGTTAGAAGCCCGTGCTAAAGGTGAATTACTACAGGTTACTTCTGTAGATAAGTTTCCGAAAATGGCTGACTACGTGGTACCAAGTGGCGTGCGCATTGCGGCAACTTCACGGGTGCGCCTAGGTGCTTACATCGGCGAAGGCACTACAATTATGCACGAAGGTTTCTGTAATTTTAATGCAGGTACTGCAGGCACTAGCATGATCGAAGGCCGTATCTCTGCTGGAGTATTTGTAGGTAAAGGCTCTGATTTAGGTGGTGGTTGTTCAACCATGGGGACTCTGTCAGGCGGTGGTAACATTGTTATCGCAGTAGGTGAAGAATCGCTAATTGGTGCAAACGCTGGTACTGGCATACCACTAGGAGACCGCTGTACCATTGAGTCTGGCCTATACATCACCTCAGGTACCAAAGTGTTGCTAATAGACGAAAACAAGCAACAAGCAGGCACCATTAAAGCCCGTGAGCTTGCAGGTAAATCAGATCTGCTATTCCGCCGTAATAGCCTTACTGGCGCAATCGAATGTTTAACCAACAAAACAGCGATTGCCTTAAACGAAGAGCTACACGCACATAACTAAGTTAAAACGGCTCAAGTTACTGCAGTAGCTTGGGCCTACTTTCCCTCTTAAATTCCTCCACATAAAAAGCCCACTAGTTCACACTCCTTCTACGCGTAATGAGCTATGCTGCAATATACAGGCTCTGCAGAACAATGCGGCGGCGACTGTTTCTAGCACTAGAATGACAATTCGTTATGAAGGAAATTGTATGTACAAAAATCTAAAAAGCATTGGCATTACCAACCCAAGCGACATTGAACGTTACAGCCTCCGCCAAGAAGCCAATTCTGATACGCTCAAGATTTACTTCCATAAGGAAAAAGGTGACTTTCTCACCCGCAGTGTAAAATTCAAATATCCAAGGCAGAAAAAGACTGTACTCATTGATGGTGGTCGCGGCACTTACAAAGATACAACTGAAATAAACGCAAACCTACGTTTTATCGTAGAAGAACTAGATAAAATTACTCGCAGAGACCAACAAGAAAAAGATACCAAACAACAAGTACTTTCTGAGTTAAGACATTTGGAAAAGGTAGTATCTAATAAAATTGCTGAGATTGAGGCTAAGCTAGAGCGTTTATAAAGCTAAAAACAGATAAAAAAAGGAGGCTTAAGCCTCCTTTTCAACACTTACACTATACCTTAAACGGTTGCTAGGTAAGCTTCCATATCAGTTTTCAAGTTGTCTGACTTAGTACCAAAGATAGCTTGAACACCTTGGCCAGCAACTACTACACCAGCTGCACCTAAGCTCTTAAGCTTTGGTTGGTCAACAGATTCTACCGACTTAACCTGAATACGTAAGCGAGTGATACAAGCATCTAGGCTAACAATGTTAGCTTTACCGCCAAACGCTTCTACTAGGTTCTTAGACATTTCGTCTTCAGATACCGGAGCTGCAGCACTAGCAGACTCGTCTTCGTCTTCACGGCCTGGGGTTTTAAGGTCTAATTTAGCAATAACCACACGGAATACAGTGTAGTAAACAGCGGCATAACCCAAACCAATTACAGGGAACAACCACATTTTCTGAGCATTGCTCGATAGTACGATGAAGTCAATTAAACCGTGTGAGAATGAGGTGCCGTGAACCATACCTAGAGTATTGGTAATTACGAAAGCCAAACCAGCTAATAAAGCGTGAATTACGTAAAGAACCGGAGCAACAAACAAGAACGCAAATTCAATTGGTTCGGTAATACCAGTTAGGAATGAAGTAAGCGCAGCCGAGATCATGATACCGCCAACTTTAGCGCGGTTCTCTGGTTTAGCAGCATGCCAAATTGCAATAGCAGCAGCAGGTAGGCCGTACATTTTAAACATGTAACCACCAGCAAGTTGACCAAAGCCATTGCCCGCAGCACGAGACGCCTCGTCTGCTTGTAGGTAACAAGTTAATACGCCGTTAGCCACTTCGCCAGCCGCAGTTGTACACTGGCCAGCCTCGAAGAAGAATGGAACATTCCAAACGTGGTGCAATCCAAATGGAATTAGTGAGCGTTCAACCACACCGTAGATACCAAAGGCAAGAGTTGGGTTTTGCTCAGCAGCCCAGTGAGAGAATGCTGCAATACCGTTACCGATTGGCGGCCAAATAAATGCTAGTACCACACCTAAGAAAATAGTTAGGAAACCAGTGATAATCGGCACACTTCGCTTACCCGCGAAGAAACCAAGGTAGGCAGGTAGTTGAATGCGGAAGAAGCGATTAAACGCCCAACCAGCTACACCACCAGCTAAAATACCACCTAGTACTCCGGTATCAATCTTCTCAACTCCCATTACACCGGCCATAACACCCAGTGTAGCGGTCATAATACCGTAACCAACAATGGCCGCTAATGCAGCTACACCATCATTATTAGTAAAGCCTAAAGCAACGCCAACGGCAAACAACAACGCCATTTGGCCAAATACTGAACCACCAGCATTTTCCATTAACTCTGAAACAATACTTGGCATCCAACTAAAGTCGGCTGCACCTACACCAAGCAAGATACCCGCAACAGGTAGAACTGATACGGGTAGCATCAGTGCTTTACCTACCTTTTGCGCTTGCGCAAACAAATTTTTAAACATAGTGAGCTCCTAGGGGCTGATAGTAAACTAAATAAAGCCTTAGCCATTTTCCTTCAAAAGGCCAATTTTTAAGCGGCTTAAATATAATTATTTTGATGTTGCCGCTAAATTCGTTTTCTTACGATTTCAGGGCCTTAGTTTAGGCGGGTACGGAATAGAAAAATGCGATTTGGCACAAGTTAAACCTCACTTTTTGTAACACTTTGTAACACTTGATTTCAATTCAGATAAAAATGCCACATCGAGTAACTATTTCGTTTTATTCACCTTCTACCTCCCCATAAACTAACAATCTGCTAGCTTCCCCCAACACGCACAACAAAAGCACACAAAACCAAAATTAATACCGAATACAGAACGAAAAACCACCAAATAGACAAATAAAAGCATAAGAAAGGGTTTTCACGCTTCAACTGTGAGTTTCCTCACACGACAAACCACAAAACTACTGAGACAATACTTTCGACATAATGTTCCATAGGAATTGGAATTTACAGAACAGGGTGCTTATTTATGTCCTAATTTGGAAATTAATACACATAAGGTTTATGTAATGAAATTAAAAACACTTTCGATCGCAGTAGCATCAGCCGCGATGTCAACTCAAGCAATTGCCGCAACACCAGAATTTAACGGTTACATGCGTTCAGGAATTGGCGCTACCGGTTCAGGCGGCGAGCAAATGTGCTTCCAAGCCGACGGCTCACCATATAAGCACCGTTTGGGTAACGAATGTGAAACCTATGCAGAAATAGCATTATCTGCACCTTTGTATGAAGAGGGCAACAAAGCAATGGGTGTACATACCCTACTTGCTCACTCTGTAGATCAACGTAACGATTGGGAAGAAAGCCCTTCTGCAGTGCGCGAAATGTACGTTTCTGGCCAAAACATGGTTGAATCTTTCGAAGGTTCAAACCTTTGGGCTGGTAAGCGTTTTTACCAACGTCGTGACGTTCACCAAATTGACTACTACTACTTAGCAAATGCTGGTGCAGGTGCTGGTATCGAAAACATCGATGTAGGCTTTGCTAAGCTTTCTGCTGCATGGGTTCGCAATACCTCTGAAGCATTATTTGATGCCAACATTGCCGGCTCTGGTCAAACTATGGCTGATTTCTCAGGTAACAACTTAGATTTACGCCTAGACGGAATCTCTACTAACTCAAACGGCGAGTTGAGCTTAGTAGGTATTTACGGCATGTACTCTGAAGCGGCCGACCAAGATTTCAACATCGAAAACCAAAAAGACAACGGCGTGTTCGTGATGGCTGAGCACACTCAAGGTGATTTCTTTGGTGGCTTTAACAAGTTCTCTGTATCTTACGCAACAGACGCTATGGCGGGTATTGGCGCAAGTGGTCAACTGCGCGGGTTTGGCTACGAAAATATGGCTGACGAAGGTGATGATCCGGTTTACCGCACCGACAGCAATGAAGGCAGCTGGTACCGTTTACTAAACTGGGGTGTGGTTGATTTAGGCGAATCAACAGCCATGTCTTACGTAGTTAACTACGAAAACTATGACAAAGATGATAACAAAGGCTCTACTTTGTTCACTGTTGGTGTTCGTCCTCAGTACAACTGGAGCAATAACTTATCTACCATCTTAGACTTAGGCTACGATGTAGTTGAATTCCAAGATGCTGCTAAAGCTAATGGTAGCGAAGATAACAAGCTAGCTAAAGTAACTATTGCCCAGCAGTGGCAAGCTGGTCCAAATGTATTTGCACGCCCAGCTCTTCGTGCATTTGCTACTTACGCAAAATCAGACCAATACATCTCTCGTGACTCTAGCTCGAAAGATGAAGTAACCTTTGGTTTCCAAGCCGAAGCTTGGTGGTAAACACCAAACAATAAAAATGCCTATTTTTAGCCCTCGTAAAGAGGGCTTTTTTATTGCTAGTAAGTCTCTCACCTTCACTAACAACCCCAAATGCTCTCATCGATAAGACTCGTAAAATAAGAGCACTGAATAACGCGGAACATTGTGCGAACATTATGCGAACTGCCTTTTTGACTGAACCCAGATAAGCCTTTCCCCACCCTACTCACCGCACAAGATGTTTTACTAAGGCCACAACAACTAAACATAATTAGCACATACCCGCTTATACTGGATATCAAGCAACAAAAAAGCCAGCTAAACGCTGGCTTAATATCAAACGAAAAGAAACCTTATTTGTTTTTCACAGCTTCAATAAAAGTATTTCTTGCTGAGCGTGAGCCTGCATATTCTGCTTCTTCTACCAACTTAAGCGCTTTTTCTACTTCATCATTATTAATCATGTCTTCGATAAGCTTGTTGTAGAACGCCTCAGTTTCAGGAAGCATCGCTTTTTTAAGGGTTCTATTATCAGTGCCGCTTGAATTTGTTGATGAAACGGCCACGGCTGCTCCAGCGGAGCTGGCTGCTGCCACGGTTCCCTGACTAGAGGGAGAAGGAAGAGGCTCTTCTTTTTTCCCACCAAACCAAGCTTGATCAGAAAAAACCGAAGAGTTGGCAGAGTTAAATGTCATATTCACCATTCCCATAGCGGAATGTGGAATTAGTGGATCAGGTAGACCTGGATCAGCTTTAGCCTGAGCTTTTGCATATGTCCTAGCTGGGTGCACAATTTGAGTCTCATCGCTCAATGATTGATCTGTTGTATATACAATCATGTAGCGCTCACGCTCTTCTGGTAAGCCCGACGCCAAGCGGATCTTAAAAGTAGCCGCTAACATATTGGGCTTAAAGTGCTTAGCCTCTACATACTTAAAAAAATCAGCGGTCAATACTCTTAATACTTCAAAATTCTCATTTAATAAAGCAACTGTGGGAGCAAATACTGTTTCACCAATTTGCGCTTCTAGCGTGATAGGAATGTCTTCACCCAGGTCAGGCAACTTATAAGCTAATATAAAACTTTTTCCCGTATTGAACTGAAATGCTTGACGATTTTGGTCTATCGCTTCTTCAGCTTGGTAGTTATAACTAGTGGCTTTATAGCTGATATCCTGAAAACTATTACAACAAACTGGTGCCGAGTCTAATGTACGCCCTGTAACAAGGGTATCTGCGTATAGGTACCGAGTATCAGCGCCTCCGCTTAGCATAGAGCTATCTGAGCCAGAGCTACACGCTGTCAAACCTATCATTGAAGTTAGAACTACTACACCAAGTTTCGTTCTCATTACTACCTCCTCAAAACTAAAAGACCCTTAAAATATTCTATTTTAAGGGTCTTGACTAGCGTTCTAACTATTTAAGTTAAAAAGCAGTGTTTACCACCAAGCTTCAACTTGAGCGCCGTACATAAGGTCATTTTTCTCTTGAGCCATGTCGCCACCGAACTTCGCTACGAAGATACGGATTTCAGGACGTGCCCAGAAACCACCTTTCTCTTGAAGAGGAGACCAAGCTTGAGCTAATGCAACCTTGTTAAGGTCAGCACTTTCGCTCATCCATGGGTCTTCTGCATTGTAGTATGCAGCTTCAAGGATTGTGCTCATGGTGTTGTTCCACAAGTAACGAGGACGTATTGTTACGCCGTAACGAGTACCATCGCTCTTGTTGTTATCACCCGCGTCGTCTTGATCAAGTTGCGAGTAAAAAGCAGACCAACCCATATCTACATTGCTACCAAATTTAACCACACCGTGGTCAATGATACGCCATGATTTACGACCTAAGTCACCGCCACCACCGATGTTGTATGAATCACCTAAATGGTTGTTCATACCGTAACCAGACCAACCGTAGCCTTCAGTAGAGTACTGAGCAACTAACTTGTTGAAGCCACCAGGTAGACCAACAGCCCACTCAGCAGTTAACTGAACACCAGTTTTGTCGTTGTAGCTGCCATCAGTTTGAGCATCTTCTTGAGCATCACTTAGGTTAGCTTTGCCGCCCATAGCGATTAAATCAATAGAACCTAAACCAATATCAATACCGCTTAAACGAACGTCTAATTGAGGAGTTGAAGTGTAAGGTTGGCTATCGTCACCACCTACATCATGCCATTTGTTATGACGTACAGCTACACCCAAACGAGCGAAGCCTAGGTCAATGCTATCAACACCAGCACCGTAACCAGAACCGTTTACGTAGTACCAGTCGTTAATGTGTACATCTTTACGACCGTAGTAACGGTTACCAGCCCAGATTTCTGTGCCGCTAGCCATAGTGTACTTAGCGTAAGCTTCACGGAAAGATAGACGCTGACCAGACCATGGGTCTGAAGCTTCGCCTACGCCCTGCCAAGAGTTACCACGTTGGTCAGTGTTACCTTCTTGAGTACCGTAAGCAACTAAAGTGTGAATAGAGAACTTTTCACCAGTGTTACGTTCTACAACGTTTTGGCTCAATGCTAACTCTGCGTAAGTATCACACTCATCACCTAAACGACCAACAACGTGAGCGTTAGGGCCACCATCACCATAACAGTACTGTGAACCACCATCAGCGTTTAAGCCGAAGCCAGCACGGAAGTAACCGTTGAAATCAAGAGCGAATGCGCTTGAAGAAATTGTTGCCGCAGTAACTGCAACAGCAAGTGTTTTCAGTTTCATAATCCTTTCCTTTTCCTTTAGAACTACTAAGTCCCTTACCTTATTTAGTAAGAGCCAGCGGTGCATTTGTAAGTGTGCTTATATCCGCTAACTGAGATGGATTATAGGGAGCCTATTTCCAGACAACTTTGAACTAGCTCACAGAATGATTTTTCTGAAAATCGCTTGAAAACAAGGGTTTCAGGGGTGAAAACAAGGTATGGATCACATCATCCAATGACCATAAGAAAAGCCTTGAAAATGCTTTCAATCACAAAGAAAAGGCTTTCAGTAGGTTAATTACTAAAAAAAACCAAAATTTGAACTAATATTTAAGGTTAAGACCTAAAAAAAGTAATTTTTTTTCACGACCATGAAAGCCTTTTCAAAGTTCCAATTACCTTTCACAAGTGTGACATAGATCACCAATAAAAAGGGAACTATTTCCAAGACATTCGCTTAAATAGCTGTTTCCAGCGCTCGGGCATGGGGCAATCGATGATGATTTCGTTGTCAGTATAAGGATGAACGAAGCGTAATTGCTTAGAAAACAACCAAAGCCCAGGTAGCCCCAGCTCACGAAATAAGCGGTTGTGACGACCATCGCCGTAAGTAGTGTCACCAACAATATGATGACTTAGGTGATGCATGTGACGGCGCAATTGGTGCTTTCTTCCAGTTTTAGGTTTAAGTGACACTAAACTATACCGAGAAGTTGCAAATTTACCTGATGGATATGGTAACTCTGCTTTTTGTAATCCAGTGTAAAAAGTAAGGGCTGACTGGGCAGGTTTATCCTGCTGTGCCTTAGCATCCACCATCTTATCTAGCTTTTCCTTCAACGGATAATCTAGCTGGTGTTCCCCCTCTATATAACCTCTAACCAAAGCAAGGTATTGCTTATCTATATGTTGTGCAGCAAATTGTTCGGAAAGCTTACGGGCAGCTTCAGATGACTTAGCCATGATAAGTACACCACTGGTTGGTCTGTCTAAGCGGTGCACTGGGTAAACATATTGGCCAATTTGATCACGCAAAATCTGTAAAGCAAATTGGGTGGCGTCTTTAGCTATCCAACTTCGGTGAACTAACAATCCAACCGGTTTATATACCGCTACATAATGGTCATCTTCAAACAAGATCTGAAGTTGTTCTGGAATAGCTTCAACAAGCTCTTCATTAGGCTTAAAGTCGTCAGTCATTACTTAAAGCTCTCATCGATTGTTTTTATAACGTCCAACAAGGGCTTAGCGTCAAATGCCAATTGCTTTACCGCCTCTTCTGCGTAAGGGCTTATCTCAACTTTTTGAGGTAACGGGGCACCTAGTTCAATGAGTTCACGCATTTTAGGGATAAAAATAAACTGTAACCATTGCGGCAAACTTAAGGTGTCGATACAAAATGGCTGAGTACTAGCAAGTAGCTCGTTACTTGGTAGGGTGTTTTGCCAACTATTAGTTTGTTTTAAGCACTGCTCAAGTTCCAAAAGCAATGGCATGATTTGTTGCGGCATCGTATTCATTAAAGCAAAAATCGCAGTGTAACATTCCACTCTAACATTACCTACCAAACTGAGATAATTGCCCTCTCCACTATAAATGTGGATACTGACGCCAAATGTTGTGGATCGAACAGTAACAATGAATAAACTAAGCACATTAAGCGAAATCCTTCAGGCTTCGGGCAGTGACCTACGGGTGTATGAAATGGGTCGACAGATCCATCACATCAGCAACCAAGACTTCTACCAAATGGAAGTAGCAAAGCAGCCCTACCCTGCCCCCATTCAACAACATGCTAGATTTGCAGTTTGTTTTTGGCAAAAGCAACAATCTACAACACCTTATATATGGTTTTTGCAATTACCAGTTAACGAGCAAGGCTTTATCAATCTTGCTGCGCGCGATCAGTTCATCCAACTGGTTATTGAAGCACTAGGGCAAGAACTAAATCTTAAACCGAGTGAAGAGCAACAACAGGCATTAGCCAACAATCAATATATCTATAAACCCATTGAGGAAAAGCTCGCTTTTTTTAATGCCATATATAAAAGAGATACTCAATTAGCGCCATCGGAGCATTACTTGGCTGTTCGTCGCTATTTGCAAAACGATGGTGAATGGGGAAATTGGCAGAGCCTAGCACTGCAAGGCATAGCAGACTTAGTGGCAAGGCTAGATAGAGATGATAATAGTAAACTGCTTAGCCAAGCCTTCCCACATCTCCCACTAGAAGTTGCCAACAAAACCCTAGAATTACTAGAACATGCTAAGTTAGATCAGCAGCTTAGTCATGTAATTGCATCTTTGCATCAGCAGCAATTGTTAAGCAATGAAGAGCTTGCAAGCTTGTATCTTCGAGCTTTAGCTGGGGCTTCTGTTAAGCCGCTTACCCATCAAGCAATTAAGCAACAGCTTGCAAATGCAAATTCGATTCATAGCTTTATCGCGGTGGCAGGAAGGTTGTGGCAATCCTTAAGTGATCCACATTTACTCAAATACTTCTTAGAAACGATTGCGGACCAAAACGACCCGGAGCTGTTTCAACAGATTTTCGCTGATTTAGTATTCATTCCAAGCTTACGTAGTTTTGTATTAGCCCAGCTTCGTGACCCCAATAACTCAGAAGCTCTGCAGCTATCCATTGCGCAGCTGATTAAACTGTATCAATCACCTAAACACCACTAAGGATTAGTTATGTCTCAGCAAATTGCATTGATCGCGATAAAAGCCTTATTGGATGAAAACAAACAACCTACTCTTGCTTTAGTAAAAGGTAAGCTCACCACCAGGCTACCAATGCCTACGGTAATTGCAGCGCTAAATGCTTATAAGAAAGATCCCTCTATCGTTGAAAACCTTGTGGCTGAAGCGCCTCCAGTTAAAGAGGCACCAAAGGCTATTGAACAACGCGTGATGGAGCTAGAAAGCCAAGTTCAGCTACTATTGCAACGCATCGAACAACTAGAAGCGAAGAACTAACGATGTACTTAAGCAAAGTAAACTTTGAATGCTATACCGACACAACCATTACCCGCGCTGAAAAAGCGATAAACCTATTGTTAGATAGTTGGCGTTACCATGGGCAAATCATTGGTCGCGAGTTCCCTGTTGTTTTGAAAGACGCCGCATTTTCAGTGCGAGTAGTTTGTCCCGAGGAAAATAGTCTATTAGACAGTTTTCAAAGTAAGCAAGTAAAACGCGCCAAACTAGCATTAAGTGAGGCAGGTTTACTCAGCCCAAAACTTAAAAACCTTGGCCGAGACATCAACTCAGATGACAGCGATACTTGCGAAACACCTAGCTGGCAGGTCTTGTATACTAATTATCTGCAAAGTTGTTCTCCAGTTCGCTGTGGTGACCATTTTACCCCCATTCCGCTTTATCATTTGCCCGCAGTTGCCAATGGCGACCACAAGCAGCTAATTAAGTGGCAAGAAGATTGGTCAGCCTGCGACCAACTGCAAATGAATGGCAGCATATTAGAACATTCTGCATTAAAAGAGATGAGTGATATCACTAGTCGCCTTTATCGCAGAGGCTCAGACCTAACTAAACGTTTGGAATACTTAAGTAAAGTACCGACTTATTTGTATCTCTATAGGGTTGGTGGCGAAAGCCTTGAAACAGAAAAAGAACGATGCTGCCCAAGTTGCGGTGGAGATTGGTTATTAGAAAACACCGTTCATGACATTTTTGACTTCAAATGTGACACCTGCCGTTTAGTGTCCAATATTTCTTGGGATTTTAAGCGCTAAAGTTTGTTGCTCTTTCGAGCAACTCTTTGCAACAATTTGCGGTTGTTTATACAAGTTAGAGGCTTTGAACTAGAACAAAAAGCCTCTAAAGTATTAGAACAGCCACAAGTGCTGCGCGAAGGGTTTGGCTAAAATCGTTTTATGCTTTTGGTTATGCTTATTCTTAGTTAATAAGTGAATACTTAAAGTAGCTAGGCTACGCTCTACTACCCGCACCCAAAACGATTTTATCTCCAACAAAATTCAACCGCGAAGGTTAACTGGCTTAGTCACATAGCTCAAATTTAGCAACAAACTCTTCCAGTGTTTTTGCCAGCACTCGATCAATTCCTTTTCCTAACTGCTCCAGTACAACCTCTCCGGAATCATTATCGATGCTAACGACTTGCATCTCGTCTTCTGTACTAGCAATAAACACCGTTTCTTTTTGCTTCAAGCGACGTTGCATTAATACATGGCCGATGATGTTCTCAAGTAGCATCTCAAAGTCTTGTTCATTCCAGGCTTGAACCAACTCAATGCGATTGTTTTGAAAGTCCACCGCTAGGGTTTCAGAGAAGTAATCACCGTAAAATGCTTTAATACTAGGGTGTAAAGTTATTTCTAAGGCACGCTCAATGCCAGAGAAATCTCCTTTATCCTCACGTAACACCGGTTTCCAACTCACCTCTTGTTGCTCTGGCTCTCCAATAATGCAAGGAGACAACCATTGCTCATCATACTCAACCTTCGGATAGGCGCTGCTTTGCCAATGCTGTTCAAACTTATTAAAAACGAGAGATAATGGTTGTGATATGACGCTGCTCATGGATGTGTTTCACTAAGAATTAAGATAGACTAAGCCTAACTAATTCCATGTAACAACACCATGAAAAAGCAGCCTTTAAACACTTCGCAACAGTTAAAAGACAGTTTGAGCCTCGGTAAGCCTACCGATTACATTAGTCACTACTCTCCCGAGTTATTACAAGGCGTACCTCGAACCTTAAATCGCCAGCAAATTAATTTGGATGAAAGCCAAGCCTTGCCTTTTACCGGCTACGACTTATGGAACTTGTATGAACTATCTTGGTTAACCCCATCGGGCTTGCCCGTTGTAGCGGTAGCCGAGGTAAAAGTGGCTGCTAGTTCGCGCTGCTTAATCGAGTCAAAATCATTTAAGTTGTACTTAAATAGCTTTAACCAAAGCCACTTTAAGAACGTTGATGAGGTTGCTGCAACCCTTGAGAAAGATTTACAACATTGTGCTGAAGGCGATGTAGAAGTAAAACTGTTACCTATCTCCAGTGAAATGGACTCAAGGCCAATTCCCGGCGTTAATATTGACCAACAAGAGATTAGCATTAGCAACTATGAGCTAGACCCTAACCTTTTAGAAAATGCAGCCGACCCGCAGCATGTAGTCAATGAAACGCTAAATAGCCATCTATTAAAATCAAACTGCCTAATCACTAATCAGCCAGATTGGGCCAGCGTTTACATCGATTATCAAGGCTCGAAAATAAACCAAGAAGCTCTACTTCGTTACTTGGTCTCTTTTCGTCAACACAACGAGTTTCATGAGCAGTGTGTCGAGCGGATCTTTTGTGACATTATGCAGTTTTGTAAACCCAGTACCTTAACTGTATATGCTCGTTATACCCGCCGCGGTGGGTTAGACATAAACCCTATGCGCTCTAATGACCCTAAGGTTGACGAAAAATTAGGTAACTGGCGTTTATTACGCCAATAAAAGGTAATTATTTCTTGAGAGTTCAAGCTTATTTAACTGGATTGTTGGCCTTAATTACGTGCTTAGTAAGCTTCAATAGTTCTGCTTACGAGCACGGTTTTGTTCATGTACCCAAAGCACTAGAGCCGCTGCGCCAGCTACTGATTGCTAATCCTCGAGAATGCATAAGGCAAACCGAGCAGCAACTCAGCAATCAGCAACAATCCCCTCAAAATGCTGAGTCGCAAAGCGTTACCTTACTAAGTTATCAACTCGGTGCGCTATGCGCCTATCGAATCAAAGATACCCGACAGGCTCAGCAATACATTGATCAAGCTATCGAGCTAGCGAAACAACAGCAACATCAAGCTCACTTAACTCAAGCCTACATCATTGCCGCATTAGTGTTGAGCAATGATCCTAACCGAGCAAGTGAAACAGAAACTTACCTCAATCTGGCACAAGCTAATTTAGATAAACTCAAAATTTTCCCATTGCCTAACATGCGCTTTCAACTTCAAAAAGTATTGGCGCTATATCATCTAAACCAAGGTAAAAGCAACGAAGCAAAAACCTACCTACTTAAAGCAAAAGAAGAAGCGTACGCCAGCAAATCCCCCATATTACGCGCCTGGTCCGAAGCATTACTCGCTAATTATTACCTAGCGAACAGTCAACCTGAACTGGCACTTAGCCATTTAAGTGAAGCCGAGTTGGACCAACAAGACATTAATAGTAATGAAGCACTGTTGCTCACCAGCATGCTACAGGCCAATATCGCTCGGGTATACCTTGGGCAAGGAGAGTTAGCAATAGCCCAACAAATTCAACAAGATGCTATTGCCAATGCGGTTGACTTAGGTAATTTTGATTTACAAGCCGAAGAGATTGCCACCTTAGGCAATATGTCAGAGCTAGCCGGAGATATAGACGCAGCTCTAGTGCACTACCTCAATGCGAAAGAGATAGCCAAAGCCAATAATAACCTTCCCTTATTAGCGGACATTGAGCTGCAACTAGGCAAAACCTATATGGAGTTGTCAGACTACACACCAGCACTGGTTCACTTACAAATTTCTCGACAGCTTTTTATTAGCTTAAATCAACCTGGCAAATTACTGCGCAGCTTATTGTTGTTAGGTGAATTACACATCAATAATAACGAAAACGGCTTAGCCATTTTGCAGCTAGAAAAAGCAGAAGAATTGGCTAACACCATGGGGCTAAGCAGCAGCCACAGTAAAGTGTATAAACTGCTTACACAAGCTTATGAGAAAAATGGCAACTACGCGTTAGCACTAGAGCAGTTTAAGGTTTACCACAGCCTAAATCAGCAGTATCAGCAAATTCGTAATGAACTTAAACGCGAGCAGTTTAAACAACACTATCAATACATAGAACAAGCTCAGCAACTCTCTGACCTTACTCGTGAAAAAGCGATTATTTTGCAACAAAGTAACTTTCAGCAATTGGTACTTGTGCTGGTTTGTGTATTTGGCATCATGCTGCTGTTCCTATTCTTGGTGACCCGTCAAAAGCTACTGAGTCGAAACGCTTCGCTTAACGACATAAGCCATCAGCTCAATCACCACCCAGTAACGGGGCTGCAACAGCTAGCGAACAGCGACGCACCATTAGTATGTTTACGTGACAAACTGTCCAACAAACAACAAGCTCGTATTCTATTAATGCTTTCGATAGAGAGCATTAGCCTAGCCAGCCAACAAACACTTGGCTTTAAAGCTCAGCGCGAGCTAATTAAACGCTTTATTGAAGAATTGATTGAAGACATAGAAGGCGATTTCCACTTAGGTCATATTAGCGACAAGCAGTTGGTGTTATGCATAGAACAAGCAGATTTAAGTCCGCAAGAGTTGGGCGAGCAGCTTAGTGGTCGAGCCAAAATATGTGCAGAACAACAAAAAATAAAACTAATTATGGCCATTGGATGTTGTAGCTTGCCATTTTTAGCTAAAGCTAAAGATGCAATTGACGATAAAGGAATGACCGAAGTTGTATGGTTAGCTCTTGAAGGCGCTCAACAGCTTTGTAAACACACTAATCAAAACCAATGGGTTGAACTTACAGCAATGAGTGGTTCACATGCTGCATTTTTCTGTAGTGACGTTACCCAAGATGTAAAACAAGCGATTGCCAAAGGCTTGGTGAAAGTAAACGCTTCCAGCGATAAGAGCTTAATAAATTGGTAAACTTATGCAAACAGCAGCCAAAAACTATGACACTTGAGCTGCTGTAGTTATCAAAGATCTCATGTTATGCTAATTTTATTATGTTAGGCACGCTAGGAAGTATTGGTTTAAACGATGAGCGATATCATCACTATTAAGAAGCGACTTGCGTTGGTGAGAAACGAAATTGACAGTTCCAACAAAAATCCTTCAAACCAAGATGCAAAGGTTAGAATGGAAAAAAAAGCAATAAGCCAGCTAATTTCTCGCCTGTCAAAAATTTGTTATGGTCTAGACGAACAGCTCGATCAAAAACTTGAACAACTTATCCAAGAAGTTGAAAGTAATGAAGACCTGTCGGCTATTTCTCAATACCAAAACGAATTAGATGGGCTGTTCAAGCAACACAGCGAAACACTTAAAACACTACTGGCGCACAATCAACGAATTATTAAAACGTCGGGCGAATCACTTAAACGTATCAACGGTTTACCACCGCAATTACGCCGTAAACTAACCGACTTTTTAGAACAAGAGCCTGCTTATTCTCACAACGACAATCAGCAACGCCTTGAACAGCTACTAAATTATTACTACCAAGCATTGATCAACAAACCTGCTCTTGGTGGTGCTCCCTTATCAAATGATTCAACACCTGCTGTAAAACCTAAAGAAAGCATCCTCAATAATCGCCTTCACAAACGTATATGTGATGATCTTCAGAGGCTAATTACCGAATTAGATTACACCGGTGACGTAGGAACCAAACTTGGCCAAGTTCGCTCAGACCTATTAGTAGGCATTGAGCCTGAAGAACTACCAAGTTTGTGCATAAAAGTTATTCAACTAGTCATTGAAGGTAGCCGTGAAGAACGTAAAGCTTCACAAGAGTTTTTATATTCTCTTAATGAGAGCTTAGGCGGTGTTCACGACCAATTTAATGACTCCTTGAGTCAATCGAAGTCTATTCATAAAGACCAAAAACAAAGTGACGGTTTACTGAAAAATCGTTTATTAGAACTAGGTGCCGAAGTTCGTTCAAGTAACGATTTAGACACCCTAAAAAGCTCTATTCAAAATCGCTTGATTCAAATTGCTGATGTGTTCAAAGAGAAAGAACAACTTGAGCAACGCACTAGCGAGCTGTTAGATGAACTAGGTAATGTAGAGCTAAAACTTCGTCTGGTTCGTGAAGAAACTCACGAGTACAAAAAACGCCTTAATGCTCACAAGCACAAATTGTTTATTGATAGCCTAACCCAAGTGTATAACCGCGCGGCTTTAGATGAACGACTAGAGCTTGAGTACAAGCGCTGGAAGCGTTACGGCTACAATCTAGGCATGGCAGTTATTGATATTGACCACTTCAAATCAATTAACGACAAATTTGGCCATATGGCAGGAGACAAAGCACTTAAAGTGATTGCCCGTGCTTTGCAAAACAACCTAAGAGACACCGACTTTTTAGCACGTTTTGGCGGCGAAGAGTTTGTGCTACTTATGCCAAATATTTCACCCGACGCGGTAATGGTGCCACTGGACAACATCCGAGAGCAAATAAAAGCCTTGCCATTTAGGTTTAAAGACCAACAGGTATCTATCACTGTGTCTATTGGTGCTACCTTGTTTAAAGAAAGCGACAAACCACTAGATGCTTTTGAACGAGCCGACCAAGCACTGTATGAATCAAAGAGCAGTGGTCGTGACAAAGTTAACATAATCAGCTAGTTAGTTTAACGTTGGGTTGAGAAACTCAACGCTAACTTGACGCCTCACGCTATACTCTAAGTTGCGATCCGCAAATTAACCGTGAGGTGTCGATGATTACCCATATAAACCCTGTGGGCAGTATGAACTTACTGTCAAAGCTCGAAGTAGATCAACTCACCTTAAGTGCCTCAGAAGATATTTATCTATTGTACCGAAACTGCAGCTTGGCAGTGCTCAACTCCGGCAGTAAAACTGATAGCAGCCGTGAAATTCTAGAACGTTACAAAAACTTTGAGATAAATGTATTAAGCCGAGAGCGAGGAGTAAAGCTCGAACTCGCCAATGCCCCTGAAGATGCCTTTGTTGATGGCGAAATTATTCGCGGTATTCAAGAACACCTGTTTAGCGTACTTCGCGACATTTTATATGTTTCTAACGAAATTAAAGAACAAGCCCACCTCGACCTCAATCAATCATCGCACATTACTAACTTAGTCTTTTCGATGCTGCGAAACGCTCGAGTTATTCACCCTAGAACCGAGCCAAATTTGGTCGTGTGCTGGGGCGGTCATTCAATTAATGATGTTGAATACCAGTACACACGAGAAGTAGGCAGCCAACTGGGATTACGAGAGCTAAACATATGCACTGGTTGTGGTCCAGGCGCTATGGAAGGTCCAATGAAAGGAGCAGCAGTAGGCCATGCCAAACAGCGGGTAAACGACGGTCGCTATATTGGCTTAACCGAACCCAGTATTATTGCGGCCGAGCCACCCAATCCAATAGTAAATGAACTGATCATTCTGCCCGATATTGAAAAGCGCTTAGAAGCCTTTGTTCGAATGGGCCACGCTATCGTTATCTTCCCGGGTGGTGCCGGAACGGCTGAAGAACTGTTATATATTCTTGGCATTATGCTCCACCCAGAAAATGCCCGCCAACCTTTGCCTATTGTTCTTACCGGCCCAAAATCCAGCGAGGAGTACTTTAAAAGCATCGATGAATTTATTGGCGCAACATTAGGGCACGAAGCTCAGCAGCGCTATCAAATAATCATTGATGATTCGGCTAGAGCTGCACAAGTAATTAAACAGATGATGCCAAAAGTGAAAGACTACCGCCGAGCAATTGGTGACGCCTATTCATTTAACTGGAGCTTAAAAATTGATAGTGACTTTCAACACCCATTTGAGCCGCTACACGAAAATGTCGAGAAGCTTAATTTGCACTTCGACCAAGCACCACAAGATCTAGCCGCTAACTTACGTAGAGCATTTTCTGCCATTGTAAGTGGCAATGTGAAAGATGAAGGCATCAAACAAATAGAAAAACACGGCCCGTTTATTATTGACGGTGACCCTAAAATAATGAAAATGTTAGATAAACTCTTAAAAGACTTTGTCTCTCAACACCGTATGAAGCTACCAGGAAGCAATTACGAGCCCTGCTACAGGGTTGGAAAAGCTAAATGACATTTGCCATAGGCGAGTTCGAAATTGGCTAAACAACTTGTCATCATCGACGCATTAAACCTCATTAGACGTATCTATGCTGTGCAGCAGCAAAGAACGCCTAATGGGGCTTTAGATAATGCCACCACCATGGCCTTAGGCAGCGCTTGTAAGCGCATTATTGCTAGCCTGAAACCTTCACACATTATTGCGGTATTCGATGGAGAACGCTGCGCTTGGCGTGAACAGCTTTTTCCCGATTACAAACAAAACCGTTCGCCCATGCCGGAGCAACTTGCTAAACAGTTAGAAAACCTAAAAGACCATCTATTAGATCTCGGCATTGATTCAGTTTCAGCTCCAGATGAAGAAGCCGACGATATCTGTGCGACTATTGCCAGCAAAGCAGCTGCGGCTAGTTACCCGGTAACCATAGTGTCTACTGACAGAGGCTATTACAGCCTGCTCAACAACGGGGTTAATCTGTACGACTATTTTCGCCGAGAATATATATCCATAGATGAAGTAGAAAACAAATTTGGCATTACCATCTCCCAACTTACCGACTACTGGGCCCTTGTTGGTATTAGCAGCGTTAATGTTGCCGGCGTTGCCGGAATAGGAGCTAAAAGTGCTAAAACTCTGTTAAACAACTATTCCGATGCACAAGCTATACTAGATGCCCCTACCCCCGACAAACTCGCACAGAAAGTACAAAGCAATGCCGAACAGCTCAACTTAGCTAAGCAGCTATTAAGCCTGCGAATCGATTTACAGCTTGGCTTTTCTCTCAAACAACTGCGCTATCAACAGGTGCCCAGCAATTAAATCCCCAGGCTCATTAAGTGGCAGTCCTTTTAGCGGCGTTTTTAATTTAACTCCTTAAAAACTATTAAGCTACTTAACACCCGTTTTTGTGGACTATAGTGTAAGAACAGTTTTTATTTATTACTGCTATTTCTCTTGTAAAAGTTAAGGGACTAACTCTATGAGCGCTAAGGCCAAAATCCTTTCACTAATGGGTTTACTCATTTCAGCCATCATCATTTTCATTTCTGTCATCGGTTTTTTAAATTTTAAGTCTGCATCAGAAGTTAATTACAGCAGCCAACTAAACAACCAGGCGTTTTTAATTTCTAAAGCCATTGAACAAAAAATGAATCGTTACTTTGATACGCTTAAGCTCAAAGCTTCTGAACTCCCTTTAAGTGCTAGCGGAAAAATTGATGAAAAGCCGCTAGTCGCTAGCCTGCACAAAATACAAGACGCCTTAGAAGTACTTAATGCTTATGTAGGTTTGGAAAATGGCGACACTTACGCCGCAAGTAATGACGGTATTATTCCTAACTTCAACGCAAAGCAACTAAATAGGGAGTGGTATCGAAGAGGCATGGCCAATGAGCCTAAGATCGTGACCACTCCCTATACAAGTAGTACTGGTGATGTAGTGATGGCTGTGGCTGTGCCTGTTATTCGAAATGGTAAGCCGGTAGCCATATTGTCGGTCAATCTCGCGCTTAATCAGATCACTAGCTTCATTGACGGTTTATCGGAAAACAACCAGTTGTTTGTGAGCCGAGAAGACGGCTTTGTTATCGCTTCGAAGTACACCGACTACATCGGCAAAAACTTATTTGAATTACGTCCATCCTACCGTCAATACAACGATCAAGCATCCAGCCAGCATGACTACGAATTTGACGGAAATGAGTACTCTGTTGTGTCAGCAAAAGTTGCTAACCTGAATTGGACGGTATGGGCGTGGGACAAGTGGGAAAATATTAATCGCGCTTCCAATGAGAACCTTGTGCTTACCATCTCGATAGCAATCTTCCTGCTGCTGCTCGCATTAGCCGTGTGTTATTGGGTAGTAATGAAGCTTATGTATGGCCCTATTGGAGGAGAGCCTGCCACCATCGAAACCATAGTCCAAAATATTGCAAAAGGAGATCTGCGTTACTCTTCCCAGCAATCTGGCCAGGAAACAGGCATTTACCAAGCGGTATTATCGATGGTGAATAGCCTAACCAACATTGTTACCGGAATAAACACTGCAACCGAACAGCTCAATCAATCCTCTTCACGCATTCATGAATCAGCGACGTCTGTAAATACCAGCTCAGAATCACAAATGATGCAACTAGAACAAACCTCTACTGCAATGAATCAAATGACCGTGACTGTTGACGAAGTTGCTCGCAACGCTCTGCAAGCATCTAGCGCAGCGACAGAAGCAAATGAGCAGTCAAGCCAAGGTATCAGCGTAGTCAATGAAATGAACAGTAACATAAGCTTATTAGTTTCGGGGATCGAAGAAGTACAGCAAGTAATTGGTAAACTTGAAATGGAAACGGAAGGCATTGGTCGGATTTTGGAAGTAATTAGAGGCATTGCTGAACAAACCAACTTGCTGGCGCTTAATGCGGCGATTGAAGCTGCTCGAGCAGGAGAACAAGGCCGTGGGTTTGCGGTAGTGGCCGATGAAGTAAGAAACTTAGCCAATAGAACTCAAGACAGCACCAATGAAATTCAAGAAATGATCACTAATCTGCAAACTGAAGCTAAGAACTCCGTCTCTCTAATGGAGACAAATGCAAAAGATGCCCAACAAACTTCAGAAAAATCAGAGCTAGCCAATCAAGCGCTTAATGCTATTAGCGATTCAATTTCGGTAATCCACGATATGAACGCTCAAATAGCGACAGCAGCGGAGCAGCAAACCCTAGTAGCAGCAGAAATAAACAGCAGCATAGTAGGCATAAATGACTTAGCGAAAACCACTTTTGATAGCTCAGAAAACAATAGCAAAATGGTTGAAGAATTAAGCAATATTGCCACGCGCTTGAATAAATCAGTAGAAGTATTCAAGTTTTAACTAGGCTCAATAGCGCTAATAGATTTTTGTATTGTAATCAAGCTAATACCTTAGTATTAGCTATTTCCTTTTGAGTATTGCGTTAAAAAAATGTAAACTCTGTGTTGCCCGAACACCTCAAACTTCGGGCATTAACACGGAGTGTTACCTCCTCCCCCTTAAATAATAAAAATGCCTACGAATTAGGAAGAGATATGTCAACAAGACGAATCACCGTCATACCTGGAGATGGTATTGGCCCTAGTATTATCGAAAGTGCAATCGCGATTATGGATAAAGCGGGTTGTGGTTTCGAATATGATTTTGCCAACGCAGGTCTAGCAGCCCTAGAAAGCGATGGCAGCCTGTTGCCTGAAAAATCACTGCAACTTATCGAGCAAAATGGCATCGCCTTAAAAGGCCCGCTAACCACACCGGTTGGCACTGGCTTTACATCAATCAACGTGTCTATGCGTAAACACTTTGACCTTTACGCCAACTTACGCCCTGTGCGCTCTTTTGTTGGTACTAAAGCGCGTTACGAAGACGTAGATATTATTACCGTTCGTGAAAACACCGAAGGCATGTACTCAGGTGTTGGCCAAAAACGTAGTGAAGATGGCACTAGCGCAGAAGCAATGAGTGTAATCACTCGAGACGGCGCAGAGCGTATTGTAAAGTTTGCCTACGAGCTTGCCCGCCGCGAAGGCCGAAAAAAAGTAACGGCAGTTCACAAAGCAAACATCATGAAATCAACTTCAGGCCTATTCCTAGAAGTGGCTCGTGAAATCGCTAAACAATACCCAGATATCGAATCTGAAGAAATGATTGTTGACGCAGCGTGTATGAACTTAGTGATGTACCCAGAACGTTTCGACGTAATGGTTACCACTAACTTGTTTGGTGATATTTTGTCAGACTTGTGTGCCGGATTAGTGGGCGGCCTTGGTATGGCACCTGGTGCTAATATTGGTGAACGAGCAGCAATTTTTGAAGCCGTGCACGGCAGCGCGCCAGATATCGCAGGCCAAGATATTGCAAACCCAACGTCGGTTATTCTAGCCAGTATTCAAATGCTTGAATATTTAGGTATGGAAGACAAAGCGGCCAATATTCTTAATGCAGTGAAAGACGTTATTGCCAGCGGTGACAGAACCACTCGCGATTTAGGTGGCACAGCCGGTACTAAAGAGTTTACACAAGCGATTCTAGATCGCCTATAAAGCTGATAGCAGCGTAAATAACAAAAAAGGCAGCCTAGCTGCCTTTTTTGATGCTCAGTCTTGCTGCCCTAGTAAACACGCGCAAAAACGGTAATTTCTTCTCGGTCATGGTACAAGTGCTTGGCCCTTACTTCATGCTCAAAACCTAACTCACTTAAGCCCTCTTTAAGCAAATTAAGATCCTGATTCACCTCAGCAAAGCGTTGCTTCATTGGCAACTTCAAATTAAACATTGCATATTGGCACCAGCCATTTGCCAACCACTTCAACATTAAACGACTTACCTTAGCAGGACGCTCTACCATGTCGCAAACTAGCCAACTTACGTTGCTGCGCTCTGGCTGATATTTAAAGCCATCTTCTCGAAAGTGCTGCACTTGGCCAGTATCCATTAGCGATTGCGCCATAGGGCCATTATCAATAGCAGCCACAAACATGTTTCGTCTGACTAATTGGTAAGTCCAACCACCCGGGCATGCACCCAAATCAACAGCATGTTGGCCATTTTGAATATACTGCTCTCGCTCTTCGTCATTCAACAACACCATAAAGGCTTCATCTAGTTTAAGCGTTGAGCGACTTGGAGCTTCTGCTGGAAACTTAAGACGTAATATACCATTATGCTGAGCATTACCATTGCGGGTATCCGAGTAGCCTATCCAGCAATGGGTTCCGCTTACAAAAAATAGCTGCATGGCTGGCAACTTAGGATTCGCTTTTTTAGTCAACCATTGATGCTTCACCAATGCATTTTCTAGCGGGCGAGTAAATTTTTTGCAAAAGCTAGATAAAGCTTTACCGTCATTAGTATCTGGATACTCTAAACGTAGGCTGCCACACTTGGGTAGCTTTTGCTCAATGGCAAGTATAGATGCGACGCGGTTTGCCTCATCGAGTTGTAATTCTACAAGCGCTAAAAACCAATGCCTAGCAAACACCAATTGACGAAAATCTATCGCTTGATACAAGGCTTGTGAATGCTCAGCTTGATAGCAGCTAAACTCCACAAAACCAGCGCCACTGCTCGCTTTGGCAAAACCAAAGAACCCTAGCTGCTCAGCATGAAATTGGATCTCTGCAGCACAGTCGCTCTCAAAGCCAGTGCGACAATACAAAATTATACTACTCATTTACACTTCTCTTTGTTGGCAAAGCTAGGCTCAACCAAGCAATAATCAAAATAAACCCACCAATTGGGGTTATTGGCCCAAACAGCTTTGAGCCAAAAAAAGCCAAGCAGTATAAGCTACCGGCAAATAACCAACCACCTAAAATCCAAAGTAAAGCGGTTGTTCGGCGTTTATCTATCACTACCAAAGCAGCCACTAAATGAATGATTTGATAAAACACGCCGGTTTCAATCCACGATAATTGCGCCTCACCCAAAAAGCGACTGAAGCCATGCGCAGCACCCGCGCCCATAATCACGGTAACAGCGCCACTTACAGCCAACAGCAGCCTTAAGGGCCAAGCCGTTTGATTCAACATATTCACTCCGCGTCTACCAAACCTTCATTCACAAATTCTTGCTGCTCTTGCTCAACCAAAGAAATCATCCACTCACGGAAAGCAACCAATTTACCTTGTTCAGCTTGGCTGGGTTTACACACCATGTAATAGGCGTTTTTACTCAGTAAAACTTGCTCAAAGGGACACACTAAACGGCCGGCTTCAATTTCAGGTTTAGCCAATACGCTATGACCTAGTGCCACCCCCTGCCCATACACCGCCGCTTGTAGCACCATGGTTGAATGCGAAAATATAGGCCCATGATTCACATTCATTTGTCGCAGCCCTACCAATTTAAACCACGCTTTCCAATCGTGGCGAGCGGTATCATGCAATAGGGTGTGATATTGCAAATCCTCCGGTTTAGTTAAAGCTTTATCACCCACTAATAAACTGGGGGCGCAGACTGGAACCAAATACTCTGTGTGCAATTTGTCGGCTCGTAGGCCAGACCAATTACCTCTGCCGTAATAAATAGCAACGTCAACATCTTCCGTTAATGAACCTTCGTATAAATCAACCGCTTTAATACGAACATCAATATCGGGATGCATCTCACTAAATTGAGATAAACGTGGTACTAGCCATTGGATGGCAAAACTGGGTTGTAAACTAACCGTTATCGTTCCTTTGGCGCCACGAGCGAGCAAACGGTCGGTAGCCTCGGTTAACGAAATAAAAATATCTTTAATATCGAGAAAATAACCTTGGCCTTCTTCGGTTAGCAGTAAGGCTCTGTTTTTCCTTCTAAAAAGCTTTAAACCTAAGAATTCTTCTAAGGCTTTAATTTGGTGACTAACAGCGGCTTGAGTCACAAAAAGCTCTTCTGCTGCTCGGGTAAAACTAAGATGCCTTGCTGCCGCTTCAAAGGCTTTTAAGGCATTAAGTGGAGGCAAACGACGCGCCATTTTCACATCCCATTAACGGATAAGTTTTTCTAATCTATGGTCATTATAATTTATCTGTTGTTGTAGGACCAGTTGCAGATTACTATGCACCCGCAATCAGGCGAAGGGGTCTGACGCAGCACCTAAAATCAAGGTGTTATGTCAGGCCTCTTTGAGTAGTTACCGGATTTGTAATTACTTTGATTGCTATGTTGTGTTTGCATTTGTCAGCCCTTTTGCTGACTTCCCTGTTTCTTATTTTGACCCTGTCTGTCAAAAAGAATTTTGAGCCACTGCTTATGCAGTGGCTTTTTTTTACCTGAAATTCATAGAGATAGACCTATCAGCAAACACATCAGTGGTATTAATCAATAAAAACCGCATGGCTTTAGCATTAAAAAAATTAATCTTTGATGTTACGCACAAAAATCCAGGCTTTAATTAGCCTCATACAGATAGTTGCCTTTTATGTTGACGCTGATAAAACAACAAGCAAATCAAACCAAGCGTCAATATGGGTAAGGCGCTAACATTTACCACTCGCCACCCCAAACTTTGCTCTAACCAGCCAGCAGACAGCGCTGAAATAGCCACTAAAGAGAACACCACAAACTCATTAACAGCTTGAGCTTTAGCCTTCTCATTTAAGTGATAAGATTGAGTTAGCATTTGGGTCGCGCCAATAAACATAAAGTTCCACCCTACTCCAAGCAAGGTTAATGCAACTGCAAAATGAATAAAGCTAGTGCCCATTAAATTAACAACAACACAAGCAAACATTAGCGCTAAACCAAGCAGCATGGTTGGGAAAAGCCCCATTTTCAATATTAGCCTGCCGGTAATAAACGAAGGGGCAAACATGCCTAATACATGCCATTCAATGACCGAAGCAGATTGAGCAAAATGATAGCCATGGTGATGCATCGCTAAAGGCGTTGCGGTCATAAGGAGGTTCATTACAAAGTAACTAACAACGCCAGCCACCACTGCAACGATGTAATTGGCCGAACTAACTATTTCCCTTAGAGGTCGAGCATCGATTGTCGACTGGCTGCTAGCTTCAGTATCATTGAAGCGAATCATCAGCAGCAGTATTAAGGCAATAATATACAGAGCAAGTAAACCAACAAACGCGCCAATGAAAGGCTGATTAGGCCACCACGCTTGACTATAAACCGCTAGGCTTGGCCCAATCACCGCTGCGATCACCCCGCCAGCCATAATGGCTGAAATGGCTCGGGGTTGCTGCCCTTCGGAGCAAAGCTCTACCGCCGCAAAGCGATACAACATGCCAAAACCAATGCCTATTCCTAATAAAAAGGTTGCGCAACTAAACAGCATAAATTGATGGTGATATAGCGCATAAGTAGCTAATAGTGCACCACTAATTCCAACCAAGTTACCAAGTACAAAACCTTTCTTGCGCCCGGTTATCCCCATAATAAGAGACGCAGGAATGGTGGCTAACATTAGCCCTAAAAATTGCATAGCAACAGGGAAGGTAACCCAAGCAGCGGAAGGAGCGAGCTGCTGGCCAATTAAGCCGGTGACTGCCACGAGCAAAATATTTCCGGTGGTTAATAAGGCTTGGCAAATAGCCAGCATCCATACAAAAATGTTCACGCCATGACTCTCCCTGTTATACCAACCGTACTAAGTAACTAATCATTCTAACTGGTTAAAAATACTCGATAACTGCGTTAGAATTTTTGATTGTAGAATAACTACTTATCGAAAACCCCTGCCTTATTCTCGAGCCTTTTCCCTGCGTTACTTCTGCTCACTTACTTAGTGTGATTGGTATTAAAACATCATCATAGAGCAGATCTTAAAAATAGAGAACGTGAATTAGTTGTTCGGCTTTAAATAGCAAGGAGGCACGCAGAGAAAGCCTTTGGCTGAATGTGAGGCAAAAAAAAGCGCCATTACGGCGCTTTATTCAACGAAGGGAAGTTTATTCCCACTCAATGGTCGCTGGTGGCTTACCAGATATGTCGTAAACAACACGAGAAATACCATCAATCTCGTTGATTATACGGTTGCTCACATTACCTAAGAAATCGTAAGGTAGGTGTGCCCAATGTGCAGTCATAAAGTCGATAGTTTCAACTGCGCGCAATGATACAACCCAGTCATACTTACGCGCATCGCCCATTACACCTACCGAGCGAACCGGCAAGAATACGGTGAAAGCTTGGCTTACTTTATGGTATAGATCTGCTTTGTGTAATTCTTCAATGAAGATAGCATCGGCACGGCGTAGTAAATCACAGTATTCTTTCTTCACTTCACCCAATACGCGTACACCTAAACCAGGCCCAGGGAATGGATGGCGGTATAACATATCGTAAGGAAGGCCTAGCTCTAAGCCAATTTTGCGCACTTCATCTTTAAACAACTCTTTAAGTGGCTCTACTAAACCCATCTCCATATCATCAGGTAAGCCACCTACGTTATGGTGAGATTTAATCACATGCGCTTTGCCGGTTTTAGAAGCCGCTGATTCGATAACGTCAGGGTAAATCGTGCCCTGTGCAAGCCATTTAGCATTTTTCAGCTTTTTAGCCTCTTCATCGAACACGTCAATGAACACATGGCCAATAATCTTACGCTTCTTCTCCGGGTCACTTTCGCCAGCCATTGCATCTAGGAAGCGGTTTTCAGCATTTACGTGAACGATGTTTAAACCGAAGTGGTTACCAAACATATCCATCACCTGCTGGCCCTCATTCAGACGCAGCAAACCATTATCTACAAATACGCAGGTAAGTTTGTCACCAATTGCACGTTGAACCAACATTGCCACAACCGAGGAGTCAACGCCGCCACTAAGACCAAGAATAACTTCGTCATCGCCGACTTGCTCTTTAATTTGAGCAATGGCGTTCTCAATGATTGATTCAGAGGTCCATAAAGCTTCACAAGCACAAATATCTTTTACAAAGTGCTCTAGCATGCGCAAGCCTTGACGAGTATGAGTCACCTCAGGGTGGAACTGCACACCGTAGAAATGCTTATCTTGATTCATCATGGCAGCAAACTCACAACTTGGAGTTTGCGCAACGGTGGTGAAACCTTCAGGAATGGTCGACACTTTATCGCCATGGCTCATCCAAACATCTAGCAAGGCATTGCCATTTGGTGCAACTGCATCTTCGATTGCTTTAAACAATGGAGATTGCGCAACCACTTCAACTTGAGCGTAACCAAACTCACGCTCGCCTTCGCCTTGAATAACCGCTCCACCTAGTTGCTCAGACATAGTTTGCATGCCGTAACAAATACCTAGAACAGGAACGCCAGCATTAAATACGTACTCAGGAGCGCGCGGAGAATCATTCTCCGTAACGCTTTCTGGGCCACCGGCCAAAATAATACCGTTCGGCGCAAACTCGCGGATATCGGCTTCTTCTACATCCCAGCCCCACAATTCACAATACACACCGATTTCGCGGATTCGACGCGCGATAAGTTGGGTATATTGCGATCCAAAATCTAAAATTAGAATACGATGTTCGTG
Organism: Agarivorans albus; assembly: GCF_019670105.1. Classification (NCBI taxonomy): domain Bacteria; kingdom Pseudomonadati; phylum Pseudomonadota; class Gammaproteobacteria; order Alteromonadales; family Alteromonadaceae; genus Agarivorans; species Agarivorans albus. Next base: position 1,649,438 of record NZ_AP023032.1, on the reverse strand, counting down.
GATATCTCTGCTCATAATCACTTACTTAAAATAGGCTGATAGAACTAAGCGCCTTTCGGCGCTTAGAGAAGAAAAACAAACTTTTAGGCTTAACCCATACGGTAGTTAGGGGCTTCTTTGGTAATGGTTACGTCATGTACGTGACTTTCACCCATACCTGCGCTAGTTACCCGCACAAATTCTGCTTTGGTATTTAACTCGTTAATTGTAGCGCAACCGGTTAAGCCCATGCACGAACGTAAACCGCCCATTTGCTGGTGAATAATCGCTTTTACCGGGCCTTTATAAGCTACGCGGCCTTCAATACCTTCTGGTACTAATTTGTCAGCTGCATTGTCTGTTTGGAAGTAACGATCTGATGAACCTTGAGACATTGCGCCAAGCGAGCCCATACCACGGTAAGACTTAAACGAACGGCCTTGATAAAGTTCAATTTCACCTGGTGCTTCTTCGGTACCAGCAAACATGCTACCAACCATTACACAAGATGCACCAGCAACTAAGGCTTTAGCAATATCGCCAGAGAAGCGAATACCGCCGTCTGCAATAACCGGAATATCACGACCTTTCAGCGCTTCAACAGCATCAGCTACTGCGGTAATTTGTGGTACACCCACACCGGTTACAATACGCGTAGTACAAATTGAACCAGGGCCAATACCTACTTTTACCGCACTTACACCTGCGTCAGCTAGGGCTAAAGCGCCTGCGCCAGTTGCCACATTGCCACCAACGATTGGCAAGTCTGGGTATTTTTCATGGGTGGCTTTAATGCGATCAAGAACGCCTTGAGAATGACCGTGAGACGAGTCAATCAACAATACATCTACGCCGGCTTCAACTAAGGCATCAATACGCTCTTCGTTACCCGCACCAGCACCTACAGCAGCGCCAACACGCAAGCGGCCAAAGCTATCTTTACAAGCATTAGGTTTACGTTCCGCTTTTTTGAAATCTTTTACGGTAATCAAACCGGTCAGTTTGAAAGCCTCATCTACCACTAGCATTTTTTCAATGCGGTGTTCGTGCATCAGTTTTTCAACAACGTCACGCGATGTATCGGTAGTTGTAACTAAACGCTCTTTAGGTGTCATTACTTGAGAAACAGTTTTAGAAAAATCAGTTTCAAAACGTAAATCACGGCCAGTTACAATACCCACTAGGTCATTCGCTTCAGTCACAACAGGGAAACCAGCAAAACCGTGGATTTGACGCAACTCTGCAATTTGGCCCAAGGTTAACTCAGGCGTTACAGTAATAGGCTCTAGAACGATACCAGCTTCAAACTTCTTCACTTTACGCACTTCAGCAGCTTGCTGCTCAATGCTCATGTTTTTGTGAATAAAACCAACACCGCCCTCTTGCGCTAGTGCAATAGCAAAATTAGCTTCGGTTACCGTATCCATGGCAGCAGACACCATTGGAATACTAAGCGGGATATCTTTGGTTAGACGTGTCGCCAAATTGGCAGTATTAGGAAGTACTTCTGAGTGAGCAGGAAGTAGTAGTACATCATCGAAGGTTAAGGCTTCTTTGGAAATTCTCAACATAGCAACATTCGCCTAAATCAGTTAATAAAGGGATAAAATATTGCGGTCGGATTATAGGTATAAAGCTGGCCAAGGTAAATTGAAAAATGTTATTTTCTTACATTATTTTCAATTTAGCTTCGAGTTGGCTAATGCAAAGCAATCAAATCGCCCAAAATATCCTCAGCGTAAGTCAATTAAACCAGCAAGTTAGGCGATTGCTAGAGAACTCTCTAGGCACAGTTTGGTTAGCAGGTGAAATATCTAATTTTGCTACTCCATTTTCGGGGCACTGGTACTTCAGTTTAAAGGACGATGGTGCCCAAGTACGCTGTGCCATGTTTAAGGGCGCTAATCGCAAAGCTGTCTTCACACTAGAAAACGGCATGCAAGTATTAGTGAAAGCCAAAATCACCATGTATGAACCACGCGGTGATTATCAGCTTATTGCAGAAGCCATTCACCCTGCTGGAGACGGCGCACAGCAGCAAGCGTTTGAGCAACTAAAAATGAAGTTGGCCAGCGAAGGCTTATTTAGCCAAGCTGACAAGCAATCCCTGCCCGAATACCCTAGCACCATTGGTGTAGTAAGCTCCGCCTCTGGGGCGGCATTACAAGATATATTATCGGTACTTCAACGCCGCGCCCCTGCTATTAAAGTGATCGTTTATCCTGCAGCCGTTCAGGGAGATGCCGCGGCAAGCCAACTTAGCAATATGATTGAGCTTGCAAATCAACGTGAAGAAGTAGATCTACTTATTGTTGGCCGCGGTGGAGGCTCTAAAGAAGATTTGTCCGCCTTTAATGACGAAGCCCTCGCCCGCTGTATATTTAATTCAAACATTCCGATTATATCTGCGGTAGGCCACGAAGTGGACGACAGCATTTGTGATTTAGTTGCCGACATTCGCGCCGCAACCCCCTCAGCTGCAGCAGAAATTGTTAGCCAGCAAGCTAGCCACCTTGCGTTAAGCTTAAACAAACTAAGCCAACAGTTAGAGCAAAGCTACTTACATATGCTTAGTCGGCAACAGATCCGCCTCAAGCAGCTTCACCACCAAGTAGAAACCCAATCCCCTATCCATTTATTGGAACAGCAACAGCAACGCTTTGACGAGCTTAGCCACCGTTTAAGCTTTGCTCATCAACAAAGCTTAAACCGCAGCAAGCAGCGCCATCTAGAAGCGCACTCACGTTTAAAACACTCACTATTAGAACAAAAGCTAAGCCGTCATCAGCAACTGTTGGTCCAGCTTAAGCAGCGGCTAAACCTAGCCAGTGATAAGAACCTTCAACACCAGCAAGATGCCTTAGTCAATGTTTGTCGACAAATGGACAATTTGAGCCCACTGCGCGTTTTGGAACGAGGTTTTAGCTTGGTGACTCAGCAACAGAAAATCGTTAAATCTGCTGCAGATTTAAGCGTTGGTGACCAAGTCAATATCAAGTTTGCTGATGGAAACCATAACGCAACAATTATTGAATAAGCTCTAGGGGCTGTTTATCTTTCGAGCTGTTTTTTGCAGCTGTTTGTGGCTTATTTATATAAGGCAGAAGCTTTAATGTGTAGCGAGCCGACACGAGAAGCTGATACCGCAGTAGAAATAAGCCACAAACGCTGCCCGAAGGGTTCGGCTAAAATCGCTTTATGCTTTGTTAAGGCGTATTCACTTAGAATGCTAGGCTACACACGCCTAGCTGCGCCTAAAACGATTTTTTTCGCGAACAAAATTCAACCACGAAAGACTAACAGCCCCTAGCGTTTTAAACGCCAAGCTCACATCTAGTGAGTTAGTCATCAAAATTGATGGGATTTTAGTTAATTCTGACATAAGATTGACTGGACTAAACCGAATACCTAGTTGGTTCGCAGTTTAGCTAGAATGTCGACTAAACCCACAAAGAGGTAAAGCGAACATTCGGGTAACTAACTAGATATCAATATAAAAAGTAAATTAGCAGCAATACTATGAATTCATTGGATAGCACCAAGGAGCGAGAGCTAACCAGTGTCGATAACAGGGAACAGTTAATCGGTATGATTTACCGTGCGGCGGCAGAACCTGAATATTGGCCCGATTTGCTTGAGCACCTATACATGATGCCAGAACTTCAAAGCACAGAAGAACATGGCCACTCAGACTCCTCTTCGGCACAATTAAGCCAAATGCTCGATGCGGTATCTCCGCAACTATCGATGGCTACAAACCAATACTCTGAACGGAACCAGATTTTACTTGAGCACTTTAACCAAGCATTAAATATCGCAAAGCGTATTTACCAGCTTGAAGAAAAAAACCATTCGCTTAACTCTTTGCTCGACCACATTCCGGTTGGGGTAATTTTGGTGAATGCTAAAAGTGAAATTTTGCTCACCAACGAGCTAGCAGAAGAAACCCTGCAGCTTGGCCAAGGGTTATACCAACGCAATAAAAACTTAGTGACCCAGCAAAGTGAATCAACAGATTTGCTCAATCAATACGTAGAAGAGCTGTCTTCACTGGGGCCTAACGAATCCAGCAGCCGGGGCTTACCGATCCAAATTGGTCAAGAAACAGATGTGCAAACCATGGTAATTCTTAGCCCGGTAAACCATCTGCAAAACCCAAGTTTAGAGCGAAATGCCAGTGTGGTGGTGTTTATCTCCCCTTCTCGTCCCGATGTAGAGCTTGATTTAGCCGCTTTTGCCGACGGTTACAACTTAACCCCAAAAGAAGCGCGCATCGTTAATTATATTGCGCAAGGTATGTCTCCACCTGACATTGCTGACAAAATTTTTGTGAGTTACAACACCGTGCGTACCCAGCTTAAATCGGTATTCAAGAAAACCAACGTGAGTAGCCAGAGCGAATTAGCGAGTTTGGTGCTAACTGGGCCTTGGGGAATGCTATCGCAAAGTAGCCGCCACTTTGACTTTACCGAAGCCCACGACCTTAACGCACGCTACTTTACTTTGCCCGACCAACGTAAGCTGTGTTACCAAGAATACGGTAGCCCAAAGGGCAAACCGGTGGTTTATTGCCACAGTATTTTAGGTAGTCGCTTAGAAAACTTTTTTGATGATGTTGATTTAGCAAAACACCTAGGTTTGCGCTTAATCAGCATCGACCGCCCCGGATTTGGTGGTTCTGACTACTGCGAAAACTACGGTTTTGTAAATTGGTCAAAAGACTTAGCAGCGCTGCTCGACCATTTAAAGCTAGAGCAGGTTCAGTTACTTGGCTATGCCACAGGAGGCGTTTACGCAGCCTGCTGCGCAGCCACCATTCCTGAGCGGATCAGCAACATGACGATTGTGAGTTCAGGTGATGCCCTCACTTACGACAGTGATTACGAGGCCACTGCCAAGCTATATCGCATGCACATGAAGCTGGCTCGTGACTTCCCTAGTATGCATCGCCTGTTTACTAATATTCTTGATAAGGGCTTGCACAAAGACCCTAACAAATTATTTAAAGTATTAGCCCGCGATCTAGAAGGTGCCGATGTTGAGCTGTTTGATAGCCCGCAATTTAGGGAAAAGTTTGGCCGCTATTTAAAAGAATCGAAGATCCAAGGCGGCAATGCTTTTTCTGACGAGGTTCGTCAAGTAATGTCACCTTGGGGCTTTAACATTGAAGATGTTAAAGTTGCTACGCGGCTATTCCATGGCGAGCAAGACAGGCATATTCCATTAGTGCTTGCCGAGCGTTTTATCGAGCGCGCAGCCAACGCTAAGCTCACTGTCGTTCCTGAACAAGGTCATTACATGATTTACCGACAATGGCCTGAAATACTAAAAAGTGTTGCAAGTAACTAAATTGCTAGCTCTACTCTCAAAAAAGGCGGCCAATTGCCGCCTTTTTAATTAACTGTCTAAGCGCTCGAAACGCCGAATAACAGCTCGCTTAGATTTTAACTCGTTGCAGCTATTACAAAAATAATCTACTGCACCGCAGGCCTTTAGCTTTTCAAGCTCGGCATCGCATTTATCGCAATGCACACGCTGCGAGAACTTATGGTGGCAGGCGCCACACAACCAGTGGTCATGTTCGTGTTGTAACTGTCCATCACACTCTGGGCAAGCAACTTCAATAGTCATAGTATTCCTCTACGATTTTTTGTACTTACTTACATTTTGCATTTTTTTCCGACGGCGTTCTTGAGCCATGGTAAGTTTTGACTTCTTATCTGAGAATGGATTCTCACCTTCTTTAAACTCTACGCGAATTGGCGTACCCATAATCTCTAACGCTTTGCGGTAATAATTCATTAAATAGCGCTTATAAGAGTCTGGTAAAGAATTAACCTGATTTCCATGTACAACGATGCGAGGTGGATTATAACCGCCAGCGTGGGCATAACGTAATTTAACCCTACGACCGCGCACTAACGGCGGCTGATGGTCGTCTTGAGCCATCTGCATAATCTTGGTCAACATAGAGGTAGAAACGCGCTTAGTGGCGCTTGCGTAAGCCTCCTGAACCGATTCATAAAGGTGGCCAACGCCAGTACCATGTAGCGCTGAAATAAAGTGAACGCGCGTAAAGTCGATAAAGCCCAAACGTCTATCCAGTTCAGTTTTAATCCGCTCTTTATGTTCGTTGTCTAAACCATCCCATTTATTAACGGCAAGCACTAAGGCGCGACCGGCATTCAACACAAAACCAAGCAAACTTAAATCTTGATCTGAAATGCCATCTTTTGCGTCGATTACCAGCATCACCACATTAGCGTCTTCAATTGCTTTAAGGGTTTTAATAACCGAGAACTTTTCTACTGTTTCTGTCACCTTACCGCGCTTACGTACCCCTGCTGTATCAATTAAGATGTAATCTTGATCTTCTCGCTGCATCGGGATGTAAATACTGTCTCGGGTGGTACCTGGCATGTCATACACCACTACTCGGTCCTCACCCAGAATCCGGTTAGTCAGCGTAGATTTACCCACGTTGGGGCGGCCAACAATGGCCAGTTTAATTGGAAGGTCGGCAAACTTCTGAGCTAACTCATCTAGTTCTGACTCGGTCATTTCTTGCGTATCAGCTTGCTCTAACTCCGGCTCTTCCGCTTGATTCTCTGCTTGCTCAGTAACAAAGGGACGCAGAGCTTCTTCTAATAACATGTTTACGCCGCGGCCATGGGCAGCAGCAATTTGATGAACTTCACCTATCGCCAAGGCATAAAACTCGCCACAGGCTGTATCAGCATCAATGCCGTCAGTTTTATTGGCCACCAAGAAAACTTTCTTTTCTTGTTTACGCAAATGATGGGCAATCGCCTCATCAGCAATGGTCATTCCAGCACGCGCATCCACCAAGAACAACACCGCATCGGCTTCTTCAATAGCTTGCAAAGATTGCTGCGCCATCATTGCGTCAATGCCTTCTTCATCGCCATCAATACCGCCGGTATCAATAACAATAAATTCTTGCTCCGCGACTTTGGCTTGACCATATTTACGGTCACGAGTCAGTCCTGGGAAATCAGCGACTAAGGCATCCCTGCTGCGTGTAAGGCGGTTAAATAAAGTAGATTTGCCAACATTTGGGCGTCCCACTAAGGCGACAACAGGAAGCATAAGGGCCTCATTTTCTAGAATACATGACATGACAAAGGCTCATGGTTAATTCACCATGAGCCTTTTGTACACAATTATAACAACTTAACTGCGATCTAGCGCAATTAACTTACCACTTCGTGTTTGAAGGATAATTTTGTCGGAGGTTACCACAGGCGCAACATATAAGCCGCTTTTATCTACTAACATTTTGCTAGCAAACTCGCCGGTTTCACGATCAAGCCAATATAAGTAGCCCTCACTGTCACCCACTAATACCTTATTTCCGTCTACTGCGGGGGCAGTAACGATACGGTAAGACAAAGCACCTTGGGTCCATTTCTCTATGCCGTTGTTGCGCTCAATGCTATAAACATTGTCGCTAACGTCAGTAACAAATAGGTTTAAACCCGAAGAAGCTATATTTTGGTAGGCAGAATAACTGCGCTTCCAGTCTTCTTCACCACTGCGTAAATTAACCGAAATAAGGTTTCCGTTGTAAGCAACCGCATAGAGCTGAGAGCCAATCAAGGCCGGCTTACTATCCACATCTACAATTCGGTCAATCTCAGTAGACCCTTTGGGCTGGGCTAACTTTGTTTCAAACAGCAATTGACCACTTTCTAAAAGATACAGGCCAATCTTACCGTCACTACGACCTAAAATTATCGCGCCGTTAGAAATAATAGGTGGCGCTTTGCTGCGCAACGACAGTGCTGGCTGGTCAATTTTAATATCCCACTTTTGCTCACCAGAGTGAGCATCTAGTGCAACTAAATGGCCGTTACTGGTGATAACTACCACCAAACTGTCTTCTACAGCAGGAGCCGCTAGCACTTCACCAGCCACTTCTGCCTGCCAAACTATTTCACCGGTTTCTGCATTTAACGCAAATACGTCGGCGTTTTCGGTGCCTAAATATATGCGGCGATACGCAGCAGTTAAGCCACCAGAAACACGCGCATTAGGGGTATTACCCGAGAAGCGATTGTTACTTTCAACTCGAGATAAATCTTGGTCCCATAAGCGTTTACCTTCTAAATCAAAGGCACGCACTTGACCATAGCGGGCAGCGGCAAACACTGAATCGTAAGCGACAACTGGCGACAGCGCCGAGAAGTAATCATCAACTCCTTTACCTACGCGGGTTTCCCACTGTTTGCCTACTGTAAACTGGTTTTCAAACTCAGGCACCGGGGCCATTTGCACAACATCTTCTTCAGAGTTAAACAAAGAACACGCCGACAAGCCAACGAGCAAACAAGCTAAGCTAGCAGCACGCCAAGCTTTAACCATTAGCAGCCTCAACTTCAGTTAAATCATTAAGTTTTAGGTTTACACTAGGATCTTGCTCTGCTGCACCAGCAGCAACAGCCGCTTGATAGGCTTGACGAGCTAATGCTTGCTCACCCTGTTGTAAGTAGATATCACCTTTAATCAGTTCAACGGTTGCCACTAAAGCAGGCTCAGTAACTTTATCTAGGCTGGCTAAGGCATTATCAAACTCGGCTAATTGAGCTTGTACACGAGCGAGTCGAGTATAGATCATGCCTTTAAGCTCTTCGGGTGCGCCTTCAAGCGCTAGGTTAAGCTGAGTTTGCGCCTGAGCATAATCTTCTTTAACCACTAGTTCTTTTGCTAACAACAATGATGCAAACACTGAATAGTTTTTGTCACCTTGGTTAGCTGCTACAAAATTTGCTAAAGGAGTTAACTCTTCATTATTTGTGGCTAGTTGACTAACCACTTGTTGAAAAGCATCTGAAGCCGCTTCTTTTTGCTCAATTTGGTATTCGCCAAAATAGCGCCAGCCAAATACAGCAGCTAAACCTAGTACCGAACCGCCAATAACTGATGTTCCGTTTTTCTTCCACCAGTCTTTGATGGCTTGAACTTGCTGTTCCTCAGTGGAATAAATGTCCACAGCGTCTCCTTAACTAAACTAATACGGTATTAAGCAAAGCAACTAACTCTGATTGAGCGATGCACTGCTGTTGAATATCTTCGCGTAGGTACTTTACAGTAACCTGCTGGTTGGCTAACTCATCTTCACCGATGATCAATGCCACTTTAGCGCCTGACTTATCAGCTCGCTTAAATTGTTTTTTAAAGTTTCCGCCACCACAGTGACTCATAACCCGAACAGAGGGTAACGCATCTCGCAATTGTTCGGCTAACGAAAATGCTGCGCCAAGTGTTCCTTCTCCGGCATTGATCACATAAACATCGGCACTTGATGGTAAATCACCCAGTAACTCGAGTGTTTCCAGCAATAGAACTAAACGCTCCATGCCCATGGCAAAACCAACAGCAGGCGTTGCTTTGCCGCCCAATTGCTCTACCAAACCATCGTAACGGCCGCCAGCACATACAGTACCTTGTGAACCTAAGCTTGATGTTACCCACTCAAACACAGTGCGGTTATAGTAATCAAGACCTCGAACCAAACGCGGGTTTAGCTCATAAGCTATACCTGCGTTATCTAGCAGCGCACATAGTTGCTCGAAGTGATCTTTACTTTCTTGGTCTAGGTATTCACTAAGGCTAGGTGCGTCAACTAACACCGCTTGCACCTCAGGATTTTTACTGTCGAGAACACGCAAAGGGTTATTGTACATGCGACGTTTTGCGTCTTCGTCTAAGGCTTCTTTATGCTGCTCTAAGTAAGCAATTAAAGCATCACGGTAGTTAGCTCGAGCTTCATTTGAACCTAAGCTGTTAAGCTGCAAAGTAACGTGGTTCTCTAAACCAAAGGCTTTCCAAAAGCGCGCAGACAAAATAATTACTTCAGCATCGATATCGGCGCTGGCAATACCAAAAGACTCAACGCCTACTTGATGAAACTGGCGATAACGACCTTTTTGTGGGCGTTCATGGCGGAACATTGGCCCCATGTACCACAAACGCTGCTCTTGGTTGTACAACAAACCTGCTTGGTTGCCTGCACGTACACAACAGGCTGTGCCTTCAGGTCGCAAGGTTAAGCTATCACCATTGCGATCTTCAAAGGTATACATTTCTTTTTCTACGATATCGGTCACTTCACCGATAGAGCGCTTAAACAAATCAGTGCTTTCTACAATCGGCATTCTTATTTCATTGTAACCGTAGGCTGCCACCACCTCTCGAATTACTGATTCTACCTTCTGCCAAGCGGGTGTATCACTTGGTAGGCAATCATTCATGCCACGTATTGCTTGTATTTGTTTAGCCACATTAATCTCGAATAAAACAGGTCAATAATTATTAAAGGCCCTCGATTATAGGGCCTTTAAGCAAAGAGGTAAATTTAAATGCAGATTAGCTTTCGGTAATGTCTTTAATCGCGATACGCGAGCGGATTTTCGCTTCTAAAGCATCTACTAAGTCGTCATTATCGAAGCGCTCTTTTTGGCGCACACCATCTTGATAAAAGCCGCTTTTTTTGTTGCCACCGGTAATGCCTAAATCAGAGATAAGCGCTTCACCTGGGCCATTTACCACACAGCCGATAATGGATACATCCATCGGCTCTACAATGTCTTCTAAACGCTGCTCGAGAGCGTTAACCGTTGAAATAACATCAAACTCTTGGCGAGAACAGCTTGGGCAAGCAATAAAATTAATACCGCGAGAGCGAATACGCAGAGACTTAAGAATATCAAAACCTACTTTGATTTCTTCAACGGGATCGGCTGCTAAAGAGACCCGCAAGGTATCGCCGATACCTTGTGATAACAACATACCTAAGCCAACTGCCGATTTAACCGAGCCGCTGCGTAAACCACCGGCCTCTGTAATACCAAGATGTAAAGGTTGGTCAATTCGGCTGGCCAATCCTTGATAAGCGCCTACAGCAAGGAAAACATCAGAGGCTTTCACACTCACTTTAAACTGGTCGAAGTTCAAGCGATCGAGTATATCCACATGACGCATCGCAGACTCAACTAACGCTTCTGGCGTGGGTTCGCCGTACTTCTCCTGCAAATCTTTTTCTAAGGAACCGCCATTCACACCAATACGAATGGGAATATTGCGCTCACGTGCAGCATCCACTACCGAGCGAATGCGTTGCTCGTTACCAATATTACCTGGGTTAATACGTAAACAATCTGCGCCATACTCCGCCACTTTTAAGGCAATGCGGTAATCGAAATGAATATCAGCCACTACAGGAATTGATACCTGCTGCTTAATTTGTTTGAAGGCTTCGGCAGCATCCATGGTTGGCACAGAAACGCGCACAATATCGCCACCCACTGCAGCAATTCGGTTTATTTGCTCAACCGTTGCAGCTACATCAGTAGTACGTGTATTGGTCATAGACTGCACAGTAATGGGCGCGTCTCCGCCCACTGGCACATTACCCACCATAATTTGTGTTGACTTACGGCGTTTAATTGGAGTTGGTTGATTCATAATAATCGAAAGATCTTAATTGTTTGGTATTTGCATTCGCACAACTTTACCGCGTGTAAATGACGATAAGTCGATTGATTCTTGTCCGTAACTTACACTCACGCCTGCGTTAGTGCCAAGCACGATACTATAGGGAGAAGGACCAGTTACTGAGAGTGATTGGCCGGGCTGTTTAATGTCTGCCACCAAGCGTTTGCCAGTGGCATCTCTAATCTCTACCCAACACTCATTTTCAAAACTCATGTTTAAGGCAGTTAAAGCTGCCGCTTGGTTCACTTCTACTTCTGGCTCAGGATCTGGGCTGTTTATTACAGTGGGCTCTGATGCTTGCGAAGCAGGCTCATTTGACGCTGATTCAGTAGCGGGCTCGACGACTGGCTCCAGCACCTCTTGAGACTCAACTTTTGGTTCAGCATCAATCTCATTGTTAGCTTCTACCACAGGCTCTGAAACAGGCTCTACTGGTTGTGCCGATGGCACCTCGGGAGCTTCAACAGTGCTTAGCACTTGAACATTTTCAGCACTAGGTTCTGGAATTACATCAACTTCGGGCTCGCTGGTCGGCTCTAGAATTCGGCTTTCTGAACTAGCGGGGCTGGCCTGACTAAAATCTACTTGTTGGCTCTTTTCTTGCCACCACCAAATCACCAGCAAAACAACAATGCCAAGGCCCACTAAGTAGGTAAACTTCATCAAGCGACTGTCATGAGTCTCTTGCTTTATCCGCCCAGAAAAACTCTGCATCTCTGTGCGTTGTTCATGGGCATCGTGCAAATGGGTGTAGCTAGAAAGCACTAGGTCTTCAGAAAGATTTAATAAACGCGCATAAGCTCGTAAGTAACCTTTGATAAAAGTACTCGATAAACCACTATCGAAGCTATCGCCTTCTATATCTTTGATTACTTGCAAACGCAGTTTCAAACGTTCAGCAACTTGAGCTTGACTTAGCTTGGCGGCAACACGTGCTTCTTGCAGCATTTGCCCAGGGCTAACCACTTCAATGTCTTCACTTAGCTCTGTTTGCTCTGATTCGGCTTTAGTAGTCATTAGCGATGTATCGTTTAGTTTGTTCAGATTTAGGGAACTGCTGTTGTAAGGTTAAGCCCCAACGTGCTTCTTCAGCAAAGTTGTCGGCTGCACTTTCTAAGCGAACCCAAGCGAAGGCGCTTTCCGCCGTAGTTTCAGCCATACTATCATACCGTTGCAGATATAATCGGGCTTGCTCGGGTTTATTTTTTTGTAGGTAAACCTCGGTGGCTCCAAGCAAAGAAGCAGGGCGGCGAATGTTATAGGCTAAGGCGCTGGTAAAGTAATCTAAGGCTTTATCCAAGTCGCCCGCAGTTAAAGCACATAAACCCGCGTTCTCATTGGTTCCCGCTACTTGAACGTACTCTGGATTAGCCAAAGCTTGCTTAAATAACTCTTCGGCTTGGTCATATTCTTTCTGCTTACACAGCATCACGCCGTAGTTATTAAGTACATCGCCATTGCGTGGCGCTATAGACTTAGCACGTTTATAGGCATCTAGGGCTCGCTCAGGCTGACGAACACTTTGGTAGAAGTGGGCTTGGGCGATGTAAACATCAACTAGATTAGGCGCTAACTCTTGCGCTAGCTCCAAATTACGTTTTGCTTGTTCTGCATCGCCAGCTTCTAAATAACGTAGCGCTAAGCTAATTCGGGTTTTAGCGGCAGCGTCTTTATTAAGCTGTTTATCTTTATTGTTTACTTCTTGGCCATTTACACGGGTTTCGGTTACACAACCAGAAACCAAAAATACCACCAAAAACAAGTACAACCAGCGTTTCATATCCGTCCTTCGATAAGGTTAGTTATTGAATTGTGACTGAAATTTCTTGCTGTTGCATCCGTTTTTTCATGGTTCTTTTGGTTCTGTCGACAACGTCACCTGCTAGCTGTCCACAAGCCGCATCAATGTCATCGCCACGGGTTTTACGAACCACTACAGTTGAGCCATATTCCATCAAGACCTTACTAAAACGATCTACGCGGCTATTACTCGGTTTGGTAAACGGTGAACCAGGGTATGGGTTAAATGGAATTAAGTTAATTTTACATGGGGTATCGCGTAAAACTTCCGCTAATTCATGCGCTTGCTCCATAGAGTCATTAACGCCATTAAGTAATACATACTCAACAGTTACCTTGCCTCTATTAGCGTTTGATTTGTCGATATAACGTTTTACACCAGCCAAAAATGCTTCGATGTTGTATTTTTCGTTGATCGGCATGATTTCACTGCGCAGCTTATCGTTGGGAGCGTGCAGCGAAATAGCTAACGCCACATCGAGCTTATCACCTAATTTATCTAAAGCAGGCACCACACCAGAGGTACTTACCGTTACTCGACGCTTACTCAGGCCATAGCCGTTATCGTCTAGCATTAACTCTAGGGCTGGGATCAAGTTGTTTAGGTTTAGCAACGGTTCACCCATACCCATCATTACCACATTGGTAATTGGACGTTTTCCTTCGATGCCTTTGTGGCCAATCACTTGAGCTGCTCGCCAAACTTGACCAATGATATCAGACACTTTTAAGTTACGGTTGAAACCCTGTTGGCCAGTAGAGCAGAAGGTACATTCCAGCGCGCAGCCAACTTGTGAAGACACACACAATGTCGCGCGGTCACCCTCAGGAATATAAACGGTTTCGATCTCTTGGCCAGCCACTAACATCGCCCATTTAATGGTGCCATCTGCACTGCGTTGCTCAGTGCTAATTTCTGGTGCGCGCACTTCAGCCAAACGCTTAAGCTTTTCACGTAAGGCTTTATTGATATTGTTCATTTGGTCGAAGTCATCTACGCCAAAGTGATAAATCCACTTCATTACCTGATCGGCACGAAATGGTTTTTCGCCTATCTCGGCAAAAAACTGACGTAAACCCGCTCGATTAAAATCAAGTAAATTTGTTTTTGTTTCACTCATCGCTTAACTCCACGATCGACCAAATAAAAAAAGCGCCGAATTGTACAAATAATAACAGCAGAAAGCCAGTTATTCTCTGTACTCGGCGCCAATTGGCAGCTAATAAGTTTTTAACTATTAAGCTGCATTTGCCAAAGAAGCTTTTGCCCCGTTTGACTTATCTAGGACAAATCTCATTGTCTTCAAAGAAATAGGCGATTTCTCTCGACGCTGACTCTGGTGAATCAGAGCCGTGGGTGCCATTTGGTGGCATGCCCGAGCCAAAGTCATGACGTAAGGTACCGGCAGCGGCTTCTGCTGGATTAGTCGCACCCAATAACTCACGGTAACGCTGCACCGCATTCTCAGCTTCAAGCACTTGCACCATGATCGGTCCAGATGTCATAAACTCAATCAGCGGTGGGTAAAACGGTTTACCCTCATGTTCTGCATAAAAGCCTGCAGCTTGTTCTTGCGACAAATGCACCATTTTGGCTGCAACAATACGTAAACCGGCAGACTCCATACGCGCATAAATTGCACCAATTGCGTCTTTCGCCACCACATCGGGTTTAAGTATAGAAAAAGTACGTTCTAAGGCCATTAACTAGCTCCATCTAAAATTTGGTGAATATCACTCTTTGATATTGTAAGTGAATGATAAGTTAGCTCAACTCAGTTAACAACCGTGAAATGGTGCGAATACCATGCCCCTTTGCCCCAGTTGCCCAAAGTGCATTACCAGATTTTTGATAAGAGCCAGACATATCAAAATGCAGCCAGTTTTCTTCTGCATTTTCAACAAAATGGGCTAAGAAAGCTGCAGCAGTGGATGCGCCGGCCATGCCCTCGCCTGAAGAAATATTGGCTATATCAGCAAAGCTAGAGCCAATTTGCCCTTTATGGAAAGGTTCTAGGGGCAGAGGCCAAGCTTTTTCGTGCTCCTGTTTGGCAGCTTGTAAGGCTTGGTGTACCCAC
This sequence comes from Agarivorans albus, assembly GCF_019670105.1. Taxonomy (NCBI): domain Bacteria; kingdom Pseudomonadati; phylum Pseudomonadota; class Gammaproteobacteria; order Alteromonadales; family Alteromonadaceae; genus Agarivorans; species Agarivorans albus. The sequence goes on along the minus strand of NZ_AP023032.1, from coordinate 1,634,064 downwards.
TCATCATCAAAGCCAAACACAGCATTGTAGTCACGACCTAAAGCCATTTTAGCTGCGCCCGTTAAGGTAGCTGCATCGATAATAACTTGAGGCTTCTGCTCACTGGCGGCAATTAAACCATCGGCTAATACCAAGCGACCTTCTGCGTCAGTGTTAAGCACTTCTACCGTAACACCGTTTTTGTAAGTAATTACGTCGCCCAGCTTGTAAGCATCTCCCGATACCATGTTCTCGGCGCAGCACAAATATAGCTTCACACGTTTGTTTAAGCCGTTAGCAATTGCTAAACCTAAACCTCCAGTAACCGTGGCAGCGCCCCCCATGTCGCTTTTCATGATTGACATGCCGTCGGAAGGCTTAAGGCTATAACCGCCTGAGTCAAAGGTAATACCTTTACCTACTAGGGCTACGGCCACTGGCTCGTCTGGGTTTCCACTAGGATTAAAATCTAACTGCAACATCGCTGGTGCTTGGCTGCTCCCCTTGCCCACCTGATAAGTCCCTACCCAGCCTTGTTCCAGTAAATCTTCTCCAGAGATAATCTCATAAGAAACATGTTCCGGAGATAAACCACTTAAGAAGCTCGCAGCAGATTCACATAAAGTTTGGGGGTAAATAGCGGCCGGACCAAGATTAATCGTTTTACGTGTCCAATCAGCAGCAGACTTAAGAGCGTCAAAACGCTGCTGGTCAGCATCACTTAGTACCACTACATCTAATTGGTTATCTTGTTTAGCGTTGTAATAACCTTGATAGAAAGCCCAGCATGCTTCTAAATCCCAGCTATCGCCAATAAAAGAAAGGTGCTTTAGGCCTTGCGCATCTAATTTTCGGCCGGCTTTTTGAATATCTTGAAGGCGGGCTACGCCTTCAGAATTGATATGAATATTAACTTGGTTAGCTTCAAAGCTAACTAAGGCATTTTGGCCCCATTGAGCAGCGGCAGGTTTGGCGCATAAAACTAGATCCATAACGGCGGTCATCAATACTTCCTCATTTGAGTAATCGACAACGAGCCCTTGGAACTTAGTCTAGTTCATCCATCCAGGCTAAAATAATTGCTTCCAAAATGCGCTCGTTGCTGTGCTGTGGGTCATCGTCAAAATCATCTAACTGACAAACCCATTGGTGTAAGTCGGTAAACCGAACTTGCTTAGGATCTTGCTCTGGAAATTGCTCGGCCAGTTCTATTGCTATTTGCTCAACATCTATCCAACGCAACCCCATCAGCCTATTCCTTAATGTTGTTCAGACACCATATTAATAGTGTATTTAGGAATTTCTACCACTAAGTCTTCATCGCTTACCATTGCTTGGCAACCTAAACGAGACTCGGGTTCCAAACCCCAGGCTTTGTCTAGCATATCGTCTTCTAGCTCATCGCTTTCTTCAAGCGAATCAAAGCCTTCGCGAACAATTACGTGACAGGTAGTACAAGCACAAGATTTTTCACAAGCGTGCTCAATGTCGATACCTTCGCGCAAGGCAACATCCAATACGCTCTCACCTTGTTTTGCTTCTACTACTGAGCCTTCAGGACATAAGTCCTCATTAGGCAAGAAAATCACTTTAGGCATCTTAAATCCTATCTACTTGCTGGCCCCTTAGGGCTTGTTTAATGGAATCATCCATTCGCCTTGCGGCAAAATCTTGACTGATACTGTCTAAATATTTAATGGCTTGCTCTATCTCTGAAACAGAGTCACCTTCGGCAATAGCTTGTAATTGCTGCATGGCTTGTTCAATGCCAAGACGCTCTTCATCTTGCAGCAAACGTTCGCCACTTTCGACTAATGCAGCACTCATATCTTCAATGAATCGAGCGGCTTCAACTTGTTGCTCACGCAACATGCGCATAGTGACATCATGTTTAGCATTGGTGATGGAGTCTTTAAGCATTCTTGCCACTTCTTCATCGGCTAAGCCATAAGAAGGTTTGACCTCAACAGACGATTGCACCCCAGTTGATTTTTCCATCGCTGTAACTGATAACAAACCATCGGCATCCACTTGGAAGGTAACTCGAATATGAGCGGCACCAGCTGCTAAAGGAGGAATACCTTTTAGCGCAAATTTAGCCAAAGAGCGGCAATCATCTACTAGTTCGCGTTCACCTTGTACCGCATGAATCGCCATTGCTGTTTGGCCGTCTTTAAACGTCGTAAATTCTTGGGCTCGAGCAACCGGAATAGTGGTATTGCGTGGAATAACTTTTTCGACCAAGCCTCCCATTGTCTCAATACCTAGAGAAAGAGGCGTAACATCAAGCAATAACAGCTCGCCATCTTTTTTGTTCCCCACCAAAGTGTCAGCTTGAATGGCTGCACCAATCGCAACAACTTGGTCAGGATCAATGTTAGTTAAAGGCTGCTTGTCAAAAAAGTTCGCGACGTCGCTACGCACTTTTGGCACTCTAGTAGAACCGCCAACCATAACTACATTGTTAACATCTTCTAGCTCTACTTCAGCGTCACGTAAAGCGCGGCGACAAGCGCGAATAGTGCGCTTAACCAAGCTTTCAATGAGGCTATCGAATAACTCGCGGCTAATGCTGCCCTGCCAATTAATACCGTCAATATCCAAATTGATATTGGCACTGTCTTGATCAGTCAAGGCTACTTTAACTTGATTGGCTATGCGTGATAATTCGCGCTGTAACTGGGCAGAACGCACTCCACTGACTTGCGCTTGTTCGGCTATCCACTCAACTAAAGCATCATCAAAGTCATCACCACCTAGAGCAGAATCTCCACCCGTGGCTAGTACTTGAAATACACCTTTAGATAAACGCAGGATGGAGATATCAAAGGTACCACCACCTAAATCATAAATCGCGATTACGCCTTCGTCACCACTATCTAATCCATAAGCAATAGCCGCGGCTGTCGGTTCATTAAGTAAACGTAGCACATGTAAACCGGCTAGCTGAGCAGCATCTTTGGTACCTTGGCGCTGTGCGTCATCAAAGTATGCAGGCACCGTAATAACCACGCCATCGGGCTCACCTTGTAATGACTCTTCAGCTCTCGCTGCTAAACTTTTTAAAATTTCAGCAGAAACTTGAATAGGATTAACATCGCCTGCTACTGTTTGAATATGCGGGGTTTTAGCATCACTAAAGTTATAGGGAAACAGTTCACGGTCTATATCTGCGCTATCTTTGCCTAATAAACGTTTAACCGAAGTAATGGTGTTATGAGGATCGGTAACCGCTTGTGCTTTGGCTAACTTGCCAACTTCTACGCCATCTTTGTGATAGCGAACCACCGAAGGAAGCAAGGTATCACCACTATGGTCGGCCAAAGTAACGGCTTTGCCGCTACGTACAGTTGCAACCAAAGAGTTAGTGGTACCTAAATCGATACCTACAGCCAGTTTATGTTGGTGAGGAACAGCCGATTGCCCAGGCTCTGCTATTTGTAGTAATGCCATATAGATTAGTAATCTAAAATTTTCTCTTCAAGTTGAAGCAGCTGCTGTTGCAGGCGTGCATAGAATTTGAGTTTGCGAACATCGTCTGCTGCTTGCTCAAAATTTTGTTCATTGTAGGCTTTTTCAAAGCTTGAGCTCAAGTCGCTTCGTTGCCGCTTCAATAACCTTGAGAAGTTATCGATAGCGTCTTCAGGATCGGCTGCATGCTCTATTTCAGCCAATTGCTCCCTTAACTCCATTTGACTCATCAAGAAGGCAACGTCGTTGATAGTTTGCTGTTCGCCTCCAAGCTCTAAACCTTGCAAACTTAATAAGTATTGCGCTCGGCTAAGAGGGTCTTTCAGCGTTTGATAAGCGTCGTTGATTTGCGCAGCTTTTTGCATCACTTGAGCCTGGCGCTCACTAGACTCAGCAGCAAAATTATCGGGATGGTATTGTTGTTGCAGCTCTCTGTAGCTATCAGCTAAACCATTTAGGTCTAGCTGATAAGACGGAAGTAGAGAGAATAACTCAAAATGATTCATAGCGTGTTCCATTTAAACGCTAAAGCTCTCTCCACAACCACATTCGCCATTTACGTTAGGGTTGTTAAATACAAAGCCTTCGTTCAAACCTTCTTTAACAAAGTCTAATTCAGTGCCATCGATGTAAAGTAAGCTTTTCTCATCAACGATGACATTTACACCGTGGCTTTCAAATACTTTGTCGTCTTCAGCTAATTGGTCTACAAACTCCAAAATATAAGCCATGCCCGAACACCCAGAGGTTTTTACCCCTAGGCGCACGCCAGTGCCCGCGCCTCGGTTGTTCAAAAATTGACTTACATGTGTTGCTGCAGCTTCAGTTAGTGATACAGCCATGATGGCTCCTTAAATCTACTACGCGTTTTTCTTTTTGTAATCAGCAATGGCGGCTTTAATGGCGTCTTCTGCCAAAATTGAGCAGTGAATCTTCACTGGCGGCAAGGCTAATTCTTCAGCAATATCGGTATTTTTAAGCGCTTGAGCTTCGTCTAAACTCTTACCTTTAACCCACTCGGTAACCAGTGAGCTGGACGCAATTGCTGAACCACAACCGTAAGTTTTGAAACGAGCGTCTTCAATCACGCCTTCGTCGCTTACTTTAAGTTGTAACTTCATCACATCACCACAAGCTGGTGCTCCCACCATACCGGTGCCAATGTGGCTATCATCTTTATCTTCGAAAGCGCCAACGTTACGCGGGTTTTCGTAATGATCAATTACTTTTTCACTATAAGCCATGATATCTCTCCAAATCCGTTATTTTTAATACTTAGTGGTGTGCCCACTCAACCTGGCTGAGGTCTACGCCGTCTTTAAACATGTCCCAAAGTGGAGACATTTCGCGGAGTCGGCCAATACCTTCGTTAATCACTTTAACTGCGTAATCGATTTCTTCTTCAGTAGTGAAACGGCCAAAAGAGAAACGAATAGAACTGTGTGCAAGTTCGTCATCTAAACCTAGAGCGCGAAGTACATACGACGGCTCCAAGCTTGCAGACGTACACGCAGAACCTGATGAAACGGCTAAATCTTTAAGCGCCATTATCAATGACTCACCTTCAACATACGCAAAGCTCACATTTAAGTTAGCCACTACACGTTGCTCAAAGTCACCGTTTACATAGGTTTCTTCAATATCTTTAATGCCTGCCCAAAAGCGGTCACGTAAAGCGCGAATGTGCTCGTTATCTTTTGCCATATCTTGTTTAGCAATAGCAAAGGCTTCACCCATTCCAACAATTTGGTGAGTAGGTAAGGTACCAGAACGCATTCCACGCTCATGTCCACCGCCATGTACTTGCGCTTCTAGGCGAATACGTGGCTTACGTTGCACGTACAGAGCACCAATACCTTTTGGCCCGTAAACCTTATGTGCTGAGAAAGACATCATATCTACAGGAAGCTCTTGAAGATCGATCTCAACTTTACCTGCGCTTTGTGCCGCATCAACGTGGAACAAAATTTTACGAGAGCGACATAACTCGCCAATCGCTTTAATGTCTTGGATTACGCCAATTTCGTTGTTCACGTGCATGATAGACACAAGAACCGTATCTTCACGTAATGCTTCGGTTAAGGTCTCAAGGCTTATAACACCGTTGCTTTCTGGGTCTAAATAAGTCACTTCGTAACCTTCTCGCTCTAATTGGCGACAAGTATCTAGCACAGCTTTGTGCTCAGTTTTACACGTGATGATGTGCTTACCTTTTTTATTGTAAAAGTGAGCAGCACCCTTAATAGCAAGGTTGTTTGATTCTGTAGCACCCGAGGTAAATACGATTTCACGTGGGTCAGCATTTACTAGGTCAGCAATTTGGTTGCGGGCAATATCTACAGCTTCTTCTGCTTGCCAGCCAAAACGGTGTGAACGTGAAGCAGGGTTACCGTAAATACCATCTACGCTAAGGTATTGCATCATCTTTTCAGCAACCCGAGGGTCAACAGGAGTGGTTGCTGAATAATCAAGATAAATTGGTAATTTCATTAAAGTTCTCCGTTACTACTCGGCGAAAGCGAGCGTCATAAACTAATTTGTATCGTGTTGTTATCAACGTGCTGAAGTTGGTCTTGATTATGCGCTACATTAACAATTTGTCGCTCACGCATTAAGCCACCCAAGCTTATGTTATCTAAGAAGTCGGCGATTCTTTCACTTAAGTCATTCCACAATGAGTGGGTAAGACAAGGTTTGCCGCCTTGGCAATCTGCAGAACCATGACAACGTGTTGCATCAATCGACTCATCAACAGCGTGGATCACCATGCCTACTGCAATATCATCAGCGTCCATACCTAGGCGATATCCGCCACCGGGGCCGCGCACGCTGGTTACCAAGCCATGTTTACGTAATTTTGAAAACAGCTGCTCTAAATAAGACAAAGAAATACCTTGTCGCTCAGAAATGTCAGCTAAAGAGACCGGCCCTTCTTCCATATGAAGAGCAACATCTAACATCGCTGTAACTGCGTAGCGTCCCTTAGAAGTTAAGCGCATATCAAACCTATATTTTCCCGTGAACTTGGTCACAATCTTTCCATACCCTAGTAATTTAGTCAAGTATAAAACCTACTAAATTAGTCAGGATTATTTTTCTGGTTTGGAAATATGCTTGTCAAAAGAAGTTAGAATGCCACGCATTACATTAAGTTCTTGTTTTTCCATGCGAATACGATTAAACATGCGTCGTACTTTTTCCATTACTTTGCCTGGATGTGGCTTGATGATAAAACCTGAGTCAGCAATAGACTGTTCAAAATGCTGATAAAAACGCTCTAAATCATCGGCATGAGGGTAATCTTCGGGAGCAGCTTCTGGGTGTGTGTTTTGCTGGTCTAAAAATGCCATACGCACTTCGTAGCATAACAGCTGAACAGCCATTGCTAAGTTTAGCGAACTATATTCGGGGTTAGCAGGTACACAAACGTGATAATGGCATTGCTGTAGCTCTGGGTTGTTTAAACCACTGCTCTCACGGCCGAACACAATAGCTACTTTACCCTGTTGGGCCTCTGCCGCGAGTTTAACGCCGGCTTCTCGCCCATCAACCATCGGCCAATCTAAAGTTCGAGAACGGGCACTGGCGCCAATAACTAGCTGACAGTCTGCAACTGCTTCTGATAACTCTGAAACAATCGTTGTCCCACCAAGCACATCCGATGCACCAGCAGATAGCGCAACTGACTTACCATCAATCTCAGCTTCTGGAGCTACCAAGCACAAATCGCTAATTCCCATGGTTTTCATTGCCCTGGCTGCAGAGCCAATATTGCCACTATGACTAGTGCCAACTAAAACCACTCGAACATTTTCCAACATTACTTTTACTTCACCCTAAATTTGATGCGCGGGATTGTAACATAGCCATAGCCTTAGCAGCTAGATTGGAAAAAGTTTATATGGAGTGCCTATAATCAATTGTGTTTGTTTTTGGTTTTCCCTATAATCCGGCGGTTATTTTATGTTCTTTCTACAAATTGGTGGTAATTCATGCATGCTATGCTAAACATTGCGATTCGCGCTGCGCGAAACGCAGGTAAGGTCGTAACTCAAGCTTACGAGCAGTTAGATAAAGTTGAAGCGACAACAAAAGGCGCTAACGACTACGTAACTAATGTTGATAAAGCCGCTGAGAAAAGCATTATCGACACCATTCAAAACGCTTTCCCAGATCACTCTTTTATTGGTGAAGAAAGTGGCTTAACAGCTGGCAAGGATGATGAATATCAATGGGTGATAGACCCATTGGATGGAACCACCAATTTTATCAAAGGTATTCCTCACTTCTCTATCTCTATCGCATTGCGCGTTCGAGGGAAAACAGAGCATGGTGTGATTTACGATCCTCTTCGCAATGAGTTATTTGCTGCTTCACGCGGCAAAGGCGCGCAATTAAACGGTTACCGTTTACGTGTTACTAAAGCTAAAGATTTAGAAGGCACACTAATTGGCACCGGCTTCCCATTCAAACGCAAACACTACATGGACAGCTATTTAGCCATGTTCGGAGCAATCTTTGCTGAGTGTGGAGACATGCGCCGTGCTGGTTCTGCCGCTTTAGATTTAGCCTATGTAGCCGCTGGTCGTTTAGACGGTTTCTTTGAATTAAACTTGAAGCCTTGGGACATCGCAGCAGGTGAACTAATTGCTCGCGAAGCAGGTGCCATTGTTACAGACTTTAGCGGCAACACAGATTTCTACCAAAGTGGAAATGTTGTATGTGCAAACCCTAAAGTACTAAAACATATGTTATCTACAATTCGTCCGCATTTAACGGATGCAATTAAAGCTTAATAAAATTAAGCAGAAACAACTTAAAGCGGGCACTGCCCGCTTTATTTTTGTCTTTAAGACCACTATTTTATAAATAGACACCATATTTAGGATGTATTTATGAGATTGCTACCTCTACTGCTTCTGCTGATAGGCGCTTATGCAAACGCCGCTAACTTAACCCAACAGACAATAGACAACTGGTTTGAAGCGAGCAAAATGCTTAAACCAATTGTTGAAAAAATCGAAGAAGAAAACACATTAGAAGAAGTAGAAAACCCTAGCGAGTTAGCTGAACAGATGGTTCTTCAGCTCAATCAAAGTGCTTATGCTAACGAAGTGAAACAAGTATTAGATAAATACAACTTAGACTTAGAGCACTGGGCAGCAACTACCGAGCAAGTAATATTTGCTATCTTGGCCGTTAATTTAGAAGAATATAAACCACAGCTTGAAGTCTACGAGAACATGAAACAACAGTTGTTAGATAACCCCGAGCTATCGGCTGAACAGAAACAACAACTGTTGGAATCATTCGAAATCGGTGACCAATGGTTTACCCAACTGCAATCTGTGCCACAAAGTGACATAGATCTTATAGCGCCTCAAGTATCAAAAATTAGCCAAGAACTAGGCTGGGAATTTGATACTAATTAGCACCTAAATCGAAGCTATCAGAACCTAATTCAGCTCGCTCTAGTTGTAGCTCTAAAAACGCGATGCGCTTGGCAAACTCGCCTAACAGCGCATCCTTTATTTTTAGTAACTCAAGCATTGGCGTGGGCTCTCGCCACTCTGGATAGTCGCCTTTAGCTTCGGCTTGCTGAAAAGCCTGCTCGGCCTCAAGCTGGTCAAAAAAGTAATAGGTATTTTCGGCAATATCAAAAGCGTAAATAGTTGGGTTAACTTGGTCAGTCATCTTTTTATGCGCCTTCTAAGGGGTAGCCCGCTTCATTCCAGCCACGGATCCCACCATCCATAGATATCACATTGGTATAACCCATCTTCACCAAATTATCGGCGCTTAATGCAGAGCGAAAACCACCACCACAGTAGATCACAATCATAGTGTCTAAATCTGGGAGCAGCGTTTCTACATCACGCTCCATTACCCCTCGCCCCATATACTTGGCATTTGGAATACGGCTTTTTTGCCATTCATCTTGTTCCCGGTTGTCAATCAAGGTGAATGCTAAACCTTGTTCTAGCCATTGTTTAACTTGGTGCACATCGCACTCTTTAATACGGCTGCGACAATCGTCAACCAACGCTAAGAATCGAGGGTTATGGGCCATTGTGTTTTCTCCTTAACAACAAAAAACCCGCCGAAGCGGGTTTAGATAATTATGCGATAGGGTCCTGGTCGGCACCTTCTTTCTCTTCGATTTCTTTGGGCATAAAGTCTTCTTTCTTAATGCCTAAGTACAATGCCAGCGTACTAGCAACGTAAATAGAAGAGTGAGTACCAATGAATACACCAAACAATAAAGCCGTAGCAAAGTTGTGAATCAACTCACCACCCAACATGAACAATGATACAAGTACCATGATGGTGGTTAACGAGGTCACAATTGTACGGTTAAAGGTTTGAGTTAAAGAAACATCGATAATTTCTTCAGGGTCGCCTTTGCGTAACTTACGGAAGTTTTCCCTGATCCTATCAGATACAACAATGGTATCGTTCAAGGAGTAACCTACTACGGTTAACAGCGCGGCAATAACGGTAAGATCAAACTCTAACTGTAATAGTGAGAACAAACCTAAGGTTGCTACTACGTCGTGAGCCAAAGCTAACACCGCACCTAAAGCCATTCGCCATTCAAAGCGCATTGCCACATACAGCAAGATACAGCCAAGAGCGGCGATAATAGCTAAGCCACCCTGCTCTGCTAACTCTTTACCTACCGTTGGGCCTACGTACTCAATACGGCGCATTTCTACATCAGAATCTACTTCACTACGAAGCAAACCCATGATGCTGTCACCTAAATGTTGGCTATCAATTCCTTCACGCGGCATCATGCGCAACAATACTTGGGTTTGAGAACCAAAGTATTGTGCAACGATATCAGGGTAACCATTGTTGCCCATCACTTCGCGAACTTCAGTCAAGTCTGCGGCTTGAGAAAACTCAACTTCAATCAAGGTACCGCCAGTAAAGTCGAGACCCCAATTGATTTTGTTAATCGCTAAGCTAGCTACCGAAGCCACCATCAGCAAGACAGTAAACCAAATAAATGGTTTGCGGTGCGACATGAAGCGCACGGTGCCTTTTGGTCTAAATAAATAAAACACGTCGTAGCTCCTAGATAGACAACTTGTCTATTTTCTTTCCGCCCCATACCCAGTTAACAATTACACGGGTACCTACAATGGCAGTGAACATAGATGTTGCAATACCAATCGCTAGCGTCACAGCAAAGCCTTTTACAGCGCCAGTACCAATCGCGAAAAGAATCAACGCAGTGATAAAGGTAGTGATGTTAGCATCAGAAATCGTTGAAAGTGCGTTGCTATAACCGTAGTGAATTGCTTGTTGAGGGCTGCGGCCATCGTTTAGCTCTTCACGAATACGCTCAAAGATAAGCACGTTAGCATCAACCGCCATACCAACGGTTAGTACAATACCCGCCATACCCGGTAAGGTTAAGGTAGCACCAGGAATCATCGACATTACACCAATAATTACCCCTACGTTTGCAATCAAAGCAAAGTTAGCCACCAAGCCAAACTTACGGTAGTAAATAGGCATAAATACTAATAAAGCTAGTAAGCCAACCACAATCGCCATGAAGCCTTTATCAATGTTGTCTTGACCGAGGCTTGGGCCAACAGTACGTTCTTCAACAATTTGAATAGGCGCAATCAACGCACCAGCACGTAAAAGTAGCGCTAGGTTTTGTGCTTCTGCAGGAGAGTCAATACCAGTAATTCGGAAACTACGACCAAGGCGCGATTGAATGGTAGCAACGTTAATCACTTCCTCTTGACGCTCTAGAATAGTTTTACCTTCACTGTCTTTATTGCCAGTAGGTTTGTACTCAATGAATAAAGTCGCCATTGATTGGCCAACATTATCTTTAGTGAAGGCAGCCATTTTGCTACCACCTTGACTATCAAGGCTAATGTTAACCTGCGGACGGCTGTACTCATCAAAACCCGACTGTGCACCAACGATGTGGTCACCGGTTAAGATAACTTGGTTACGCAATACTACCGGCGAGCCATCAACACGTTTTGCGAGTTGAGAACCTGGAGGTACTCGGCCTGCGGCTGCATCGCGCACATCAGCGTCGGTATTTACCATTCTAAATTCAAGAGTAGCGGTTGCACCTAAAATTTCTTTGGCACGTGCAGTGTCTTGAACACCAGGTAATTGCACCACAATACGCTCAGAACCTTGTCGCTGTACCTGTGGCTCAGCAACACCTAGTTCATTTACCCGGTTACGGATAATGGTAATGTTTTGCTGCAGCGCATACTCGCGAGTTTCTTTTAGCTTCTCATCAGTCATTTTAGCGCTAAGACGGAATTGGTCGCCTTGGCTAGCATCACTGAATTGGTATTCATTGTATTTGCGGTCTAAAAAGCTAATAGCTTTATCTAGAGTGGCTTCGTCACGAAAACGAACTACCACAGAATCGCCTTGCGCTCTTACCCCAGCATAACGCAGTTTTTCTTCACGTAAATCGCTTCGAAAATCTTGAATCATACCTTCTTGGGCTTTACTGATTGCGGCATCCATATCCACTTCCATTAAGAAGTGCACACCACCACGTAAGTCCAAACCAAGTTTAAGCGGGCCCGCACCGATGGCGTCTAACCAACCAGGCGTTGCTGGAGCAAGGTTTAATGCAACGATGTAATCGTCGCCCAATAAATCGTGTAAGAGGCTTTTTACTTTAAGTTGGTCAGCATCGTTACGTAAACGTACTAAGGCTAAACCATCTTCAAAGGCAACAGAGCGAAAGTCGATAGACTGCTCTGTGAGGAAGTTGCGAATCTCGTCTAGTTGGGCCAGCTCTACTTGAGCGCCCCGAGTGCCAGACACTTGTACTGCAGGATCCTCACCGTACAAGTTTGGCGTGGCGTAAAGAAAGCCGATGGCAATCACAGCGATTACCATCACGTTCTTCCACCAAGGGTATCTATTTAACAAAATCTTATCCCTAGTGACCGAATAGCTACTATAGCGACTTCAGCGTGCCCTTTGGCAATACCGCTGATACAAAGTCCTTTTTAAGCGTAACAGTGGTGTCATCGCTTAGGCTTAATTGGAAGTAGTCATTTTCATCAGAAATCTTGATGATTTTACCTACCAAGCCACCAGTGGTGAGTACTTCATCACCCTTAGACAATGAAGACATCAAATTCTTATGCTCTTTAACACGCTTAGATTGTGGGCGGTAAATCATGAAGTAGAAAATTACCGCGAAAATCACCATCATGAAAATTAATTCCATGCCGCCACCTGCAGGTGCCGCTGCACCGCCTTCTGCGTATGCTGGAGAAATAAATAAGCTCATTGTTACCCTCATTAAAAAAATTAAAAACTTAAGATAATCTATACAACTACCTTATTAAATGGAGACAGAGCAAGCAAAAACAAGGCTTTGCTTGCTCAATCGGGCATTATTCCGCCAAAGGTGGGACTTCACGCCCCAACTTTGCGTAAAACTCTGCTACAAAATCGTCTAACTTACCGGCTGCAATTGCACCACGTAACCCTTCCATCAAGCGCTGATAGTGACGCAGGTTATGAATGGTATTCAAACGAGCGCCAAGGATTTCATTACACTTGTCTAAATGATGCAAGTAGGAACGAGAATAATTTTGACAGGTATAACAATCACACTCTTTATCCAGTGTATTTGTATCTTCTCGGTGGCGCGCATTGCGAATTTTAATCACCCCTTCACTAGTAAATAGGTGACCATTTCGCGCATTTCGAGTTGGCATTACACAATCGAACATATCCACGCCTCGACGCACACCTTCAACCAGATCTTCAGGTTTACCAACACCCATTAAGTACCTTGGTTTATCTTCAGGTACTTTATGCGCCACATAATCAAGTATGCGGTGCATATCTTCTTTAGGTTCGCCAACTGCTAAGCCGCCAATCGCATAACCATCAAAACCAATATTGGTTAGCCCTTCCAACGAAACATCACGCAAGTGCTCGTAAACACCGCCTTGGATAATACCAAACAAGGCATTTTTGTTTTCCAACTCATCGTGACGCTGACGTGAGCGCGCTGCCCAACGCAAGGACATTTGCATCGACTTATCCGCTTCTTCTTCAGTCGCTGGGTAAGGCGTACACTCATCAAAAATCATCACCACGTCGGAGCCCAAATCATTTTGGATCTCCATAGATTTTTCTGGTGTTAAGAAGATTTTATCGCCGTTTACTGGGTTGCGAAAATGTACGCCTTCCTCAGTAATGTTGCGAATATCACCCAAGCTAAATACTTGGAAACCACCTGAATCAGTAAGAATAGGACCTTGCCAATTCATAAAATCATGCAAGTCGCCGTGGGCTTTCATCACTTCTTGGCCAGGGCGAAGCCACAGGTGGAAGGTATTACCCAGTAATATCTCTGCACCCGTTGCACTTACTTCTTCTGGCGTCATGCCTTTTACGGTGCCGTAAGTACCCACAGGCATAAATGCAGGAGTTTCTACTGAGCCACGTTCAAACACTAAACGGCCACGACGGGCTTTACCGTCTTGCGCCAATAATTCATATTTCATAACTTACCTCAGATCGGAAAAACAGTCCGATTCAGATTGCTTCAAATAAGCGCTTAGATAATTGTCTAATCGCCAAAATAGGATTAACTAAGCGTCTTTACGCTCAATAAACATCGCATCGCCATAACTAAAAAACCGGTAACGCTGCTCTATAGCGGCTTGATAAGCCTTAGTCACATTATCTTTACCGGCAAACGCCGAAATCAGCATGATCAATGTAGACTCAGGCAGGTGGAAGTTGGTGACCATCGCATCAACCAACTCAAATTGATAACCAGGATAAATAAAAATATCGGTTTCTGCCGCGTAGGCTTGTAAAGCTTGCCCCTTGGCTTTGGCATCTTTAGCCGCGCTTTCTAATGAACGAACTGAAGTTGTACCCACTGCAATCACTCTACCACCAGCGGCTTTAGCTTTAGCGATTTTAGCCACAACATCATCGCCAACTTCAGCGTATTCAGAATGCATCACATGCTCATCTACCGACTCAACTTTCACCGGCTGAAAAGTACCAGCACCAACATGCAAGGTAACAAAGGCAATATCCGCCCCCTTGTCTTGGATCTGTTGCATCAAGGCGTCATCAAAGTGCAAGCCCGCCGTTGGCGCTGCAACAGCACCGGGCTTTTCATTGTAAACCGTTTGGTAACGTTCCTTATCGGCATCTTCATCGGGTCTGTCGATATAAGGAGGCAATGGCATGTGGCCGTAGGCTTCAAGCAGTTCTAGCACTGTTCGCTGGTCATCAAAACGTAATTCGAACAATGAATCATGCCGAGCTAGCATGGTAGCATCAAACGCGTCGGCCAAGCGCAGGGCCGAACCGGGTTTAGGCGATTTGGAGCAACGAACATGCGCAAGCACTCGATGTTCATCTAAAACACGCTCAATCAGCACTTCAAGTTTTCCGCCGCTGGCTTTTTGACCGAACAAACGCGCAGGAATAACCCGTGTATTATTAAAAACCAATAAATCGTTAGCTTGGATATGGTTTAGTAGCTCTGGAAACTGCTGATGTTGTAGCTCACCAGTATTGCCATTAAGACACAATAAACGACTATCACGACGTTGCTGTTTTGGATAACGAGCGATTAACTCATCGGGGAGTTCAAAAGAAAAATCGGCAACACGCATTAGGCTAAAAACTCTGTGGGCTATTCAATAATAAACAAGGCCGCAATTTTAGTGATTGCGGCCTGTAATAGCAAGGATTAGCGCTTGAAATGCTGTGCTTTGCTAGGCCGCCGCAATAGCCACAACGGTAAGCCCAAAATCAATAGCCACCAACTGGCGCCACCACCGCTTGACGAGGGAGTATCCGCAATACTGCAATTTAAGCTGCTATTGCCAGCAATACTGGCTGTATCGGTGATCCAAGTACAAACTGTGCCTATATCGGCATACACGCCTGCACTGCCTTGGCAAGATAGATTCCCCCAACTCACCAAACCTAATAAACGATGTTGCTCTTGCTCTTCAATAAAAACCGGACCACCGCTATCACCAGAACAGGCGTCTTGGTTAGTACCATAGGCGCAAAACATTTGATCGGTAATTGAAGAAGCCGACCACTCATCTTCGCAACGGCTCTCGCTTATCAAACTCAGGTTACCTTGCTGTAACACGTCTGGATAAATTGGATTCAAAGGGTCAGTATTGGTTCGCCCAAAGCCAATCACCTGCATAAAGCCACCAATATTGAGCGCATCGGTCACCTTATTGGCATTAAGAATCACCGGCGTTACGCTTTGCGCTTCTGTTAATCGTAATAGGCTAACATCATAATCAAAAGCAGGACCAGAATCGGAAGGATTAACATAGCTTGGGTGCTGATAAACCTCGCTTACTTGCAAGGCATCGGGATGAGCACTATTGGCAAACTGATAATTGCCCAACAACACTTTGACCTCTGAAGCTGCAATCGTTCGATTTAGCCGGCTGGAGTCATAAGTACAATGAGCGGCTGTTAACACCCAGCGTTCGCCAATTAACACTCCACCACAGCGTGATGAGCCAAGAAACACTTGAGCCATCCACGGATAATTAGCTGGCGCATCATTACCACCAACAATAAATGGGACAATATCGGATTCAGCTTTAAGCGAAGTACTTACACCCAACAAAAAGGACAAAACCACTAGCCACACTTTTGTAATCTTCATTTGCTTATTCTTCGTTGTTTTCACGAATTGTGACGTGTTCAGGATCACCCAAAAAATGCGGTTCAGCTTGCAATACATGTAAATCAATCAAGGCCTTAGTCCTCGCTAATACCTCTCGTAATCTAACCCGCCAGTGAAAAGCTTGCGGTGCATCGTCTACCACATAACCATAAGCTTCAATGCCATATTGATTAGCGATGTATAAAGCCCGTTCCACATGAAATTGCTGCGACACAATAATTATAGCCTGTTGGCCAAACACTTCTTTAGCTCTCACAATAGAATCGAAAGTACGAAACCCTGCATAATCCAAAGCAATATGCTCACGTGGCACGTTCAAACGTAGTACGTCGTTTAACATGGTTATAGGTTCATTATAATAGCGGGTAGCATTGTCGCCACTTAAGATTAGCGCTTGAACCTTATTGGTGTGGTATAGCTTAGCTGCAGCTTCAACTCGAAAGGTATAATAAGTATTTAGTCGCTTACCTACATACTTACTTGTGCCCAATACTAAAGCAACAGGCTGAGGCGGCAGTTGTTGCATATCGCGAAACCACTGCCCGGAAACTTGGCGAGAAATGTATCGGTCTACAGCCACTAGGCAAGCCAGCACCACGATAACCATCAGCAACACCACGCCAAGGAATCGTTTCACTGCATGTACTCCGACCATAATCTACAATTAAAGCCATGCTAGCATAGCCAAACTTGGCAACCCAGTGACTAGGAAGGTTTTTGTTAGAAAAAAGTTTTATCAACAATACCTTGGCAAGTTTCAAAGGCTTCGTAAAGAAGCGTAAAAATAGTTTACATAAACAGATAATTTGCTAACTTAAGCCACAATTAAAGTAATGGTATTTAACATATGAATTTAACAAATAGCCCGCAGCGCTTTGGACTTCTCAGTAAACTCATTCACTGGTTAATGGCACTACTTATTTTAAGCTTAATTGCCATTGCACTGTATATGGATACCTTGCCTAGAGGGCCAGAGAAGTTTGAACTATATGACCTTCATAAAGGTTTAGGCTTAATTGCCATAGCAGCCATAGCACTACGAATTGTTTGGCATCGCGTAAGCAAAGTACCCGCTCCTATCGGTGAAGGAATCAAGCTTAAGATGGCCCACCTAGGCCACATCGCTTTATATTTGCTGATGTTAGCAATGCCTATTTCTGGCTTGATTATGTCGTTGTCTGGCGGCCATGATGTGAAGTTTTTTGGCTTGTTTACGATAGCGGGTTTTGCAGAAAAAAATGAATCGCTTAACGAGATTGGTTCAGCTATTCACCACTACGGCGGCCAGCTTCTCTATGTGGTGCTTGCAGTGCATGTACTCGCAGCTTTATATCACCACTTCATTCTAAAAGACGACACGCTAAAACGAATGACCTCTAAATAGAAAACACCTTTATTAGCGACTCGCAGTTAAGCTAAACAACTTGCTGCGAGCGTCAACTAATACCAATCACACTAAGTAAGTGCCACTCGCTTGCTCGCTTTAACATAAAACACTCGCCAGCCCGCCCATGTAGGCAGCTCCCAACGTTTAGGCCCCGCCTTACGACCGCCAGAAGCATAATGAACAATCACTTGTTTTGAGCCTGCTTTATACTCAACATCCAGTTTTAAGTCTGCCAATACTAACTGTCTTGGGTAGCGTTGCTCAAAGTCTTCGCGTTGCCATTGGGGGATCCCTTCAAATACAAAATCGCTAGCTTCGATTAAACTAAAGTCTTCGGCATTTTCTACGCCTAATAAAGCCAATTGAGAACTCAACCACTCTAGAGAATCTACTTTGTCACCTGCTCCACCACCGTGTTTCTCACCAAGGCTTACCCATAAGTTCCAAGCCGCAATATCTTGAATACAATCTAGTTGGCTAAAACCAGGCTGTTGATTGGCGAGTATCCGCTTAGCCAGCGCTTGGCGATAGACTTCAGCGCTCAAGGCCACTTTCTCACTGCCTATCACCCTGCCGGCATACACTCGTTGCATGAGCTGAGAGCCATCAGCAGCAACACTGGTTTTGCTTTGTAGCTCGCCAACGCGGTGTTTTGCTAACAGCTCTATACTCACCGGTGCTAAGCACAAACCAATGTTATTTAACTGCTTTACTCCTCGCCCGGGTAAACTGTAGAGGTCAAACACCACTGCAGCCAATTGAGCATCATCAAATAAGCTTTCTCTGCCAACTTGCAACTCTGCAACTCCATTTCCCATCGCATTAGTGCGCTTTTCTCGCCTCACATATACCAGTTCTTTAGCCCCGACTATCAAGGCTTCTAGCAGTTTTTCGCGGCTATAGTTTTTTGCATAAGCAAGATCATCTAGAGCCATTACTGAACGCAATTGCTCTGCTAACTCATGCGCTTGACTTAAAGCGTCTTGGTTTACTGTTAGTTCATCTGGCCAAGTTTTTCCGCGTAGCAGATCTAGTGTAATGCTCATATCACAATGCAAAGGTTGCCACTGGCTCAACACTTTTAAAGCATGTTCCGATTTTGGCTTTTGATAAAGGCTACGATTAATACTTAAGGCCGCTGCCAAGTCGAGCATAGCCTCACGCTCCGGCCCCTTGGGGACAAGGTTAACCAAGTGCGAAAAATAACTGTCAATCGGTAAGTTTAATAGGCGTTGGCCATGCTCACTTAAACAGTTTTCGGTGCGCAAAGCCTGCATTCGATTGAGCCGTTCACTAGCAATGCTTAATGACTTTTCAGGCAACGCTTCAAGAAATTGAAGCTTTGCTAAAGCGTGATGACAGCTTGCCGCAAATAGCATCGGCTCTAACAACTCTTCACGCTGCAATTGTGGCGGCGTTACACTTTCTAGCGGCGCAAACTCCCCCCATAAACGGTAACAATGGCCAGCACATACTCGCCCTGCTCGGCCACGTCGCTGCTCGGCACTGGCGCGCGACACCCGCTCTAAACTCAATACCGTTCTGCCCGCGCGTTGCTTAGTGCGCCGCTCTAGGCCAGAATCAATCACACTGGTAATTCTTGGAATGGTTAAACTGGTTTCGGCAACGTTTGTTGCAAGAATAATTCGCCTTATCCGCTGTTCGCTGCTGTTGTCTAGTATGGTTTTACGTTCTTGCGCGCTAATACTTGCGTGCAGTGGCAATACCTCTGCTTCAAGCCCACTCAAACTAGCTTGGCAGGCTTGAATCTCAGCTCTGCCCGGCAAGAACACCAATATATCGCCCTCATCCTTTAGCAAAGCCTTCTCAACTGCCTGCTTAACTGATTCGGTAACTCGTCGGCTATCTGGTAGATGATGAGACTCTCGCGCTTCATAACTCACACTAACTGGGAACTCTCGCCCGGTAGTTTTGAGCACCTTCGCAGCCAAATATTCACTCAACTTATTGCCTTGCAAGGTAGCAGAAGTTACCACCACTTTAAGCGGTAAAGACTTGGCTAAAGCTAACAACAAATCAGAATCCCAACGGCGCTCATGAAATTCATCAATAATCAGCACCGCATAATCAGCAAGTTTATTTTCAGCTAACCAACGCAGGGCGATCCCGGGAGTGACAAAAGCAATATCAGTATTTTCATTAACGCTTGAGTGGAAGCGAATTGAATAACCCACCTTATGTGGCGAGCCGCTTAAACTCAACTGCTCAGCGACATAAGTGGATAAAGCCTCACAAGCTATCCGCCGTGGTTGCACCACCAACACTTTACCTAAGTTAGCCGCCCACAGCGGCAAACGGGTGGACTTGCCTGAGCCGGTGGCGGCTTCAACCACCATGTGTGACCTTGCTAACTGGTGAACAAATGTGGATTTAATTGAATCAATCGGCAGTTCAGCTACGAGGGACATATTGACTATTAGTGAGGAAAGTTGCTGCGATCATAGTTTTTTATTGTTGTTCAGCAAAGCTAAATTCTATTCATTTCACACAATAAGATAGTATGACAAAGGCCTTCATAGACAAGTGACAAGTGACAAGTGACAAGTGACAAATAACTTTATAAGATACAAGAAACAATTAAGTCATTGAAAAAAATGATTAAAATCTAACAAGGAAAGTTATGTCATCTCATCATAAAGTCGTAATCAGTAGTTTACTGATTATAGCCACCTTAGGCCTAAGTGCTTGTAATAGCTCAACTGAAAAACTATCCAAGGAACGAGTTAGCACCAATGTACACGACAGTTATATACATACTGGAAGAGCTCTTAACGAGGCTAACTCTCAGTTTTACCTAATTGATACAGTTATAGCGGCACTACACAAAAAAATAGAAGACCCAAGCCTCACTCATATCGAGTGCCTTTCCTCTCAGCACACAACTGTAGACAGCCCTAGAATTGAGCTTTCACTAGTAGGTGATAAGTTTAGCGCCAGTTTTCAGCAGTGCACCTTATATGAAGGTTTAGATTCGTTTTATCGAATCACGGGCGATATTGACCTAAAACTAGACAACGTTAGTTTAAATGGTTTCATATTAGATTTTTCGGGTCAATTAGATCTAAAAGATTTAGCATACAGTCGCCGTGATTCGGAAATAGCTAAAAGTTTGACAAACTATAGCGTTGAATTAAGGCAATACAGCAACGATAACTATAACTCTTCGACTGAAGTCATCTTTACTACCCCGCTTATTCTAGATGCTAAACTCTATGACATTTTATCCACAACAATTACATTTGAAGAATTAACTATAATACGACAACTCGACTATCGACTTGGTCAGCATGCCATCAGCTATGATGGGCTTCTAAAATCAGGCGGCTACAACAGCATAAATCAAGCGTCTATTAGCACTATTACACCTATTACGACGGTACGTAATAGAGTAACGGCAGGCGAAATAGAGTTTATCGACAACTTAAACTCTGTACTTAATATAAAGTTGGAAGAAACCACTGAATACGCGATTGAAGACTACGAAGCCAATTATATAATAAGCGCCGAAGTCGAAAACTATGGTGCATATACTCATGATTTTTCACGAGCTAATTATGTGTTTCCGATAAATAGAGAACATAGGTTAAGCTTTACGGCTCGAAATCACCGATTAAATAAGCAGCATCATGATTATAACTATTACGAGACTCCCGTTGGGCTTGAAGCTGCTTTTTGTATGCAAAGTCTCTCGACACAAATACTAATTAACGCCCCCCAAAAAACGGCTAGAATAGCTATTATGCCTATTCCTGTTAGCCCCCAACAACTAAACCTTGAAATTGTAGGTTCAGACGGTTCTATAGTTAATCCTAGCCTTTACAGCGTTAGCCTAGCCGATATTTGGCTAAATGTGGAGTTTCAAGAAGGCGCGCTTAGTGACCAAACTTACTACGCCACTATCAACGATGTTTTTGGTCATGAGATATGCGCTTCTTACCCGATTGCTGCAGAATATTTTATGTTCTGAGAATTAGAAGCATATCTTTACTAAACCAAATGACCTTTTAAGCAAAATACCTACTGCTTAGGTTTGCAAATTAAATAGGCATTAGCATAAGCTAATGCCTTATTTGCTCACGTTGATTAACGGACCTAACATGAATTTTTCTAAACTTGGCAGCAGTAACTTATCAGTTTCGCGAGTGTGCTTAGGCAGTATGACCTGGGGCCTACAAAATAATCAGCAAGACGCTAATCAACAGATTGATTACGCCCTAAGCCAAGGGGTTAATTTTATCGATACAGCGGAAATGTATGCCGTTCCACCTTCCCCAGATACCTACGGCAAAACCGAAGCCATTATTGGCAATTGGCTTGCGGCCAACAAGCAGAAACGTAACGATGTAATTATTGCGACTAAAATTGCCGGTGCAGGCTTGCCTTGGGTGCGTAATGGCGGCCCTATCAATGGTGAAGAAGTGGTAGCTGCAGTAGATGCCTCATTAAAGCGTTTACAAACCGACTATATTGATTTGTACCAACTGCACTGGCCTAATCGCTCCACTCCACACTTTGGTAAACACTGGCCGAACCATATTCAACCAACCGCAATAGATGCAGCCGACCATCAAGCGCAGATGCTAGATATCCTGCAAGGTTTGCAGCGCTGTGTAGAAGCCGGAAAAATTCGTCACTGCGGTTTATCTGATGATACCCCTTGGGGTATTAATACCTACCTAAAGCTGAGTGAACAACATAACTTGCCGCGTATGGTGTCAATTCAAAACGAGTTTAGCTTGTTGCACGCTAAAGATTGGCCTTATTTAATTGAGAATTGTGTGCAAGAGGATATTGCCTATTTGCCTTGGTCTCCGCTAGCAGGGGGGATGCTTAGTGGTAAATATGCCAACGGCGCTCGCCCAGAAGGCAGCCGCTGGACCTTTATGCAACGCAACGGAATTTTCCGCGATACTGAACTTGCTCACCAAGCGGTTGCAGCCTATGCCGACTTAGCAGCCCATTATGGCTATACGCCTGCGCAATTGGCCTTAGCTTGGTGTGACCAAGTAGACGGAGTGAGCTCTACCATTATTGGTGCCACCAGCATGCAGCAGCTAGAAGAAGACATTGCCGCATTTGCTATGCCTTTAAGTGAGAAGGCAATGGCCGACATTGGTGAAGTATTTAAACGCTACCCAGCACCTTACTAGGGTTTAAGTCCACCATTTGTCGTGATTAATGGTGGACTACTTTTGTTCTTCAGCTTGCTGATTTTGCTCTGCCAACTTGGCCATGTTTTTAGTCATCCCCCAGAGTAACCAGCCATGCCAAGGCGCAAAAAAGTACCAATATACAAGGCCCCAAAAACCGGCCGGATGCCAATACAAAGCCACTTCCAGTTGGTGTTTATTTTCACTCAAAGGCTCGATACTAATTTGCATACCTCCGCCCCCGGGCGCTTTCATACCAAAGCGCATCACTAAACATTCATCTTCTTCAACACTCAAGATGGTCCAAGAATCGACTCGCTCTCCTACCCGTAGCGTTCGATAATCACTGCGCCCGTGTTCTCTGCCTTTTCCTCCAACAGCAAAATCCATCCATTCGCGCATAGCCCACAGCACATCGAGATAAAAGTAACGATGCTTCCCCCCTAGTAGATTTATTACTCGCCAGATATTTGCTGCAGAGGCATTCACCGTGACGGTTTTTTTTGCCGCTTTGGCATAAAAGCCATGCAATGAGGAAAAGTTTCTGAAGGTGGGCACGCCATCTTGCCAGCGCTTAGGGTAAGTATGTACTTGCTCCTCTTCAAATACCTGCGCAATGGCATCATCAATTGGCATTAATTTTTGGGGAATTAAGCCACGTAATACTTCGGGCTTGGCCTCCAACTGCTCAGCTAATCCAGCAATTAAAGCCTTAGCCAAACTTTGTGGCACAGAGGTTATTAAACCTAAAACGGTGCAAGCAAGCTTAATTGGAAGACCTGGTAGCACCATAATTTTTATCGACTTATTTAAATGCTTAGCAATACGTAACATAAGCTGTCGATAGCTTAACCATTCTGGGCCTGCAGCATCTAATACCATCCCGGCCGTTTCTGGCATATTGGCGAGTTTAACCAAGTAATGGAGCACGTTTTCTAAGGCTATTGGTGGGGCTTTCGTTTCAATGGCTTTGGGTACAAAGGCCAAAGGCATGTGTCCCACCAAGTCGCGCATCACCTCAAAAGCTGCTGAACCCGGTGTAATAATAATGCCAGCGCGCAGCTCGGTAACTGCAACGCCGCTTGATGCCAAAGCTTCACCAGTCGCTATACGTGCAAGCATGTGCTCAGACTTGGGTTTAACCGACACTAAGCTGCCCATGTAAATAATACGCTGGACCTCGGCCGCAGCTGCTGCATCTGCAAGGTTTTTGGCGGCAATCGCCTCTAGCTCACTATGAGCCTGACCATCGCTCATGCCATGCATTAGGTAATACACAAGATCAACGTCTTCCAGTGCATCTGGCAGGCTACTAGGCTCCAGCAAATCTAAGGTAAAGCGCGGACAACTTAACTCTGGCCAAGGCGCTGGTTTATTAGGATCGCGCGAACTAACACTCACATGATGACCAGCACCAACCAAAGCCGGCACCAGCTTTCGGCCAATAGTACCCAATGCTCCAATAACCAGTATTCGCATTAAACACCCCTAATCTACTGTTAATACCAATCGTACTAAGTAACTGTTCATTCTATCTGGTTAAAATACTCGATAACTGCGTTAGAATTTTTGATTGTAGAATAACTACTTATCGAAAAATTCTGCCTTGTTCTCGAGCATTTTTCCTGCGATATTTCTGATCCCTTACTTAGTGTGATTGGTATAAATTTGTTAACTACAGCCTAGCTGAATTTTCTCACAATTTAAGAGAAGTTTTTCTAAGCAGCTAAAATAACAGTATTTTCTAGCTGGATTATGAAAGTTAACTAACAAGGCTTGGAGGCTACAACTTACAAAAGGTTGATGCTTATTGATGCACACCAAAATTATAGCGGATTAACTATTCAGTCTTACTTAACCTGAGCTCTGGCTAAAGAAGTGACGATAACTCAGCAACCCAGTACTTAATCTAGCTTCATGTTTCTAGCGAAATAGTTTTGCTTAGTTCAAGGCGAAGCTGCGCGCCAATAGCTAGCCTATTGCAAGTAGCTTCAACACCGAAATAAGTAAAAGTAGCCGCTAGAAACCGGTTTATTATCTCGAGCTCAGGTTACCTAGCCAAAAGACAACACCGTTTGAGTGGATTGGCGAAACTGACCCGGTGACATGCCCATTACTTGCTTAAACTTGGCACAAAAATAAGCGCTATCGGAAAACTCACAGGCATAAGCTATTTGGGTAATGCTTTGCTTACTGTCGCTGAGCATCGCAACTGCAGTATTAATTTTTCGTTTAAGTAAATAATCTTTATAGTTTTGGGCAAACAAAGACTTAAATACCCGTGAAAAATGGTATCTCGACATACCACAAATATCAGCGGCTTGTTGCAAGCTTAAGTTAAGTGTTTGGTGGTTCTCTAGATGGTGAAGCAAAGGGATAATTTTTGCTAAGCCTTTGTTTTCTTTTAATACGGTAGCATTTTTTTCGGTACTAAATTGGCAACGAGATTGCTGGCCGGCCAAAAACAAAAATAATGTGCGCAATAAGCTATGTGCCAAATTCCGTCCATCATTGTTGTTATCTACGTTCTCTAACCAAGCAAATTGGCTATGTAAGTACCCTGCTTGCTGGTCATTAAGTTGCAACACTAAAGGCTTCTCTAATTGAGAGGCCACATCCAATAAGGCTAACTCGCTATATAAATATCGCTGAAACTGCAGCAGACTAAACTCTCGCTCCTCACCTTGCATCTCCATTTCGTGCATCGCCAATGAAGGAACAAATACCAGTGAATTATCGTTTAACTCTATTGATTGCCCGTCGATCCCCACCTGCCCTTTGATCTTTTTAAACAGCATAACCTCGCATAGCATGTGAAAGTGAGTTGGGATCTCTAAACTAGGTTCATCAATGAAGTGAAAGCGGCGCAAATAGTAGGATTTTCCCTGAGGAAGGTGGATGTTTTCAAAACTGAGAGGATGCGCAGCCATAATAGCAATATTTTTATACTTTAAAGCCTATAACTTACATATAAGCACAATTTAAAGCAATAAATTACCAGTACAAACTTTAGGAGTAACTATGGCTACTATTACTAACCCTATTCTTACTGGTTTTCGTCCCGATCCATCGATTATCCGCGTAGAAGACGATTACTACATTGCTACCTCTACTTTCGAATGGTTTCCGGGCATCATGCTCCACCACTCTAAAGATCTAGTGAACTGGCGAATTATCGGCCATGTACTTAACACCGTTGACCACCTAGATATGCGAGGCATGGATAACTCCGAAGGTGTGTATGCGCCAGCCTTAAGTTATGCCGATGGCAAGTTTTGGTGCTGTTTTTCTAACGTGCATTCTTGTCGTGGCGGCACTTGGATGTCTACTCCCAGCTATGTGGTAAGCGCCGAAGACATTCGCGGCCCATGGAGTAAACCTGTATCTATAGGCAATTATGGCTTCGACCCATCACTGTTTCATGATGACGATGGCAAAAAATACATGGTAAACATGGTGTGGGATGGCCGCAAAAAAACTGACTTTTTTGGTGGCATTGTTCTACAAGAGTTTGATGCCGAGTTAGGTCAGCTAGTTGGCGAAGAAAAAATAGTATTTAACGGTACCAAGCTGGGCTGTACTGAAGGGCCACAAATTCTTAAAAAAGATGGCTGGTATTACCTTATCACTGCAGAAGGCGGTACATCATACGACCACGCAGTCACTGTCTGCCGCGCCAAAAATGTTTGGGGCCCCTATGAGCTGCACCCAGAAAACCCAATTCTAACGTCTCGCCACCAAGATGATGCCGAATTGCAACGTGCGGGGCATGGCTTCTTAGTAGAAACCCAAAATGGCGAATGGTATTTATCGCACCTTTGTGGCCGCCCAATCAGCGACCCAGAAAATCCTAAAGAGACTTCAAAATATGCCCAAGGTCGCTGTACCTTAGGTCGAGAAACCGCCCTGCAAAACGTAGAGTGGCGTGATAACTGGCCATATGTTGTAGGCGGTACAACCCCAAGACTGGAGATCCAAGCGCCAAAACTAGCGGCTCAACCTTGGCCGGTTGAAGCGAGCCGTGATGACTTTGATGGCAACACCTTAGCGGTAAAATACCAATCACTAAAAGACCCATTTGAAGAATCATGGATATCTTTAAGCAAGCGACCGGGTTATCTGCGCCTAGCTGGCCGTGACTACTTATACTCACGCTACAACCAAAGCATGTTGGCGCAGCGAGTTACCGCATTTAACTGCATCAGCGAAACCGCTGTAGAGTTTGATCCCTGCTCACCACGGCAAATGGCAGGTTTGGTAGCTTACTACTCACGTGGCGGACACTACTTTTTAAAAACCTCAGCTAACGATGCTGGCGAACAAATCATTCAAGTTGTGGGCGACATTGATGATAAGTACCAAGAATACACCGACGAAATAATTATTGGCCGCAGTAAACGGGTTTACATGCGCCTAGAGCAACGTACTCAGTGGTATCAATTTAGCTATTCTTTAGACGGTAAAGTTTGGCAAACCATTGGTGAACCTTTAAATGCAACTCACTTATCAGATGAAGGCAGCAACGATGTGTTTCGCTTCACCGGCTCATTTGTCGGTTTATTTGCTTGTGACCTAACAGGTAAGCAAATTGCAGCTGACTTTGATTACTTTGACTATCAAACATTAAGTTAGTCTGAAAATCCCCCAGTTAGATTGCGCTATTTAGAGTACTAGCTAGTGCGATCTAACTCTTAGTTTCAACCATTGAACTAAGTATAAAACGATTATTTTGATTTAAATCAGTATCTTGCTATATAGAGCTTGCCACACTCGCTGCATCATTTTTAACCACTAAGCAGCACAGTATGCAATCTTCAATTCGTTGGTTTCTCGCCCCTTGTTGTATCTGTTTTCTGCTTAGTGCTGCCCACTTCTACCACGCTCACCAGCAAATTTACGTAGCGCTATGTATTATGGGACTGTGTAGTATTTTGATTCGCCACCCAATTTGCTTACGACTAAACCAATGTGCCATGTTGCTACTCACTGCCGAATGGATTAATACCATCGCAGAAATCTACGTTGTTCGCAGCGCCTATGACCAACCTTGGTTACGCATGGCATTGATACTAGGTGCTGTTTCTTTGTTGCACCTCGCCACTGCCTTGTTATTTCAGCATTACAAAATTCGCCGCTACTTTGGTTACCCCAGGCAGTTCTTGTTTCGCTAACAGGATTGGCTTTGATACTAGATATAGAGCGGCAACTAAAGGTTAATCTACTTCTTATTGCCTCTACCGATTGAGCCAACATCAACAATCTTACAACCCAATGGCAGTCGCTTAGAAAAGTGAACCAAATATCGATTCACTCATCCCCGCAGAGATTAACCCTGAAACATTCTGCTTCTGACTACTATTCGATGTCATTAGGCAAGCAAAGTTATGCGCTTTGTTTGCCTGTTCGTTTTATATCGTAGGTATTTGACTCACTAAGCTCAGGCCGGTATCGCTAACATCGAGTTGAATAACTCCAGACTCACCTACCAGCATTAATCCCTGCTCAGTGGCTATCACGTCCTTACAAGGAAATACATCATTAAGTGCTTGCCTAGTAAGTACGTGGCTAAATTCAGCTGATTCTTCAGGGTTTGCCTCGAGTAATAAAGGAACCAGTCCTTCGGCAGCATCACAAACATAGAGCGTCCCCTCTCGAAGTGCTAAGCCAATGGGCTCGGCTAACTCTCGGTACTCTGCCATTGATGTACTGTTAGGTCTTACATTAGAGGCGCCTTCATCAATTTCTTCTTGAGTTGGCGGAACATAAGCTAGGATATCGCTAATATTTTCAACAAATATTCCATCCATAAAGGTGATTTCGTTACTACCATCTCTGGTGGTGTAATAAGCCACTCCGTCGTGAGCGATGACTGGATCATAGGCAACTAAATGACGAAGCTGTGCGATAAACTCAACGGGATTATCTAGGTCACCAGTCGAGCGATAAATGTCTACACCACTTGAATGGCCGACCATCACATGGCTATCATCATACACGTGTAAGGTTTCAGCTATCCAAGAATAACTATCAACATAATCAGCAGATAAAAACTCTTCTGAGCGAAGTATCGAAACTTTTTGGTTCGTATTTATCGCATGAAGATCGCCTTGAAATTCAACTAAAGCTGCAAGAGAGCCAACCTGCCCTGTTCCGCTATATACTATGGTGCCACCACTTGAGCTTGAGTCTGAATCACAAGCAGCCATTAGTACTATTGCAATCTGTACACTAAGTCTTTTAATAAGCGTTTTCATAGCAGCTCCTCTAATGGCCAAAAGTAGAAGGATTTACCATCGGCATTTTTATAACCAATCACCAAACCAATCTCGTAATCCAAGTATACAGATTCATACTCTTCAGAACTGTCACTAAACTTTGCAAATATGGTGGCTTGAGGAGACAAGCGATCATAGTTGGGGTAATTTAAGGCGAGCTCTTGAGTAGTAATGCTGTTCAAATTATTAAAATCAATCAGAACTAAATCCGTTAAAGCAGCAACAACCAGCATGCCTTGGTGAATTAGCACATCAGAAGCACCATGCACATGAACAAAGCCTAAATATACTGGCGTTTCACGATTGGTGTTATCGAAAATGTAGACACCACGCAGCTCAGAAATAATAAACATGTAGTGCTGATAGAGATAGATTTTTCCGGAGTTCTCTAAGCCGATAAACTCTTCAACCCTTGAGCCAGCATCGATATAAGCTTGTGTTAAGGCATTGCTATTTTCAGCGCTAAAGCTAACTTGCTTCTCGCCTCTAAAACTTTCCCAGTCCAAGTATATTGGCTCAATGGCGCAAATAGCTTCACTTTGATCTGGGTAAGTACAAATGTATCTAGCCTTTTGATCAACAGTTGGTGATTGATAGCTACCTAGCATCATTGCACTGCCAACAACTACCGCAACAGGGATAGCAAATTGGCTTTTCTTCGACTTAGCAATTGCTTTTTGATTATGCTGAAAAAGCCAAATGGTAGAGAAAATAGTCGCCATAATAAGCGCTGTTACGTCCATCCATTCAAAATTGCCATAACTTAGAACCCCTAAGGTTTCAGTAGCTTGGCCAAACTCAAAAGCGAGATCAACACCCAACCAACATATAGGTATTGCTAACCAACGTTTTCCTTCAGTGCCTAATAAACCAGCGGTGAACAAGCTCATGCCCACTACGTGCAGAAAACTAGGGAACCACTCTGAGGCATAGCGAGGGAGCATAATGGGATTTGCAGAAAACTTTATCCATTGATAGGCCGGAAGCGCATCAAACAGTATTTGAGGCTCCCTAAAATTTGCATAAAACAACATGCCTATCACCCCGGTAAGAATTCCCCACCAAAACAAACTGGGAGATTTAATCATAGTTACTTCCTTGTACAACAAAACTAAACCAAGCAACCTTAACAAAAAGCTCAACAAAGCCAATAAGCCCATGATTAAACGTTGATAATCATACAAGATGAATATTAAGGATGTGAATGAAAGCGCTATCAAAACTATTCATTTAACAGGAATATTTGGAGGTACAGCTAATTTGCCAATGCAAACAACAGGCAACAACCACTAGCTTGTTCGTGTTGAGCTAAGGCTTAGCGTATACTTGATTCCTTTTACTTACGCCCTATCGCTTGTGAATCGCTTTCTAGAACTCTACGCTCAGCGCAAAGCTGCTGCCACTACCCAATTTAAAGGCCGAGGGGCACGCCGAGTGCGTTGCCAAACCTGTCAAATGCCTCAGCAGCACTGCTTTTGTGAGCAAGCTATTTTGCAAGATAGTGATTGTGGTTTTGTGCTACTCATGCACAACATGGAGGTTTTGCGTCCCAGTAATACCGGCCGATTTATTGCTGACCTAATCCCAGACACCTACGCATTTATCTGGCAACGAACCGAACCTTGTGAAGCTTTATTAGCACTTTGCCAGCAACAACAATGGCAACCCTATGTGGTATTCCCTGCCGCGTTTAGCCAACCAGAGAGAGTTCATTACAAGGTAGAGCTTAAAGCAGGCCAAAAGCCGCTATTCATTATGCTCGATGGCAGCTGGCGCGAGGCCAGAAAAATGTTTCACCAAAGTCCTTGGTTAGACACGTTTCCTGTGATTTCAATTAACCCTGAACAAGCTTCCCGCTATGGGCTACGTTCTCGGCCAATAAAGGGTCAATGGGCCACCGCTGAAGTGGCTGCTCAGTTGTTAGCAATGAGCGGTGAAGAAAGTAATGGCAAACAACTTGCGCAGCGTTTTAGTCAATTTACTCAGCAAACTCTCGCAGGTAGAAACTGCTAACTCGAGTTGCTTGATCTTCTAAGCTGATTTATCCAGCAGTTTGTCGGGTATTTAATACAAGATCGCAGCTTTGATGGCTAGCTAGACTACACACTCCTTGCTATGCCTAAAACAACTTCACCTCGAACAAAACTTAACCGCCAAGGGTAAACGCCCCCTAGTGTTAACCACCAGTTTTTACTCAATTTAACAGCGAATTAAACTACTACTTTCGTGAGATACATCACGCATTGAAAACGTTATCAAGCAAAAGTGCTTTTGCCACGTTTTGTCACTATGCCTAGGCCTTTAGTTGTTGTTATGATGTTGTCGCTTGATAAGACAGCGCATAATTTGAACAAAATTACTAAGCCCTGCAGAGCAAGCAAACTTAAAAATATAGAGTATTATTTCAATTGTTTCAGGAGACATAATGTCTAAGAGCACTGGTACCGTTAAGTGGTTTAACGAAAAGAAAGGTTTTGGTTTCATTTCTCAACAATCTGGCGCAGATGTGTTTGTACACTTCCGTGCAATTTTAGGAGATGGCTTTAAATCACTTGAAGAAGGCCAGAAAGTAGCATTTGACGTTGAAGACGGTCAAAAAGGCCCACAAGCGGCCAACGTTGAGGTTGTATAAACAACTTCTAGAAGCATAACCTTGGGATTAGGTTATGCTTCCTATTTCTTTACTACCCTACTTTAGCTTCATTGTATAAATATGCTGTGGCCCTGCTGGCCCTCCCCGATACAATATTTCACTGTCTTTAAATCCACACTTTTTATATAAAGCCTGCGCAGCGTGATTGCGGCAATTTACCGTTAAGCATAAAAATTCAAAACCTGAATGTAACCGAGAGACATAATCCTTAAGCAGCAAACCCGCTAGATACCCATAACCTTTTCCTTGGTGACCATGGTCGACAAAAAATGACCTCAACAATACAGCCTTGTTCAGTGGCAAAGTTTGGTGATACGGATAATGCTGATCAATCACAAAAAATCCGACTAATTGTTTATCTACCGTCATCACATGTGCTGATTGTTGCTCACTCAGTTGTTGTAAAATATCTGCGATGTTTTTTACGTAACTTTGCTGCTCCAGAGCAACTTGTAGCGCCAAAACCTTCGCTAAATTCTGTTCTGCCAAAGGCTGCAAATTCATCTCTGGCCTCATGCACTCTCCCCATATTGATTGTTTTGCTCAGCCAATACCGCTTCGCGGCCCATCATTAGTTGTTTTCTATCTAGCCCCCAGCGATAGCCGCCCAAAGCACCACTACTGCGAATCACTCGGTGACAAGGGATAATAAATGCGATGGGATTTTTCGCGACGGCGCTGGCAACTGCGCGAGTCGCATTGGCCGAGCTCACCTGCTGTGCCAAAAACTGATAAGAACACAAATTGCCGCTAGGCACTTTTAACAAAGCTTGCCACACTTGTAACTGAAAGTTTGTTCCTTTTAGCCATAACGATAAAGCTTGTTTAGGAGGCGCTTTTTGGCTAAATATTTGAGTCAACAAGGGCCTTATCGCATCATCATCATGAATACATTTGGCTTTAGGCCACGCCTTGGTGAGCTCTTCCAATGGTATTTGCTGCTGCTCTGCTTCACAGAAGCTTAACTGGCAAATACCTCTATGTGTCGTCGCGATAAATGCACAACCAAAGGGCGTAATTCCCCAGCCATAATGAATAGTTAAACCGTCACCTTGAGCCTTAGCCTCACCAGGTGTTACCGCTTCAATATTTACAAATAAGTCGTATAAACGGGCACCACTTGATAAACCAACATCGTAAGCAAGCTCTAATACCGAGCGTGATTCAAACAACTGCTCGCGCGCTTTTTGCAAAGTGAGATACTGTAAAAAGCGCTTTGGCGATACCCCTGCCCATTGGCTAAATAAACGCTGCAAGTGAGACTCGCTCAACCCTATGTCTTCGGCCAATTCTTTAAGTTCTGGTTGCTGCTGTTGGTGGTCAACTAAATAGGCCATTGCTTGGCTTATTTGCTGATACTCTCGATGCGATTGCAATGGACTTTGCTCCATAAGGTTTCCTCACTAGCCTTTAATCGCAACTTTAACCTAATTGAATCATAGGCTCGACCCGATAATTGCAAAATAAGAGATTAGGAAATGTTGAGCAGTAAAATTAGAAAGCACCTTTTGGTTAGTAGCCAGAATTCAGCACCTGTTGTTCAGCTTGTTCGATAACTTGGGCTAACTCGCCAGACCTAAGCATCGCTTGAATCACCTCATCCACTTTCGCGACTAAGTGACGCTCTCGTTCATGAATATAATGATATAGTGGGAACACCGCCAATGGCGCTGAATAAGCGATGTGTTCGTTAAGTTTTAATCGCTTCGAAGCGACTAAACCATCAACTTTATTCGTGAGTGCCACATCAGCTCGTCCTCGGTGAACAAAGCTTATGAGTTTGTCAGTACTACTTAATTGCTCAACATACTTGTGATTAGCAGTAACATCGGCAGTATGTTTAACCCCTCTCACTACTACCAATTTATATCGCTCTAAGTCAGACAAGGTAGATATTGCTAGCGCTCGTTCGCTTAAGTAAAACGCGGTGGTGTTCAGTGAATAATAAGGTGTTGGCACACGAACCAATTGCGGGTTCTGCTCCCCATAACTCCATATTCGCATCACTTCACCATCGAGCATGCCATTTGATGCTTCTAACTGGGCTCGTTTAGCCGGCAAAGGGTTCACCTCTATGCTTAAACCCAATTTTTTGTAGACCGAGGTTAATACAACAACCCCAACTTTTTGCTCAAATAGGTGCTCAATAGCGGCGTACTTATAAGGGCCTTCGGCAAAGACCGAAGAACAAAATAGAAAACAGAAAACAAGCGCAATTTGACGAATACCCCACTCCTTATGATTAGCGAACTTATCAAGATTACCCAATAAGTTCTCCACTAATATTAGACTAGGCTTGGTTAACCGACCGACAAAAAAAGACGCACCGTTGTGCGCCTTGTGTCATTACTGCAAGCAAGCTTTTGAGTGCTTACATCAACTTAATCGAAGGTGTAGGTAAATACCCTAAAGCCTTCATTGTCTGCCACATTGTCAAACTCTTGAGTCGGCGTAACCCGAGGCAAATAGGTATTTGCAAAACTCTCTGCCGCTTCTAGGTGCGAAGACAGAAACTCAACGGTAACGCCACTTGGACCTACCAGCGTAAAGTTATGCGCATTGGGAAACTCTAATATGTCATTAGGATCGGCAAGATCATCAGATTTTGCGTTCAAGTAGTTGTTCACTAAATCACGGTTAGAATCCACTTCATCTTCATGAGCAATGCGCGCGTTGGCCACACCAGGCATCCAACTTTGCGATGCGCGGTAGTTGTTTGTTACAACATAAAGCTTTTTAGTTAAGTCATTTTCTAACGCTTCACCGGCATACATAATGTTACTAATTCTGCGGCTGTTCGTTTGAATTAAGTTACCATTTGCATCGTAGACTAACTCGCCTATTTCGTTAACTTGGTAGCGAGGAGCTTGGCTAACATCAATGCTATAAGTGAGAAGACTCTCGCCATCGGTGTCAAAGCCGCCAAAGAACACATCAAAGTTGTAGCTACGGAACTGTTGGTGCAATAAGCGATCACCCTCTTCAGCAACGGTTTGGTATTGCTGAGCAACAATCACTTCCATCCACTCGATAAGATCGGCCACTGTCAACTCAAGTACAGCAGGGGTATTGTTATCAAATACGTAAAGATCTGCCACACTCGCGCGAGTTAACGCATCACCATCGATGTTGGTATAGTCTTCGCGACCTCCGCGACCACCTTTAAAAGGAGCAGATACCGACAACATAGTAATACTTGAATCTAACACGCCATCATCTTGCCAAGACAAGCCTTGAGAATATTGCGCTTCGTTCACGATTTGCACAGAAATGTCTGACTCAACGGCCGAAAAGTAACTGTTAATTGGCTCATCAATATTGCCTATTTCTTCAGCCATGAAGTCCATGGTTCCTTCATGGTCTGAACTCACTAAATAGTTGACCATTTCATCTTGCAGATAAGGGTCCTCTTTTAATGAACGTAAACTGGCGCTGCTCGACTTAACGGCCCAAGTTTCCCCTCTGTCAGAACTTCTTAAGGTTAAATCAATCACCCCAAGGTGATTCCCCCAAAAGCCTGGCATTACGGCGGGTTTACCAAAAATCTTGCCATTAGGCGCATCAACACCTTCCATACCGTCGTAGGTATTGCTGGTTGTTGGGAAGTTGTTGTGGTCATGGCCAAACATTAAGGCATCAATACCATCTACTTGCGCTAACTGCCAAGAAGCGTTGTCCATAAAGTCTTCATCTCGATCGCCGCCAGACAAACCAGAATGCGGAATAGCAACAATGATATCAGCGCCTTCAGCTTTCATTTTTGGTACATAGTGCTCAGCAGTCATCTTAATATCAGCAAGCATTACTTTACATTCAAGGTAGCGCTTATCCCAATTCAAAATATTAGGCGGAGTGAAACCAATAACCCCAACTTTGACCGTGTAAGTGCCGCCATCTGTAGCAGTAAAGTCACGCTCAAGAATTTCATAAGGCGTAAAGTAAGGTTCAAATTGGTCGAAAAATGCAGCGTAGTTACCCGCAAAGTGTTTATCGATATCTACCGCACAAGTCTCTTCATCGACAGCAACATTATTGGTTGGTTGTTTGCCTTCAAACTGATAAACGTTAGCGTTAATGTAAGGAAAATTAGCGCCTGAAGTTGCTGCGGCTAAGTAATCTAGCCCATAGTTAAATTCATGATTACCAATGTTACCCACATCGTAGCCTAGATAGTTCATGGCCTTATAAACCGGGTGAACGTTTCGCTCGAGATAAGCGACTCCTAAGTTGGCAACGTAATCACCCATCGGGCTACCTTGAATCAAGTCACCGTTGTCAAACAACATGCTGTTTAGCGCTTCTGCTCGCGCTTCCTTAATCAATACCGCTGTACGAGCTAAGCCATAATCTTGAGGGCTCAAGGCATTGTCTTTTGGAGAAGCGAAGTAATTATAAGGCTTCATGTTTGAGTGCAAATCGGTGGTTTCCATCAAACGAAGCTCCATCTCCAATTCATTGTAAGAATTGTTGCTGGAGTTGTCCCAACATGCAGTCAAGCTCACGGTAATGGCTGATGCAAGTAGCAGTTTATTCAGCGGAAAATGATTATCCATTTCAATCTCTAAGTTAAGGTGGTGTAAAAATCGACTACACCATAGAGACCGCAGGTTTCAGTTTTATTAATTGATAAATAAAGTATTTTTAGCATGATTGTTTTACATTTATTGGCTAGTTAGCGTTACGAACTAGCTTGCAAAGCACGCCTAGCCTACACTGAGCAGACCACACAAAAGCATCAAATAATTATCACTCTGCAAATCCGCCCTAAGACAAATTTCACTTTAGTATTCGCTTTGTTATTTGGAGATAAAGGCTATAATGCCGCCATATTGCAGTACAAGGTTCGGTAGTGTGTTTAAACCTAAAGCAGCCAGTTGGATAAGTTTATATTTTTCAGGATTGTTCTTTGCCTGGGGGATCTTTTTGCCGTTTTGGGCGCTGTGGCTCGAAAGCGAAGGCTTAGATCCTAGCCAAATTGGTATGTTGCTCGGCTTTAGCATGCTGGCGCGTTTTCTTGGCAATGTGCTACTTATGCCGCGAATTAAATCCGCTAAACACCTTTTGCCAGGCGTTCGCTGGGTGAGCTTTGCCAGTATATTGGTAGTGGCTAGCCTATGCTGGTTAAACGGCTACTTTTGGCTAACAGTACTCACGCTTGCAGCAAACTTTTTTATTGCCACCTTAATTCCCCTTGGTGATGCTGTTGCCACTAAGTGGGTAAGCCAGCTCCAACTAGACTACGGCCGCGTTCGGGTATTTGGCTCTATTGCATTTATTGTCTCTTCTACCCTTTTAGGGCTTGGCCTCACCTATTTTTCTCACTCGTTAATCTTATATGCAACGCTTGCTTCTTTGGTTGTGATGTGGGGCTTAAGCTTGCTAACGCCCGCCAGCCCGTTAGTCGATGATGAAAGTGACGGTGAACCGGTAAGCAGCAAACTATGGCCGGTACTTAAACAAACACACGCGCTTAAATTTGTGGCAGTAACAGCGTTAATTCAAGGCTCACACGCTGCTTACTATGCCTACAGCACGCTTTACTGGAAAAGCATTGGCTATGCAGAATCAACCATCGGTTACCTATGGTCTATCGGTGTGGCATTAGAAATGAGCATTCTAATCTTTGGCAGTAAATGGTTTAAAAGCTGGAATGCCAACAAAATGTTTTTACTCGCGGCAGTGGGCGGAGTTATCCGCTGGGGTATTTTTGGTAGCACCGAAGTATTGCCACTGATGATGCTATCGCAAGGCTTGCATGCCTTAACGTTTGCACTTACTCAACTCGCTGCGATCAAGTACATCGCATCAGAAGCACCAAGCTCTCAAGCTATCCCGCTGCAGGCATTGTACTCGGCTATCGCGCTAAATATGGGAACCGCCCTACTCACCTTCCTCAGTAGCGCCTTATATGAACCAATAGGTTCGGGGATTTTTCTAATCATGGGCGGCTTGTCTGCGCTGGCAATTCCGCTATTGTTGCTAAATGCAAAGTCAGCTAAAGCAAGCAACTCGTGATTAAGCACCAGCGACAAAATAGCAATGCTGAGTAATAAAAAATCCGAGTGTAATGATTTACACTCGGATTTATTTTTTAGCTATTGCCTAGCCATAGCTCTGACTAGCGGTACAGTAGCTCTACAAAGCAAGCCTTGGTTTAAAAGCTACCTGCAGTTGAAGCGCCATTACCGGTATTCACCGCGTTGTTAGCACCCGATTGCCACTGAATAACATTGCTAGGGTCAGTTTCGTTACGAATAATACATTTCCATTCGATATCCGTCGCTTTAGGAAGCTTGATGGTGCCAGTCCAAGTTGGGTAGCTTGTTGGGCTTAATAACACTGCGCTAGCAGCTTGCCAGTTACCCAGTGCAGCATTGTTACCCGCCGCATAAACGCTATCGCCCATGTTGGTATTGCCGTTGTTACAAGTGAAGCTAACGTCTACTTCATCTGTTGGATCAATAACGCCACCGGTTTCTGCCAGCCACATTCTTGCTGAGCCAGCTGGAACATTCACGGTGTGGTAAGAACTGTTAACCTTAAAGCTCGAGCCACTGAATACATCAACATAGTTTTTAGCGCTGTTTAAATTACTCGCGTTAATGCTAATGTCTTTCGCATAGCCACATTTGTTAATACCCATTACGCCAGCATCGCCACGGCGTAAAACAATGGCACATTGATCGGTATACAATACTTCTTCGTCAGCACCTTGAACGCCATTGTGGAATTTAACCATGGCTTTAAGGTTGTCTTGTTTGTAATCATTTACCCAACGGCCATTATCAACACCGGTCGCATCACTAAATACCATTGGCACACCTTCTTGGCGACCCATAATATAAGCGTAAGCAAGGTGTTCATTAGCTTCGCTCATAATCTGGTAGCGGAAGCCGTCATTACTTGGGATGTCGTGGGTAATGGTAAAGGTAAGAGCTCGAATACCATCAATCGCTCCGCCCCAAGATTTAGGATTAGCTAAGGCTTCTAAGCTACCGTTAACATCAAAAGCATCACGTAATGTTTTTAATAGTGGGAAGTCGTAAGCACTGTGCGAGGTTTCACGTAAGTAAGGTTCTAAGAAGGTATCGTAATCAGGGTTACCTGCACCAGCACCAGTGATAATTTCACCAAATAAATACATGTCTTGTTTGATGTTAGCGTCGAACACTTGGTTGATATGCCAAGTAGTCATGTGTTTGGCAGCATCAATACGAAAACCAGTAACGCCCATATTTTTAATTGCTTGAACATAGCTCTTTTG
The DNA here is from genome assembly GCF_019670105.1 of Agarivorans albus. Taxonomy (NCBI): domain Bacteria; kingdom Pseudomonadati; phylum Pseudomonadota; class Gammaproteobacteria; order Alteromonadales; family Alteromonadaceae; genus Agarivorans; species Agarivorans albus. The sequence continues at coordinate 1,595,149 of NZ_AP023032.1, read as the reverse complement.
CTGTGCACGAACCCAGTCATTAGGATCTAAATCGGGTAAACCAGGGTCGCCATTACCACCACAAATACGGCCGTTCATTGATTCCCAAACATCTGTCCAGTTGGTGATACAGAAGCCGGCGTGGAAATCACCAGGAGAAAACAGGTTATTATTTAAATCACCAAACAGTTTTTGTCTATTCCAGTAATCACTGTTACTAGCATAGTTATTAAGGGTATCGCTGCCTGGGAAGTAGGTAGAGTTTCCACGCTCATTGGCCATCTGATTAATCACGATGTCAGCATAGGTATTTACTCCGTGCGCTTTCAAGGCATTAATCATGTTTTGGAAATCTTCTTTGTTACCGCGGTTGTTATCGATGACTCGATAATCTTGTGGCTGATAGCGTGCCCACCATTGGGTGTTGCTACTATCCGACTTCAGTGGCGGCGCGACTAAGACATTCTTGTAACCAATATCTGCGATTTCAGCTGCTTTTTCGGCTACCTCTGAATATCGCCAATCAAAGGCATGTAAAATAACATCAGCACTGGCCAGCTGTGAAAACACAGCCAATGAAGTACCCAATAGACACGTATTTATAGCATTCGCTTTAGTTTTGTATTTCATTATTAGTAAATCCTTTCCCATGATTACTATATTTAATGAACACAAAGACCAATTTATAGAATTAAATTATATTGTTACGACAACGTTTAAAACAGCAGAAGCATTCAATACATTACATCTTAGTGCTATTGTTTTCTTTTACTTTAAGTGAGCTGTAAAAAACTGCTCTGTAATCTTGCTTGCAAGCTAAGACATAATATCTGCATTGTGGAGATCTCCACTATTTTAACGCTGCATCACTGGTCCTTGTGGCTAATTGAGAGTTTATAACTCTTTCGTTTACTGCCTTATCGACGCCGATAACATCAACAAAACATCAACTTCAGGTAATTTACTGACATATCGGTGTGTGTCAACGAAGAGCAAAGGAGATACTCTAAAGTGTGAAGCAAGTGCCTATTACAGCGAGAAATTATTTAATATTACCTAAGAAGAAAGTAATCAAACAATTAAAGCAAAGCTTTTACTGCTAATAAAAGCGAGCTCACCATACAATATTTAAAACATCTATAAATATTGAAATTTTTAATTACATTTATTTTTTCCACTTAAAAATATTATTCCCTTCTTTATTTATCGTTACTATCAAATTACCTCAATGGGATGTAGTGAAAAGCTTGCAAGGAAACAACACTTGCAGCTAGCCAGCCCTTAGATGAACAAAGTTTAATCTTGGCACCAGCCAAACTTTGGTACATTAGGGCCTAGGCGAAAACCAGCTGAGGTTAGCCCCCTAACTTGAATCTTGGGTGATAAGCCCTGATATTAATTAGAGCTTGTTGATCATTCGAGCTGTTATTTGCGGCAGTAAGCAGAGTTATTTATCCAAAGCAGAGGCTTGACGTACGGTTAGCCTAAATAAGAAGCCAGTAACAGATTAGAAGTGCGCTGAAAATGATGCTGTCTCGAACTCAATTTTGCCACGAACGGTCAATAGACCCTAGTAATCACCCATAAAAGGTTGCAGCTGTATTCATGAATTTTTCTCGACTATCTAGCGTTAAAACGAAAGCCGATGACCTAGCTAAGCTAACTATGGATAAACACATGCGTTTAGCGGTAACAGGCTTAAGTGGCGCAGGTAAAACCGCCTTTATCACCTCCCTAGTCAATCAGTTGCTATTGGGTGCAGAGAACCACCAACTGCCCTTATGGAAGTTAGCCCGTGAACACCGCTTTTTAGGGGCTAAACGCACCCAGCAGCCGCACTTACATGTAGCCAGTTTTGATTACCAAGGTGGAATGGATGCGCTACACAGCCAGCCGCCAAGCTGGCCTTCGCCCACTCATGGGGTAAGTGAAATACGCCTCAAGTTGCGATATACCCCACAATCAATGCTGTGGAGAAAGCTCAACAACACTGCCACACTCAACCTAGACATTGTTGACTACCCTGGCGAGTGGCTACTTGATCTGCCCTTACTTGAGCAAAGTTATGCTCAATGGTGCGAACATATAGAAAGCAGTTTGCAGGACTCACGCAAAACCGAACTCGCCAGCGTTTGGCAAGCTATGGTGCAGGACTTAGATATTCATAGCATTGCCGACGAAAATCGCATGGCCGACATTGCTAATACTTACACCGACTACTTGCACCAATGCAAACAACAACTAGGTATGCACCACATTCAACCGGGTCGATTTGTACTACCTGGTGAGTTGGCGGGTGCGCCAGTGCTGGCATTTTTCCCGCTACCAGCAGCGCTAGCAAATAGTCCTAGCAAAGATAAAAAACAACATAAACAATCATATCTAGGCTTGTTAGAACAACGTTTTGAATACTATAAAGAGCATGTAGTAAAGCAGTTTTACCAGCAGCACTTTATCAAGTTTGATCGACAAACCGTGTTGGTGGATTGCTTAAGCCCTCTCAATAGCGGCCACGATAGTTTTTGCGATATGCAGTTAGCAGTAAACCAAATACTTCACAGCTTTAACTATGGGAAAACCAGTTTACTGCGCCGCTTGTTTGCTCCCAAAATCGACAAACTGCTTTTTGCCGCCACTAAAGCCGACCATGTGAGCATCGATCAACACAGCAACTTGGTGCAACTGCTAAGTGAAGTCGTCGCTGAAGGCAAACGCCATGTGAAATTTGAAGGCATTACTACCGATACAATGGCCTTAGCGTCTATTAAAGCCACACAAAGCGGTAAAGCCCAGCTGAATGGAGAAAGCATTTCTGCTATTAAAGGTATATTGCAAAGTGATGTAGAAAGTCAGCAACAAACCACTTTGTTTCCTGGTGAAGTGCCTAGCCAGTTACCCCAGCAAGATTTTTGGCAGCAACAAGGCTTCGAGTTTAGTCCTTTTCAAGCGCCAATCACCAGCCCTTATCAGGCTCTCCCTCATCACCGTATCGACCAAGCGATTGAGTTTTTGCTAGGAGATAAATTTAAATGAATCCCCCTATAAAGCAGCGCCAAGTGCTGCATACCGATGAAATCCCAAATGAACAAGCTGAAGAGACACAAGGCAAGCCTGCCCCATTGGCCAGTAAACAAGTGCTCGATGAAGAGCTAAATTGGCAAGAAGACGACACTCTGGAGCAATTAGAACCTCTAGACATTGAACTGCATCCGAAAAAAGCCAGCCCTTGGTTAAAATACGGCTTTAGCGCCGCCTTAATTATCGCCTTTGGAGAAATGGCGCTAAGCCTTAGTGAACTTTGGCAAAGCTCGCCAACTCGCGCAGCAATATATAGCGCAGTATTAGCCAGCATTGTGATGGGTTTAGGAGCAATAAGCTTTAGAGAACTAGCCAAACTACGCCGCCTAAAACACTATCAAAAAGAACACCTATTAGGCGCTGCCTTGCTTGACCAAGAGAGCTGTGATGGTTCAAAAGCTAAAGCCTACTGTGAAAAGCTGGCCAAACTACAAGGCTTAACCGACAGCCAAGAATACTTGAGCTGGAAGAATTGGCTAAGTGACAGCCATACCAGCAAAGAGATCGTAAGCTTATACAGCGAAACGGTATTAAGTCCTTTAGATAATCGCGCCAAACAAGTGATTAGCAAATGGTCTAGCGAAGCGGCAGTATTGGTTGCAATAAGTCCTTTAGCGCTAGTCGATATGCTGATTATCTTTTGGCGCAATATCAAAATGATTGAAGCCGTTGCCAAAATTTATGGCATAGAACTGGGTTACTTAAGCCGAATTCGGCTTATCAAACAAGTATTTGCTAACATGATTTACGCAGCAGCGAGCGAAGTTGTAGCCGATGTAGGCAGTGACCTATTAGGCGCAGAACTTACTGCCAAGTTATCTGCTAAAGCAGCACAGGGTATTGGTGCAGGTTTACTTACTGCCCGCCTTGGTTTCAAAACCATGGAGCAAGTTAGGCCGATACCTTGGACACTCAACAACAAACCCAAGACTCAACAGCTAAAAGGCATACTGTTAGACAAAGTAAAACAGAAGCTAAAAGGCTAAGAACGCTGTCTTCAATAGGCCATTTACTTAGCTAAATGGCCTGGAGCTAGCTCCCAAACTTAATCACTTAACCACTTGGCTAATTTAGTGATAAAGAGAAAACCTTGATGCTATAAGCTGGAATGGTGAGCTCGAGCTCTTGGTTAGCAACGTGTTCGTTTGAGCTAATGCCACTATTTCCACAACAGGATCTGGCTCTGGCTGGCTAACAGATGTGCAGGCCGCCACGGTGGCAACGAGCACTATGCTGAGTAGGTTGTATCTCATGGTCTTTCCCTTGCTGTTATCGCTTTATAAGTTTTGTTATGTACTCAAACTATAAAAGTAATAGATTTAAACCAGCAGAATGGAAAGCCTAAAAATTAACTATTGTGTTCGGTGTAATTAAGCAAGCGCCTTAATAAACAAAAATTGGGGGTGCTCACTTAAACGTTGGTAATGCTCCGGCGAGATTGTTTTTAGTGCCTCACTAGGTTTACCTTCGCTTAACTCGGTAATCACCATTTCATGATCGGTAAGCGCAGTTATCAAAGCAGAGAGCGGCCTGCGGTAAAAACTCACCTCAACCGGTTTGCCAACCGTATCCCACATTTCGGTTACTTGCTCGGTTGCAAAGTAGTTACCACTGGGGCTCGCTTCAATATCTACCATCGGGTGATGAGTAGAAAATACAAAACTACCACCAACCTTTAGTACGCGCTTCACATCGACAAATAGCGGATTTAGGTCTTGCAGATAATGCAGCATTAAAGGGCAGATCACTAAGTCATAACTGGCATCCGCTTCCTCTGGCAATCCCGAGGCTAAATCTTGCTGATACACCGTTAACTGAGTAGCCAATTTTTGCTTTACCAAGGCCACCATTTCACTTGAACTGTCAATCGCCGTTACTTTAGCGCCCTTAGTTAACAAATACTCTGCATACACGCCTGAGCCACAGCCTAAATCGAGCACTGTTTTACCTGCGAGTTCACCTAACATGGCTTGCAATGAAGGGCGCTCGTAATGCGCGTTGTAAATGTTGTCTTGAATAGCCACATCGTATTCTTTGGCATAAGTGGAATACATAGCAGGTTTTTGAGGCATAGATTTAGCCTTTAAGTTAGCGCCTTGCTGCTGAGAAAGTTGAGGGTGAATTGAATACTCTAAAGTGCTTGAGCCACTAAAGCCCAACAACCAGTTTAGATAGGGATAATACTCTCGTTTTACTTGTTTAAAACCTTTAGCAAGGTAAAGCTTTTTGGCTCTTGGATTACTGTCGATGACATCTAAGCGCACCTTAGAAAACCCCTGCACTTGCGCTTGCTGAATAATGCCATCTAACAGCATGGAGCCTAAACCCTTACCCCGGTATTCTTCTGCCACCGCGATGCCATCCATCACCATAGTGTGCTGACTTGGTTTACGTTCAAACAAGCTAAATACTAAAGCTGCCCAAGCGCCTTTTACGTAGCCCAACAAATCAACCAAACCTTGCCAGCCAATTCCGCTGGTAAACCCTGCTTTAGGGGTTTGAAAACCTGCCACCGCAACTAAACGTCCTTGATCGATTACCGACAGCGCATATTCAGGCTTAAAAGACTGGGCCAACAGCGCGATACGCTGCCGTTGATTGGGAACAGCCAAGCGAAACTTTTGTCCAAAAGCTTGTTCGTACAAGGCTGCCACCGTCTTCCTGTGATGTTCTGGCCAGCCTTGTTGAACTGTAAACTGAGCTTTTTCCATAACCCGATTCCTAAAACAATACCCACCTAATAAGCTTTCTAGCTACAACGCCAATGCCATTACCCAATCGTCCATAACATAACCTTGGCCAATATCGGTGCATTGCTCAGCTACTTTAACAAAACCCATTTTTTGATATGCAGCTATAGAGTCATGATTATGTCGGTTTACTGTCAGCGTTATTTGCTGCAAACCAAATTCATTGGCAAGTTGTTTGGCAAAGTTCATTGCTTGTTTAGCATAACCTCGACCTCGAAAACGAGAATGTACGTAAATCTTACTTAAAAATAGCTGCTGTTCCTGTCGCTGAACCCCTAGGTAACCTAGGTTTTCACCTTCACTCTGCAACAGATAGTAATAATACTGCTCGGTCTCAATTTGCTCAGCTACGCGGGTAGCCGAGTGAAAAGTACTAAGCATGTATTCCACCTGCTCAACACCAATAATCGGCGTATAATGCTCTAGCCATATCTCTCTGGCCAACTCTGTAAGCTGTTGAATATCATGTTGATTACTTACCTGATAAAACACCGTACCTCCTTTTTTCAACAAATATAGCTACGATTAACCGCACTCAATTATCCTAAGCGCACCCTAGCATGAGAACCAAGGCCTACCAAGCAGCAGCAAACACACAAAGCTAAGGATAGATTGATCTAAATTGCACCAATGTCACAGTTTTAAGGTAGAATCGCCGCTCATTTATACAACGTTAGCTGTTAGCCTACTTCGGCTTGTTTAGCACTCACTAAAGGTTTGCCCATATATGATTAAACTTATCGCCCTAGATATGGACGGCACACTTCTCAATGACGAGAAAAAAATCACTCCGCGCACTTATCAAGCCATTCAACAAGCTAAGCAAGCGGGTGTAAAAGTAGTACTTGCATCGGGTCGTCCACTAGAAGGTTTACGTCCTTATTTAGAGCAACTCGAGTTAACCAGCGACCGAGATTTTGTTATTTCCTATAACGGCTCTTTAGTACAGCGTGTAGGCAGTGGAGAAATCATTCATAAAACCACGCTCAATGGCAGCGATGGTACACAGCTAGCCAAAGTAGCGGAGCAATTAGGTGTTTTTATCCACGCCTTCTCTGCAGAGCATGGCCTTATTACTCAACAGCACAACCCTTGGACCGATATAGAATCTTCTATTAACGGCATGGATGTAAGTGAAGTTAACTTTGCCTCACTGCAAGCAAACGATGCACTTACCAAAATTATGTTTGTAGCTGAGGAAAGCATACTCGACAAAGCTATTGCCAACTTGCCTGCTGAGTTACGCAAACAATACACAGTAGTGCGCAGTGCGCCGTTTTTCTTAGAGTTTTTGCACCGTGACAGCAACAAAGGTGTGGGTGTAGAACAGCTAGCCAATATCTTGGGTTTAAATGCGTCTCAGGTAATGTGTGCTGGTGACGCCGACAACGACCGCCACATGCTGCAATACGCGGGTTTAGCGGTTGCGATGGCAAACGCTGATCCTGAAATTAAAGCAATGGCTAACTACATAGCCCCAAGCAATAAAGAAGATGGAGTTGCTGTAGCCATTGAAGAAAATGTACTAAGTACGCTTTGCCCAACCAGTTAAGCTAAACGGTAAGTAAACAGTAATAAAGGCGAAGCTAAAACCCTTAGCTTCGCCTTTATCTATTAAGTACCGTTCTCATTCCTAGCAAAAACAAGTCCTAAACCTTCCATTTAAAATCAGCTTGATTAATTTATAAGCTTTATAAAAACAACAACAAATAAACACCATCACACAAGACAAATAAGTCACACCCCTTACAAAATCCAACGAATTTTTTTAGCTATTTTAGTTATACGAACAGCAAACAAGCATCCGATTCTCGGCATATTGTCATTAGATTTACCGATGCTATATTTCGCGCTCAGATAACTGATTAATAAGGAAATTCTAAAATGAGCACTAAGAAAACCGTAGGTATCGTTGTGGCAGTAATTGGTGTAATTCTAATTGCCATTGGTGGCTTTAGCCTTAATGACATCGCAGTCGCTGAGCAACAAGCGCAAGCCTTAGGCGGTTTATTTGGTGGTGCTGGGAATGATTTACTGGGCGGGCTAGGTTTAGATGCAGCATTAGAAGCACAAAAAAACAAAGCTTATGGGTTTATTGTATTTGGTATTGCTGCCATTGTAGGTGGTGTTTACATGCTAAAAACCGCCACTGAAGAAAACACCAAAGCAGCTTAATTTAAATCAACAATGCTCACTTAATTCCATTTATCTAGAGAGCATTCGATTTAGTAAACTCAATAACAAATCCGAGTGACTAAGCCCGCTCGGATTATTCAATAAATTTAAAAAAGACCTTTCTATTGGTGCTTATAAACAAGCCCGCGATATTTAGTAGAAGCATTTAGGAACTAACCCGTCATTGTTTAACCCTAAAGCTGCAACTTCCTCATTGGTATAACACCAAAAAACGGCTTTTTATTGCTCATAAGCAAGTTCTAAGAAAAATCTTCCAGCCTACTTAGCCAACTAAATCCTGAACACTTTGTAACCAAATCGCCACAAATAAGTCACCCAACTGACATGTCTAGATAAGCTAACTGTCACATTACAAGCCTAAGTTATTGTTCAAAACAACGGCAGGATCCTGTAATGAACAATCAAGTAATCACAGTCAAGCAGCTGAACAAACACTTTGAAAACAACCACGCCCTTAAAAGCGTAGATTTAAGTGTTCAGCAAAGTGAAATGGTGGCATTACTTGGGCCGTCAGGCTCAGGAAAATCAACCCTATTGCGCCACTTAAATGGCTTGGTTAGCAGTGACAAAAACAGCAAAGGCTACATCGAAGTTCTTGGCATGCCAGTGCAACGTGACGGCAAGTTTTGTAACACCGTACGCAAAAGCCGCAGCCAAACAGGTTATATCTTCCAGCAGTTTAATTTGGTTTCACGCCTTAGCGTTTTGCAAAATGTTTTGATTGGCGCACTAAGCGCTACTCCTAGCTGGCGTAGCCTTACTGGCCGTTTCACCTTTGAGCAAAAGCGCCAAGCTTTAGCAGCTTTAAAACGAGTAGGCCTTGAGCAATTTGCTTTACAGCGCGTTTCAACCCTATCGGGTGGACAACAACAACGTGTAGCGATTGCTCGCGCCTTAATGCAACGCGCCAAGATCATTTTAGCCGATGAGCCGATTGCTTCCCTAGATCCAGAGTCGTCGCGCATCGTGATGGAAATACTCACCGACATCAATAAACAAGAAGGCATCGCAGTAGTGGTGACCTTACACCAAGTTGACTACGCCAAACGTTATTGCCCACGTGTTGTGGCGCTAAAACTTGGCGAAGTATTTTACGACGGACCTAGCGAGCAATTAAACGAAGCCAAACTTGCCGCGTTATACGGCTCGCAAGCTCAACTAACAACCACCGAAAACCAAGACCAAGCAGTACCACAACTTTGGCCACAGATGGCCTAAACCCAATTAATAAGGAGATAGATGGCATGTTAAAGCTAATCAAGCAGACAGCCTTTGCAACCGCAGTTGTTGCGACAGCGTTAAGTTCAACCATGGTTTCAGCTGCTGAAAAAGCGATGGACACCATCAACTTTGGGATTATTTCTACTGAGTCTCAGCAAAACTTAAAAACCACTTGGACACCGTTTTTAAAAGCGATGGAAGAGAAAACCGGTTACAAGGTAAAAGCATTTTTTGCTCCAGATTACGCAGGCATCATTCAAGGCATGCGTTTCGATAAAGTAGACGTAGCTTGGTATGGCAACAAATCAGCCATGGAAGCAGTAGACCGCGCCGGTGGCGAAATCTTCGCACAAACCGTTGATGCTACAGGTAACCCTGGTTACTGGAGCGTATTGGTTACTCACAAAGATAGCCCGCTAAACAGCCTTGAAGATGTTATCGCCAAGCGTGGTGACCTTACTTTTGGTAACGGCGATCCAAATTCAACCTCTGGCTTCTTAGTACCTTCGTACTACGTATTTGCACAAAACAACATTTCAGTGTCTGACTTCAAACGCAGCATGAACTCTGGCCACGAAGCCAACGCCCTAGCCGCTGCAGCGAAACAAGTAGATGTAGCAACTGGCAACACCGAAAACATGGATCGCTTAAAAATTACTGCACCTAAAAAGTTTGAGCAGTTAAAAGTTATTTGGAAGTCACCACTTATTCCTTCAGACCCAATTGTATGGCGTAAAAACCTACCAGAAAGTGTGAAAGGCGAAGTGTATGACTTCTTCATGGAATACGGCACCACTGGTGATGCTCAAGAGCTAGCAGTATTAGAAGCGCTACAGTGGGCCCCGTTCAAAGCCTCTAGCGACCTTCAACTACTACCTATTCGTCAATTGGTATTGTTCAAAAACCGCATTGTTACAGAAAACGACACCAAGTTGTCGAAAGCCGAAAAAGCCGCTGAGCTAGCAGTAATTGACGCCCAACTTGCTGATTTAAATCGCCAGCAAAGCGCCATTACCGCAATGGCCCAATAGCGAACGACAAGCTGGGTGCAAACCCAGCTTTTCTTTAGGCAACTTATCTAGACATGTTGAGAACCTTAAATGACTACCGAAGCCGCAATTCTTAACCAAAACTCCAAGCCATCTTGGTTAAGCCTACTTTTTTGGGCCATCGCCATCGCCGGTTTAACTTGGAGCTGGCAAGGCGCCGAAATTGCCCCGATGAAGATCTATAACGATGCCGGCAACATGGCCGAGTTAGCCAGTGACTTCTTTCCACCAGATTTTACCGACATCAATTACTACCTCGAAGAAATGTTAGTGACCCTGCACATCGCCATTTGGGGCACCATTTTCTCAATTTTTTTATCAGTTCCTTTTGGTTTGATGTGTGCCGAAAACATGGTTCCAGCTTGGGTGTATCAGCCTATGCGTCGACTGATGGATGCAGCCAGAGCAATTAACGAAATGGTATTTGCCATGCTGTTTGTGGTTACCGTTGGCTTAGGCCCGTTTGCAGGTGTAATGGCTTTGTTTATCCATACCACCGGCGTGCTGGCTAAATTGTTTTCCGAAGCAGTAGAAGCCATCGATCCCGGCCAAGTAGAAGGGGTAAGAGCTACTGGCGCAAACAAGCTGGAAGAAATTGTTTATGGGGTCATTCCGCAAGTACTGCCACTGTGGATTTCATTCTCCTTATACCGCTTCGAATCAAATGTTCGCTCAGCCACCGTTGTAGGCATGGTAGGCGCTGGCGGCATTGGGGTAATTCTATGGGAAAGCATTCGCGGCTTTATGTTTCCACAAACCTGCGCAGTGATGATCATCATTGTAGTCACCGTAAGTCTGCTCGACTTTATCTCTCAACGCGTTAGAAAACTGTTTATCTAAGCGAGCTTAAGATGCCCCGTTACCAAGAAATCGCGCTAAGCCTAGAAAAAGAAATTAGCCACGCTTACCAAGCAGGCCAATACTTGCCGCCCGAGCAACGCTTGGCAGAACGCTACCAAGTAAATCGCCACACCTTGCGTCGCGCCATCGACGAACTCGTGCTTAAAGGTTGGTTATTGCGCCAGCAAGGTAAAGGGGTAATGGTATTAAGCAAACCGGTTCGCTACCCACTTCATGCCGGGTCCAAGTTCACCGACAACTTGCTAAATGCCGGGGCAAAACCGATTAGCCGAGTATTAAGCTTTGGCCGAGCCAACGCCAATCATCAGGTGGCTAAAGGGTTAAACATTGAATTAGCCAGCCCCATTTTGCAGCTCAAAACATTGCGTTTTATCGACAAAATGCCCATTAGCATTGTTTTTCACCACTTGCGCATGGGCGAGCATGAAAATCACTTAAGCCAATATCAGCAGGGCTCACTGCACGGTTTTTTACAACAGCATTGCCAGCTTGAATTACGCCGACACCACACGGTAGTGGGTGCGCAAATGGCTAATCGAGAAGACTGTGCCTGTTTGCAAATTGATGGCAGCACGCCCTTGTTAACCCTACAAACGGTTAACGTAGACCAGCAGCAACAGCCTTTCGAATTTTCAATCTCCCATATTAGAGCCGAGCTCGTAGAGCTAAGCTTGGAGCACCCCCAATGACTACCCAACAATCTACCCAAGCGGCAGATATAGCCGCGCGCCAACACTGGATGGCAGTATTAGCCAAGGCTTCTTATCAAGACTTATCTAGTCGCTGGCAACAGCTAAAGCTAGATCCAGAATGTGAAATTATTCGCCAACCAGAGATCGGTTTAGCCAAATTGCAAGGCCGGGTCGGTGGCAAGGGCGAACGCTTTAACTTAGGTGATACCACTATCACACGCGCTGCTGTGCGCTTAAGCGATGGCACTTTAGGTTACGGCTATTTACGTGGACGGGCCAAACAACACGCCCTACTTTCAGCCTTAATTGATGCCTTGATGCAAAACGGCGAGCATGCACCCAGCTTACACGAGGCTGTAATTCAACCTTTGGCTGAGCAACAACAAGCGGAACAAGCAAAAACTGCCGCTCAAGCAGCAGAATCAAAAGTAGATTTCTTCACTGTGGTTCGAGGAGAAGACTAATGCAAACAATTGAAGCGGGCTTTCCTAACAGCGTACACAACGCTCAACAGTGTTTTAGACAAATACTCAAAGCACTAAGTGAACCAGGCAGCCAAGTAACACTTGAACACCACTTAGGTTTTGCGCCGCTAAATGCCGCAGCTAGCCAAGTTATTATGAGTTTATGTGACCAACAAACTGCGCTTTACCTTAGCCCAGCTTTAGCAAAAAACTCAGAGCAGCCAATCGAACAAGCCTTACACAACTTAGCCTTTCATAACGGTCTTAGCTCGGCGCCCATTAATCAAGCCGATTTTGTTGTAGTAGACGCCCAAGAAGAGCTGGATTTAAGCCAGCTAAAAGCCGGTACAGACTCCAGCCCAGAACAAAGTGCAACCGTGTTAATTCAAACCAACAGTTTGCGCACCGGGCCAGTCTTTCAACTATCTGGGCCGGGCATAAAACATAAGCTTGACCTGCAGTTAGGCGACCTAAGCACCAGTATCGTTGATTACCTGCTAAAGCCGAGCCACCGCTTTCCATTGGGTCTCGATTTTATGTTTTGTCATCAACAATCACTGGTGGCGATTAGTCGCACCACCAAGCTGGAGTTACGCTAATGTATGTAGCAGTAAAAGGTGGCGAAAAAGCCATTGCCGCAGCACATAAACTGCAAGCTAAACGTCGCCGCGGCGACACCAATGTTGCCGAGCTTAGCGTTGAGCAAATTAGCCAACAACTTAGCTTAGCGGTAGAGCGAGTTATGACCGAAGGCGGCATTTTTGATCGTGAGTTGGCGGCCCTGGCAATCAAACAAGCCAGCGGTGACCAAATAGAAGCCATTTTTTTACTTCGCGCCTATCGCACTACGCTGCCGCTGTTAGCCACTTGTCTCCCTTTAAACACCGGCAACATGCAGGTACAACGGCGAATTTCGGCCACCTATAAAGATTTACCGGGCGGGCAACAGTTAGGCCCAACCTACGACTATAGCCACCGCCTATTAGATTTCAGCTTATTGGCCGAGCAACAAGCGGAGCACAGTCAACCAAACCAACACTCAATCTCGCAACCAACACCAAACGAAGATGAAGCCTTAACAAGCAACAAGCAGCAAGCGTTTAGCAAGGTGTTTTCGTTACTAGAACAACAAGGTTTAGCCGAGCCTGAATCAGACAGTGGCGCAGAGCCCGCCGACATAACCCAGCAAGCGATTAGTTACCCTTGCTCACGGGCTGCACGTTTACAGCAGCTAAGCCGCGGCGACGAAGGATTTTTACTATCAATGGCCTACTCCACCCAACGTGGATATGGGCGTAACCACCCCTTTGCTGGCGAGATTCGTAGCGGCGAAGTAGCCATCGCAATCTGCCCAGAAGAGTTGGGGTTTGAGGTTGAGATAGGCAGCATTACCCTCACCGAATGTGAAATGGTAAATGGCTTTGTTAGCCCACAAGATAAAGACGCTCACTTCACCCGAGGTTATGGCTTAGCCTTTGGCTTTAGCGAACGCAAAGCTATGGCGGTTGCCCTACTCGACCGCTCTTTGCAAACCGAGCGCTATAACGAGCCAGTAAGCAGCCCAGCACAGGATGAAGAGTTTGTGCTAGCCCATGCCGACAACGTAGAAGCCGCCGGCTTTGTTTCTCACCTTAAATTGCCTCATTACGTCGACTTCCAATCGGAACTAGAACTGCTACGAAAAATGCGCCAGCAAGGAGCCAGCCATGACCAGCTTTAGCCAACAGGCTACTGCACTAGATGATAGTAGCCTGCAATACAATTTTGCTTACTTAGACGAGCAAACCAAACGGATGATCCGCCGCGCCATCTTAAAAGGTGTTGCCATTCCTGGTTATCAAGTTCCCTTTGGTGGACGCGAAATGCCAATGCCTTACGGCTGGGGAACCGGCGGCATTATGCTTAGTGCCTCTATTCTTGGTCAAGATGATGTACTTAAAGTGATTGACCAAGGCGCCGACGACACGACCAATGCGGTATCTATTCGTCACTTTTTCAGCAAAGTTTGCGACATTGCCACTACCGAAAAAACCGAACAAGCCAGTGTTATTCAAACCCGCCACCGCATTCCAGAGCATGCCCTAAGCAATAACCAAATTCTGGTTTTTCAGGTGCCTATTCCCGAGCCGCTGCGCTTTATTGAACCGCGTGAAACCGAGACCAAAAAAATGCACGCTTTGGAAGAGTACGGTTCGATGCAGGTAAAACTGTACGAAGACATTGTGAAGTATGGCTACATCGCCACCAGCTACGCTTATCCGGTAACGGTGCATGGGCGCTACCTTATGGACCCATCGCCAATTCCTAAATTCGACAATCCAAAGCTACATCAATCGGAAGCCTTAATGATTTTTGGTGCTGGGCGAGAAAAACGCATTTACTGCATTCCTCCCTACACCGATGTGCACAGCCTCGATTTCGACGACCACCCCTTTAGCATTCAGCAGTGGGATGAGCCTTGCAGCCTATGTGGTAGTCACGACACCTTTCTCGATGAAGTGCTGATCGATGACCAAGGGCAACGCATGTTCATTTGCTCAGACACCGACTACTGCCAAAAGCAACAAGCCGCGCAACTAGGAGCTGAACATGACTCAGTTAGCTAAGCAACTTGAAGAACCTCGCGCAAACGCCGCGAACCAAGCCGAGCCAGCCCTACTCCAAGCCCAAAAATTGAGCATGCTGTACGCGCCAGGCAAAGGCTTTGAAGACGTTAACTTAAGCCTTTATCCCGGTGAAGTATTGGCCATTGTGGGTGAATCGGGCTCTGGTAAAACTACTTTGCTCAAAACCTTATCGGGTCGCCTTGCTCCACAAACCGGTAGCATTAGTTTTCAAAGCGATAGCAACACCGCAGAGCTATACAAAATTAGTGAAGCGGAACGTCGCAGCTTAGTCAGGCAACACTTTGGCATTGTGCATCAGCACCCGCTAGATGGGCTGCGCCCAAGGGTGTCGGCGGGCGGCAATATTGGCGAGCGTTTAATGGAGAACGGTTGGCGCAATTACGCCGAGATCCGCCAGCAAGCACTCACTTGGCTAAAAGCGGTAGAAATAGATCAAAGCCGAATTGACGACATGCCCCTCACCTTCTCCGGCGGCATGCAGCAACGCCTGCAAATCGCGCGCAATTTGGTTACTCATCCGCGTTTAGTATTTATGGACGAACCCACAGGCGGCTTAGATGTATCGGTGCAAGCGCGATTATTAGATTTAATTCGTAATCTCGTCACCGAACTGCAACTCGCAGTGGTTATTGTTACTCACGACCTAGCGGTAGCAAGGTTGTTGGCGCACCGAATCATGGTGATGAAGCAAGGCCAAGTGGTAGAAAGTGGCCTTACCGATCGAGTATTGGATGACCCTAGTCACCCCTACACGCAATTGTTGGTTTCATCGGTTCTTCAACAATAAACGCCTAGCTTACAAGGATTCATCATGAAACCCGTCATGATCGCTAAAAACATCAACAAAACCTTTATATTACACAATCAAGGGGCTGCGCATTTACCGGTTTTACGCCAGCAAAATCTAGAGATTTTTGCCGGAGAGTGTGTGGTGCTTAACGGCAGCTCTGGCTCTGGTAAATCTAGCCTATTACGTTCCCTTTACGGCAACTATCAAGTTGATGAAGGTGAATTGCTGATTAGCCAAGGTGAGCAGTGGCTTGATTTAGCTACCGCTCAAGCAAGAGAAATTATTGCTTTACGCCGCAATACCATTGGTTGGGTAAGCCAGTTTCTAAGGGTTATTCCACGTTTATCGGCCTTAGATATCGTAATGCAGCCGATGTTAGAAAATGGCATTAGCGATAGCCAAGCTAAAACTAAAGCCGAAACCTTATTAAGCCACCTAAACGTGCCAGAGCGCTTATGGAGCCTAGCACCCGCTACCTTCTCTGGTGGCGAACAACAACGGGTCAACATTGCCCGCGGTTTCGCCCTCGATTACCCAATATTGTTGCTAGACGAACCAACCGCCTCATTAGACAAACACAATGCCCAGCAAGTAGTTGAATTAATTTTGGCCGCCAAACAACGCGGCGCAGCCATTGTTGGCATATTTCACGATGTTTGGGT
Organism: Agarivorans albus; assembly: GCF_019670105.1. Classification (NCBI taxonomy): domain Bacteria; kingdom Pseudomonadati; phylum Pseudomonadota; class Gammaproteobacteria; order Alteromonadales; family Alteromonadaceae; genus Agarivorans; species Agarivorans albus. The sequence continues at coordinate 1,578,780 of NZ_AP023032.1, read as the reverse complement.
GCGCGATTTAGTCGCAGACCGCTTACACAACATGCAACAACCAGCACAATTAGCAGGATAGTGTGATGATTATTACCAATGTAAATATGGTTCTGGAACATGAAGTAGTAACAGGGTCACTAGAAGTTCGTGAAGGCCGCATCGTGGCGCTTAGTGATACTCAAAGCCAGCACAGCAGTGCCATAAATGGCGACGGTGCTTACCTGCTGCCAGGCCTTATTGAATTGCATACCGACAACTTAGAGAAGTTTTTCACCCCACGGCCTAAGGTTAGCTGGCCCAGTGGGTCGGCCATGGCCAGCCACGATGCCTTAATGATTTCCAGCGGTATCACCACCGTGCTTGATGCCATTGCACTAGGTTACATTAACGACCACGGCACTCGCCTTGCCAACCTTGAGCGGATGCTACACACCATTGTGAATAGCCAGCAACGCGGCGTTAATCGCGCCGAGCACATGCTGCACTTGCGCTGCGAACTGCCGAATGCCGATACCGCCAACATATTTGAAACCTTGGTTGAGCAAGGGCCAGTAGCCATGGTGTCGTTAATGGATCACACACCAGGCCAACGCCAGTTTGTAGACAGCGAAAAGTATCGCACTTACTACATGGGCAAATACGGCTTAAACGATAAAGAAATGGCAGCTTTTGAAGCCGAGCAAACTGCCGCGTCCGAGCAGTGGTCAGACGCAAATCGTAAACACATTGCAGCCTCTGCTCGCGAGCGAGGCATTGCCTTGGCCAGCCATGACGACGCCACACTTGAACACGCCTTAGAGTCTGCATCATTAGGTTGTGCCGTTGCCGAATTCCCTACCACTGTTGCTGCGGCTAAAGCCTCACACGACGCGGGTTTGCAGGTAATGATGGGCGGGCCAAATATTGTGCGTGGCGGCTCCCACTCTGGCAATGTAGCCGCGGCAGAGCTGGCTCGTGAAGGTGTGCTGGATATTTTGTCGTCTGATTACTACCCAGCCAGTTTACTCGATGCCGCATACATGGTGGCTAACATGCAAGATAACAACTACGATCTTTGTCAGGCCATTCAAATGGTTAGCCTAACTCCTGCACATACCTTAGGCATGGACGACCGAGGCAGTATTTGTGAGGGTAAGCGGGCCGACTTGGTATTAGCCAAACCCAATGATGAGCGCTTGCAAGTACTGCAAGTATGGCGTGAAGGAGAGCGAGTATTTTGATGACTTCGCTAACTGCCAGTGAACTAAACGGCGAAGCCAAGTTGTTTTACTTGGTGGGGCCTTCTGGCTCAGGTAAAGACAGCATAATTAATGGCTTACGTAGCCAGTTGCGAGCGGACAGCAACCTGCTGATTGCTCATCGCTACATCACCCGCGCGGTAGATGATAGCGGTGAAAATCACATTGCCTTAAGCGTGCCAGAGTTCACCCATCGTAAACACAGCGGCTTATTTGCGATGGACTGGCAGGCCAATGGCTGCAATTACGCAGTGGGTAACGAAGTAAATACTTGGTTGAGCATGGGGTTCTCGGTGCTTTTCAACGGTTCTCGCCAACAGATCCCCTTAGCTGAAGAGTTATTTGGGGAACGCTTGCGAATAATCGCCTTAGAGGTAGACCCCAGCATATTGGCCGAACGCCTGCGCAAGCGCGGTCGTGAATCTGAACACGATATCTCTGCACGGCTGCGCCGCAGCGAACAATATCAGGCTTCTCTACCAGAAGAGTGTTGGCGCTTAGACAACAACCGCAATCTAGACAGCACAGTGAGCAAACTGCTCAAATACATTGAAACAGAAACTACCGAGTTATATATCCAATGAAACTAACCCTACTTGGCACCGGTAATGTCACAGGCTGCCCAGTGTACGGCTGCGATTGCCTCGCCTGCCAGCGAGCGGGCTTAGACCCCAGCAAAGCAAGATTACTTTGCTCAGCGGAGCTAGAGGTAAACGACCAACGAATACTTATCGACGCCAACCACCCGCAGTTACAAACCCGCTTTCCGGCTGGGTCTATTGATGCCATGTTACTCACCCACTTTCACATGGATCATGTACAAGCTTTATTTGAATTACGCTGGGGAGTAGCAGAGCCAATTCCGGTTTATCACCCAGATGATCCCTTAGGGTGTGATGACCTATTTAAGCACCCTGGTTTACTAGATTTTCAGCCCGCGAGGCAAGCCATGCATAGCTTTTCGTTAGCCGGTATCAACATAACTCCGCTAGCGTTAAATCACTCAAAACCAACTCTAGGCTACTTGTTTGCCAGTGAAAATGGCCGGATTGCCTACTTAACCGATACCCTAGGGATCCCAGACCAAAGCTGGCAACAATTGCTGCGCCAGCCGCCAAAGTATGTAGTGATTGATTGCAGTAACTCTCCTCTGCATCGTTCAGGCAATCACAATAATCTTAGCGACGTGCTTGAGTTAGCACATGCACTGCCCGACAGCATTTGGGTGCTCACCCACATTGGCCACGATTTAGACGAATACCTCATGCAACACCCCAACTGCTTACCCAGTAATGTGCTGGTTGGGCATGACGAATTATGCCTAAGCCTATAACTTCAAAGGAATAACCATGGCGATAGTAGACCCCGGCGCAAATTTAAACAGCCAGCCCAGCGTAGCTAATAGCAGTAAGGTAACCAGCTCTGAACTAGGTAGCTGGACTGAAATCGGCGAACGCTGCCTATTAGACAACGTGCAATTTGGTGATTACAGCTACGCCCAAAACGACGTAGATATTGCTTTATGCGAAGTAGGAAAATTTGTCTCTATTGCTTCAAGCGTAAGGGTAAATCCCAGCAACCACCCGTGGTGGCGGCCAAGCCTGCACCACTTTAGCTACCGCCCGCAAAAGTATGGAATGGCAGCAAAGGTAGACAATCAGGTATTTGATTGGCGTGCAGATAACAAAGTGCAGATTGGTCACGATGTATGGATTGGCCACGGCGCGATTATTATGCCGGGTGTAAACATTGGTAATGGCGCCATTGTTGGCTCTGGCAGTATTGTCACTAAAGATGTACCCGCTTGGCACATCGTGGTGGGTAATCCTGCCAAGGTATTAAGACCGCGCTTTGATGAACCAAGCACTGGCGAGCGCCTAGAAAAACTTGCCTGGTGGGATTGGTCGCATGAAAAACTTGCCGAGGCCCTGCCATTGTTCCAAGAAGACTGCTTAAGCTTTCTGGAACACTATGAGAAACAACTGCTAAGCGAAAGCGTTTAGTGGCACTAGCCTCAACTAAGGTTCGCTTAGCCACTCATGGAATGGCCATTGCCCAAACACTGCTTTGGGCATGCCTCTACTATAGCTTTCCTGCCACGCTGCTCACTTGGCATCAGCAGCTTGCTTGGTCGATTGCCGATGTCTCGTTAGCATTCACGATTTGCTTAGTCGCCTCTGCACTTTGCTCGCCATTTATTGGCCGTTTAATCGACAAAGGGTTTGGCCCACAGGTTTTAAGCAGCAGCGCTCTGCTGGGGGGAATAGCTTTGCTGGCCGTTAGCCAAGTGCAGAACTTATGGCAGTTTTATGCTGCTTGGTTAGTGCTAGGCTGCGCTAGCGCAGGGTGTTTATACGAACCTTGTTTTGCTTTTCTTACCCGTTATCGCGGGGACAACGCTAAATCGGCGATCACTAAAGTCACCTTATATGCTGGCTTTGCAGGTACCCTAAGCTTTCCACTTTGCCATTACCTTATCGACCTCTTAGGCTGGCGAATAACGTCCGTGAGTTTGGCCTTGATTGTTTTGCTCATCGCTACTCCATTGCTATTTATTAGCGCCAAGTTAATTCAAGGGGCCCAAAGCTCAGCGCTTGGCAAAACGCAAACCATCGCAAACATTAAACAATCGAGCTCACCAAATACTCAGCTCAAAAACGCAGTGTTCTGGTTTATTGCCTTAGCCTTTTCCCTTAGCGCACTTAACCACACGGTACTGGTCAACTTTTTACTACCAAGCATGCACGCTCTCAACTTTAGCGCAGATAATGCCGTGTTAGTCATGGCGATGATTGGTCCAATGCAAGTACTTGGGCGCATCGCAATGATCAGTGTAGATAAACGGCTATCGAATACCCTTATAACCATGCTGTGTTTTGGCAGTTTGCTCGTTGCCGCCTTTTTGCTGTGGCAGCTCGAACATCTCCAGCACCTTATTTGGCTGTTTGTCGTATTACAAGGGAGTGCTTATGGCGTGACCAGTATTTTGCGGCCAGTGTTAACCAAACAATTACTCGGTGAACAAGGCTTTGGAGCGATATCGGGAATGTTGGCCGTGCCCTATTTACTCGCCAGCGCAAGTGCCCCATTTCTTGGTGCTTTTGCTTGGCAGTTAAATCAGCAGCAGGGTATTTTTGGTTTAGTCAGCCTTAGTGCAGGCCTAGGGTTTGTAGCAATGGCAGCCTGTTGTTTGCAACAAACTGCCATAGCAACTCGCTATCAGAAGTTAACAGCTAAACCTAAGTAAGCGCCGCTATTACTGGTGCTGTAGCTACGTGTTGCAATATCTTCGTACTGGTAACCCGCAGAGATATCAATGGTGCTAGCCACTAAATCAAACAGTTCGTAGTTAACACCCGCGCGGAAACGGTTCGCTTTGTAATCTTCATCGGTAAGCGACAGTTTTAAATCACTTTCCAAACCTAAGCCAGAACCAGGGAAACGCCAAGCCACACGCCCTACAGCGTATACTTGCTCACCGTCATCAGAGCCAGCTAAGGCAGTGTTGGCACTGTCCCAACGCTCGTAACCCGCACCCACATCTAGATAAAGGCCTGCTGTATCAAACAAGTTGTAATACAACTCACCTTGGTAGCTAGAACCATCTGCCGCATCACCTTGCTTACGTTTGTTAGCACCTACTGCCACATTTGGAATAAGCGGAATAGGATGCTTAAAACGCAGCTCTAAATCACCCTGCCAAGCCGACGAGGCTTTTGGGTCAGTATTGGTTTGAGCGATATGACTAGCCAGTGTTAAACCTAGTAGATCGGCTTGAGCAGGAAGAGCAGCGAACATAGCAGCGCCAACAACAGCGAGGCGTAATTTCATGTTGAGTCCTTTAACTAAACAACTTCATATGAGGGTAAGGCGGCATTTTGCCACGCCACTTAGTGAACACCAAGAGAAAAAACTACCTCACCATCCCCTTTTAGTTTATTTTGCTAAGAATTAACATATCGCCTTATTTTAGTGCAATATTTGATATTACATTTAGCTCAAACAACATTCGATATATTTACCATTGATTGTGCATATTGTTGAGCGCCGAATGCAACAGCTCATCATCATGACTATCCACAGCCGTATTATCATCAACAAGTTGGCTATGGCTATGATTATTGCCTTGGGCATCATCAAGTTGATGATGTTGGTCCTCACCTTCAGCCAATGGATTGTCAAACGGATCCGCCGATTGTAATGCTAAATCATCTGCATCAGCTAAAGGGTTGTCTACGTTAAATTCAGGTAGTAGATCTGTTTGGTCGCCATCGGAAGACTCCAACGGCGTATTATCTCTGCTCATTCCCAACATTTGAAAGTAGTGGTCTACCGGAGCAATAGGATCATTGAGAACTCCGGTGCTTGCCACGTTGGATAAATCCGCATCAACATTTGAACTAAAGGTCAGCGTATCTGTTTCAGTGTCACTTTGTGGAGCATCTGATTGCCCTATTCCGGCCAGTACAGGTGCCGCTAGTACATCAACTCCAATAGTTTGACTAACCGAAGCCTGTTCACTGCCATCATGACTAATTGCTGAAACATTTAAATCAAAATGGCCATGAAAGTCAGCTTCAGGAATAACTTTGAGGTTAGTTAATTCGCTTTGTTGTAGTGTCCATATGCCGTTAATTTCAGTCCCCGCAGATAGCGAAGCCCCTGGTGGAACGCCTGTGATTTCAACTGTGAGCGTTTCATTTGTATCTGGACTGGATACGTTAATATTAAGTGCTAAATCAGAATTTTCATTCCCTGAAATCGCCATAGTATCGAGTGGCGAAGCTAAATCACCGACATGCTTAGTAAATATCATGGTAGGAGTATCGGCATCAGGCGACACATGAATCGCCATAGTGTTATCTATCGCTACATGACCATCGGTCACCGTATAATTTAAGCGTAATTCCCCATTATAATTTACCCCTGGATTAATAACCCAATGGTCACCTTGTTGGGTGATAGTACCACCACCGACTATTGATAAATGGCTTACATCAAGCACATCTTTAGCGTCTGTATCGTGAACGTTAGCAAGTAAATCAGCTTTACTCAGAGTGAGCAGATGATCTTCAACAACCGTATTAGCAAGGGCATGACCAACAACAGGTACATCATTGGTACCGATGATCACTAACTTCATGGCTTGGTCTACGCTGTGACCAAGAGAGTCGGTAGCGGTCACCATTATTGTTTCTTCAAGTCGCTCACCCTGAGCCAAGGCCTGCACACGAGCCGAATCGTTGTGGGCCTGATATTGCCAACTGCCATCGCTACTTAAGGTTAGGTCACCGTATTGCGGACGTGTTCCGGCTTGCAATGCCCAGGTGACACCGCTGGCGACTTTGACATCACCAACTAATAAATCGAGTAAACCGTGCGAGCGTGTGACTTTATCTTCGGTAACCACAGACTCGGACGCGCCGAAAATTTGCGGCCCGGTTTTACCGTCACCAATGTGTACTGTTAGATGTTCTTCTCGGCTCTCACCGCTGCCATCGGTAACTTTGAGGGTAACGGTTTCGGTATGAATTTTACCTGCAGCCACCTCCTGATTGAGTTTGTCTCGCTCCGGACCACTGTGGCTAAAGGTAAAGTCCCAGCGACCGTCGGCATCAATATTAAAGTAACCAATGCCCTGTACATCAATTATATTGCGGTTGCCTGGAGTGAAATCCAATTGATGGTGGCCGCCTTGATTATCTATGTACTCGACGTTGAGGTTGTCAGCGTTATCAATGTCATCAATATTGATATAGCCGTAAGAGTGGGTGTTGGTCATTGAGCCCGTGGTAATTGAACGGGATATTTCAAAGGTTCCTGTTAGCAGAGGCGCGTCGTTGGTGCCATGAATACCAATATTGACCACGGCATGCTTGGTGTCGCCATGGTTATTGGTATAACTGATGAAAAAGTTATCTGCATGGGTATCTGTTTGCCCCATTTGCTGAATCGCGGCAGCTTGGTTGTCCAATGTGTAGTGATAGCTACCATCGGCGTTCATGTGTAAGGTGCCATAGTTGCCTTGTAGCACTCCGGTAGTGGTTACGGTTTCACTAGCGCCAACAGCAAATAAAGTTCCTGTCGCAGTAGTCTTACTGTCCTCCTCGACAGCTTGAGTTTGTACCAGCGTACTGAGATCAGCTGAAACCACCAGTTGCCTCTGTTCATGAGCGCTATCGCCAGTTGCTGTAGCGACAACCTCAGCATGAACTTGATAGGCGTTGTCGCCAATATTGGCAACTTGGTTGGCAGGAATGGTCAATTGCCAATGGTTATTGTTAACGCTGGCGCTATAGTGTGTACCAGCCACAATCACATCAACCGAATTGCCATCAGCCACATGGGTTGTGGCACCTGTAATAGTTAAATCCTGCTGATGGTCATGATGATTTACCCAATCGTCATTGGAGATAGGGTCGATAGACAGCGTTGGTTTAGCAGTATCTATAGTGATTTTATGATGGGCTTGGGCATAGCTGCCATCAGCTTTTACTTCAAATACGGTCAGCGTATAGGTACCATCGGCGCGATCTGTTGCGCTGACATCCATTTTCCAATGACCATTTGCATCGACAATTGCTTTAGGACCGCTGAGAATCCCACTGCCCATGATAGTGCTACCGGGCTCGCCAGTTCCGTATAAGATTATGTGGCCGTCGCTAGTAACAAAGTCACTGTCACTGACACCGGTATCATATTCTAATCTGGTAATTGCCAGAGGCGGCGTGACATCAATTATTGCGTTGGCATCAATAGTGTTATGACCATCGCTGATTTTGAAACTAATGGCTAAATCGTTACCAACAAAGCCTGGGGTTGCAGTAAAGCTATAGCTGCCGTCAGGATTGGTTACTACCGTTCCATGGGGAGAGAGCAGTGAACCTGCCACAATCGATAATCCCGCGGTGCTGGTATCAACATCGGTAACATTCGCAAGTAAATCAGTTGCTTGAAAGTCGTGTGTGTGGCCAGATTCAACCTTGCCTAAATCGGTGGTGACGGTGGTTGGCGCGGTGTCGCTACCAGTGAGGTCGACGCTGATTTGATGTTGGGTGCCATCGGCAGTCTTAACTGTAACGATATCGGTGGCACTTTGGCCCTGTGACAGCGCTTGTGCAGCTTTGTTAGGCGTATATTGCCAATGACCAGTGGTATCAATACTAAATTCCCCATGGCTGCTAGGCAGCACTTGAGCGATGAAGTGATCTTGGTTGGTATCGGGGTCGGTCACTGTAAGTTGACCCGAAACGGCATGGGTTTCGTCGGTAGTTAACTTGCTATCACCGGTGATGCTGGCATTCCCCACTTGAACTGTTAGGTGCGCAGGTAGAGTTTCTTGCCCATCGGTCACGTCGACTTCGATTTTCAATTCACCGCGATAGTTGGATTGAGGGGTAACGGTCCAAGTGCCATCACCATTATCGTGAATCGTGCCGTGATTCCCAGCAATGGATACGTGGGATACCGATAAGGTATCACCATCAATATCAGTGGCTTGGTTTAAAATATCATCTTGATTGATGGTAAAGCTTTGATTGACGTTAACTGTTGCGTGAAATTGGTCGTGGTCTATTTGATCGTACTTATGTAGCAGATCATTCAAGTTACTTGCTGAAGCAAGTGCTTTAATTTGTGCAGGAGAAATGACCTGATCAAACACCGCAAAATTATCAAAAGCACCATGCAGGTTACCATCTTGTGACCAGTGGCTCTTGCCAATGAAATTTTGACTTCTAGCGGTAGCGGGAAGCTCTGCGCCGCTATCGGTTTCCCCTAATAGCTGGCCATTATTATACAGTGCCATATGACCATCATGACTAATGGTCGCAGTCAGTTTCATCCATTGGCCCGAGGTGACCCCATGAGGCACCATTAGGTCATGCTTTTGACCCGCAGCGTCGATGAATTCGAGCTGCAGTGTATCGGTGGTGCCACTATGGGTGAGCAAAATGTTGTCTTTGGCTTGGCCATTACCAAAATCAAACACTCTGGAATAACTGTCAGCTATTGAGTCAAATTTTACCGTGGCGGATACCGTAATACCTTGGCCATATTGTAAATCCGGGACCTCGATTTTGGCACCGCTATCACCATGAAATTGCACTGCTGAATCTGGCGTGCCATCAGCACCTGTGGTGGCTGTGATGGTGCCACTTAGCACGGCATGATTACTTCGGCCTGATAGATCGGTGCCTTGATTACCCGAAAATTCGTAAGCCGCTGAGATGGGCAGTGATGCAAATTGCCCACCTGCTAAGAAAGTTGGCGCATCGTTATCTGCTGAAATGTGGATTGCGCCAGTGTACTCTTTTGAGTCTAGGCTGCCATCGCTTACTGAGTACTTAAACGCAGACTCGCCATTAAAATCTGTTACCGGCGTAAAGACCAATTTATCGATGTTATCAGCATCAATTTGCTGGCCAGCAATCACTGCTCGGCCATCTAATAACAAACTACCGTGTGCAGGATTTGGCAGGTGAGTGATGGTAATGTGCTGCAATGTATCGCCCGTATCAACATCAGCAAAACTGAATTCATTTTTACTGAAAGTATGGCTATGGTCTTCAATATCCCTAACACTTAGATGAACTGAGGTCGGTGCATCATTTCTTGCTGCAATATCAATTTCAGCCGTTGCTACCGATGAGTTGTCATGGCCATCATTAACTGAGTACTTAAAGTTAACTCTACCGTTAACGTCTTGTTCAGGGGTAAATATCAGATTAGCAATATCCGTTTGGCTAATGACTTGGTTAACCGTTACGGCAGCACCATTTAGATGCAGCACACCTAAACTGGCAGCGGGTAATTCCGTAATGGTGATACTGCTTAAACTGCCGCCATCGCTGTCAGTAAAACCAAAGTCAACATCAGTAAAGTGATAACTAACATCTTCAATAGCATGGATGACTTGTGTCGCAATCGTTGGTGCTTCATTGCTACCTTGTACGTCAAAGTGCATGGTGTGAGTTGTTTGACCACCTTCATTATCGGTAACGACTACATTAAATGTTTCGGTAACGTGTTGCCCTTCGGTTAAGGCTTGAGTAGCAGCTAAAGCATTATCAAGTTCGTAATGCCAGCCGCCATTGGCTGCAATTGTAAAGTGTCCATATGTACCCAACACATCGGTTTGTTCGGTAATGCTATGGGTGTCTCCAGTATCTGGATCGCTGATACTTAGCATGCCTGAAGTGCGAACGTGGTCGTGTCCGCCGTCTTCAATAACGGTTTTAGGTGCTGCGAGTTCAGTAACGATTGGGTTATCGTCACGGCCATCAATGTTGATGGTGATTTGGTGTTGGGTACCATCAATACTAGAAACGGTATAGGTTTCGTGTACCTGATCATCTTTGGTTAACGCATTAGCGGTGGCATTTGGAGTAAAGGTCCACTGGCCAGCTGAATTAATAGCTAAGTGTCCATAGGTGCCACTAATATCGTTGGCAGCAACGTGTGCTTGGCTAGTGTCAGTATCGGTGACAGTTAGCTGGCCGCTTACTGAGTGATCTTCATCGGTATTACCGGTTGAATCGCCAGTGATTGTTGCATCTGGAATGGGCTTACTAGGATCAAGTTGTAATCCTTCATGTTCAATTGAAATTGCTTCTTTTCCATCAGGAGCTTGGGTTGTTGCAGTAAGGGCTACGTTCATGTTTGTTGCGGCATCATGGGGCAACTGCGCAGTTAACGATGCGGTATTCCAGCCATGGATATCCACCTTATCATTGAGGCTGGCTATTGTGTGCTGATGCCCGTGACCATCCGATAAGAGTGTGCCTTTAATTAAGCCGCTAATTTCGAGTTTAGTGACAACATCGTCAGGAGCATTGACAGCTACGTTAGGGTGTAGATGCAATAACGCACCTCTAGGGACAGTGCCTGCGTTACTATCAACAGGCACAACTACGGTATGAGCACCTGGGCCACTTGTTACAGTATGATGGCCCGTGGTATCAATAAAATTACCTTTACCATCGGCCATAATATTGGTTAGAACGCCACTAGGCTCATGGGCTATGGTACCTAAAGCAACAGATGCAGGCGTCACGGCATGATCGACCATGGTTGCGGAAAACACTCGGCCTCCTGCTGAAAGGCTAGCGGTATAATCTGTTGGATTATCAGCCCCCGCGGAATTGTCTCGTGTGCCAGCGATAAAAGTACCGCCGTTAGGGAATGTACCGCCTTGATTAACCGTTTGTTGTTTTATTATGTGGCCGTTATCAAAAACCACTAAATGACCACTACCTGAATCCCATGTCATCGTTAAGCGATGTGTATTGCCATCAAGTAAGTTCACTCCCGTGTCTACTGTCGGCCCCATAAAGGCAAACTGCAGATTACTGGCATTCCAAAAAGTAATAGTATTTTGTTGATCATGGCCACCGGGTACAGAGTAGTTCAATAGCACCGCTGCATTGCTTGGCGGATGGCCATTGTCGAGCACGAAGGTGATTTCGGCTGACATTGCATGCATGGGGCCACCGGCATCGATACCATCTACTTTGGCATAAGCTGTTTTATCACCAGAACCAAAGCTCATGACTTGTTGTTCTGCAGAAATATGTAGACTTACCGTAGCAGGATCGGTCACTGAGGTAATATCAATACTTGCATGGGCAGTGCTTTGGTTAGTGCCATCGGTAACTTGATAAATAATATCGACATTGTCGCCATGAAAGTTGGCAGTAGGCGTAAACGTGTAGCCGTGAATTGCGTCGCCACTAAAGGTTCCATGGGGTGAAGTTGGGGTACCAACAACCTGCAGTGACCCGTCTGGGTCCGACAAATGTTCAAGCAGTTGTGCCGTGGAAATATGGCGGCTACTGTCTTCGTTGAGAGTTGCTAATGTTCTAGTGCCACTATCAACTAATGGATCGTTAACGGGGTTAATAGACAATGTTGCACTTGCGGGAGCGGAATCGGCATGGCCATCATTCACGGTATAACGGAAATGAACATCACCATTAAAGTCTTTCGCTGGAACAAATTGAAGCTTACTGATATTTCCAACATCGATAATCTGATTTGCTGATACATCATGTCCATCAAGTACAAATTTGCCTTCTGCTGCGCTTGGCAAGTTAGTTAAGGTAATAGCCTGTAAGGTGTCGCCAGTATCTATGTCAGTAAAACCAAACTGGCTTGCTTGCATTTGGTAACTGACATCTTCAGTACCATTGGTTAGATGCACTTGGTTTACAGTGGGTGCATCATTAGTCCCCGTGACATTAATATGAAGATCGTAGGGTGTACCATCTTTACTATGTACGCGATATACTACGATTTCAGTTTGACCTTGTGCTAGATGCTGCAGGTTGGCGTTATCAACGCTATAGGCCCAGCTACCAGCACTGTCAATGCGTAGCTGACCACCAAACGGGTCATGAATTTTTGTTTCGCCAAATTGACTATATCTAAATGCATTTTCACCGCTATCGGGATCAACGACATTGAGGGTACCATTAGCAATCTCGGTGACGGTGCCATTAACATTACTACTGTGGGCCCCATCTTCAGTAATACTGCCACTACTGACCTCTGTGATGACAGCACTGTCTCTCACCGCGCTAAGTGTTGTTGTCGCTCCGGTGTGGGTGATGCCGCCATGTGCATCTTTCACGTCATAACTGAAATGGACTTGACCGTTGTAGTCTTTGTCTGGGGTAAAGGTAAAGGTGCCATCTTGGTTAGTGAGAATAGACCCATGATCAGCATGTAGATTGGCAATGGTGAGTTTGCCTGCATCATTGGCATCCACGTCTATGGTGTTTGCTAAAAGATCAACGACAGAGATGGTTTGAGCTAGATCTTCTTTGCCACTAGCTAGCAGCACTTCTGAAGAGCAATATGGGCGGTCATTATCACCATGAATGGTAATAATAATGTCGTGAGATGTACCATCTTTAGCGTATACAGTAATGGTATCCGTTAACGTTTGATGCTCACCTAATTTATCAATGGCAGTGCCGATTGTTGTCTTACTATTTCCGACCCAATCAACACTCCCTACGGTAACATCGTAATGCCACGTTCCATCTGGATTTAATAGTAAGTGTCCATATTGTCCATGGTAAGAGTTATTCCAGGCACCGCCTTTAGGATCAAACTGAGACTCTCCTGTATCGGGGTCAACAATATCTAACTTGCCATCAGCTGTTAGTGCTGCTTGACCTAACTTAGCCATGCCTGGCTGAGCATAATCTGGCGACATATCTTGTCCAGCAGTTCCCTCGCTGACATCGCCAGTATCAACTCCACCAATGACGGCGGCATTATTGGTGCCGGTTACGCTAATAGAAAGGTTTTGTGTGGCGCTGGCATTATGTTCATCAGTGACGGTGACAGGAATCGTAAGTGTTTTTGTTACCCCAGAGGCTAGTGATTGATAACTTGCATGGCTAGGGTCAAAGCTGTAGCTGCCGTCGGGGTTTAATGTGAGTCCATCTACCTGTGGTGCTGAATAACGCAGTTGTGCACCAGTATCAATATCATGGCCTATCATCTGCCCATTTAGGATGGCGCCACCCTCAGTGACAGACTGTGACTGTGCACTCACTGTGGGAGTATCATTGGTGCCGTGTACACTAAGTTTGATGGTATGCTCAGTGCCGTCAGCGGTGCGGATAATCGCCGAATCTGTTTTTGTTTCGCCGGCGGCAAGGTCTTGAATATGACGGTTGTCCAGCGTATAGGTGTAGTGGCCATCTTGCATGAGTAAGATATGCCCACCGAGTTTAGTATCGTAACCAATACCTTGGTAAGTTTGTGGACCTATATTAGGGTCAAAACTGTTATCGCCTTTATCGGGATCTTGAATGTTTAATTGACCGTCATAGTGCAGGTCGTAATGGGTATCTATGTAGCCGCGATCTTCAGTAACGCCGCGTAAATTCATGTCCGTTTGAGCATCGGTGACGGTTGCTTTATCTTCTGTGCCGTTAATGGTCACGGTAATTTGTTGCTCAGTGCCATCCACCGAATGTACAAGCAATGTATCGGTGAGTGATTCGCCAGTTTTGAGCCCTTGAATCGCCACTTGCGCGTTATCAGCAGTGTAAGTCCAGTGACCCAAATTATTGATAGCCAGCGTACCGAATTTGCCTTGTAAGCTTTCAGCATTGAACTGGGTTTGACCGTTGTCACTATCTGTAATAGTGAGTGCACCATCGACACGAAGTAGACCCTGATGAACGTCTTTATCTTCTGTCAGTGATGCTGTTGATGTACCACCAATAATAGCTTTGTCATCAGTACCATTGATCGTAACGGTCAATTGTTGTGACGTGCCATCAACCGAATGAACAAATAGTGTATCAGTAACAGATTCACCGGTTTTAAGCCCTTGAATGGTCGCTTGTGAATTATCAGCAGTATAAGTCCAGTGGCCTAACTCATTGATTGAAAGAGTACCAAACTGACCTTGTAATGAGGTGGCAGAAAATTGGCTTTGTCCAGCATCGGGATCAGTTACCGTAAAGATACCATCAACACGCAACTGTCCATTATGAACCTCTTTATCTTCAGTTAAACTTACTGTTGAGGTGCCAGCGATTTGAGCTTTATCGTCAGTGCCATTAATAGTTATTGTGATTCTTTGTTCAGTGCCATCAACGGAGTTCACCAGCAATGTATCGGTGAGTGACTCTCCGCTTTTAAGGCCTTGGATCGTAGGCTGAGAATTATCGGCGGTGTAGATCCAGTGCCCCTGATTATTGATACTCAGCGTACCAAGATGGCCTTGTAGTGTTGTGGCCGCAAACTGGCTTTGCCCTGCATCGGGATCGGTAACAGTGAGTGCACCGTCAACACGCAATTGCCCACTATGAACCTCTTTATCTTCTGTCAGTGATGCTGTTGATGTACCACCAATAATAGCTTTGTCATCAGTACCATTGATCGTAACGGTCAATTGTTGTGACGTACCATCAACCGAATGAACAAATAGTGTATCGGTAACAGATTCACCGGTTTTAAGCCCTTGAATGGTCGCTTGTGAATTATCCGCAGTGTAAGTCCAGTGACCTAATTCATTGATTGAAAGAGTACCAAACTGTCCTTGTAATGAGGTAGCCGCAAACTGGCTCTGCCCTGCATCGGAATCGGTGATGCTTAAATTACCATCTGCTCTAATCTGCCCTTGATAAACATCTTTATCTTCGGTAAGTGAGGCCGTTGCAGTACCAGCAATCACGGCTTTGTCATCGGTGCCGTTAATGGTGACAGTGATTTGTTGTTCAGCGCCATCAACAGAGTGAACCAGCAATGTGTCAGTAACTGATTCACCTGTTTTAAGCCCTTGAATACTCGGCTGAGAGTTATCGGCGGTGTAGAACCAGTGCCCTAAATTGTTGATACTCAGGATACCGAACTGGCCTTGCAGTGATGTAGCAGCGAATTGGCTTTGGCCGTTATCTAAATCGGTAACAGTGAGTGCACCATCGACTCGAAGTTGACCACTATGAACGTCTTTATCTTCAGTGAGGTTTGCAGCAGAAGCGCCTGCGATTTGAGCTTTATCGTCGGTCCCATCAATCGTGACAGTGATTTTTTGTTCAGTGCCGTCAACGCTATGCACCAATAATGTATCAGTTAAGGCTTCACCGGTTTTTAGACCTTGAATAGTCGCTTGAGAGTTATCCGCAGTGTAAGTCCAGTGACCTAACTCATTGATTGATAAAGTACCAAACTGACCTTGCAGAGTTTCCGCGCTGAACTGAGCTTGGCCGTTATCGCTATCAGTAATGGTCAGGGCTCCATCCACGCGCAATTGACCCGCATGAACGTCTTTATCTTCAGTCAGGTTTGCAGTTGAAGCGCCTGCGATTTGAGCTTTATCATCGGTGCCGTTAATGGTGACAGCAATTCTCTGTTCAGTGCCATCGACGCTGTGAACCAACAATGTATCAGTTAGTGATTCGCCAGTTTTTAAACCTTGAATCGCGGTTTGAGAATTATCAGCGGTGTAGGTCCAGTGACCTAATTCATTGATAGAAAGAGTACCAAACTGACCTTGTAATGAGGTAGCGGTAAATTGTGCCTGACCATTATCCGCATCCGTTACCGTCAGCGCCCCATCGACACGAAGTAGACCCTGATGAACGTCTTTATCTTCTGTCAGTGATGCTGTTGATGTACCACCAATAATAGCTTTGTCATCAGTACCATTAATCGTAACGGTCAATTGTTGTGACGAGCCATCAACCGAATGAACAAATAGTGTATCGGTAACAGATTCACCGGTTTTTAGCCCTTGAATGGTCGCTTGTGAATTATCCGCGGTGTAAATCCAATGGCCGAGATTATTGATGCTCAGTGTGCCAAATTGACCTTGCAGGGTTTCCGCGCTGAACTGGGTTTGGCCATTGTCACTATCTGTAATGGTTAACGCACCGTCCACGCGCAACTGACCAGCATGAACGTCTTTATCTTCAGTGAGCGAGGCCGTTGATATACCAGCAATCAAGGCTTTGTCATCGGTGCCGTTAATGGTGACGGTGACTTGTTGTTCAGTGCCATCCACAGAATGAACCAGCAATGTGTCAGTTACTGACTCACCAGTTTTCAGGCCTTGAATAGTGGCTTGTGAGTTATCCGCCGTGTAGGTCCAATGGCCGAGATTATTGATGCTCAGTGTGCCAAATTGACCTTGCAGGGTTTCCGCGCTGAACTGGGCTTGGCCATTGTCACTATCTGTAATAATGAGTGCACCATCGACACGAAGTAGACCCTGATGAACGTCTTTATCTTCTGTCAGTGATGCTGTTGATGTACCACCAATAATAGCTTTATCATCGGTGCCGTTAATCGTGACAGTGATTTTTTGCTCAGTGCCGTCGACTGAATGAACGACTAAGGTATCGGTAAGCGACTCACCGCTTTTAAGGCCTTGAATTGCAGTCTGAGAATTGTCAGTAGTGTAAGTCCAATGACCCTGATTATTGATACTCAGCGTACCAAACTGCCCTTGTAAAGATGTTGCTTGGAATTGGTTTTCTCCAGCATCAACATCAGTGACAGTCAGCGCCCCATCAACGCGAAGTAGGCCATTATGAACCTCTTTATCTTCAGTGAGCGAGGCCGTTGCTGTGCCAGCAATCACCGCTTTATCATCGGTACCATCAATCGTGACAGTGATTTTCTGTTCGGTGCCATCGACGCTGTGAACCAATAACGTATCCGTTAATGATTCACCAGCTTTAAGGCCTTGAATTGAACTTTGTGAGTTGTCAGCTGTGTATGTCCAATGGCCAAGTTCGTCAATAGATAAGCTACCAAACTGCCCTTGTAGCACATTGGCTTGGAACTGGTTTTGACCGCTATCCAGATCCGTAACTGTTAATACACCATCTGCGCGCAGTTGCCCTTGATGAACATCTTTATCTTCGCTGAGTAAGCCACTATACCCTCCGCCAATGATCGCCTGTTCATTAGTGCCGAGAACTTGAATAGTTAAGTCTTGCTTAACTACTTCACCAGCACTGTCGGTTACACTAACAACAAAGTGCTCAACCCCCTTTTGCCCTTCGATTAACGCAAGGGTTGCAGGTTGCTTATTATCAAGCTGATATTGCCACTGCCCATTATCAGGGTTAATAGTTAATCGGCCATATTGACCTTGAGAGTGGCTAACTGCCCATTGTAGTTGCTCATTGTGGTCTGGATCTTTAGCGAATAACTGACCATCAACTTCAGAAAGTGCAGCCATCTCAGTAACGTTGGCATGGTACAAACCAGAGATTTGGGGTTTATCATTACTGCCCTCCACCTCTATTGAAACCACCATTTTGATTTGATGCTGCAGATTGTCTTTAACTAAAACAACAAATTGCTCACTATGGTGCTCTCCTTCAGCCAAAGCATTGGTCGTAGCTAGTACATTATCCAACTGATAACGCCACTGCCCAGTATGAGAGTCTACAACCAGCTGGCCATAAACCCCACTTCCTGACTCAACTGACCAGCTTACTTGGTTAGCGTCAACACCAGCAACATGCAACTGACCGCTCACCTCGCTCACTTTATCTTCTTTTACTGATCCGCTTTGTTGCTGAGCCCCTTCAGCATGAATAACAGGTACTTGCTGCTGGTCAGTTTGAGAGTGATTAACTTTAGTAAGCTGTTGTACTGTCACACTGGGCTTATAATTATTACCCTCAACATTTGCCAACTGGTTGCTCGTTAAACCCTTAACCCCAACATGATTAAGAAATGAATGTGCAGCAAACCAATGAGAGTTGGCACTGCTACCCCCTCCTTTACCCACTCTTGCTGTCGCTTTGCTGCCATCAATTAAGGGAGCTTCCACCAAGGCAGCGCCAGCAACGGCTTTTGAAGTGTCATCGGATTCGGAGGATTTAGCATTAGCAGATTCCCCACCTTTACCGGTTTTCGAAATTGTCTCTAACGGATTTGTGGCTTCTGACAATAACCCCTCATCTGGTAAAGCCTGCTGCTCACTTAGCAGTTGCTGATGAGATTTATCAGCAACCAAATCTTGATTGCTTAAACCTACGGTTTTTCCATCCCGGAGTTCTTTAGCTTTAAGTCGCGCAACATCTTCATCAATACGCTTGGCTTTTTTTAGCTCCTTACCTTTGTTGTTGCTGTTACTACCTAGAGAGAGTTTGCCTTTGGCATTTGAGGCTGATTTATCTTGCTGCTTAGTCATAACAAACCTCTCTTAACGTTCGCCAAAGGCAGTGGTTATGTTGGTAAATACTGGCTTCCATAAGTATTGAAATACCGTTTTATCCCCCGTCACAATATCCACCTCACCAGTCATCCCAGGAATAAGGCCAAAGCGCTCAGGGTCATCGTTAAAATAGGGTTTATCTATGCTTATTTTAACTTTGTAAAAAACGCCCCCTTTCTCATCGGTATCTGTAGAAGGAGAAATCCTTTGCACAATCCCATCTAATGCCCCATATCGGCTGTAATCAAAGGCGTCTATTTTCACCCTTGCAGGTTGTCCTTCGGTAACAAAACCAATATCACGTGGAGATAGTTTGGCTTCGATTAGCGCTTCCTTGGTAGTGGGAACAATTACTGCGACAGTTCCGCCTGGTGCAATTACGCTGCCTGAGGAGGTAGTCGGAATAGATTGCACAATCCCATCGACCGGCGCCAAAACAGTAGTTTGAGAAACTTGTGAACCGGAAGACTTTAAACGCGCCTCAACCCCTAACAATTCGGCTTGAGCCTCAGCCCGTTTTTCGCCTACTTGATTGAACAAAGCCGCATTTTTCTGATCTAGTTGCTTACTTAGGTTAGTTAGACTTTTACTTAAAACTTGTTCTTTACCCTCTAAAGATTTTAGCTCTCTTATGTAAGAGTCGAGCTTTTGTTGAGCTTCTAGTAGCTGTAATTTAGAAACCACCTGAATGCCACCTGGTGATTTCATCATGTTGATAGTTTTACGAGAAGCCGCTATTTGATCACTTAATGCTGGCACTTCATTCTCTACTGCTGCTAATTCTGCCTTAGCTTTAGCTATCTCCGATTCTGTTAATGCTGAAGTTGCAGCTAACTCAGCATTCATCCTTTTAAGCGCTGAAACATGCTGCGCCACCAATTTAGGATACTCTGCTTCAAATGCCGAAAAGTTAGCTTGGCGCTGCTCAACAAAGGCGTTATAACGCTCAATACGTAATTCTAAGTTGGCTTGTTTGCTGGCTAATTCTTCCTCTAAAGACTGGCTATCAATGGCCACAAAATTTGCAAGTACATCGCCCTGCTTAACCACGTCACCTTCCTCTACACTCACAGAGGCTAAAGTTCCACCTAGCTGGCTTTGAATAACTTGTCGGTGACCCAGTGGCACTACCTGCCCTTTGGCTTTAGCAATTTCTTCCACAGTGGTAAAAATTGACCACAACAGCATTCCCAATACTGACAACGCAATAAACCACGCAATACGCCTAATCAGCGTTCTCTCCGCGGGGGCTTCAATGGCATCAGTAAATTCATGTTCTGGCCAAATACGATTAGACAATTGACGCTGTTCCATATTTACTGCTCCGTATCACTGTTGGTTTGAGGCTGCTGTGAAGGAATAGGTCCAACATAAGCGGCTGTACCTTTGTCTAAAATTATTACCTTGTCGGCTAGTTGAATTAGCTCTTGATCATGGCTGGTGAAGATAATTGTGGCTTTGCCTCGCAAGCTTTCTAAGGTGCGAATAAATTGGCGTTTAGCATCTGGGTTTCGGTTTGCTAAAGGCTCGTCTAACAGCAAGTACTGAGCCCCTTTTAGTAGTGCTCTTGCTAAAGAAATGTAGCCACCTTCTACCGCCGATAGCATGGCACTGTCATCACCTGCAATTGGCGCATCTAACTGTTCATTTAACGCGCTAAATAACGCTTGCCCACCAGCAGCCAACAACGCATCAATTAATTGTTCATCACTGGCATCAGGATTTGCTACTCGTAGGTTTTCAGCCAAAGTGCCCGGAAATAAATCTGGCTCTGCCGGGCAATAAGCCGCCCATGAGCGCAATAGCTCCGGATCGTACTGGCGAATGTTTTTGTTGTTTATTGCTACATAACCGGCTTGAGGTTCAATTACCCCTAAAGCTGATAGCAACAATGAGGTTTTACCACAGCCATTAGGACCAATGACTGCTACTATTTCTCCAGCGTCTATTTCAGCATTAACGGCCGATAATGCCGGCTCCATTTCGGCTCCATAACGCAAGGTTAAATGTTGAAAAGACACACTAGGTGCGCAGCTCATATCGGGTACATCTAAACGCAGTTCGCTATTTTCGGTTTTCACCTGCATAAATCGGTCAAACTGCTCAGCGGCCCCCTTTAGCAAGGTGAACTTTTGGGTGGAGCTAAACGCTAGTTGCGCTGGGCCGGTAATTCGCCAAATAAGCATGACACAGGCAATCAACGCCCCAGCAGATATTGACTGGTTAAGCACCAAGAAAATGCCACAGAAAACAGTGACCAAGGCAGTGGATAGACTTAAAGCATGAGCAACGGCAGCCATTAGCCCATTGCGCGCCGCATAACGAAAGTTCTGCCGGCTATTCTCACGGCATAAACGGGCAAACTTAGTGGTCCAAGCATCGACTTGCCCGGCCGCTTTTAATTGGGTGAGATTTTTAGCCAACTCGTTAAGCGCATTTTGATACTCACCAGATACCTTAGGAGAAGCGCTTTGAATGTAGCTGCGCATTAGTCGCATAAGTAGGTAAAACACCAGTAACATCAGCAGTGGAACCAGCACCAACCAACCACTTAACAAAGTAATGGTCGCTAAGGCGATGAAGGTAAAAGGTAAATCGATTAAGCCACCTGCAGCAGGACCAGATAACACAGTGCGAACTTTTTCTGCATTACGCATACGCGCCACATGATTGGCAATGCCCACTCGCGATAACACCATTAACGGCATGTTCAGCAAACGGTGAAAGGTAAGTTCAGACAAATCTCTCGCCATGCGATTACTCGCTGAGGACATCACTCTTGCTCTAATCAAGCGAGATGCAACTAAAATGCTTAAGGCCAATGCCGCACCTAAAGCAATACTGGGCAATACCTCAGGTGTTTGACCGCCAATTACACGGTCATAAACTGCCATTGTAAATAGCGGCACGGCTAATCCCGTCAAGCTAGACAATAAACTGAGCCAAAATACCGGCCGATACCATTTACTTCGCTTGCTCACTTGCTCGGCAAAAGCTTTCGCAGAAGATCCCTGCTGAGGCAAGCGCTCAATCATAATTAGATGCGCGTCTTCACCGATAGTTGCGGGGTCACAGGCTTGCCACTGCTGCTCAAACTGTTCCAGTTGCTCACCATGGCGACGCAACAACTTAGGAGCATGATGATCAGATATCAGTACAAAAGGATGAGCCGCTTGAGAAACTAAGGAAGGCAAGTGACGATGCACCGAATAGGCAATATGGTGTTTTTTAAGCAGCCCCACAAAACCCATAACATCTAGCGAATCTATGCGCTGGTCTTGTTCTATATTGGTTGCTTGAGAGTACAAACCAAGTTGCTGCAACAAACTAATTAAGGTGGGTTTTAAATCAGGATTTTGCTGCTCCATGTTAAGCCCCCCTCTGTTGTTTTAACAGCTTGACTAAGCCATCTTCTGCAATTTGCAGTTGTATGTCGCAATGGGCTTTTACTTCGTCAAAATGCGAAGCGATCATCACCGTCATGTCATCGCCTTGCTTACTTAGCAAGGTCAGTAAACGCTGCTGAGCATCAGCATCTAGAGACAACATAGGCTCGTCTAGCAGCAATATCGACGGTTGCTGCGCTAACGCGCGCACCAAAGCGATAAGTTTAATCGCTCCTTTGTTAAGCATTTGATTACCGCTGTCTCCCACGCGGGTTTGATAACCGGCTGGTAACAAGGAAATGGCAGCACTCAAACCCAACTCTTCTGCTAACACCATGGCATTAGCTTCTAATTCAGGCCGAAACAAGGTCATGTTTTCCATCAAACTGCCGGCAAACAAGGTAGGCCACGGCGCTAAATACACCACGGATTGGCGATACTCATTTGCGTCATGCTGGCCAAGTTCAACACCAGCAATATTAATGCTGCCTTGTTGCAACTGATGAAAGCCAGCCAGCGTACTTAATACTAAACTGGCGTGGCTAAGAGGATTAGATTGCACTACCACCATGCTGCCAGCGGGCAAGCTAAAACTCGCGTTTTCAATACAGGCCACCGAAGTTTTAGCACTTAGATGGCTGTATTCAATGGGCCCTGCTGGTAACTTTTGCTGATAGCAATGTTCGGCGCTAAAGCGTTCTCCCTCTAAACTTGTCAACTGCTTTACTTGTTGCATCGCAGACTTAGCGGTAACCATTCGAGAGCGCAGGCTAATAATGGCGCTTAAAGGAGCAACCGCTCGACCCGCTAATATAGAACAAGCCGCTAAGCCACCAGTGGTTAACTGTCCATCTAACACCATTAAACACCCCAACAATACCAATACTAAGGTAGTTCCCTGAGAGGCGCCTTGAATAAACTCTTGCAGCTTGGCTGATAACCAATCAACCCGCTGTTGTTGTTGCAAACGCTTATAGTTAATTTTTCGGTAATTTGCGGCAATGCCACTTTCTAGAGCTAAGGCTTTAGTGGTGGTTAGCCCAGACAATACGTTAATCAACAATCGTGAACGTTCAGCCTCGCTAAGCGCTAAATCTTTAGTGGCTTGGGCTAACTGCTTGCCAAGCAACAATACAAGTAGGCTAATTAATCCCCATACGGCAATCGGGATAAAAACTAAGGGCCCACCAATGTAAGCCACTAAAGCTAAGAAAATAACAACAAATGGGAAATCAATCAGGGCTAAGGCCGCTTGACCAGAATATAGGTCTCGCATACCTGCTATTGAACTTAAGCCATTAAATACCCCGCCCCTGCCAAGTTTCGCAATAGGTTCAAAACTGCTAGCGAGTAGAGCTTTCACCGCATCAATAGTGGTATGCAACTCAAAGTTAGCGGCTGCAGAAGCCAATAACCAGCTACGTATATATCGCAACACTAGTTCTAGTAAAATAGCCACCGCTACACCGAGCATAAGAACCGTAGCCGTGCCGTAGCCTTGGTTAGGTAATATGCGGTCGTAAATCTGCAACATGGCAAAAGGCAAAGCGAGCGAGAGTAAGTTTATAAATGTAGAAGAGAGCAATACATCGATTGCTGACCGGTTTCGAAACAATAGGCTTAACGCATACCTCATTTAGCTGGCTTCCTTTCTCAATAAACACTGCGATGAGTTATTGATAAGCCTAGCAAATAATCGAAGTTTTTCTTTTTTGGTGAGTTTTTAATTTAGCCTGCAAATAAGCCTCAACACATTCATTAACAAAATTGACACAAATACAAAACTAATTCACTATCGGTGAGCGTTAATCTAGCTCATGATTTCAGCATTGCTGTATATGTTGTCATTTAAATCTATTTATTACTTTTTAAACAAACAGATATGAATGAATCAGCCAACTTAGCTCAAGTGCTGGCACTACCCAGCCACTCTCATCACCATAGCCATCAGTATTTTCAGGTGGTGATTGGCTTGCAAGGACAAACCGAGTTTGACATTCAAGGTCAAGCTAATTTGGTTGGGCCAGGTCAAGGTTGTTTAGTGCCAGCCTCTGCGGGTCATGCTTTTACCGGGGTAGGCAGAAATCAAATCTTGGTTATTAATCTGGCCGATACTCAACACGCTAGTTTGCAGACCAAAATCGAGCAATTGTTCGAACATCAATCCTACTTCAAGCTAGCCAACCAGTCGCAAGTTCTCGTCAATGCACTTTGTCAGGAAATGCTAACTAAGCCGCAAGACACCATGCTAGCCGAGGCCTGCGCCAATACCCTGTTGTGTGTATTGCAAAATCACTTGGCTCAAAGCAAACAACATCAAGCTAAGGTCACCCGCCTGCAAATGGAGCATATCGACCGCTACATTCAACAACACTTGCAGCAAAAAATTACAGTGGCGCAACTTGCGGGTTGCGTGTTTTTAGCCGAAAGCCAATTTCATTTATTGTTTCGCCAGCAAACCGGATTAACCCCACACCAATATTTGCTACGCAAACGCTTTAACGCGGCTAAACAGCTTTTAGCTGCACCGCAATTAAGCATTGAACAAATATCGCATCGTTGTGGTTTTGCTAGCCAAAGTAGCTTTACCAGTGCATTTAGCACTTTTTATGGCATCACACCGGCTCGCTACCGTAAACAAGCCAGCTAAAACATCCACGTCGCCTTCGCTCGCCCCACCTAGGCTGACTACACTATAAATAAGCAACGTGAATAACCTGAGCTCGGGATAATAAACCGATTTCTAAGGGCTATTTTTACTTATTTCAGTGTTGAAGCCACTTGCAATAAGCTAACTATTGGCGCGCAGTTTCGCCTAGAACTAAGTAAAACTATCTCGCCAGAAACATGAAGCTAGATTAAGCACTGGGTAGGAGAGTTAATGTCACTCCCTTGTCGCGAGTTCAGGTTAAATAGATTGTTAAACGCTTGCTTCGCTTTTTGTTCATCAACAGAGAATTTCGAAAAAAACGCGGAGTTTTTCGAAATACGCGACGCCCAAAGCGCTCTACAATCGGCCTCTAAATAACAAAGCCGTAACATTCTCTGTCCCCTCGCAGAGGATGGCAACACGAGGACCCAGCATGCACAACACTATGCAACTCGATGCTAAGGCCATGACCCAAGCTTCGTTTATTGAGCAGCCCTTAACCAAGGTTTGGCAATGCATTTCGCCGCTTTACGCTGTAAACGAATCAAGCTGGTTAAGCCAACTTATCCCACTCGCTAAACCTAGCCCAAGTGAATTAACCCAAACTACAGTGTTGGCCACTCAACTTATCGAGCGAGTTCGCGCCGACAAAAATGCCGTGCAAATGATCGACGCCCTGCTGCTTGAATACAGCCTAGATACCCGCGAAGGTATTCTGCTGATGTGCTTGGCAGAAGCGCTAATGCGCATTCCCGATAGTGCCACCGCCGACGCGCTAATTCGTGACAAAATGAGCGTGGCAGACTGGAAGTCTCACCTTAAAAACTCAGACTCACTGTTTGTAAATGCTTCTACCTGGGGTTTAATGCTAACCGGTAAAGTAGTGAGTTTAGATACCCCACAAGATGGCCAAGCCAGCAAGGTGCTCAACAAGCTAGTAAACAAATTCTCCGAGCCGGTAATCCGCCAAGCCATGCATCAAGCCATGAAAATAATGGGGCATCAGTTTGTACTAGGCCGCAATATTCAAGAAGCCTTAAACAATGGCGAGCCTTTGCAACAACAAGGCTTTGCTTATTCTTTTGATATGCTGGGCGAATCGGCCCTTACCCGCCAAGATGCTCAAAAGTATTTTAATGACTATCACCAAGCTATTAGCGTTGTGGCTAAGCAACGCTCAAGTACTAGTGAAGCTCACCCTGCGGCCTCGGTATCAATCAAGCTCTCGGCCTTACATCCTCGCTACGAAGCAGCCAACCACGAAAAGGTACTACAAGAGTTGTTTGATACGGTTTTAGCATTGCTAAAACATGCCCGAGCACAGGATGTTGCCATTACCATTGATGCCGAAGAAGCCGACCGCCTAGAAATATCCTTAAAGCTATTTGCCAAACTCTACCAGCACCAAGCAGTTAAAGGCTGGGGCAAATTCGGTTTAGTGGTGCAGGCCTACTCAAAGCGAGCATTAGCAGTAATTGCTTGGTTAGCTACACTGGCCAAGCAGCAAGGCGATGTCATTCCCATGCGCTTAGTAAAAGGCGCCTATTGGGACAGCGAGTTAAAGTTGTCTCAACAACATGGCCACCACGGCTACCCGGTATTTACACGCAAAGAAGCCACCGACGTGAGCTATTTGGCCTGTGCGCGTTTGTTACTTAGTGAGCATATTCGTGGGCTTATTTACCCGCAGTTTGCCAGCCATAACGCGCAAACTATTGCAGCGGTGTCGGCGATGGCAACTCACCAAGACTTTGAGTTTCAGCGCTTACACGGCATGGGCGATGCGCTATATAGCCATGCCAAACAACTGCTAAATAGCGAAGTACGCATTTACGCCCCGGTGGGCAGCCATAAAGATTTGCTGCCTTATTTGGTGCGCCGTTTATTGGAAAATGGCGCTAATAGCTCGTTTGTTCATCGCTTAGTAGATGCCCGTTGTCCGGTCACCGATTTAACCGTGCATCCGGTAGATTTATTGCAATCACGCAGCTGCTTACATAACCCCAAAATAGCCCTGCCTCCACAATTGTTTGGTGAGCAACGGCAAAACTCCCAAGGCATCGCCACCGACATAGAAAGTGAATGGCAGCCCTTTGAGCAACAAGTCAGCCAGTTTTTAGGCAATCACCAATGGCAAGCCAGCTCAATTATTGAAGGGCAAACTCAAAGTGGCGAACACCATCTTATAACAGCGCCTTACCAACGAACTCAGCAGGTTGGAGAAGTAAAGTGGGCCAATGCAGAACAAGCCTTGCAGGCAATTAATGTAGCAGAACAAGGCTGCCAACTATGGCAACAAACACCAGTAAGCCAACGTGCCAACTACTTGCTGCACTTAGCCGATAAGCTAGAACAAAACATGCCAGAGTTAGTGGCCTTGTGCCATCGCGAAGCGGGCAAAACAGTTTTAGATAGCATTGACGAAATTCGCGAAGCAGTAGATTTTTTACGCTACTACCCGCAGCAAGCCATTCAACACTTTAGCTCACCTATGCAGCAACGCTCGTTTCGTGATGAAGCGCAGCATGTCAGTTACCAAGGGCGTGGCATATTTGTGTGCATTAGCCCTTGGAATTTCCCCTTAGCCATTTTTATCGGCCAAATATCTGCCGCCTTGGTTGCCGGTAATTGCGTCGTCGCCAAGCCTGCCGAGCAAACCAGCCTTATTGCTGCTCGCTGTATCGAGTTACTACTAGAAACAGGTATTCCTAAGCAAGTTATCCAACTCATACTGGGCAATGGCGCGTTGCTAGGGCAAACCTTATGCAGCGATAAACGAATCGCAGGTGTTGCCTTCACCGGCTCAACGCCAACTGCGCAAGCCATTAACAAACAGCTGGCTAAACGCGATGCCTTGCCAGTGCCGTTTATCGCCGAAACCGGTGGCCAAAACGCCATGATAGTAGACAGCACCGCCCTGCCCGAGCAAGTAGTAAGAGATGTATTACGCTCAGCCTTTGCCTCGGCAGGCCAGCGCTGCTCGGCGCTGCGGGTATTGTTTATTCAAGAGGATATAGCCGAACGCGTCTATTCGCTGATTGCTGGAGCTATGCAAGAACTGGCCATTGGTAATCCAGAAAAACTATGTACCGATGTGGGCCCAGTGATAGACCCACAAGCTCAAACAAAACTGCAGGCTCATATTA
This sequence comes from Agarivorans albus, assembly GCF_019670105.1. Classification (NCBI taxonomy): domain Bacteria; kingdom Pseudomonadati; phylum Pseudomonadota; class Gammaproteobacteria; order Alteromonadales; family Alteromonadaceae; genus Agarivorans; species Agarivorans albus. The sequence continues at coordinate 1,550,677 of NZ_AP023032.1, read as the reverse complement.
GCTGGTTAGAAAAGAATGCTCAGCTCATTTACCAAGTAGCGCTTCCAGAAGATTGCAGCAAAGGCAGCTTTGTTGCGCCGTGCGCTTATCAAATTGAAGACATTGCTCAACTTACTCAAGAACACTTTGGCCCTATTTTGCATGTGATTAAATATCAATCAAATCAACTTGATAGGGTGATCGATCAAATAAATCAAAGTGGATTTGGTTTAACCTTGGGCGTGCATAGTCGTAATGAAAGTACCTATCGGCATATCGAGCAGCGTGCTCGAGTGGGTAATTGCTACGTAAATCGAGATCAAGTAGGTGCCGTTGTAGGGGTACAGCCTTTTGGTGGTCAGGGTCTTTCTGGCACTGGTCCTAAAGCGGGTGGCCCGCACTATTTGTACCGTTTTGCTAAGGCGAACATAAGCACTACCCTTGCCCAGCAGGAGCACTAATATGACCACGACTAACAAAGTATTAAAACAAAGTCTTGCGGTGCAAGATGCTTGGCAGCAACAAACGGTGGCTCAACGTAGCGAGTTACTGCTCGCTTGGTCACAACAGCTTGGCCAACGAGACCAAAGCTACCACGAATGTGCAGCAATGATCCGTTTTCAATGCCAACAAGCCCTAGCGCTTATTGCTAACGAGCATGAGCTACAAGGGCCTACAGGCGAAAGCAACCAGCTATATACCGCTGGCCGTGGCTGTTTTTTGTTGGTGGCCGATGAAACTGCTAGCAACGAAGCACTAGTAGGTTTAATGGCCGCAGCGTTAGTGGCTGGTAATACCGTTATTTGTTGTGCAGCAAATAGCCCGATAGACGTAATACTGAGCGACCTACTACGTGCAGGCTGCCCAGATAGAGTGGCACAGCCCTTGGCTTATACCTTGGGACCGCAACTTGCACAAAACAGCCTAGTTGCGGGCATTGCATTAGCAGGCACTAAGCAAAACTGCATGCACTACAACCAGTTGGCGGCAGAGCGAGATGGCCAACTTGCGCAGTTCGTATATGAAACCGATATGCGCAACCTTAGCCAACTCAGTGAACCAACACTTTGTTTGCGCTTTATTACCGAGCGCACACGAACCATAAACATTACCGCCGTGGGTGGTAACGCCAGCCTGCTTGAGCTAGGCAGCGGCGAATAAACCTAAAGGCCTGGTTAGCCATTAGCGGCGACAACCCAAATAAACCAACATGCTGAACTCAGCAATAAAAGGAAAAAGGAATGATTGAAAATAGCTTTGCTATCAGTGCTACATTTATAGCCTATCTAATCGTTATGCTATCAATTGGCATTTACGCCTATAAACGCACCGCCAACTCTGAAGATTACTTCTTAGGTGGTCGCTCACTAGGCCCATGGCCCGCAGCCTTATCGGCTGGTGCATCCGATATGAGTGGTTGGTTACTGCTTGGTTTACCTGGCTACGCTTACGCAGCCGGTATCGAGGCCATTTGGTTGGCCGGCGGCTTACTCGTTGGCACCTGGTTAAACTGGCTGATTTGCGCCAAACGCCTACGCACCTACTCCATCGTGATGGATAACGCCTTAACCATTCCTGAGTTTTTTGCGCGCCGTTTTGAAGATAAATCTAAGTTACTGCAATCAATCTCAGCCTTCTTTATCTTGCTGTTTTTCTTGTTCTATACCAGCTCTGGCTTAGTGGCTGGCGGCAAACTGTTTGAAACAGTATTTGGTTTAGACTACACCACCGCAGTTATTGTCGGCACCATTTGTGTGGTGTCTTACACCCTGTTTGGTGGCTTTTTAGCAGTATCTTGGACCGACTTAGTGCAAGGTTTATTAATGGCCGCCGCCTTAATGATCGTGCCAATTGCCGCAATGGAAGGCTCTTTTGGAGACTTAAGCCAAGCCCTCACTCTTAAAAACCCAGAACTACTAAACCTTTGGACCGACGTAAAAGGCGAGCCTTTATCGGCCATTGCCATTATCTCGCTAGTGGCTTGGGGTTTAGGTTACTTTGGTCAGCCACATATTTTGGCGCGTTTTCAGGCCACTCGAAGCAACAAAGACATCGGCACCGCCCGTCGCATCGCAGTAAGCTGGACAGCTCTATCTATGGCTGGCGCACTACTCATTGGTGTAGTGGGCATTTTGTATGTAGATTCTCACCTAGGTGGCGATATTAAAGATGGCGAAACCATCTTTATGCTGTTGGTTAATGCAATTTTCCACCCAGTAATTGCCGGCATACTATTAGCAGCTATTTTGGCCGCGATTATGAGTACTGCCGACTCACAATTATTAGTATCGTCATCTGCCTTAGCCGAAGACTTCTACAAACAAGTTTTTCGCCCGCAAGCCAGCCAACAAGAGATTGTTAAGGTTGGCCGTATCGCCGTAGTCGCATTGTCGATAGTGGCTTTAATTCTGGCCATGAACCCAGAAAGCTCGGTACTAGGTTTGGTGTCTTACGCATGGGCAGGATTTGGCGCAGCCTTTGGCCCTGCACTACTACTTAGCTTGTTCTGGAAAGACATGAACCGCAACGGCGCACTAGCCGGCGTAGTGTTAGGCGGCGTAACCGTAGTAGTGTGGAAACAACTAAGTGGCGGCTTGTTCGACATTTATGAAATTGTTCCCGGCTTCCTCTTCGCCAGCATTGCCATTATTGCAGTGAGCAAAGCCACAGGTGGCGCAACACCAGCAATTCATAGCATTCACGCTAAATACGAAAAACAGCTGGTAGAATTAGACTAAGCCGTTAACCGCAAGGCAGTTAAATACAGCTAAACAAAAAGCCGTTTACCCAAGGGTAAGCGGCTTTTTAATACTTAATGTCGTTGAGCAGTTAATGCCTACAGTTTCAATTTAAGTGCGCCGGATTTAGCTTATCAAAATCTACCAACTGTTTTAGTTTCATATTAACTGACTTTTTAATTATGGAACCTCTCAGCCAGATTAATGGCTACCTGTCGGTCTAATTTAGGTACAATCTCTAAAATATTATCTGCTGTTAACGGCGAAAAACATCCGAACTTATCACGAATGTCTTTCAAAGCCGCCTCTGATTCATCAAGCACAAGTTCTACCAAATGCCATGCTCGGTCATACCTATCATCACCAGAGCTATCCCAAGTAACTCCTGAATGCCTTTTCATAAAATCATGTGAGAACCAAACCGCTACACCTTCCTCTAAAACTGTAGTCACTTCAAAATCTACAGGAGACAACAAATGTACAGCTTCATGACCTAATTGATAGTATGCTCTGTGGTTTTCGTTTAAACATGAGTTTCCAATCTTTACTCGAATGTTTTTCTTATTAGGATAAAAGACTTGGGGGACATTTGAATGAACCTCTACTGGAAGTATATTCCTCGAATGATTACGCGCACCAAACATCTTCTCTAGTTCATTCACAGCAAGACTTAAAATATCATCTAGACTCAACTAATACTCCTAAGGCATAACGCCTACTAAAAACTTCTTAGTTTATCAACTACCCGTAGACTGCTTTGTTTTTTGTTTCTAATGCTTTTTCTACCGCATCGAAGACAGTTTTAAACCTAGCTGCCCAGACAAAATCATCTTCATTTTCAGCTTTAGTTACTAAATAATTTCTAAGCTGCTGTTTATTATTGTTTGTTTTAACCGTAAAAGGTTTAAGCTTCCCTTCAACATCGGTATCAAAATCACTAAACCAATTCGGATGCTCATCATAGACTTCAATTATCCATTCGTGGGGGAAAAGACCTTCTAGTGAAAAACCATCATGTAAAGTCACAAAGTCCTTTTTAGTTTGAAAAGGTATACTTTTGTTACCAAAGTATTGTTGTAGTGTACGTCTAGTTTTATCACCAGCTGTATCTCCGTCTAGCACAGTTACTACGGGCCTTTCGCTATAAATGTATTCGTATGTAGCCTTCATAAACCCTTCCATGCCAGCTACACCAGTAAAGTCTAAGACTTCAGACTTTCTAACAAATGGCCATTCATGCCCTCCTTCACTATCTGAGGGAACTTTCTCCAAGAACCATTTAAATACTTCCCTATCTGATTTACCTTCCACAAAAATATTTGATACTCCCAAATTGTAAAAATCGCTAAACCTAACGCCTAGAGCTTTCCTTATTGACGTTGTTGCCTCAACATAACTGTCATATTTTATAACTTTTGTTTCTGTACCGTTGTTTACTGTACCAACAACTCTTTGTGGGTCTTGTGAAACAAAACCCAATGAATGCGTTGTGGTAACTAATAATGCTTCATTATTGATTTCTTCCAGCATTTTGTGACAAGAGTCTGCTAATTCTGGATGCAAATACGACTCGGGTTCTTCAATTAACCAGATAGGGTTTTTATCTAGTTTCTTTTCTTCTTTAGTTATCCATAAAAATGAAGCCAATATAGCAGAAGCTTGTATCCCCATACCCTTGCGATCGATAGCAGTTTTGTTTGGGTCGGATAGATGAAATTCAAACTTATGTATCAACTCTTCCAGTGAGTTATTTGGTAATGTAAAATGAGAGCTTATATGCTCTAGCCCTGCCACTTTTAGCTGTTCATCTAAATGACTAGATATCTCACTCAAGCTCTCATTTATTTCTTGTAACTTATCGTTTAAAACTCGAGAAACAGACCTTTTTATAAACGGTTGTAATAAAGAAGTGTACAAATCATCGATACTCTTGGATGATGGAACATAATGACATACAAATTTATCTAGCAATAAAGACACGGCTTGCCTTTGAATTCTAGAGAATGGTTTTGTTGTATCTGGCTTTCGTTTCTCATTAGTAAAGAAAACATATTTAGGTTTTTCTGAGTTTGGAAAGGAAAGGTATAGCTGAAATCTATCAATAGAGCTTTTTGGCTCTTCTAGCATATTATTGAGTTCTTGATAAAGCTCAAAAAAGTCCTTATCAACACCATCTACATCACCACTAAACGTCACGGTAATTGTTGTTTGACCAGTTGTAACTCCAAATGTTTTGTCGCTCTTTGTTTCATAACCTAACTTATTCTCAAAACCTGTAAATATCATCTCTATAGCTTTAAGAATATTTGTTTTACCACTGCTATTGGGACCAACAACTGTTAAGCCTTTAGTTAGATCGACCGTTTGTTCTTGGCCAATGGTTCTGAAGTTTCTTACCCTCAAATTTTCAATTTTCATCTATACGTCTCGAAATCTACCGGTTACTAAATTTATGCTAACTATCCGCTTCTTCAGAGGAATAAAGCCAGCCTAACAGCATTTATATGACCAATCAGCAATCTAGAACAACAAATTGACAAAAAAGTCAGCATCAAAGGATGCAGACCTTGCAAAAAGAAGGAATTGAATTACAGGGCTCTAAGTAACTTGAGTCTCAAGCGCTTATAACCACCCACCAGCCTCATTGTTTCAACTCAATCCTATCTATTTTGTACTACTTATAAAGAGAGATAATTGAGTAAGCTTGCCACTAAGCATGAACAAAGCTTTCATCTAAAGGCTTTATAACTCGACCTTAATCACCAAATCTTTATATGTATTATTAAAATATATTAATACGATCACTTTTTATTGATAACTATTGAGTAAAATGTCGCTTATTGCTTTACCCGCTTACCATTAACAAACAGTGAAAAGGAGATCCCATGTACTTTAAGAAGTACCTGCCAGTTGTTCTTGGCTTAATAGTTGTTGGATGTAATAGCAGTAGCGACTCCCCTGCCACCCCACTAGACCCAACAGACCCCGTAGACCCGCCGGTAATTGTTGATCCGCCAGTTGACCCAGAACCCACCCCAAACGAGCCTAGCTTTGGCCTACCAGAAGGCGTGTTAACTGTTGCTAGCGTAAACTGTACTCAGGTGTTTTCTTCCACTTCGGCCTTGGTGGATGCAGCTTCTAAAGAAATGGACGCAGGTACCACGCTTTGTTTAGCCGATGGTGAATACAGTGGTGATTTTCAACTTAGTTTTGGTGGTAATGGCACCATGGAGCAGCCTATTAAAGTAGCTGCCGAACATCCTGGCAAGGCCATCTTAAAAGGCGGTGAAGTAGCGATAAACATGGGCGGCAGTTATGCCCAGTTGCAAGGGCTAATTTTTGATGGAGTGGAATATGGAAGCAACTTAATTGCTACCCGTTTTGGCACTAACGATTTATGCCACAATTGCCGAATTAGCGAAATCGCAATTATTGATGCCAAAGCGCAAGACGACTACGGGATTTTAGTACATATATACGGCAAAGATGTATGGCTAGACCATAGCGTAATTAGCGGTAAAACCGTGCAAAACCCGATGATTTCATTCAACCGCTGGGTAGATGATAGCTGGGATGAAGCCACTAAACTAGCCGAACTTGCTCAAGGCATTGTGGTGTATAACAACTACATTGCCAATCGCCCGCCCGCCAACAACAAAATGTATGCGGGAAGCAGCGACAACGATTATGAAGCCATTCGCACCGGCTTAAGCTTTACCCACCATTATCCTGGTAATTCATTTATTGTGCGCAATGTATTTGAGCGGATCCAAGGTGAAGCCGAGGTTATCTCTAACAAAGGTTCTAATAACGTTATTGCTTACAATACCATTCGCAATAGCTATGGCTCGTTAACCAACCGCCACGGCAACAGCAACAAAATTGAACACAACTTTATTTTAAGTGAAGACTACCCACTAGCTGGCGGTATTCGTATTGCCGACGACGGCCACTCGGTAGTGAATAACTACATTGAAGGCGCACGCTACCAAAATACTAGCCACCACGGCGGCATAGTATTATTAGGATACGACGGCGCGGGCGATGGTGATAACGGCTACCAACAAGTAGAGAATGTGCACGTAGCTAACAACACCATTGTTGATAGCGTAAACAGCTTAAATATTGACGGCGGCGGCAAACCGCAGCAGCCTAAAACGGTTTATTTGGCCAATAACCTTATCGATAAAGCAATTGGGCCGGTGATTACCCAAGCTGAGCGCGGCATGCTGCCTGATTCAACCGTGGTAGGAAACATCTTCCACGGGCAGGCCTTTTCTGATGACGACGCGGTGCCGTTAGGCACTGCCGGCATTGAGTTTTACTCGGCAAACTTACAAAGAGGAACTGATGAGCTATATCGCCCTTCGGATAGCTCACCTAACTTAGATGCAGTAAGTGACTACAACAAAGGAGATTTTGCTGACGTTAATCTAGATATGGATGGGCAAACCCGCACCGAGCCAAGCAGCGTTGGCGCAGATCAACCGCTAACAAGCAGCGTTAGTTTAAAAGCGCTGAGTTTTGCTGATGTAGGGCCAAGCAGTTATCAAATCAGCAAGCCTCAAGCCACCATGTTAGAAGCAGAGATTATTAATCCTGCCTTTGACGATGAGCTAAACGCTTGGACTAACAACGGTGCTCAAATCGCCGAGGCGAGTGAATCGTTCTCGAGAAGTGCTAGCGCCCAACTTAGTGGCAGTAGCAGCTTAAGCCAAACAGTTCAGTTAAAGGCTAATACCCGATACGCTCTGTCGGCATTTGTAAAAGGCAGTTATCAGCTGGCCTTGGGTGACATAGCAAAGCAAGCAGGCGTAGTTACCGGCGATGACTATAAATGGGTAAGCAGCGAGTTTAACTCTGGCGATGCTACCGAAGCGCTACTTACTTTAAGCCTACCCGACGCAGTAACCACCGATACCGATTTGGTTGATGGAAACTTAGGTGAATTTCGCAGCAATAGTGGCTCGAGTGATGCTTGGGTACAACACGAAGATAGTGGTGCCGGTTTAGGCGATGTTGGTAGCTCTGGCGACAGCGCATTTAGCGACAGCGGCTCTACTAGTAGTGGCTCGGCGCGGATCCGCTTCAAAAATTCGGCCAGCAATCACGATTTTACTGCCACCCCAGGTTTGAGCCAAACCGTTGCTAATATTCCACTAAACACCGAGTTAGAGTACTCGCTGTATTACTGTGACAACAAAGGTGATAGCTCTTTAAGTACCTTACATTACGGCGCAAAAGACAGCACTGGCGCAATAATCGCCCAAGCCTTTGCCCATGTGAAAGACTTAAGCAATGCCCCGCAGGGCAGCGTTAAAAGCTGTTTTAAACAAGTAACGTTAAGCTTTAACTCTGCTGGACATAGTAGCGTAGAGGTATTTGCTTATATGCAAATTGACACGGCAAGCTACAACGATGCTGCAATTTATGCGCATGAACAATTTACTGACAACGAATTAGAAGTGCGAATAGATGAGTTCAAACTTAGCTACTCAGCAGCGCCAGATGCTGCTAGCGAAGCTTTTTTTGATGACATTCGATTAATGAGTCGCGAAGACTAACTGTAAAATAAAACCAAAAAAGCAGCACCTAGGTGCTGCTTTTCTATTTTAGCTAAGCCTATTGGCAAGTATAACCTGACACAACGTTACCATTTTTGTCGTAGTACTGCGGCGCATTGCCGGTGCCGTTAAACGAGCTTTGGTTATAACGAATATTGTTGTTAGTACCGCGTGCAGTACTAGTACTTAAACCACAAGGCACATTGTAAAAAGACGCCGTTACTTGGTAAGGGTTACGCGTTGTAAACTGCGAGGCATTGTTGTCTTCAACCACTAAGTTAGAGAAGCCAAAGGCTAAAATGGTGTTCTCGCCAGTTCCTTTAAAGATGTTTCTAACCAAAGTAATGTTGCTGCTAGCTTGAGCATGGTTTAACGGCGCGTGGTGATCTTGAAAGGCCAATACGTTAATACCCGTAGCAAAGTTGCCTGAAGCACCCACGGTAATAGTATTGCTATCTACCACAATATCGCGGCTGTTATGTTCAACATTGATGCCCGCTGTGAAGTTGTTCTCGATGTCGTCAGACGAGTTAATGTCATCTTCTGTTGTGCTCACTGTGTTACCTGCAACAGTTACGTTAGCCACAGTAGCCAAAGCAATGCCAAACTCATTAGCTCCTTCTACGGTGTTTGAGTTAACTTGCGAACCATTGGCAAACACGACCGGTTTATCACTAAACTGAGCACGGGCTGCTGCATCAAAAAACGGAATATTGGTAAAGCTTGGCGGCACGTATACCCCGTCGTTACCCGCATCTACAGAGATCCCTAAACGCACTCGATTACCACGAATACGGTTATTTGAAATGTTTAGTGTTCCGCCGTTAAGCACCACGTTGTTGGCACTTACATTCCACACATTGTATACCCGGCCAACATCTCGTAGTAATTCGACACTGCGATTCACTTTAATAAAGTCATTATTGGTAATCGACAAATTACGTGGAATTAAACCAGAAGACGCAACGCCAACAGCGGTGTTTTCAAAGGTATTGTTTTCGATGGTGATGTTAGCAATTTGCTGGTAAGCATCTTCGTAAGGAATGTTAATTAAGCGCGCATTAGAGTGGTCGTTACCTGCTTCACTGGCCACTTGGGTATTAGTGTTTTGGCCCTTCTCGTCAATTAGCAGCAAATTACGAATAGTCACATTCGAACTTTGAATATTAAACAAAGGTTGAAAACCGTCATCAGAGGTACGAATGATACGGCTTACGCGAAACCCAGCTGCACCTTGAATAGTTACCGGAGTTTGAATATCAATTTGCTGGTCGGTAAATATGCTGCCTTGAATGGTAATAACATCTACGCCGGTGCCGTTGTTGGCTGCATCTTGCAAACGAGCACTTAGCTGGCTGGCATTGCTGGCCGTATAGTTAGCGGCATTTGCGCCGCTAGCCAAAGCAACGGTTGCTAGAACCGCAATGGCCGAAGGCTTTAACAAAGCCACTAATGATGATGAAACCTTCCTTGAAGCTTGGTGGCGCTTTAACATGAACTGCATCTCCTTGAGTTAAATTCAAGGCAAAGCTAACACCACACATCAACAAATAAAACACAATTGGATTACCAATTTGATCTTTTGTTAACCTGTCTGCATAAATTTTTATTTGTCTAATGCATTAAAAAATCTGAGACAAGGATCACTATATAAATCTAAAAACAATGCCAAGAAAAGCCTTTCCTTGGCGGTTTAAGCTTCATACAGCCAGCTTTAAAACAATAACACTTTACATTTTTAAGAGGTAATACCAGAGGAGTCGCGTTAGCGATCGACAAAATATTCAAACATATTGATTTAAGAAAAGCCGAATATTTAACAATCAAACAAGAAATTGGTTAACCGCGAGGATATTTCTAGCGCTGGCAACTTTTATGACGATACATTAACTGATCAGCTTGCTCTAACGCGCTGTCGATAGAAGGATATTGAGTAAAGTCTACTTCCAACAAACCGTAACTAAAACATAGAGGGTAAGCGAGCTTATGCTGCTTGGCAGCCGCTCTAAGATCGCTGGCGAATCGTTGTAGTATTTCGGTCGCATCCGCTTCGTTGGTATCGGTAAACATTACTACAAACTCGTCTCCGCCCATGCGGGCAAACAGGTCAGACTCTCGAAATGAAACACGCATTTGCTCGGCAAATAAACGTAAGGCATTGTCACCTTCAGCATGACCATATTGATCGTTAATGGGTTTAAACTGGTCTAAATCCATATAGGCAATAGTAAGCGGAATAGCTTGCCTACGGCACATAGCAAAAGAATAATTTGCCAGCTTCATAAAGCCACGACGATTAGAAATACTGGTTAGTTCATCGGTAATCGCCATTTGCAGTGCAGCCAATTCTTGCTCCACCATTACCGCTAAATCATCCAATGCAATTAGGTCATCTTTAGTTAGGCTTTTTGGCTTAGTATCGATAATGCATAAGGTGCCTAGCTTCTCTCCATCTGGAGTAGTAAGTGGGTGCCCAGCATAAAAGCGAATGTGCGGGTAGCCAGTTACCAGTGGGTTATCTGCAAAGCGCGGATCTGCTAGGGCATCTTCAATTTGAAAGGTATCGTCACCTAAAATGGCGTGACCGCAAAAAGAGATGTCACGAGGCGTTTCACTGGCATCAACACCAAAACATGATTTAAACCATTGGCGGTTTTCATCAACCAAACTTACTAAAGCAATTGGCACATCAAATAGCCGTTTGGCCATTCGAGTAATCCGATCAAAGCGCTCTTCTGGCATCGTATCCAAAATATCGAGATCTTTTAAAGCTTTAAGGCGACTTGCTTCGCCAATAGGTGTACTTGGTGCTTGCATAGCTAACTTCTAGTAGGGCAAAAAGTAAACTATAAGTTGATAAATCAACACCATAGAAACTTTGTTGCCGTTAACAAATGTTCAAATTTAGTATCTATGGCAATGCTGTAAATGGCAAGTTTATAAATAACAAATGTATCTTTATTCGATAACAAAAGTATAAGAGAAGGCGCTCTGACAGCGCCTTCTATAACGAGATAAATAAACCAGCTTGGTGGCTATTTAAGCTTATTGATAGATGCTAAAAATGTGGCAATGTGCTGATTAACTTGCTCGCTATATTCATACTGCAAAGCGTGTCCTGCTCCTTCAACGGTGACTAGCTGACAATGCTCGCCTAAGGCTTTTTGAACACCCTGCGCTTGGCGATATGGCAATACTTTGTCGGCATCTCCCCACACAACCAAGCTAGGTATATTAGTTTTAGCCACTGCAAGATAAGCATCTAGCATTGGCTCTTGCATCAAACCTCTTACGGTTGCCAACATTGCTTTTCGGTAGCCCTTGTAGCGCATTTGAGGCTCGAACTGTGCCACCCAATCAAGTGCTTTTTCTAGGTTAGATAAATCGTCCAACTGTCGTTTAGGCAAACTAGGTATCACAAAGCTATAGGCCACATATTCACCGATAATCGGTATAGGCAAAGGCGCAATTTTGGGTGTGGTAGTTAAAGGCGCAAGTAAGATAAGCCCTGCGACTCTTTCAGGGTACAATTCAGCAAACCTTACGCTAATCGCCCCGCCCATAGATAAACCTGCTAAATACACCGGTTCATCAAATTGCTGATCATCAAGCAACTCCTTTATTTGCTTCACAAACAGCTGCCGAGTATAAGCAGTATTTGGCCTAGCCGAATAACCTCGTCCATAAAGATCAACGCTAATCACTTGGTAACCCTGCTTAAGTAGACTATTTACGTTGCGCTCCCAAACATAAGAAAATGCAGAGAATCCATGAATTAGCACAACAACAGGCGCAGTGCTTTGCCCTTCTCGATGAAAGTGAACTAAACCATGACTAAGTTGTACGTGTTTTCCAGGAAGGTCGTCGGCGTCAATATCGGCAATTTCAAACACTTCTTGATTGCGATAAAAGGGTAAGGCAAGGGCTGCCACTAGCAGCAAAAATAACAAAAACTCTATTAAATATAGCATCGTCATTCCTCCACTTAAGGGGTAGTTCAACTATACAATAAAGCACTGTAAAAAGGAGTTAGTATTGACGAATATTTGACCGACTTAACCTTCAATCAATACCAACTCATTATTATTGTGATGACAGTAAGTTCATCTAAGATTTAGTAGCGCATTACGCCTACCAAGGTACCTCGATGCCCATTTCTTTAATTAATCGATCTACTTCTTTCCAAGCCGCTTTTTTCTGCGTCATGTCTAGCTCTTCGCCGATTAAGAAGTCGCGATCGCCAGGTGCATTACCATGGCCTAACAGCGCAGCAATCGACATCCACACATAGGCTTGCTCTGGATCTTCATCCATGTTTTCGCCTTCGAAGTAATACAAACCTAATAGGTAAGCAGCTTCTTGGTGTTTGTTTAAGGCAGCTTGGTTATACCAAAACTCGGCTTTGCCAAAATCTTGCTCGGTGCCTACGCCATTCCAAAAGTTTTCTGCTAACAGAAATTGCGCTTCTGCATCTTGCTGCTTAGCAGCAACCATTAGCCACTCAACCGCCAGCTCAGGCTTACTGCCTTGGCTAGTTAAGCCCTCTTGGTATAATACTGCAGCTTGCGTCATAGCAGCTACATTGCCTGCTTTGGCAGCTTTTAAGTATTCTGCCAAGGCTGCATCGTAGTTTTGCTCTACGCCGTCACCGTGGTGTAGTTGCTGAGCACGAGTAAACTCTTGCTCGCCACACACGCCGCTACATACAACTGCGGCTGGTGTTTCACTAGTACTAGTTTGATTGTTGCTGCTACAGCCAACGATAAACGCGGCGGCAATACAACTTGCTAAACAATAAACTGATTTTTTCATTATTATTCCTTTGTTGACCACTGCCTAATGACCAAAGAAGGCAGCGGCAGCAACGCTACCACACAATCGCTCGAAGAAAATAGTGAATAATTATTTTGTTGCGATTAATCAATTGCAGGGGAAATACAGAAAAAAGTGCTATTGCGATCACAAAGTTGCTGCTAATACGCATTAACAGCAACAGTTCGATGAATATAGTGACTATTTTATGCAGTTATCGAAGAAGGTCACAGTAGCTGGCCAATCAGAAAACACGCCAACTAACTCAAGATCTTTTTTAAGTACATTAAGTACTTCAAATTCATGCATTGAGGTGTACTTGCGCTCGATGGTCCAAGTAATTAAATCTAATCCCGCTTCTTTTAGCTGCTTGGCATAGTCGGTAGCCACTACTACTCCATCTTGCTCTTCAACAAGCGCAGTATAAATGGGCGCAACAATATTGATGTTTTTAGCGGCAATTTCTGTTGGGCTGGGCACACCATCAAGCAAGTAAATAAGGTAAACGGCTTGCTCCCCAAACTCCGGGGTGTTGGCAACCCAGTATTCAACATCGTCAATTGAGAAAGATTGAGCATAAACCTCGCTAGGCTCAATGCCTGCTTCAATGTATTCATCAATCATTTTTTGGGCAAATTCTTGCTGGGTAATCCCTGCTGCTGCTAAGTCTTGCGCGGCTGGTGTTTTAAGCTCTGGGGTCATTTTTACGCCTAGTTCCTTAAACAGCGCAATGCTTTCTTTATGCGACATTAATGTGCCAACCTCAGCGTAAAGATCGGTACGGAAACTTGGCGTTGCGTCCATGTATTCTTCAACTGTGGTTGCTTGTTTATTAGCCGCGTCCATTTTACCGGTTAGGCTTTTATATTCAGCCAAGGTAAAGTCTGAGGTACGACACTCGGCAGTGGCCTCTACGCCATTAGCAGTGTCTGCCGGAGTGAACGGGACTGAACATTTAGCAGCTAGCTCTGGCACTGCCAGTACATTGGTAGTGGTGTGTAAATCGGCATGTGAGTGACGACAAACTAATTCGCCATCTTTAGTAAAGGCTACATCACACTCAAGCACACCTGCTCCCATGCGCGCGGCAGCCATATAGCTTTCTTTGGTATGCTCTGGGAACATCAGTGGCGCGCCACGGTGACCAATAGAGAAGTCACTTACGCTGTAAGTTGTCATGTCATCTACACACGCTTGCAAGCTTGTTTTTAGCTCTCCGTCGGCGAGCTGATCAACCAAGAATGCTGGACGGGGCCCTAATTGCACTTTTGATATAGCCCCAGTGTTGGCCGCTTGGATAGGATTGTCGTCGTCGCTACAGGCGCTTAATAGTACAAGTGGGCAGAGAAATAGCCCTAGCTGAGAGAATTTCATTGGTTAACGTCCTTATTGTTGGTGAATAACATCGATTCAAGAGCTAACCAGTAAAGATTCATCGGGTGACAAAGTGATGAAAAATTGATGTTAGATTTATGTCACAAAGATGAACGGCTTGTAAAAGCAACAAAGCCAGCAATAACTATGCTGGCTATGTTGATTTTGGTTGATTCTAGGGTCTGTTGATCTTTGCTGATGGTTTTTGCAGCAAAGAACAACAGACCCTAGTAACTAGCGATAATCAGGAATGCTTCGATTCCAGGTCACTAACTTTTTATCATTAGCTTTGTTGCGCCAATAACTGGCTAAGCGCGGGTTAGGCTCGGTGGCCAAGCCTACTTTATAGTAGTAAGCCAAAGTACTAGCAGCAGGTTTAGAGCCTTTATCAGCGGCCAAGCTAAACAGTTCAAAGGCTTTGTTATAATTTTGCTCAACTCCACGACCGTAATGGTACATGCGGGCCAGTGCCCAAATAGCTTGTGGGTTACCCTGCTCGATAGCCTGTTCAAATAAGCGCTGCGCTTTTGCGAAATCTCGCTCACCACTTATTCCATGGTAGTAAAGCAAACCCAATTCACGGCTGGCTGCTGGGTGCATTTCTTGGCTAGCCACTTGATAATAACCAAGTGCCTTAGTTAAATCGGCGGCTTCAAACATGCCTCTTGCGCTAGCTTTACCTATCCAATAAGCCGACTCTGGCCTACCTTGCTCTGCTAACTGCTGGTGTAAGTTATAACAACTCTGCTGTTTTTTAAGCTGGGTGCACCAAGCACTTAAACGCTGATCTTCATTAGTAGCGTTTGGCTTTGCAGAAGCCACAAAGCTATTACTCAAAGCTAGGCTTAGCCCGGCCACACACCAAATAAGTAATTTTTTCATGATTTTCATCCTTGGCTTATTACGACAACTTAGGAGTTAAACCCACTCCCTTGTGATCTATGTCGCATTTTGTATGCCAAATATAAAAACCATATATTTCAAAGCAATGACAGAATCTAAATTCCAAATCACACCAGAATGAAGCAATAATCACCAAATTGAGTCACCAAATCAGTAATTATGAAAAACAATAATAAAGAAAACAGATTTATTAATAGCCTTTCGCCGATTTACGCCATTGCAGTGGCGTTTGCTTGAACCACTTTTTAAAGCTGCGGATAAAAATGGCCGGTTCTTTAAAACCCAATTGCAGTGAGATATCTGCAATTGATAGCTGACTATCAACTAAAAATTCCACTGCCATGGTTTTTCTGGCGTCTTCTAACAAGGTTGAATAGCTAGTACCTTTGGCTTTTAAGCGCTTTTGCAACACCCGAACATGTACTCCAAATAACTCCGCTACATGCTCAATACTGGTGTTTCCATCGTAGATTAATGGCGGCAAAATCTGATAAATAAGATCATCCAAGTCTTCAAGCCGCTGTAAGGTTTCGCTACTTTGTTTACGCAATGCTTCTGCAGGGTAAACTTGCGCGCCAGTAACGTGGGCCCAACGCTGTTCAAACACAATGGCATTAATCGCTTTATTGTCTTTTACCGGGCAATTAAGAAGTTGGGATAGCTCTTTAGTGTGACTAAAACTATGCATTAACCACACTTCGGTCGCTCGCCATGACTCTCCAAACAACGTTTGGAAGGTTTTAAACAAGTTACACAGCATTGCCCTATGCATAGAGTCACAACTAAGTTGATCAGCAAAACGTAAACTAAATTCGGCCCTAACTAAGTTCGCCTCTTGCACTAAATCTAGGTCAGTTCCGCTCGACTGAGCATTCAAAAATGCTTTCAACATTTGGATCATCGCTTCTAGATTAGGCATACTTTGAACCGCAATGGCTAGTACCCCTTGCTTACGCAAAGGCATCGACAAGCCACAACGTGCGCTGGCCAAAGGCTGTTGACTAGCGCGATCTGCAGCTGTCATTAATTTTGCCACTTTAAGCTGGCTAATTAAGCCGCTGGTTTGACGCAATAAACTCGGCGAGATATCTGCAGCGGCTAACAGTCGGTGCCTGTCTAAACCTTGCTGCTCCAATATGTCTACAACCCACTTTAAGGCTGGTAACTGAAATTGATATTCCTGCATCTCGCCGCCACTTCCCTATGAACCATAATCATCATTTTTGCACTTGTTCGCAAAATGTCAATTTACCGCCATGGTTTGATTAAAATAGCAGCAAGTTGAAAGGCCGAGTTGTATTTCAGATTGTTAATTTTTGCTGGCCATACCCAGCACATATTTAGGATCAATAATGACAAAATCACTTAAAGCTATTTTCGCCATCGCACTATTAAACATGACTATTAGCATGCCTGCATTTAGTAAAAGCGCAGCAGAAGAACGTGCAGAATCAGACCAAATGGTTCAAGAAACCTTGGTAGACTTTAAAAAGGAAAATAGCGACATTGCCGGTAAAATCAACGGCGCTGTAGGTTACGCAGTATTTAGCAATGCCGGTATCAACTTGTTTGTTATCTCTGCTGGCGGCGGCCATGGTGTAGCCATCGATAATGCAACTGGCAAGCGCACTTACATGAATATGGGTGAAGCGGGTGTAGGCTTTGGTGCTGGTGTTAAAGATTTTAGAGCCTTAATGGTGTTTAATACTCGCGAGTCTTATGACAAATTTGTTGAATCTGGCTGGTTGTTTGGCGCACAAGCGGATGCCTCAGCTAAAGCTGGCGATAAAGGCGGCTCTGCAGAAGGCGAAGGTGCTATCGGTGACGTAGATATCTATCAAATGACCGAAGCTGGCTTATCGTTAGAAGCGACCGTAAAAGGCACCAAGTTTTGGAAAGATAAAGACTTGAACCAAAGCTAGACTTAACTAAGTAAGCAAATAACAAAAAAGCTTGGCTCAATTGGCCAAGCTTTTTGCTTTCTGCCTTTTACTTTCTGCAGCTCTAGATACCGGTACTCATGGTGTATTCTGGCAAACCAGTATGTGGGTCTGTTTGCTCTTTAACTAAACTAAAACCCTGAGACAAATAGAACTGATAACTAGCGGTGTTTTGCTTATACACCGACAAAGTTAAAACACTGCGCTGTTGCTTGGCATGAGCAATGAGCTGTTTTCCAATACCCTGCCCTTGTGAACTGGGTGCCACAAAAATAGCCGCTATATGTTTTTCATCAAGCGCATAAAACCCAAGTACTTGGTTGTCTTGCTGATATACATAAGTCTCGGCATTAGGCAGATAGAGATTACGCATATTATCTACTTGCGAATGCCAAAAACTGGCATCTACAAAATCGTGCGCTTTTATCGAAGCGGCCAGCCATATATTCAATACTGTTTCAGTATCACCTGATTGATAAGGTCGGATCATTTTGAATGCGATATTAGTGACAAGATAAACAATGATACCGCAAACAAACAGAGAAAGGGCATGTCAACTAAATGATAGTTTGATGAAGGTTAAGCTAGCTGCGAAAAATCTGATTCGAGCTCTGAAATATCAAGAGACCAATAACAATAAGGCATAAATTTAATGCCCTTCTTGCTCCATTTTCTCTACAAAGTCATCTAGCTCTTTTCCGGGGCTGTGGCTAAACACCCGTTCTTGATGATGTAATTCGGTAATTCGATCAACCCGAAAGCTGCGAAAATCGTCACGTAATTCGCACCACGCTAGTAAGGTCCAGGTGCCTCGCCAAAAATAAATGGCCAGTGGGCGAATTTCTCGTTTGGTGCAGTCAGCCTTGGCATCTTGGTAGCAAATCTCTAGGTATTCACGCTGTTGCGAAGCAATGCGCAAGGGATCTAAGTATTTGAATTGGTCGCTGTCGATATAAAAATCGGGGGCAAACATTAACGATTGATAGGCTTGTAGGCGTTGTGGCAATACCGCTTCTACTTTAATCATTGCTTGCTTGGCAGCCGAAGACAGTTCTTTGCCTGCCCAGGTTTGCACCATACGCATGCCAATTTGAATGGCCTCTAGTTCCGCTTCATTAAACATTAGCGGTGGTACGCTAACTTCTTGGCGCAACAAATAGCCTACGCCAGCTTCTCCTTCAATGGGAATGCCACTTAAACAAAGATCTTGTACGTCACGGTAGATGGTGCGAGTTGACACTTCTAAACGGTCGGCTAAATCTTGGGCAGTGGTGAGTCGCCGCATACGCAGAATTTGTACTATCTGAAAAAGCCTGTCTGCCCGTCTCATAAATCATCCCTGCCAAAGTGCAGAGCAAACACTAGCCCAGCTTTATAGGCTGAGCTAGCTAAATTTGCTTGCATAACAACGTCGATATTACTGGAACTTAGACCACAGACCTATTTTATTACCTTCACTATCCACAAATAAGGCGAAGTAACCATGCTCACCATCTTGAATGGCAGTAACAGGCATTAAGATTTGCACGCCCGATTGAGTAATTTTATCCACCAGTGGGCTAAGTTTTTCGCTTAAATGCAGATAAACGGTGCTGCCATCCATGCTTGGCTTCATCATTTCATGCTGACATAAACCAAAACTAGCAGCCTCTGGATCTTCGGTTTCTAAAATGGCCATATCCATATCGCCCATATTCTCGCGGCGAAAGGTTAGATCAAAGTGCTCGGCGTAAAACGCTAACGCGCGGTCCATATTGGCAACGGCGATCTCTGCCCATACTAAAGGTGCAACTGCTAACATAACTATCTCCTTGCTGTTACCGGCTAGCCCCCATGGCCAGCCAGTGAGATAACTATAGTCCCCCCCTACTGACAACTACCTGTCAGTAGGGTTTCAGTAGCAGCGTTTTTATTTTGTGACCAGTATTCTGCGCTAGCTCGAATAGTTTGCAATTAGCTCTTATACCCTAAAGCCAAGCTATTGAATCTGATTAGCTTATTTGCAAAAATTCTGGCGACAAATTTATCACTATAAACACAAGGAAATGTGAGTGGCTAAATATGAGTTAGTGAGTTTAGGCGCTCAAAATGGAAATAATCGCGATAACCATGTGGTACATAGTCTGTGTAAAGCCTTAGATATCACCCCCGCAACTGCTCAAAAATACTTGGTTGAAGGACATGTCCTTAAAGAAAGCCTTTCACTAAGTTTGGCAAAAAGCCTTGCCGCAGTATTTAGCGAGCATGGCCTGCGAGTAGAGCTTAGAGAAATGGCAGTGCTTGAAACAAACAGCGCAGCACCAACTACCCCTCATAGCAAGGCTCAACAAAATAGTGCGCCTAAACTAAAAGCTGACTTTATTAAGCTGCTTAGTGGAGAGTTCCCTCGCTCTAGCGTAAGCCGAGAGTACCGAATTGGCATGATATGCACGCTACTTATTAGCCTAATAGCTCCGCTTATTTACTTGCTTATGTTAGTGGGCTTAATCAGTTTTTCGGTATTTTACTTCTCGGTGTTAGTTGAAAACATCGGTGATTTTTCTGGTGGCATTGCTAAGCAATTTCTCCTCGTTATTCCTTATTTTATTGTTATTGTGCTGTTTCTATTTTTGCTTAAGCCTTTATTTGCCACTTACCAACAACCTAAACTATATCGCCTGCAGGCCAAAAGAGCCCCGGCATTATTCAATCTAGTTGATGTAATGTGCGACAAACTAGCGGTTCCTCGTCCAACAGAAATTTGCTTAGACACCCAAGTAAACGCCTCTGCCGGAGGCTTAGACGGCTGCCTTAGCCTGCGTAAAGGCGAGTTACGCCTAACCATAGGCATGCCCTTACTAACCGGCATGAATATGCGCCAGTTAAGTGGCATTTTGGCGCACGAGTTTGGCCATTTTGCTCAAACCCAGGCGATGCAAACCCGCTATATTGTGCAAACCGTTAACCACTGGTTTTATAGCCGAGCCTACCAGCCCGACGAATGGGATTTACGCCTGCAAAACTGGGCTAAACAAGAACACATGCCCTTTGTTATGAATATCGCGATTATTGCCGCTCAGCTTTCTATAGGTCTTACTCGATTCATTTTTAAAGGCTTGTTTAATCTCAATTTTAAGCTCACTCAATATATGTCTCGCGCAATGGAGTTTGACGCCGACAGCTACGAAAGCCGCTTTGTGGGTAGTGATCAGTTTGAGAACACCGCCATTGAACTGCGTAAGCTGGCCTTGGCCGCGCAAAAAGTAGCAGACATCAATAAACTAGCCTGGAATGACAACAAACTACTGGCAAATATACCGTTGGCGGTTGCCAATTTAGCCAAGCAAACCAGCAAAGCGCAGATGAGAAAAATAGAACAGCAAATGCAGCGCACAGACAGCTCAACTTGGGATAGTCACCCAGCGGATAAAGATCGTATTGCTTTTGTTACTTCACGAGGCGACCAAGGTATTTTTAAATCTGAATTACCTGCAGCTTTGCTAATAGGTGATATTGACACCTTAAGCGAGTCGGTAAGTGCTTTTTTCTATACTCAGCAAGGCATAAAGCAGCCCAGCAAATTTACAGTGAGTAACGACAGCTTAATTGAGAATGAACAACAAAAACAACAAACTGCCGAGTACCTAAAGCAGTTTTTTGGAGAGATCTACAGCGGACGCTTTTTCCATCTTTCAAACCTTGTGGACAATAAACCCAGAGGTTTAAGCGATTGCATCGCGCAGATTAATGCCCAACATCTACAAATCAACAATCAGGAACAGCTCTACTTTAAGCAGCTAGACACCTTGCGTGTCGCCTCTTTAGTAAAACTTTATTTTGAAGCTAACTTAAATATAGCGCCGGAAGAGTTTGACCTGCCTGCGAGTAATCGAGTTGATGTTGGTAATTTAATCACCGAATCTACGGCGGCAATAAAGCAACATCAAAATGAATTTAAACCCTTTGATAAGCTGTTACATCACCGCATTATGCTGTGTCGTTCGTTGATGTCGAGCCAACAAAGTGCCCGGCTAGATAGCTTATTAAACGCTCTCCAAGGCATGGCTAAGCTGGAGCCTATTATCAATAACTTAGAGCGTTTTCACTTTATCCTCGATACGCTAATCAACCTAGACGATGAATGGCAATCAAAAATTCATTCTCGACTATTAGCGCAAACAAACTTGTGCGCCTTAGAAACTAAGCGTTTAGCCATTGAAGCGAAAAACATTAGCCTACCAGATCCTAAATACCCTAACTTGGCTGAGTTTATCGAAGGCTGGAATGGCGGCGTACTGGACTTCTCCCCCACTATTCAACCCTCGCAATATATGTTCATTTGTGAACAGAGTTATAAGGCAGCAAAATACAAACACTATTGGTTATGCGCCGAACTTAGCCAGTTATGTATGGAGGTTGAGAGCAGCATCAATACTCAAGCACTAAGTGAACCCGCCGATGAGCTCGCTTTGGTTTAGAGCATATACACGCCAAGAGGCATAAACTCATGTAACTAGCTGAAGCTCTGCAACTTAAATAGATGACTGTTATATAAAATCGCGTTTATAAAACACTATGCATTAAGAAAATTAGTAAACATGCTTATAACGGCTTACATAGGTTCACAGTTTATGCTTGTTCATGTATCTATCTAGAAAAGCAATAAAATCACCGTCTACTGATTTATCTTTAATATCGTTTAGGTGTTTACTGTATTCTCTTTTGTTATTGACTACATTCGCCATAGCGAACACAGCTGAGGAACCTTCACCTTCTTTATTTTCTAGGGCGATTTGTTTCATTAGCTTAAGGTGTTTTTTGTCTTTGAGCCGACCAATTAGAAATATTGCTCTTAACCTTACCTGTTTTGGCGAAGAGAGTACTTTATCTAAGGCCAAATTTTCCAACTCACTATTGTTAACATAGGGCCTTGCGTCTTGAGGCAAGTTAACTAGATTGCTCGCAATAGTCATTTTAAATAGCTCGTTAGACAATACAGGTTCATCACTGCGCCATAATATGTCTAGCAACTGGGATGCTTCCTGATCTGACAAACGGCTTCTTGCAAAACCTAGTGAATTCATAAAATCAAGATACGCATCTTCACAATCGGGGCGCTCAGTATCATTCCACTCACCACGGTAGTCTGCACAACTCAGGTCATAATACCTAGAGAGCCAATTTTCTAGCCCGGTCAGCTCTGATTGAAGGGTCACTTCCTTTGCTTGCACCAAGCTGCAGAGCAGCAAGCTACATAAAACCAGTATTTTCATCATGTTCCATCACAATGTTAGTCGAGAAGGCATATCTAACCTTATTATGGCTGACTGAGCAAGTTGAACAATTTTGTACAAAACCTCCAGCTAAATCTGAGCTATGATGACAGCTTATACCAATCACACTAAGTAAGTGATCAGAAATAGCGTAGGAAAAATGCTTGAGAATAAGGCAGGATTTTTCGATAAGTAGTTATTCTACAATCAAAAATTCTAACGCAGTTTTCGAGCATTTTAAGCAGTTAGAATGATCAGTTACTTGGTACGATTGGTATTCTTCAGGCCAGTAAGGAGGCAAGCCAATGACAAAAGAACAAGCACGTTATCAGCTTGCCGACGAGTTAGGCGGTATAGAAATACTGAATGCCCGCTATCAACAGCAAAACTTTTCGCGGCATAGTCACGAAGGCTACACCATTGGTGTGATTGAAAGCGGCGCGCAACAGTTTTACCGCACCGGTGGCAACCATATAGCCCCGCAAGACAGTATTATTTTGGTGAACGCCGATGAAGTACATACTGGCTGCTCGGCCTCGGAAGGAGGCTGGTCCTATCAGGCCATGTACCCCACTCCTGAACAATTTGAACAACTCAGCCAAGACTTAGGCATTAAGCAACAAGGCGCTCCCTATTTTAGCCAAGCAGTGGTGCAAGATTCGGTGGTTGCTGGCTCTTTACGCGCTACCCTTGCATTACTGGCGAACTCTAACAATCGCTTACAACGTGAGAGTATGGTGTACGCGAGCTTGAGCTTACTGATGACTCGGCACGCTAAAACTCGCCCAACAACCACATCTACCTTTAATGAGCGCAATCACCTTAGTTTAGTGAAGCAGTTTTTGGATGAGCAGCCTCAAGCTAATGTCTCTCTCAGCGAACTGGCTAAGTTAGTGAATTTGAGCCCTTGTTATTTAGTGAAGCAGTTTGTAAAGCGCTACGGTCTTCCGCCACATGCTTACCAAATTCAAGCGAGATTACGCTTAGCCAAACAACTGTTGCGCCAAGGTAACAAACAATTGGATGTCGCCTTAGATTGTGGCTTTCATGATCAAAGCCATTTTAGCCGCCACTTTAAACGCGCTTTGGGTGTTTCTCCTGGCCGTTATGCCAAGGAACTTGCAGCTTAGCTAAGCCTGCCTTTTACCCTCTCAAGGAAAATTGTGAACAGTACAGACTATATAAACCATTTAACTTGGTCTAATAAACTCACCGCATTTGCCAAAGGTACCTTAGCGGTATTGCCGCTCACCATTGCCGTTGTGCCATGGGGAATATTAGCGGGCTCTTATGCAATGGAGGCAGGCCTTAGCCCTTTGCAAAGCCAAGCTATGTCGGCCATTTTATTCGCGGGTTCTGCCCAATTGGTAGCTACCGGCATGTTTAAGCTGGGATCTGGCCTGTTAAGTATGCTGGTTACCACCATGCTAATTACTTCGCGCCACTTTCTGTACAGCATGGCCATGCGCCCCAAGATTAGCGGCTTACCGCTAAAGTGGCGCCTGTTACTGGGCTATTTGCTTACCGATGAATTGTTTGCCATTGCTAATCAAGACAAAGCTGAACGCTTTGATCGCTGGTACGCATTAGGGGGCGGCTTAAGTTTTTATCTTGGTTGGAATATCGCTTCTGCGGTGGGCATTGTGGCTGGCGCAAATATCGAAAACCTAGACAGCTGGGGGCTAGACTTCGCCATTGCCGCTACTTTTATCGCCATTGTTGTGCCAAACATAAAACATGGCTCGGGCTTACTGTGTGTGCTTATCGCTTTAGTAAGTTCGGTAGCGTGTGAACTTTATGCAGTGCCTGGAGGCCTACTCATTTCGGCTCTGCTGGCTATGGGTTTAGCCACAGCTTACGCTAAGTGGCGCGGAGAAGAGCAATGATTTGGTTTACTATTTTAGCTATGGCCGCAATTGTATTTGCCAGCCGTTACCTGTTCTTAGAGCCAAAAATTCCGCTTAGGTTGAACAAGACAACGTTGCAGTTTTTAAGCTACTCAGCCCCTGCAGTGCTAACGGCCATATTTGCTCCGATCGTATTTGTTCGCGATCAACAATTGGCATTATCCTTAGACAATCCCTATCTGCTCGCCGCCCTGCTAGCTGCACTATTAGCCTACTTCACCCGCAATGCACTAATAACTACAGTGGTGAGCATGGCTGTATTTTTCTTTATTCATTAATCACTAGCTAGTGGTAAACACTTTAAGATATCTACAAGGAGGTAGATCAAAGCATAATATAGCAACACTGTGTTAGTGTGCTGGCCTCCAACGCACATGTAAGTTTGGTGTTTTGCTGTGGCTAAATACCAAGGTGCTTTTTTGGCTGTTTACTTGGCATGGTTTGTAACATGCCCAGCTTACACATTTGCAGGCTAACACCTTGCAATGACTAAGCAGTCATCGCGCGTCAGTTGGGCTGAACACGCGAACTAACACAGAGTTTTTATGAATATCACTAGCAAGATAAACCCTCCTGTTTTTTATTCTTCTTTAGTTATAGCCTTGTCCATCGCACTATTTTCAGCAATGTTTCCAGATATTTCTGCAAGCAACTTTAACCAAATACAAACTTGGCTTAGCACCAATGTAAGTTGGATTTACGTGCTATCAGTCGCCATATTCCTAATATTTGTAGTGTGTGTGATGGTAAGTCGCTTAGGCGATATTAAGCTTGGGCCTGACCATTCAGAACCTGATTACAGCAACTTATCGTGGTTTTCGATGCTGTTTTCTGCCGGTATGGGAATAGGCTTAATGTTCTTTGGCGTAGCCGAGCCAGTTATGCACTACATGTCACCGCCTTTAGGTGATGCCATGAGCATAGAAGCCGCCAAAGATGCTATGCGTATTAGCTTTTTCCATTGGGGCTTACACGCTTGGGGGGTATATGCAGTAGTTGCGCTATCGCTAGCTTACTTTAGCTACCGACACAAATTGCCTTTGCTACCACGCTCTGCTCTTTACCCCTTAATTGGAGACAAGATCCATGGCCCTATTGGTCATGCTACCGACACCTTCGCAGTAGTGGGAACCATATTTGGCGTAGCTACTTCACTAGGCTTTGGAGTACAGCAACTTAACGCGGGCCTTCATTACTTATTTGGCTTGCCACAAACCGAGTGGATTCAGCTAGCCCTTGTAGTGATTGTTATTGCACTTGCTACAGTATCGGTGGTACTTGGTTTAAACGGCGGCATTAAGCGCCTTTCAAACTTAAATGTGATTTTGGCATTAGTGCTAATGGTAGCTGTATTGCTATTTGGCCCAACCGAGTTATTACTGCAATCCTATGTGCAGAATACTGGCACCTACATGAGCGAGTTGGTAAGCAGTACATTTAACCTTTACGCCTACGATAGAAAAGAAGATTGGATTGGCGGTTGGACCTTACTCTACTGGGGCTGGTGGGTGTCTTGGTCGCCATTTGTGGGCACCTTTATTGCCCGTGTATCGCGGGGGCGTTCGATCCGTGAATTTATTGTTGGCGTATTGTTTATTCCAGCTGGCTTTACCTTCCTATGGATGACTATTTTTGGTAACACCGCAATACACATGATTGCCGGTGATGCTATGAGCTCACTAGCCGTGGCTGTTAATAACGATGTAGCAACGGCAATTTTTGTATTCTTTGAGCAACTGCCTTTATCGTCGGTACTATCACTGATTGCAGCACTACTGATTACTACATTTTTCATTACTTCTGCCGATTCTGGCGCTTTGGTTATTGATACCATCACTGCCGGCGGCGAGAGCAATACACCCTTGTGGCAACGTATTTTTTGGACCTCAATGATTGGTTTTATCGCCGCTGCATTGTTGTTTGCAGGTGGTTTATCGGCACTACAAACCTTAACCATTGCTTCTGCTTTTCCGTTTATGTTTGTATTGCTTTGCTTTTGTTATGGTTTGTTTAAAGCGCTTAAACACGACTACATGCTGCAAAACAGCGTGCAAACTCACAATACCTCGGTGCAGTTTTCTAAAGCCAACATATCTTGGAAAGAGCGCTTAGATGCTTTGCTGGTTCACCCTTTAAAGCCAGAAGCAGAAAGCTTTTTAAGCCAAGTAGCTCGCCCAGCACTCACTCAATTAGTGGAGCAATTCTCAGCCAATGGCTTAAGCGCCAAACTGATAGAAGACAGCGACAAAATTAGGCTAACGATTTACAAAGAAGAAGCTGAAAACTTCGCTTACGGGATCCGTTTACGTCACTTTGTGATGCCAAGTTATGCCGACGAACAGCACAACAACTATTACCGAGCCGAGGTATTTTTATTGCAAGGCGGCCAGCAATACGATGTGTTTGGTTATACCGAAGACCAAATCATTGCCGACGTAATTAGCCAATACGAGCGCCACTTACATTTCTTATACTTAGCCAGTTCAGAAATATTGGAAGAAGAGGCTAGCCCTATGCAACAGGCACAACAGCAAAACACCTAATTGCTTAATCCTTATGCCTATAAACCTAACAGCCAGAGCTATGCTCTGGCTGTTAGCCTAGTGTGTTTAGCTTTCTAACCAAGCCAACGCGCTTTGCTCGTCTTCAAATACCTGTACTTCACCTGCGATAAACCAATTACCCACTTTTGATGCCCACTCTAACCACTGTTGATGGCCTAAAATAGCCACTCTTTCAAAATCCTGACCGTGTTTTAAGCCGAGTTTTAAATCGTCCCACGCTGCCCTTAGCTCCCAACCTTCTAGCTCGCTAGCATCAAAAAAAGCGCGTATTTGCGGATGTTCAACCTCTGCTAAGGCTGACTCGAGGATCGGTGTAATGGTTTGATAGTCTTGATGAGTAAGTGTACCGCAGGCTTTAAACGAGACTAATAAGCGCGTTTCTACACGCTCGATGCCCACGGTAATGCCGTGTCTGCAAATCGTCATATTGAGTTCCTTGTTAGTCCAAACTTGCCTTACCAGTATGGTTGAGATCTACCTACTCTCAAGCCTAGTTGAGTAGTTTTAGGGCCAATAAGCAGCGCTTCACTTGGCGATTGTATTTAGATAACTTTGAATGCAAAATTCGCCTATGAAAAACAAAGACTTCGCAATCACCGTCGCTCTGCCTTCGCTGATTCATCGCATTGGTGGTGACAATACCAAACAAGCTAAACAGCTGGCATTGGAATCGGCTTGCCAGTTAAAACGAATACGCCGCTCTAGAAACTGGCAACTAATCGGCGAAGCTTCTGCCCTTAGTGCTTTATCAACACGTATTAAAAACCTAGAAAGTGACAATTTTGCTTATTTGCTCACTAAACTTGAGTTGCGTTTAGCTGCCTACCAAGAGCAGTTAGAACCTAAAAGCGAACGTCTAGCCCGATTAATAAAAGAAAAGCCTAACATCACCCTGGCGGAGCTACTTGAGCAAACTGATTGTTCATTAGCCGAAGCCCGACTTGCCCGTTTTGATGCAGAGCTATAAATAACAAAGCCACAGCATAACGCCGTGGCTTTTTAAGGTTTAAACTAACCAGATTATTGCTTGGTTAAGGTGAATTTGTCAGCATTCCACTGCCAAGAACCTGCTTCTCCTACTCCCATAATACGAATAGTGTGTTGGCCTTCACTCAAGCTAATGTTGTTGCTCACCAAGTTACTCGCAAATACATCCCAAGAACCGGTATTGGTAATGGCTGAGCTGGCTTGTGACTCACCATCCACCCATACTTCAATGCCAGTATTCGCTAAGTTAGTACCCGCTTCGATGCTCATGCTATAAGTACCGGCTTGCTCAATAGTTACCAGATAATCGGCATAATCTCCGGCCTGATTAAAGTTAATCGCCGAGCCACCGTTAATAGCATATACCTGAAAACCATCGTAGCTACCGCCAGTATCTGCAAAGCTTTCGGCTTCAACAGAAATAACTACTTCACCGGGTGTTGGGTCTGGGTTAGTTGCACCGTTGTCGGAATTAGGGGTAAATACCAGCTTGTCGGCATTCCATTGCCAAGCATTATCTGCCCCCACACTGATTAAGCGAATGGCTTGCTCACCACCAGTGGTTATCACTAAGTTGGCGGCAATCACACGGCTTTGGAAATTATCCCATCCACCGGTAGGGTTAATGCTGCTTACCGCAATAGACTCGCCATTTAGTATTAGCTCTACGCCAGCATCATTCATAGGTGTAGCTGCGTACAAACTTACGCTATAGCTACCTGCTGCAAGATTTACTGTGTAATCGGCATAATCACCGGTTTGGTTAAAGTTGATGCCTTGCCCACCAGCAATATCATAAACTTCAAAACCACCATTTGCCCCGCCAGTAGCAACAAAGCTTTGAGCTTGTAGCGTTACAGCTGTTGGGTCGGTGCTGCCGTCACCAGGATCGGTACCGCCATCACCTGGGTCTGTACCACCATAACCTGGGTCTGTGCCACCATCACCTGGATCAGTACCACCGTCACCTGGGTCGGTGCCACCATCGCCTGGGTCTGTACCACCGTCGCCTGGGTCAGTGCCACCGTCACCTGGGTCTGTACCGCCGTCGCCGGGATCAACATCGCCTTCTAATACTTGAACAAAGTGGGCGCGCGCACCATTCCACTGCCAACCGGAGCTGCCCGAACTCATAATCCGCACGGTATGCGTACCAGGCTCTACTTCGAAAGACCCAGCTAAATCGGTTCGTTTATTAACGTTCCAATTTCCAGAGGAAGCAATATCACCACTTAGCACCTCAACACCATCAATGAATATGGTAGCGCCGATGCCGCTGGCGATGTCAGTACCGGCAGAAATACCTGCCATGTAAGTGCCACCACTGCCAAAGTCTACATCAAAGAAGTCGCCATAATCGCCGCGGGTATTAAAGGTAACCACACCATTACCAACACCCCAGCCATAAACGTTATCGTTCTCTACTTCTTCCCCTTCTTTACCAGTAGCGCCATAGTTGACCAGCTCTAAGTCAAAACGTTTACCAATTTGCAGAATATCTGCGGTAACACTAATGGTTTGATTAGGAAGATCTGCATGTGAACCCGTGAAGGTTACACTGCCTGCTGCTTTCGCACTAACCATGCCTGAGCGATTGATATCAGCAATACTAGGGTCGCTAGACAGCCAATTCATTTGCTTGTCGGTAACGTTGCTTGGGGTAAACTGCGGCACCAATACATAAGGAATATCGCTTTGAATCTCGATATGGCTTTGCTTAGCTTCGATACCTTGCAGCGTTACCACTTCAGGTGAGCCACTAACCGGATTCCCCCACTTCTCACGATAAGCTTCAGTGCCGCCATATTCGGCTGCAACTCGGTTTTCACCGGGTTTACCATTTAGGCCATCACCGGTTTTAATGGTTGGGTCCATAAAGTAACGACCGCGCCAGTTTTGCTCTGTTTCATCGTTGGTCCATACCCTCACGTACTCAATTTGGTGAGCAAAATCGAGCTCATTTGCGCTAGGCATGCCAAACCAATCGGGCATGGTTTCGGTATCTAACAACAAATATAGTGGCGTGTGGTAGTAACGGTTTTTCATTGAACGGATCGGTTTACCGTCAAAGTACCAAATAATTTCTTCAGGCCCCCAGTAAAAACCGTACACATGGAAATCGTCTGCAAAATCAATGTCAGCCTTCCAGTGACCACCGTTTTGATACGCGGTGTACTCATTACCCTCTTCATTCACGTAAGACATTTCTTCGCCCTGGTGAATAAATACCCAAGAGTTCATGTTGTAGTAAGGTGCCCACTCTGAGCGACGACCCGATTGCTCGTAAACATCTAGCTCAAGCTTGCTTTTTACATGTCCGGGCTCATTAAACTGCGAGAGGTACTCTTTATCTTCCAAGGTTTCGGCATACAACCAAAAGCC
The DNA here is from genome assembly GCF_019670105.1 of Agarivorans albus. NCBI lineage: Bacteria > Pseudomonadati > Pseudomonadota > Gammaproteobacteria > Alteromonadales > Alteromonadaceae > Agarivorans > Agarivorans albus. The sequence continues at coordinate 1,520,275 of NZ_AP023032.1, read as the reverse complement.
ACTAGAGCCAATGCCCACTTTAGATTTAACTTCAAAGTAGCCATAACGAATAGGGTTTACGTTTTGAACGCTGGCCGAAGTCCAGCCGTAGTACCATTCGTTCCAAAACCCATGTGGAGTATAAGACTCATCATTGGCAATACTTAGGTGCAGTTTACCGCCTTCTTGCTTCACATTTTTAGGAGCAAAAACAGCAGGTGCTCGGCCTCCCCAAATATGGTTGTTAGGCAACCATTTGCCATTTTCTTTCCCCATCAAGTTGTATTCATTGAACTGCGGGCTATCAAACTCATCGCTGAGTTCTTCAACCATCGTCCAGCCACCTTGGTTAGCTAAATCAGATAATGGGTAGTTTTGATGTTCTGGGCTGGTGCGCTTAATTGCATCAGCTGGATCCCAAGGCGATAGGCCGTTCCCTGGCACTTGTTCGGGTTCTTCATAAGCTTCTTCTACTAGCTGGCCATCAACATCATAGTAGCTATCGGGGTATTGATGGAAAGAGCCTTCCCAAGGTGTATAAATTGCCTGTACCGTTGCACTGCTAAAAGCCAGCGCTAGCGCGCTCGACATAGCCAGTGCAATTGGCGACTTAGGCCATTGTGTAGACATGATTTTCGTCCTTAAATATCACCGCTTCTTTTATGCGGTATAAATGAATAGTGCACACTTACGCAGCACCGATTAGCTCACCCGAAAGTGAGATCAGTTAGCACTAAACCGGTAGCTCAATAGGTAGCCACCGAAGAACGATGTATTTAGGAAGAACTATGCAAGCTTGGTGAATATCCACCCAGATTGAAAAGCTAGTTGACCTGTTACTATGTTATTTTTGTTTTATGCTGAGCTCAATAAACACCACTTGAAAGCGATATCAAATCACCAGCAATGACCTTTTTACCAACAATTATTTATTTTATGAACAAAAATATTAATAAGATTTAATAGAATAAAAATTCAAATATATTATTAAATTAGCAGTATACATATGATGAAAATATGAAGAGTCGCTACTGAGCATACAAAACCCTAAGTGAAGACGCCCATCACATTTTACAAAGGTTTTGTTGCTCGCAAACCTGCACTCAAAGCCATTACTAAAAAACGAGCTACTTTTTTAAAAGCTGAGCTAGTTGCAAATTCGGCCTGTTGTTAGCATCCATTTCCAGAAGATCATAAAACAATCCAATAACTTTTGTGGAGCTATATCATGCCAAGTACTTTCTATATTCCAGCAATAAACCTAATGGGTGCAGGCTGCCTTTCTGAAGCTGTTGTTAATATTAAAGCATCTGGTTTTAAGAGTGCGTTAATCGTTACCGATGAAGTTCTTAATAAGATAGGCATTGTAGGCAAAGTAGAAACCATGCTTGCTGATGCTGGCGTTTCTGCAGTGGTTTACGACCAAACCAAGCCAAACCCAACAATTACCAATGTTAATGAAGGTTTAGCGCTACTAAAACAAGCCAATTGCGACTGCGTTATCTCTCTTGGCGGTGGTTCTCCACACGATTGTGCAAAAGGCATTGCATTGCTTGCGGCTAACGGCGGCGAAATCAAAGACTACGAAGGCGTAGACCAATCAGAAAAACCGCAGCTTCCGCTGATTGCGATCAATACTACAGCAGGCACCGCTTCAGAGATGACGCGTTTTTGTATCATTACTGATGAAGCCCGCTACATTAAGATGGCCATCGTTGATAAAAATGTAACCCCATTACTATCGGTAAATGACCCAGAATTAATGTTAGCAAAACCCGCTTCTTTAACAGCTGCAACCGGTATGGATGCCCTAACCCACGCTATTGAAGCCTATGTTTCAACTGCTGCTACTCCAGTAACTGACGCTGTTGCCATTAAAGCCATTGAAATGATTCAAGCTAACCTACGTACTGCAGTTGCAAACGGTAGTGATCTATCGGCACGTGACAACATGGCCTATGCGCAATTTATGGCAGGCATGGCATTTAACAATGCTTCTCTAGGCTATGTACACGCTATTGCTCACCAACTAGGTGGTTTTTACGACCTGCCACATGGTGTATGTAACGCTATTTTATTGCCACACGTTCAGCAATATAACGCGCAAGTAGTACCAGAGCGCCTTGCCGACGTAGCCAAAGCAATGGGCGTAGACATCGCTGAGCTAAGTGCCGAGCAAGCTGCAGAAGCAGGGCTTGAAGCGATTCGTCAACTATCAAAAGACGTAAACATACCAGCAGGACTTGAAGGTTTAGGCGTTAAGGCTGATGACTTTAAAGTACTGGCTGAGAACGCACTCAATGATGCTTGTGGTTTTACTAACCCTAAACAAGCTAGCCATAGTGAAATCGTAGAGATTCTTGCTTCAGCAATGTAACGCAAAATTAGCTTGATGCTTAGGCATCAGCAAAAACAACAAGCGGCGAATTTCTTGGTAACTTCGCCGCTTTTTAGGTTAATCCCCCACCCCATACTACTTTACGCCCGCAATCTGGCTAGGATCAAAAAGCCAATTCAACGATCAGTATATATTTCGCACTCTATTAACCGAGGCAGACGCGAACTATGCACAGAATCAACAATTTTAGTCGGATCGCCGAACACGAATATGCGCTCTCAACAGATAGCCTAAACATGTTGTTTTATGCCTTGCCCAAACACTTTTCTGACCAGTACCGCTCTTACGATGCGCCCCGTTTGTGTACAATTTTAGACGGAGAGAAAAAGGTGAGTGTGAACCAATCAGAGAATTTTGTTTACACAAAAGACCAGTTTATCCTCATTCCTCCGCACGCTAGCGTACACATGACAATGCCAGAATCGACTAAAGCATTGGTATACGAGTTTGGCGACCAAATCATTGACTATGTGGGCCAAAGAGTCGCTGACAACCTGCAATTAGATCCTCCCCAACAATTTAGTGATTCGACCTTTGCACTTAGCGCTTACTCAGAAAGAACAGCGGTACTGCACCAGCGAATTCAAGAGATTTTGCAGGATCAGGATAAGAACATGCGCTTTCTTATCGACCTAACTTGCCAGGAAATGGTCTACGAGTTGATGAAACTTGAAAGCTGTAACGAGATTATTCAGCACCACAAAAACCATCCAATAAATATCGCTATTCGTATCTTTGGCTCTAATGATAACGCCGGTATATCTGTGTCACAGGTGGCCGAAGAAGTAGGAATGTCTTTGTCTAACTTCAGTCAAAAATTTAAGCAAACGACAAACTATACTCCTAAGGAATATATGACTAAGCTGCGACTAAAAAGATCCAAGCTGCACCTAAAGAACATGTCGGTTACAGATACCGCTTTTGAAACAGGGTACGATAATATTTCACACTTCATCCGCCTGTTTAAAAAGGAATATGGTATGACCCCTAAACAGTACCAATTAACAGGGAGAGACCACCATTAAGCACTCTGCTGAATATTAGAGCTTGAATGTTGAAGGTTAGCCAAACGCACCAGTCTAGTAGCTAACATCCATTGCAATTACCCATTAGATTAAACATATTTAATCCCTGTTAACTTCAACAAAGAGATAGCAATGCAACCAAAACAAATCGTTCAACAATGGGTAGATGCCTTTAACCAAGGCGATGCAGATAAAATTGCCGAGTTTTACAGCGAAAACGCGGTAAACCATCAAGTAGCGAATCAACCAGTTGTTGGAAAAGCAGCTATTAAACAAATGTTTAGCAACGAGTTTTCTAATGCTGAAATGGTCTGTATTGTAGAAAACATATTCCAAGATGGTGAGTGGGCAATACTGGAATGGAAAGATCCCATCGGTTTACGAGGATGCGGCTTCTTTCAATTTGAAAACGGCTTAATCGTGTTACAACGCGGCTACTGGGACAAGCTTAGTTTTCTTAAAGCACATAAGCTTCCTATTCCTAGTGAGTAACGCTAAAACGCCTCGAGCTAAAGCACCATCTTTGCCTTAGCGCTCCGCTGTTAAGCAAGCTTATTAACCAAGCTTATTAACCAAGCTGCTCCCACAATCTCTCTACTTGCTGCAAGGTATTTGCGTATGGCTGTTTTTCACAGCAGGCAAACCCAGCCAGCTGGCGAAGTTTAAATTTTGTAGACCACGGACTGGTCACCCCAGTTAAAAATCGACAGGCCATTATGGGGCTAAGCAGCGCTTGTTGGCTGGCACTTAAATGTTGTTTAAGCTCTTGTAAGTAATTAAACACTTGAGCATCGTCTAGCTGCTTAAGCGGCGCAGAATAACTCAACTTAGCCACTTGCCCGCGGCATACACTACAATGGCCACATTGTGCAGGCGCGTTGTGGTCATCAAAGTAACGCGCTAACTGGTAACTTAAGCAAGAATCTAGTTCAAAGAAACGAACCAACTGGGCAATCCGTTTAATCTCTTTAGTTTGCGTATCGTTGAAGTACTGGCTTAAACGGCTGGCAAGTTGAGGGTCGGCCAAACCCGCTGCGTTTACTTGATATACCTCGGTAATCTTCTTGGTTTCTAACTCGATTAAGCCCTGCTCTGCCAAATACTCTAGGGCGGCCACTACTCTGGAGCGCTCTGCTTGATACTGCTGATACAGGCCATCAAAGTTAAGACTACCCCATATTTTTTTCATTTGTGTATGAGTAAAAATCGCTTCAATAAACTGTAAGCGTTCGCCAGAAAAGCGCGCCAGTACTGCGCTTTTGTCTACTAAGAACTTGTACTTAAAATCAGCATAATAGGCATATAACGGCTTAATAAGACCTTGAATCTCTAATTGCACCAATAGGGTTTTAAGTGGCAGTTGGCGAATATTAGTAAGGCTAGACAGGCTGTTGATTTGCACTTCCCATTGCTCGCCTTGAGACTCAGCCTGAATATTTGCCAACAAGGCTTCTATGCCACTTTGCTCGGGCGTATCACCGTATACAAAGTTCTCCACCGTGGTTAAACCGTCTAAATTCGCCAAGGTTAAACAGTGCGAAAGCTGGCCATCGCGCCCTGCTCGGCCAATTTCTTGGCTGTAGTTTTCGATAGACTTCGGCAAATCAAAATGCACTACAAAGCGAATGTCACTTTTATCTACCCCCATACCAAAAGCTATGGTGGCCACCACCACCTGTACTTTGCCCGCCATAAAATCATCTTGCGTTTGCTGGCGTTGCTCATTGGCAAAACCGGCATGATAGGCAACCGCGTTTATGCCTTGTTGCTGTAAAAAGCTTGCCACCTGTTCAGCGCTGTTTTGCAAAGTAACGTAAACGATGCCAGCACCCGTTTGTTGGCGAATAAATGCTAATAGCTGTTGCTGCTTATCGTTGCTACTGCAGGCTTGCACACTAAGATCTAAGTTGTTTCGATAAAAGCCTGTTTGCACGATGTCATCTTCTGCTATAGCGAAGCGCGCAGCCATATCGAGTTTTACTTTTTTGGTCGCGGTGGCCGTTAATAGCAGTACTAAAGGAATGTTAAGTTCTTGGCGATATTGCGGCAGCTTTAAGTAGTCGGGGCGAAAATTATGGCCCCACTCAGAGATACAGTGCGCCTCGTCTACCACCAACATAGACACAGCTACCGATTCAATAAACTGACGAAAACGCTCGTTTTTAAAACGCTCTACCGAGACCATTAATATTTTAGTTTTGCCGCTGCGCACCTCACTCATTACCTGCTTACTTTGTTCAGCAGTTAAGGTGGAATCTAAACTGGCTGCAGCAATGCCTTTAGCCTGTAAAAAAGCCAGCTGATCTTTAATCAAAGCCAATAATGGAGACACCACCAAAGTAAGATGCGGCAGTTGCAAGGCGGTAAATTGATAACATAGCGATTTACCCGACCCTGTGGGAAAAATCGCTAAACAAGAACGCTGAGCCAATAAGCGCTCCACCACCGGTGCTTGCCCTTGACGAAAACCGTCAAATCCAAAATGTTGTTTTAACTGAGCAGATAAATTTTGAGGCATGTAGGTAAGCTCTTAGTGGTTAAATAAATTAAACTATAGGGCATGGTATAAGGCATGTGCAGCCAAGCCAATAAACACGCTGGCGGCAACACTAAGCAAAGTACCCAGCATTACATATTCGGTAAGTTTTCGGTCGCTATGATCTTTTAGGTCGCCAAAACGAAAAATCGATTTGGCGGTAACAATAAAGCCAATTGCGGCAAATTGATTGAGCAATACACAAGTGAGCACCAAGCTACGCTCAACCATGCCAATCGCCTGCCCAGCCATCGGTAAATTTTGCTTTGGCTGTTCAGTAAGTGGGCTCCAGCGCTGCAAGATTAAACCAAGCACCTTTGAACATGGCCCCCAAATAAGTAAATAAGCAAAAATAATTACTAATACTTTGGCCTGCATCGCTTGCTCGAAGAGCACACTCACTAGCGGCCAGGCTTGGCTTAACTCCAAAACCAATAGCAACAATACTGCAAGCTGGGCTAGTTGCTGGCCAAGGTAATAACGGCTTCTATCGGGCAAGTAAGCACTTACCCCAGCAATTAACACACTGGCGATAAACAATGCCGCTATAGCTGCTAACAAAGGGCCAAGTGCTGATACAAACAACATGCTTATACCTGCAAACAACACCGTGATAAGCAGCGCGCGAAAATACAAACCACCAGCTGCAAACTTGCTTTGCTGAATGGCTTCTAGCCAAGAGTTTGGTAAACAATAAAACTCTAACAACAGATAAGCTAAGCCAATACTAAGAGCGAATTGCGCCAGTGTTTCCATAATAAAACTCTTCCATAAGTTGGATAAAAAACAGTTTATATTCTTCTAGCAATTGGTACTGAGACTGATTGAGCAACTTAGTGGCATTAACCCGTGAACTATTAAGTTGCGCCGCCAGTGCTGCGTGGCTTGGCTCAGTTAGCTGCCAGTATAGCGACAAGGCTTGCGCTTGTTTAATGGTAAGTTCTTGCACTTGATGGTCGGCAAATTTGGTGAGCAATTCAATACGTTGCGTAAACTTAGTGTCGTTACTAAATATTCCCAAATAGTGACGTTTAAGACTATCTAGTCCGCGCCCAGATAATACAAAGGCTTCACCATTTGAGCGTGACACAAATTCTGCCAAAGGATCTATCTCGCCAATACCAATTCCAATACGTGCATCAAAGGCCAAGTTTTTATCGCCAGAGGATTTTAAATCTAAACGAATTGCTAAAGCACATTCTAATGCTTGGCGTGGATCATTGAGCACCAGCTGAAAAGCATCACCGCGAAAAATCTCGTAGCGACATTGGTAGCGTTCGCTGGTTAAAGCCAAACTAGCGCTCAATCGCTGCAAAATTTTTGCAAAATCTTGGCTGTTTAACTCACTAGAGCCAACTAAGTCCCCAGTAAGAACGGCTACCTGCTGCATAGTATTATCCTCTTCATTGAGAACAAGGTAACTCAAATTGGTTACCTTGTAAAATGTAACCCAAATAAGTTACATACAACAAAGTAACTTGTTTATTACCCGCTAAGCACATCGACCAGCATTCAACAAAGTCAAAGCCCATATAAATCATACAATTTTAGGTTTTTGTATAGGTGACAAAAGAGCCTTCAATTCAAACTTAACCAGTAATCCAGCTTAAAAAGGCTAAAAACTCACCAAATAAGGCTAAAACTGGTAAACCTTGCTTTAGCTTAAAAAACAAGCAAAGCAACATTTAATTTCATATTTGTATGACTAGTTCACAAAATAACAACAATTGTATTATAAAAACACATTATTGCAGTGTATCGCTGATTTTTTCATCATCAACAAAGCTAACATCAAATTTCATAAACAAATCATCACGTTTATGAACGCTGTTGGTCATTTACTTTTAAGCAGTTGGTAAGTCGTGGCCTGCAGAAGGCTGGGCAACTAAGGATAAACCCGCTCGTCTTAGTCTGCCTTAATGTAACTTCACAATAAGCAACAAGGTTTTAAAAATAAGGAAATGAGTAATGAAACCTATTGATAAATGCACTGATTCGAACAAGACACTCGTTAATGGTAAAGCACTAAAAAAATCACTTTGCTTTGTTGTTCTAGCGCTATCTTCTTCGTTGGCGACTGCTGCAACTTTCAACATGCAAAAAATGGAAACGGGCTACTCAATTGATGGTAACGGCGGCGCTGTTGAAGGACAGCAGCTTTACCTATGGACAACCAAAACCACCAATGTAAATCAAAACTGGGTGCAAATTAGCCATGGAAGTGGTTACTACTCTTACAAGAAAGAGGGTACTAGCCTTTGTTGGGATGGCGGAACGGGTGGTGCTAAGCGTCAAGCAGTTACCTTAGAGGTATGTGATTCCAGCAACTACGACCAACACTGGAAGAAAGTTAAAGTAACCAGTGGCACCGAAATTTATCGTTTTGAAAAACGCAATGCACCAGGCTTTTCTATCGATGGCAATGGCGGCGCCGCACTGCGTCAATCACTCTACCTTTGGACATCAAGCAGCGGCAACATTAACCAGCAATGGGAGCTAACCAGAACCGATGATACATCTGGCGGCGGCTCAGGTGGCGGTAGCGGCGGCGGTGACCACAATCTTGATGCGTCTAAAGCACCTTCTGGCAATTTTGATCTATTGGACTGGTACCTAAGCATTCCAGTAGATGAAGGCGACGGTTACGCCACTTCAATTAAAGAAGTAGAGCTAGCGGCAAGTTACGAAGATAGCTACTTCTACACCGGCAGCGACGGCGGTATGGTGTTTTACACGCCAGTTAAAGGGGTAACAACCTCTAGTGGTACCAAATATGTACGCACCGAATTACGCGAAATGCTACGCCGCGGAAACACCTCGTATTCTACTAGTGGTAAAGACAATAACTGGGCGTTTTCAAGTATTCCAAGCAGCAGCCAAAGCGCTTTTGGCGGCATTGATGGCGTACTAGACGCCACCCTTGCGGTAAATCACGTCACCACAACAAGCTCAAACAACGAGCAAGTGGGCCGAATTGTAATTGGGCAAATTCATGCAGAAGGCAACGAACCTATCCGCCTTTACTACCACAAACTACCGGGTAACAGTAATGGCGCTATTTACTTTGCCCACGAAACGTCGAAATCAGACGGTGGTAACGAAACGTGGTACAACCTACTAGGCAGCATGGTGAGTTCAAACGGTGATTTAAACAGCACCTCTAACCCATCAAGCGGTATCGCCTTGAACGAAGAGTTCTCTTATACCATTACGGTGAATGGCGACGCACTTACTGCCAAGATCAGCCAAAATGGCAGCCAGCTCGCCAGCAAAACTATCAACATGTCTGGCAGTGGTTACGATGATTCCAGCAACTACATGTACTTTAAAGCCGGTATCTACCTGCAAGACAACAGCAGTAACGATAGCGACTACGCAAAAGTCACTTTCTACAAATTGACCAATACTCACGATAACTACAACCCATAAGTTGAGTTGTCAGGGTATCGAACAAGCAGACAAAGGCCGCTAGTTAAGCGGCCTTTTTTAGTATTAGTGTCTTTTTTCGTAGGACAATAAAGTTTGAATAACTCAATGTTTTTGTCTCAAAGCTAGTTAAGGTGTTGCTATTTTCCTTTGGCCGTGGTGCCGAATTTCGCCTCTCGGCGACGTCATTTTTCTTTGGCGACCAAAGAAAAACGAAGCAAAAAGAAAGGTCGCCCTGCATTATCTTTATCCTTCGTTGCTCAGTGGCAAGCGCGCCTGCGCAACTCGCTACGCTCAAACAGTGCTCAGCTTAATCGCTTGTCACTTCCGCGACTCGGCGATAATGAAGGAAGGAGTAAAGCATGTCGTAATCTTGACCTGACGCTGTTATACCTTGAGCCAGCTTACTGTATGATTGTTCAAGTTTTTTGATACTCGCTAGTTCAGCGATACACAGTCGCCTACTAGCTGCAAAGTAACAGTATGTAAATATTACATGTCTCTGGAGAGTATTGGTGAGAATACTAATATTAAGCTTATTTGTAGTATCACTCTCCTCATGCGGAGGATCTAAAATAGATAATTGCTTAGACCAAGGTGGTAGCTTTAATTATCAAAAGTGCGAGTGTGACTTTAAACAAAACCATAAAGCGCCTGATGTGCATCATTGCTCAGAATAATAGAGCATGTGTTTAGGTCTATAACTTTATTATTAACGGCTAAGCAAATTGTAAAAGCCATAAGCAGTTTAAGTATGAGCGTTAAGAAACTATGTATCGTATCCCTCAAGAACTCGATCTTTCGAAAATGGTTGGACAGGTTACTACGCAAATACGCGTAGGGCAGTTCGACCTTCATTTCTCGTTTGGTGATGTTAACTTTGCCATTCAGTCACCCGTTGAACTCGTTCGGAATGGTGAAGTGGTTGGGAATTGGCGTGAGGGCGAATGGCCTTCTCCTGAGTTTTTTGAAGTTATGAATGTTGAAGTGACTGAGTATAAAGTCCCAAACAACAGAACCATTGTCATCAGCCTGGCCGGTGGGCTGGAAATATACCTCAGCGACAATTCTGATCAGTTCGAGTGTATGCAAATCTCTTTTGAGGGAGAGTCGGGCGCATGGGTTATCTAGCGTTGCCTAACAAACAAAATAATCAAGAACTCGTCGCTACGCTCCTTGCGGGAGAAGTGCCACGACGCGACGAAACCGCTGCTCTCGCCCATTTTCTGGGCGTTATATTTCTATGAACCTTTTCGATTTTAGGAAGTAGTATGAGTGAGTTAGATAAGATGATTTCGGGTGAAATTTATGACCCGAGCGATGAATTACTGTCGAAGATGCGTGCAAATGCGAGAAAAATTACCGCTGAATATAATAGGACAAGCAGAGAACAAAAATCAGAGAGGTTCAAACTGCTTAACGACCTATTTGGTCATATAAGTGGCGATATTAAAATAGAGCCAACTTTTAACTGTGACTACGGAAAAAATATAAACATTGGAGATAACTTTTACGTGAATTTTGGCTGTGTAATTTTGGATTGCGCAGAAGTTAAAATTGGCGACAACTGTTTTATTGGACCTCAAGTTGGTATTTACACAGCTTGCCATCCGATTGACCCAATTGAACGTAATAGCGGAGTTGAGTTTGCGAAACCAGTTACCATTGGGAACAATTGTTGGATTGGTGGTCATGCAACTATCAACCCCGGGGTAGTGTTAGGAGATAATGTTGTAGTTGCTTCTGGCTCTGTCGTGACGAAGAGTTTTCCTAACAACGTAATTGTCGGTGGTAACCCAGCCCGAGTCATTAAGGAAATCTAACAAGGCGTTATGTGTTGTAGTGAATGAATATTGAACTTGAAGTAAAAAGGATTATTGCCCATCACTCCGGCTTAGATGTAGCTGAGATATCAGTCGGCGATATTATTGAAGATGATTACGGCATATCTGGTGACGATGCTTGGGAAATTATCGAAGCTCTTCAAGACAAGTTCGATTTAAATCTTGAAGAATTAGAATTTCCAGTACACTTCTCTCCGGAAGTTAGCTGGTCGAGCCATACAGAGTATGGCTATTATCCGGTGAGAGTGTCTCACTTGGTGCAGGTATGTGAATCTGGTGCTTGGTTTAAGCCAGAAAAAAGTGAGAGCTATTATCTGCTGTCTCGTAAAGCACGCTGGAAAAATCGAATTCTATATATTGGCTTGGTTGTTTTGATTGCGGCTATTTTTGGAGTTTATTTTGACAACTGCACATAACAAACTCAGCTAAGTTAACCTCCTGCCCCTGTAGCAAGAAGTTAACTTTCAAGCTTTACCTCACTTATGTTCAGTTACATATTCAGACAGGCTTAACTCGCAGCGGCCAAACGCATTACCGGTTTATCATTAATCGGCAAATGAATCAGTGCAGCGATAAAGGCCAATGCCACAGTTGACCACCAAATAGGTTCGTAAGAGCCGTAATAATCGTAAATACGCCCACCTACCCAGGCACCTAAAAAACTGCCAATTTGATGAGTAAAAAACACTAAGCCATACAAAGTAGATAAGTAGCGAGCGCCAAATATTTGCCTAACCAAACCCGAGGTAAGCGGCACAGTACCTAACCAACAAAAGCCAATAGCGCCACCAAATAATGCTGCTGTGCTCTCGGTCACCGGCAAACTGACAAAACCAGCGATGACCACTGTTCTCATAAGATACAAGGCCGACATAACATGGCGCTTACTAAATCTGTCGCCCATTACGCCCCAAAAATACGAGCCAAAAATATTGAAGATCCCCACATAGGCTAAAGCCATGGCCCCGGTTGTGGCACTTAAGTTTTTATCGGCGAGGTAACTAGGCAGGTGAGTCGCAATAAACATCACATGAAAACCACAAACAAAAAAACCAGCATGAATAAGCCAATAACCTTTATGGGAAAACGCCTCTTGTAAGGACTCTTTAAGGGTTTGCTTTTCGTCTACTACCGCTTGATCTGCAGTGCTAGGTTTAGCGGTTTTCATAAACATAGCAAACGCCACCATTAAGGCGCATAACAAAGCAAAAGCTTGCAGGGCTTGCTGCCAGCCCATTTGGCTTAGCATAAGTTGCGCGCCGGGAATCATTGCAAACATACCAAAGGAGCCTGCCGCAGTAGTTAAGCCAAAAGCCTTTACAGCATGTTTTGCTGGCACAACTTTAGCCACTGCGCCCAATACAATCACATAGCTCGTGGCACTAAGCCCAAGCCCTACTAATGCACCCAAAGATAGATACAACATGCTAGGCAGCGTGGCGATTGAGCTTAAATATAAACCCACTGCATAAGCTGCTGCTCCCAACACTATTACTCGCTTTGCACCCCACTTATCTGCAGCCATACCCACAAAAGGTTGGAACATGCCAAACAACAGGTTTTGCAAAGCAATGGCAAAGCTAAAAAACTCTCTACCTAATTGAAAGTGCTCTGATACTGGCATCATGAAAATACCAAAGGACTGGCGAATACCAAGCGAGATAACCAAAATGCCAATGCCTAGCCAAACCAATGCCGGAAAGCGAAAAATACTCATGCAAGCCTCTTACTTAATGATGAGAATGGTGGTGAGAGTGATGCTGCGATGCATCGTCATTAATTTGGTGGCAGCCGCTATTCATAGCCTGTTCAGCCAACAGCTTTAATAAGCCCGGCGAGTGATGCACAACAAGCAGCGTTAAGCTTAATAACAGCAGCATTCTCAGCATTTGAGCCAGAATAGATTGCGAAAACATAGGGTGATTTATTTGCTGGTAACCAAAAGAAGCGCGGAGTGTACGCAGTTCTGTTTCCTCAAACTAATGAATTTAACTCAGGAGATATATGCACAGAACGCATAGCTTAATCAGCAGTTGTATAGAGCAATAAGCAGTAACTAGAAGAAGTTAAAAACTGCACAAACCAACGCCTATATATCAACATTCACTGGGCTACACCGATAAGCGCCAACCCAGTGAAAAGTGCAGAATTACATAGGTTTATCTAGGGTAAAACAAAAACGGGTACCTTCGCCTAAAGTGGACTCAACGCTAATTGATGAACGATGCAGTTGCACTATTCGTTTAGCAATGGCCAAACCTAAACCGCCATGCGAGCTTTTATCTTTCGCTCGATTAGCTGCTCGATAGTGGGCGTCGAAGATATGCGGTAAATCATCGGCAGGGATCCCTGTGCCCGTATCACTTACGGTAATGGCTAATTTGTTGCCCTGCTCTGCTTGGTCGATTGTTACTTTAATCTCGTCGCCTTCACTGCAGTGACGGATCGAGTTCTCCAACAAGTTGGTAAACACTCGCTCAATACGTTGAATATCGGCGCAGGCAACTAAGGATGGGTCTTGCGGCTCCACACTCATTACCACCTGTTTTTTCTGGGCAGCTAACTCGAGTTTTTGAATTACGTCCTGGGCTAATTCAGCAATTGCGACTGACTCTTCATTAATCGTAGCTTGGTCGCTATCAAGGTGGGCCAGCTCAAATAGCTGCTCCACCAAGCTAGAGGTTTTACGAGCACTGCTTAATGCCACTTTAATTAACTGCTCACCTTCTTCGGGAGATAAGTCACGGTGTTTTAACTGCCAGGTTTCTAAGTATCCTTGCAGTGATGCTAGCGGTGTTCGCAGGTCGTGAGAAACATAAGAAATAAGCTCTCGGCGCAGTTGGTCGGTGTCTTTAACCTTTTGATATTGGCCCTTAATAGTGGTGGCCATATCACTAAAGGCAGCGCCTAGCTTTTGCACTTCATCGTGAGAGTTATTTTGCCAATGCTCTGCAATGTTGGCTGTTTGCTCCAAACCAACATGCTGAAACTGATCAATATCCTTGGCTAGGCGACGCAGTGGTTTGGTAAGCAAACCGAAGATAAGAAATACCACTAACAAGCTAAAACCTAAAATGAACAAAAGCCCCAGCATGCTTAATTTCATAATGTGACTGCTTTGCAGCAGCTCGGCAACGCTGTCGTAGATCTCGCCACCAATGATGATGTACAGATATCCTTTTAAGCTATTGCCTTCGCGAATTTCGGCCACCGAAAAAATCTTACTTCTTGAGGGAGAGCGAGGGTCGTCGCCAATAATTGGCATGGCTCTAGACCCGTCGATAAAATCTCGAATTGGCTTTAGATCTAATTGTCTGCGTTTGATTTTGCTGGGATCGGCTGAGTAAGTCACCACCTTGCCGGCGGTATCAAGAATGTAGAACTCAAAACTTGGGCCTAAGATCATCATCGAATGAAAAGCCTGCTTAATCGCTTTAGGATCAAGCTCTCCATCTTTAAACAATTGGCTTTCGTAAACTAAATGTTCGGCTAATTGTAAATGCAGTTTTTGTTCAATTTCGTTTTGATACTGCTGCGAGCTTTGATGAGCCAAGCCCAGTAACAAGCCACCCGCTAAAATAAAACACACCACCACGGCCAGCATTAACTTGCTGTAAAAAGAACTGATAAACCTAAACATCATTAAACTTGTACCCTACTCCCCACACAGTTAGCACGTATTCAGGATTAGAAGGGTCGCTTTCTAACTTGGTGCGTAGTCGATTGATATGCGAATTTACGGTGTGCTCGTAGCCGCTGTGTTTATAGCCCCAAACTTGGTCTAATAGCTGAGCTCGGCTGAACACTAAACCCGGTGATTTAGCCAGATGCAGCAGTAAATCAAACTCGGTAGAGGTAAGCTCCACCGCCTGATTGCGCACCGATACTTGGCGACGACCAATGTCGATGGATAAGTCCTTCCACTGCATGGTAGTAGCGTCGGTTTGTTGCTGGCTTTGCACTAGCATATCAACGCGGCGCAACATGGCTTTCACTCTTGCTTGCAGCTCGCGCACGCTAAAGGGTTTAGTGAGGTAGTCATCTGCGCCCATTTCTAAACCCACCACCCGATCGGCCTCTGAGTCGCGTGCGGTGAGCATTAAAATTGGCGTATTGTGTTGTTGGGCGCGAAGTTGTCGACAAATGTCTAAACCGTCCATGCCGGGTAGCATTAAATCAAGCACGATTAAGTCGAAGTTATCGCTGCTGGCTTTGGCATAGCCTTGCGCGCCATTCTCGCAGCTTTCTACTTGATACATCATGTCGTTTAGATTCATGGTGATCAGGTTATTAATATCGTGGTCGTCTTCAATGACCAGGATCCGCGGGGACATATAGGCTCCTTTCCTTGTAATGAACGACCACAATGAGTAAGGCACTCACCCGCACCTAAGTACGGGTGTAGTGTTCTCTGCACTAGTTGGTACGAGTAATCACTACTCTTCCCACTGTGCCAGACAATCGATGATCTGGCAGCAATACTGACGCAGGGTCGTCGGCTTGTGTAACTAGACCGGGATGACGCGAAACTTTATTCATTACATCATCACGTGCCGCGTTAAACCCTTCACCGCCATCAGCTGGGCCAGGAATCGTTCCCACCGCTTCGCTGTTTTGCTCGGTTCCTGCATCATAGGCTGGCAAACTGTAGGTCATGCTATCACCCACCATTAAGCCACCAATATCAATACCATTTAGCCCGGTAAATGCATCGTTAGTATTCACCATCATAGTGGCTAGTGATAGTTGCATATCGCTGCGCTCGGAAGCACTTATCATTAAGGTTTCATAAGCACCTGGGCCAATAGCGCCAGCACCAGTTACTGCTACATTGTCACCAGTAAACATAGCTGCAATGTCAGAGGCGTCACCACCTTCGGCCATGGTTTCTAAGGGTACGCTGGCAGAAGTTCCCAATGTCCATAAACTCATGGTTGCACTATGAATACCTACTACAGCTGGTGATAAGGGCTGCGCCGAGGTGTCGTTGTAAATGGTTACTTCATACTCTAGCGTATCTGGCTCAACCACGACGATTTTCTCGTCATCACTGCCACATGCACTTAGTCCTGCCGCCATTACCGCTACGGCCAAGGCTCTCTTACTAAAACTTGAGATAGCCATAGATCCTCCTTAATTACTTAACGGTAACAACCACTTTTGCAACTGGGTTTAACCAGCGGTGAATACGGCTGTCTAGGTCACTCATGCCGCCCGTTGCATCTTGGTCACCCACATTGCCAGGGTGAATATGAATGTTGGTATTGCTTGATGCTGTAGCTACGCCACTGCCGCCAGTTCCACCATTCATGCCAGGGTTTGCAGGAATACCCGGTGTACCAGAAGCTCCGCCGCCGTTTACTATTTCGTCGTTGGCTTCGGTGCCGGCGTCGTAACCATTCATGTAGAAGGTATAAGTGCCTGCTTCACTTGGAATTTCCCAGCTGTCTTTACCTACAAAACCATCATTGGTTGGCAGTAACATGGCAACAATACTTAAATGGGTGTTGCTGCCAGTATCTAGGTCACTCACCATCACGTAATCGGTTGGTGCCAATAAACCAGCCGCTGGATTGGCTGATGAAACAGCACCAATACCGTCGGCAATTGTGACTAAACCAGAGATGTCTCCACCCTCTGCCATCATTTGCAGGGCTGGCGATGCCGCTGTACCTACTTCAAATAGGTGGGCGTCAGAAGTATGTGCAGTTACTAATAAAGGGGTGTAGTAAATACCTTGCGTTAAGTTAGTAATTTTAACGTCTACTACCGCGGCTTGGCTTAATGTACTTACAGCAATAAACGGCATTGCTAACAGAGATGACTTGAGATCCATGGTTCGCTCCTTTTGCGGTCCTTATTTAACAGTCAAATCCAGTATAAGAAGCACATGTCCCAACCAATTCACGAACTTATCACTTTTCTATCACAGGCATTAAAGCCCATTTAAAACAAATAGTTAAACTTAAAAATTTGTTTTTAAAAACGATATTTGGACAAATATTTGCGATTTGTTTCAAATAAACTCACAGATACCACTTTAGTAGTAATTTATGCACCAAACAGATCCCAAACAGCACCAAGATGGGTAAATATTAAACACTGCCCGCTAGTTCATCTTCACCTCTTCATCAAACAAAAATCTATAACCATATGTATTTAAAGGAATTATTAAATACTTACTTCACTTCCAGCTTAATGGCTCGTACGTTGCAAATAAAAAACAAAAGATTCATTCGTTTCACAACAAGTAAACTCGCTAAGGAAGCTTTATGTATACCTTCAAAAAACTATTTGCTAGCGCAGCCATTTTACTTTGCGCTCTAAGCAGCACCGTAAGCCATGCCGACCAACTAGCTACTTTAATGGAGCGCGGCGTATTAAAAGTAGCCGTGCCACAAGATTTCCCTCCGTTTGGCTCGGTGGGGAGTGATTTACAACCCATGGGTTACGACATTGATATGGCTCGCTACCTAGCTGAGCAGCTGGATGTAAAACTAGAATTAGTGCCAGTAACCAGCGCCAACCGCATTCCTTACTTACAAACTCGCAAGGTTGATTTGGTTATTTCTAGCCTAGGTAAAAACGCCGAGCGTGAAAAAGCCATCGACTTTAGTGATGCATATGCACCATTTTTCCTTGGTGTATTTGGCGCCGCAGAGGTAAGCGTTGATTCTGCGGAGCAACTGGCAGGTAAAACCGTTGGTGTTACCCGTGGCGCTGTTGAAGACATAGAGCTAAGCAAATTGGTGGATAGTTCTACCACCATTAAACGTTTTGAAGACAATAACACCACCCTGTCAGCTTACTTATCAGGCCAAGTAGAGCTTATTGCCACCGGTAATTTAGTTGCCACAGAAATTGCCAAACGCGTTCCAAACCGTAAGCCAGAGACTAAGTTCTTACTTAAAAACTCGCCTTGTTATGTAGGTGTACTTAAAGGCGAGCCTGCACTGGTTGCCAAAGTAAACGAGCTAATTGCTAAAGCAAAACAAAGTGGTGAGTTAGAGAAACTCTCGCTTGCATGGTTTAAAACATCGTTACCTAAAGAGTTGTACTAAAGGAGCGCGCCATGAGCTACCAACTAGACTTTAGTGGCTTACTGCCCTACATGCCTGAGCTTGCCAAGGGCTTACTCACCACAGCCGAGCTCACCTTGTACTCAACCTTTGCTGGGATCTTACTCGGTACTGCGGGGGCTGCAGGTAAAATAAGTAATAAAGCTTGGTTGCGCTGGCTCATAAGCGCTTATGTAGAAGTAATTCGCAATACACCGTTTATTGTGCAGTTATTCTTCATCTTTTTTGGCTTGCCAGCCTTGGGGGTAAAACTAAGTGCTTGGCAAGCGGGCTGTTTGGCCATGGTGATTAACCTAGGCGCCTACCTCACCGAAATTATTCGTGCAGGTATAGAAGCCACCCCTAAAGGCCAGTGGGAAGCGGGTAAAACCTTAGGCCTAAGCCACTGGCACATTTTTAGCCGCATAGTATTACCCACTGCGTTTCAACGTATCTATCCGGCCTTAGTTAGCCAATGCATTATCGTGATGCTGGGCTCGGCGGTAGTCTCGCAAATCTCTGTCGAAGAGCTCACGTTCTCAGCCAACTTTATTCAATCGCGTAACTTTTTAAGCTTTGAATCTTACTTGCTCACCGCACTGATTTATTTGCTGCTAGCCATTGCCATGCGCCAACTGTTTGAGCTGGCCGCTCGTCGCCTTTTCAAAAACCCTGCATTGTAGGAGTAGTTTAATATGATGCAATTTACCGATTGGGACATCTTACGCAACCTGCTACTGGCAGCGCGTTGGACGGTCTTGTTATCACTCATTGCCTTTGCCAGCGGTGGCTTAGTTGCCCTACTGCTAACCTTTATGCGCATAAGCAAAAACCCCGTGTTAAGCGCCTTCGTTAAAGGCTATGTAGAACTGTTTCAAGGCACACCTCTGTTAATGCAGTTGTTTGTAACCTTCTTCGGTTTATCACTAATTGGCATTGATGTGAGCGCTTGGAGCGCTGCCATCATTGGTTTAACTTTGTTCACCAGCGCCTTTTTATGTGAGATTTGGCGCGGCTGTATCGAGTCTTTACCCAAGGGCCAATGGGAAGCATCTCGCACCTTGGGTTTGAGCTTCTTTCAAACCATGCGCTACGTTATTTTGCCGCAAGCACTCACCGTGGCCATTGCTCCTACTGTAGGCTTTTCGGTGCAAGTGGTGAAAGGCACTGCACTCACATCCATTATTGGTTTTGTAGAGTTAACTAAAGCCGGCACCATGCTTAACAATGCCACCTTCCAACCCTTTAAAGTGTTTGCCCTAGTGGCAGCGCTGTACTTTTTGTTGTGTTTCCCGCTGTCTTTATACAGCAAGCATTTGGAGAAGAAGCTCAATGTCACTGGTTAGTATTGAACAAATTCATAAGTATTACGGCCAACACCATGTGCTAAAAGGCATAGACTTAAAAATAAAGGCTGGCGAAGTTATCTCTATTATTGGCCGCAGCGGTTCTGGAAAAAGCACCCTATTGCGCTGCATTAATGGTTTAGAACCCTTTCAAAGTGGTGCCATTATTGTAGATAAACAAGCGGTAAGCGAAGACGAAAAACAGCTTAGGCTACTTAGCCGTAGTGTAGGCATGGTGTTTCAAAACTTTAACCTCTTCCCCCATATGACCGCTGGCGAAAACATTATGTTAGCGCCCAAGTTAGTAATGGGTAAAAGTCAGCAAGAATGTCGCGAGCTAGCAAAAGAAGTGCTGGAAAAAGTGGGTTTAGCCGACAAGTTTGATCAATACCCCACTAGCATGTCGGGCGGCCAGCAACAACGCGTGGCCATTGCCCGCTCTTTGGCTATGTCGCCTAAAGTATTGCTGTGTGACGAAATCACCTCGGCCCTAGACCCTGAGCTGGTAGGTGAAGTACTCAAAGTTTTAGAACAACTAGCCGCCGAAGGCATGACACTAGTTTTAGTCACCCACGAAATGAACTTTGCTCGCGACGTTGGTGATAGAGTGGTCTTCATGCACCAAGGAAAGGTGTGGGAAACCGGCGACAGCAAACAGGTATTTGCTCAGCCCCAAACCACCGAGTTACAAAGCTTTATTTCTGCAGTGTTATAAGCTGTAAGCAATAATGAAATTAAAAGGACCTTAAGTAATCATGACAAAATCGGCCTGTGCATTTAACCAACGTATTGTTGAACACTATCCGCAGCTTTCGGCCAAAGCACGGGTAGTTGCAGATTACTTGCAGCATCATCCCGATAAAGTATTGATTCAATCAACCGCCGAAATCGCTAGCGCTTGCCAAGTCTCCAAAGCCAGTGTGAGCCGTTTTTTCCGTCAACTGGGCTACCAAGATCACCAGCAAGTCTGTGACGAGCTTCGCCAAGAGCGCGAATGGGGACAACCACTGTTAACCAGTGAAGCGAGCGATACTAGTGAACACAGCGATTTAGCCGCTATTAGCCAGGTATTTAAGCAACTAGAACAGATTGATTGCGAGGCTTTAGTGAAGCAAATTAGCCAAGCCAAACGGATAACTATTATTGGCTATCGCAACAGCTATCCACTGGCTTTGCACTTTCGCCAGCAATTAATGCAATGTCGCAAACAGGTGTATTTATTGCCGGTTCCGGGTCAAAGCATTGGTGAGGAGCTCGCGCAACTTGGCGATAAAGACTTAGTAATAGTGATAGGTATTCGCCGCAGACCCAAATTGTTTACGGCACTTATAGAGCAGTTACAAAATCTTAATTGCTTGCTAATTACCGACCAAAGTGGCCAGTGCTATCGCACTCAAGTGAGCCAATTACTGGTCTGCCCGATGAGCAATCACTCTGCCTTAGATAGCTATGCCGCACCGATGAGCTTGCTCGCCCATTTAAGCAACAAGGTCTACGATTACTTAGCGCATTCAGCCCAAACCCATAGCAACCAAGTCAGCAATAATTATCAATTACTTGATGAGCTAGAAGCTCACCACTAAACATTACCTCACTGTTACTTACAGAACCCAATAAGGGGAACCACTAAGCAGCAGTGAAACAATTGAACCAAACAAGTAGACGATGAGCCAATTAGCGCATTCTCTCAACAAATTTAAGGATAACTATGAGCCAAGCTATAACTGCCCCAGCTGCCACCGATGCGCCAGCCTTTAGCCAACAGTGTGTAAACTTAGCCGACAACCGTTTAGGCAGCCAAATCATCGCTGTGAGTGACGATTTTTTTGCCAAAGCCGAACGCATGCTCAACCACTTGCCCGCTCTGTTTTACCCAGACAAATATGATGATAACGGCAAATGGATGGACGGATGGGAAAGTCGCCGCCGCCGTGATGCAGGCCACGACTGGTGCATCGTAAAACTAGGGGTTGCAGGCAAGGTTAAAGGACTACAACTAGATACTAGCTTTTTTACCGGTAATTTTGCCCCAGCGGCCAGTATTGAAGCCTGCTACTGCGAGCACGATACACCACCAAGTGATACCCAATGGCACAGTATTCTCTCTGCCAGTGCTTTAAGTGCCGATAACCACCACTTTTTTGCAGTAGACACTGAGCAGCCGATTAGTCATCTAAAAATTAATATTTTTCCCGATGGTGGCATTGCCCGTTTACGGGTATTTGGCCACCCCATCCCACAACATTCAAGTGAGCAAAGCATTGATCTAGTTGCCCTTAAAAATGGCGGCAGAGTCATTGGATACAATGATGCGCATTACGGTACGCCCAGCAATCTGCTTGCGCCAGCCAAAGGCGTTAATATGGGCGATGGCTGGGAAACCCGCCGCCGCCGAGAGCCGGGTAACGATTGGTGTATTATTGCTTTAGGCCAAGCTGGCGAGGTTGACAAAATTGAAGTGGCCACCACTCACTTTAAAGGCAACTTCCCCGACAAACTGTCGATACAGGCAGCCAATATTCAAGATCCTAACGATTTAAGTTTGATCAGCCAAAGTATGTTTTGGCAGGAGTTGTTGCCCGCTAAGTCACTTAGCGCCGACAATGAGCATCACTTTAACGAGCTAAACTCGCTTGGCACCATCACGCATATTCGAGTGAATATTTATCCCGATGGCGGCATCAGTCGCCTGCGCTTGTGGGGTAAATCAGCTTAAGGAATGGCAATGAAAAAACTCAGCTTACAGCCGCTTACTCAAGCGACCTTTGCGCCCTTTGGAGATGTAGTGGCCTGCGACAGAGTCTCGCCTTTTGCAATCAATGGCGGAACCACCAGTCGCTTCCACGACTTGGCCGAGTTGCAAGCCAGCGGCAGCCAAGCCAAGCTGATTGTCTCGATATTTCGCGGCCAAGCCTTTCAGCTGCCACTAGCCATAGATATGCTGGAACACCATCCCTATGGCAGCCAGCTATTTATGCCCTTGTCCCAACGCCCCTACGTGGTAGTGGTGGCAAAACCTGGTGAGCTAGATGAAGATAGCATTTGCGCCTTTTGGGCACAGCCTGACCAAGGGGTTAACTACCACAGCGGGGTATGGCATCACCCCTTAATTAGCTTGCAACAAACTAGCGACTTTTTGGTGATTGACCGAAGCGGCGAAGAAGCCAATTGTGTAGAACAGCAACTAAGTGAAAGTATACAGTTACAGCTAGCTTAGCTGCTCGGCCAAAAAGTCATACACCATACGCAGTCGTCGGCTGGTATTTAGCTCTCGATGAACCACCAGCCAAGATTGTGTAGGGATTGCAGCTAGAGAAGGAAAGGCGCGCTCGACCAAGGGCTCGCTGTCGCCTACTTGCTCTAACATAAAGCCAATGCCAACGCCCTGTTTCACCAGCTCCCACTGGACTAAATGGTTGCTCACTACCGCCGGAAAGTTACTTTGCTTAAGCGAGAAACCTAGCTTAGCCAGCTCATTAATCAACTCATCGTTTTTATCGAAAGCGAGGAATTTTGCATCAGCAAGACTTTGAATAGTGCGAGGCTGTGGCCACTTAGCTAAGTAGCTTTTAGCCGCATATAAATGCACATCGATATCTGCAACACGGCGGGCGATTAACTCCAATTCGGTAGGTTGATATGCCCGAATGGCAATATCTGCTTCTCGGCGTAACAAGTCGCTAGAGTCATTGCTGGCAATAATCTCTACCCGCACACCTGGGGCGTGTAGCCGTAGTTTCTCAACAATACTCGGCAGAACAAAAGCTGCCACGGCCTCCGAAGCCGAAATGCATACGTCACCTTCAATGGCTTCTGCTCTACCAGAAGCGGATAAAGACAAATTATTAGCCGCTTGGCCCATGGCTTGAACGTGTGTCAATAACTCTACGCCACTGGTGGTGAGGCTTAGCCTGCCCCCCACTCGCTCGAACAAGGAAACACCTAGTTCTTGCTCTAAGGCCGCCACTTGGCGACTTAAAGTAGGCTGAGTCATAGCTAATGCTCGCGCAGCAGCGGATAAAGAGCCTTCTTCAGCGGTAACCAAAAAAGCCCGAGCCCTATTCCAATCAAAATTTATAGAACGCCTATCCATACAAATACGTATACCTAAGATGCATTATTGATTATTGCTACCTGTTTTAAGCATGATTACTATTCACTCAATCAGCGCTAAACGCAACTCATTAGGGAAAATGTTGATGGATACTCGCAATAAGTTTTGGGATAAACATGCTAGCTCTTACGCTAAGCGCGCTATTTCAGATATTCCCAGCTATGAGAAAAAACTGGCACTTAGCCGCGAGTACTTTTCTAAAGATGCTACGGCCATTGAAGTGGGCTGTGGTACCGGCTCAACTGCATTACTACATGCCCCTTATCTAAAGCACATACTCGCCACCGATATCTCAGCCGCAATGTTAGATATTGCAGAGCGAAAACGCCAAGAACAGCAAATAGACAATCTAAGTTTTCAGCAAGCTACAGTCGAAGAGCTAGTGGTAAATGAACCGGTAGACATCGTCTTTGCACTTAACCTGATTCACCTATTGGAAGACAAAGAAACCGCTATAGCGACCATAAAGAGTTGGCTAAAACCAGGTGGAGTACTAATTAGTAGCACCCCTTGTTTAGGCGACAGAATGAAATTTTTTAAGCTAATTGGCCCAATTGGTAAAGCACTAGGCCTGATGCCTCTAGTAAGAGTGTTTACCGAGCAAGAACTGCTGAATAGCTTTCAACAACAAGGCTTTAGCATCGACACCAAGTGGCGACCAGAGAAAGCTCTATCAGTATTTTTGGTGGCGCGAGTTTAAACCGCTTGTTTAAGTGGCGAGTTTATCAAACATTCCGTCACCACTTTTTGCAGTAAAAAAGTCTCGCGCTCAACCGACATACCCGCTTTAGGATTACTGGCGATAGTCTCTAGGTTATGGGCGATAGCGCTATGAATGTTCAACCAGACGGGCTTCATTCCATTGTTGATTTCGTAGTCTTCTAAGGCATTTTCGGCAAGTTCATCATCAATTTTGCACAAGTAGCAATAGGACAGCATATGCATGTAATCAGCATCATCTTTATACCAGGGGCGATATTCTTCATAGCAGCCAAAGGGCTGAATATCGCGCACATTTTGTGCACCAGTTTCTTCACTCAGCTCCCGCTTTAAGCCTTCAATCAGGTTTTCGCCTTGGTCAACACCGCCGCCAGGCAAGGTGTAATCATGATAACGCTCGGTATACATTAACAAAATCTCTTCCCCCTTTAGCACAATTGCTCTTGCAGCAACGCGCTCCAAAGCCTTCCCATCAAGGGAACTAAGATCAGGGTGAACAGTAGACTTTAATAAACGCATAGCACCAAACGGTAGAAAATTGGCTGGCGAATTTAGCAACAAAGCAGGTTACAAGCAACTGAGTTACAGATATAAATAAAAAAAGGCCTCGCACGCGAGGCCAAACACCACAGGGAATTGTGGACTTGCACAAACATTTCTTGCTTCAGCTTTTTCGCAAAGAAATGAAAACTTAAGAGCTTACACTCATTAGAAAGGGGTAATCGGTATAACCTTTCGCTCCACCACCATATAAAGTGTCTTGGTCTAACTCATTCAACTCGGCACCTTGTTTAAAGCGCTCGGGTAAATCAGGGTTGGCAATGAACGGGGAGCCAAACGACACGAGGTCGGCACTGTCTTCTACAATGGCTTGTTCAGCACTGTTCGCGCTATAACCACCATTTGCCATGTATGCGCCCGCGAAGCGGCTGCGCAACTGAGTGAAGTCGAAACCTTCGCTGCTTGCTCCAGCAAAATTCTCTACTACGTGGAGGTAAGCAAGCTTCATGGGGCTAAGCTGCTCAACCAAGTAGTTGAACAAAGCTTGAGGATTGCTATCAGACATCGAGTTAAAGTTGCCGGTTGGCGAGATTCTAATCCCCACTCTACCCGCTCCCCATACCTCGGTCACGGCTTGGGTAACTTCCAAGCTTAAGCGCGCTCGATTTTCGATTGAGCCACCATAGATGTCGTCACGCTGGTTGGTTCCGTCTTTGAGAAACTGATCCAGTAAATAGCCATTGGCAGCATGAATTTCTACCCCATCAAATCCGGCCTTTTTAGCATTAATAGCGCCTTGTTTAAACTGCTCAACTATTGACGCTATTTCTTCGGTTTCAAGCGCTCGTGGCGTTTCAAAATCTAAAAATCCCTGTTCAGTAAAGGCTTGTCCTTCTGCGGCTATCGCCGACGGCGCAACCGGCAATTCACCATTTTCTTGAATAACCGAATGAGAAATACGGCCAACATGCCAAAGTTGCAGCACAATTTTTCCGCCCTTGGCGTGCACAGCATCCGTAATTGTTTTCCAACCGGCAATTTGTTGCTCGCTATGAATACCTGGCGTAAAAGCATAACCCTTGGCCTGAGGTGACACTTGCGTAGCTTCGCTAATAATTAGAGCAGCACTCGCTCGCTGTGAATAGTATTCCACATTAAGCTCATGAGGGTAGTCGCCCGGTTGGGCAGAGCGAGAACGGGTAAGCGGCGCCATAACAACACGATGTTTCAGTTCTATATCGCCCAGTTTGATTGGTGTAAACAGTTGGCTTAGAGACATATCTTTATCCTTTAAGATCATTAAAAGTAATAAACAAACGTTTTAGCGAGCTACTTAGTAAGCCAACTCTCGGCATTACCTAAGTAGTCGGCAAACAGTGAGTTAAAGTTCTCAACTACCGAGCCCGATACTTCCGGCAAGGCTAGCAAGCGTTGCCCTAGCGCCTTTAGCTTGGGAAAGTTTGCAAGTAAATCACGCTCAAACAAGCTTTCTATCGCCGCAAAACGGGTAAACAATGGCGCTAACACGGTGTCGATTAAGGCTAAGTCTTCACCATTAAAAAAGCCCTTATCACTGGTTAAAGCTTCTAGACGCGAGAGCTTGTCGTTTAGCCCAGCTTCTGCTTGAGCAAAGTCATCCTGATTTTTGGCTAATGAGGTTTGATACTGCGCCATTAATACTTGGCTTGAAAACTCTATCCATGCGCGATCTTTGGCTTTTTGTAGAGGGTCACTCGGCATTAAAGAGCCTTCGGTAATTTCATCCAAGAACTCGTTTATCACCGCAGACTCAAACAAGACATCGTCGCCGTACTTAAGCACCGGCACTTTGCCTAAAGGAGATAGCGCCAAAAACCAGTCTGGTTTGTTGGCTAAATCAATGTACTTAATCTCAAACTCGATACCTTTGTATAATAAAGTAATCACCGAGCGTTGCACAAAGGGACAAAGCTTGAAACTTATCAGTTCAATGGTTTGGTTCGGCTTATAAATGGCTGACATCGAGTGATTCCTTGTATAAATTAACAAATATGCGCTTGGCCAATCGATATAACTTTTGTATCCAAACGAAACATAGTATCTTTTGGTAACTATAAGAACGCTTTTAGCGAACTACAAGTACGCACTAATTAGATATTTAGTTTCCTCGAGGTGCCTAATGTTGGATTCAGCGGCTTCTAGCCCAGAAAAAAATTGTGAAGTTTCTTTGACAGAGCAAAAGCATGAATGCCCTGTTTCGACCGCCATTGAAGTAATTGGTGGTAAATGGAAGGTGATTATCTTGTATCAACTACGTGGTAAAACGCTGCGTTTTGGTGAACTCAAACGAGAGATCCCCAAAATCACTCAAAAAACCTTAACCCAACAACTGCGTGATTTAGAAAAAGATAAGCTGATAGAACGCAAAGTATTTGCCGAAGTGCCACCAAGGGTTGAGTACACCCCAACCGCTTTAGCCGAACAATTAAATCCGGCCTTAGATTTGCTTTGTGACTGGGGAAAAGCCTATCAAAAGGCCCACGAGTAGCTTAAATTCGCCGTAGCAAAACATCACGAATTAAACCCAGCGCATGTTTAAGATCGGATAGACTTTGCGTGGCCATTAAACTAATACGCACTGCCGGTCGCTGTTTACCCTCGAACCTAAAATGCTGCTCACCACTTACATGGATATGATGGCCGAGCATTACCTCTACAAAGGCTTGGCTGGTCCAGCCCAGTGGCAGATATAACCACAGGTGGTAAGCACTATGTTCAGCCAAATGCTGATTAACAAACTCTAATTCATTGAGCATTGTTTTTGCCAAATTCTGTCGCGCCAATGCTTGACGCTTCTGCCATTGAGTTACTTTGGCTACAGCTCCGCTTGTAATTAACTGACAAGCTAGTTGCATAAGTAAGGGCGAAGGCAACCAAACCGTTGTTCTTACCAAATTTATATAATCGTCACGACTACTTTTAGGTACCACCAACAGCCCTAACCGCAAACTCGGCGATACACACTTAGACAAACTCGTTAGATAAATGCTTTGCTGCGGGGCAAAATGAAAAAAGGGTTTTATTTCTTCTGCAGCCAAAAAGCCATAAATATCGTCATCAATCACTTGAATAGCGCAGCGTTTAACCACTTTAGCCAGTTGCTCACGCCGCTGATTCGGCATTACCGTTCCGGTTGGGTTTTGACAGGAAGCCACCAGCATTAACGCCCGTATAGTTTGTTGCTCATGCAGCCGCTCTAAAGAATTGGGCACTAAACCCTGTTCATCAAGCGCCACTGGCACAGGTATTCTGCCTGTTTGGCGAAGCACCGAGAGGATCCCCGGATAACACAAGCTTTCTACTGCAACCCTATCCCCGA
Source organism: Agarivorans albus (assembly GCF_019670105.1). NCBI lineage: Bacteria > Pseudomonadati > Pseudomonadota > Gammaproteobacteria > Alteromonadales > Alteromonadaceae > Agarivorans > Agarivorans albus. The sequence continues at coordinate 1,491,970 of NZ_AP023032.1, read as the reverse complement.
CTTGAGTGCATGCCAATACTGCAACCAATAAAGCATGCTGCGCACCATGACAGACAATAACCTGGCTCTGTTCGCAATCAATGCCTTGAGTTTTCAGCCATTGATGCAGAACGGCCAACTGCTCTGGGTTACCGGCATCTGCCTCATAATCGCAATAGGCACTTAAATCAGCATTGGCAAGCGCGCTTAGCTGAACGCTTAAAGGTTTAAGTAAGGGGCCATTTAATGGCGCTACCAAGGAAAGGTTAAGCTCGTTTTGAGTACGCCCTTTAATGCCAGCACTAAGGTTTACATTAAAAGAAACAAAGGTGCCTTTACCTATCCCAGAACTTAACAAGGCTTTGTTTTCTAATTCTTGGTAAGCCTGACGCACCGTTACGGCACTACTGCCAATTTCGCTGGCGAGGGTTCGATGCGATGGCAGTTTATCTTGATAGGCTATCTGCCCCTTCAAGATAGCGTTCTCGATACATCGAGCAATCTCAAGATATAGAGGTCGAGATTTTGGGTTAAAACCTAGCAATATTGTGTCTAGCAACTCTGCGCTCACTCATTTGTTTACAATTAGCAGAATATAGCTATCTGCATGATATTTATAGAATAACCATTTAGAACAAATGGTATCACCGAATAACTAGATGATTTACAGCCTCATGTGGTTTTAGCAGCTAAGCAAACCGATTGAACTAGTAAAACAAGTCAATTATTGAGTAATGGTTAAATATACGCTCAAATAATTGCCAATGAACTAGTTCAATGCAACTATCGTTAATAAATCAGCACGGGGTGCTGCACTTAGTTTGACTAGTTAAGGACAACCGCTATGACACCATCTTCAATTACCGTTGCGTTTATAGGCTTAGGAACAATGGGTTTTCCTATGGCTGGTCACTTAAGCCAGCAAGGCTACCAAGTGGTGGTTTATAACCGCACCGATGCCACCGCTAAAAAGTGGCTAGCTAAGTACCAAGGTAAACAAGCATTTACCCCAGCGGAAGCCGCTAGCCAAGCAGATGTTATTTTAAGCTGTGTAGGCAATGATCAAGATCTGCAGCAGGTTTATCTTGGTGAACAGGGCATTATTGGCGCTGCAAAACCAGGCAGCATTTTAGTTGACCATACCACTGCCTCGGCAGAAATTGCCAGCGAGCTAGATAGCGCGGCCAAAGCCCATCAACTTGAATTTCTTGATGCACCAGTATCTGGTGGCGAGGCCGGCGCCGTTAACGGCTGCCTAACAGTAATGGTAGGTGGAGAGCAGTCCACTTTAAGCAAAGTAGCAGCTGTTTTTGATTGCTATGCCAAGGCCGTTAATTTGATAGGGCCGGTAGGCTATGGCCAGCGCTGCAAAATGGTTAATCAACTTTGTATCACTGGAATCTTGCAAGGTTTATCCGAGGCCTTAAAACTGGCAGAAGCCACTAAGCTAGATATAAACAAAGTTGTGGAAGTGCTGCAGCATGGCGCAGCAGGAAGCTGGCAACTGAGCAATCGAGCTAGCAGCATGACCGCCAATGAGTTTGACTTTGGCTTTGCCATTGATTGGATGAGAAAAGACTTAGCAATATGTTTTGATGAAGCCGACAAACTGGGCGTTGCCTTACCATTAGCCAAACAAGTTGATAATGAATATGCCAAGTTACAACAACGTGGCTATTCTCGCGCCGATACTTCGGTATTGATCAAACAATTCGATGATGAGCAGCGCTAGTTACATCTTTGCTGCTTATCGTTAAGCAGCAAACTGCAGACAAAAAAAACCTAAGGCCAGTGGCCTTAGGTGGGAGTCACGCGAGAACGTGAATACTTAAAAACAATAGAAGTTCAAAAAAACGAAAAAGAGCGCGACAACTCATACCCGCAACAACACCAAAAAAATATGTTTGGTAGCTACCAGTATGCTTGCATCTGTCTTGCCTAGCGCAGCGGCTCAAACTGACAACTTTTTCGCTAGCACTGTCTAATATTAACCCATCCCAGGCAAAGCAAGCTCAATTGGCAAAACTTGACTGTAAGCTTTGATGTACAGTGATTTATGCTAGTACAAAAAGAGCTAGACTCTCAGCTTTAGCTTGCGCCAATGCGGCAGCTAGACTAAGCTCGCGCTCAAACAGCTTGGCATAAAAATGTTGCCTAGCTGAATCCAATTACTATTTTCCACTAGGTACTTAAAATGACTGTTATCTCTGTTCCTGATTTAGCCAAACCACAAGTTAAAAGCCACCATAAAGCCCGCCACCTAAAAAAGATGGCGATTGGGCCTTTCGCACAAACCTGTGCCGAAATCCGTTTTGTAGCAGACATTGAAAAATTTGATGAAGTAGATGCTGAGCTAGCCAATACCCAACAACAGCAAGGCTGGGAGCTGTTTATCGCCTACTTTAACGAACAGTACCATGTAGCGATTAACTTTTTCACTGAACAGGCAGAGTTAGATGCTGTGATTGAGCTGGCCAATGCCGCCATTGTTAAAGTACTAGGTGACGTTGAGTTGCAAGTTCTTGCTGGTGACGCAAACTACGGCGATTGGGATAGCTGCTACAGCAACTAAGCCAAACAAAAAAGGCGTAAATTTTTACTTTACGCCTTTTTACTCTCGGTTCGCCAAATATTAACAGCTCGCTTCCAGCTAATAACTAAATTCAAGCTTTCTAATACTATTTAGCTGATTTAGCGCTCGTAAGGTCATTTTAAGCGGTACCCAAACGAAATATGCTGAGGCAATAATCACCATTGCCGGATCGGCGTAAACAGCAAATGCAGCATAGGCGCTTTTGCTTAATAACATAGCCACCACAAAACCGACCAATACCGCCCCGCTTATCACACTGTCCATTAACCATTGTTTCGCCTCTGCATCCAGTAGCAAAGACTGTTTACTGGCTTTTGTTAGTATTAGGTAAGTCGCGACACAACCAACAACATTAAGCAGCCCGAACACCAAAGCTAAACCGGTATTCACATCGCGCCCCCCATTTACTATAGCTAAAACTGCAGATCCAAATGAAAACAAACACATAGCACTAATAGCCAAGCCTTTGAAGGCTACAACCGCGGGCTCTATCATTAATGCTTTATTGGGCTGCTCTTCGAATACAGGGTGTTTTCTAAGCGCTAGGGAGCCCAGCGAAACTAGCGTTAAGGCTAGGCTCACCAATGAATAGGCACCATCAAATACAATCACTAAAGAACCAGCCCATAAACCAAGGCTGATACCGAGTAAAGCGAACAAAAAGGAGGAAAAACTAGAAAAACTTAACAGCGTTTTTTCTGTTACAGCGGAGCGAAACATTTAACTACTCATGACGCCGTTTGGCACCACAACCTTCTATCAAACAATAAAAGTTCGCTATTGTAGTGGTTAAATAATCCACATTCAAGCCGAACTCTCCACTAGAAAAACAGCAGTAGAGAGCCGAAATACAAGCCTACAAGTGAGCGTTAATTCTCAGACTCAACTAATGCTTTAATTTTATGCGCTTTTTCGAAATGATCGAGCTGATGAGTTTCAATCCACCACCTAGCAGCTTCCATTAGCAGCTCGGGATTATCATTTTTATTGGCAAAAAACGCATAGAAAGACAAACCTACATTACTGCCCTTAGCGTCAATTTTACTTTGGCAAATCTTAATAACATGGCTGCGTAAGCTTGCTCTCATCGTTCTTGTTAATCCTCTGACTGCCAACCTGGCGCAATACTTAAGCCAGATACATTTGCCAATACCTTGCTGTCTTTTAAGGCTAATTGATATTCACCACCACTCAAACTGTGTTGTTTTGAACAATCAACATTCCATTGGCGTAACAAATACCCCGCCAGCGCGGCGCGTACTTCAAGTTTAAGCGCCCCTTCATGCATCGCATAATCAAGCTCAATAGCCTGCGGGTACTGCAAACTTGGATGAGCCACCAGCTCCAACTCCACAATGTGATTCCACTGCTTGTCATAATCACGAGCTTCTAGCGTAGCAATTGACTGATCGAGCACTTCGAGTTGGGTAAAGCGAGTACATACAAAGTCTCTAAAGCTCCCACTTACTCTGTCAAAAGCTCTAACATGCCAACGGTGACCATTGTTCACTAAACTGTGAGGCACTATTTCTCGGCTGCTTTCGCCAGACGATATAGACAGGTAGCTGCATTTTAGCGGCACGCGGTGATGAATAGCGCGCATAATCGAGGCAATATAATCGGCCTTTGGGTGCACCAACCTCACCGCATCAAAGCAGGTATCGCTGGGCTCTAGAGGAAACGACAAGCCATCACCAAAGCCATGAGACAGCCCCGTTAAGATCGCTTCTGGATTATGAGAAAACAAAGGAGAGAATTTATCTCTGCGTAAATACCTGCGCGCCTTATGGTCTAAAAAAGCATTATTAGGTGCAAGTTGCTTATAGCTGGCTAAATCACGAGTTGCAGCTGCAAGGCCTGTTTTAAATCGACTAATTAAGTCGGCACGGCTCACTTCGCCAAAGTACTCTAGGCTAAAATCAATAAAAGCTAGTCGGCTTCTTTGTCCATGGTTCAGTTCGTTCAAATCCATTTTCACTTCGCTCTGTTCATCTTGAAAAACAAATACTAACAAGCAGTTCAGGTATAGGCAATCATTATGATTAGGTATAAAGATGACTGTGATATAAACCGATTTTTAAGTAAAAAATCCCTTATAAGACGAAGCGAACAATTATTTTTTTTCACAAGCTAAGTAGCTATTTTTTAGCAAATAGCTTCCAGCCTCTCAAAAGCAGCAAACGCCATGAAATAAATCAATCCTTTTTTATCAACAACTTAACAAATTACTATCAACCAATGTCACACATCTAGATCACATTCACTAAGACCAAAGCGCATCCTGAACACTTTTTGATCAGCACAAAATATAAACTATGACTGTTAGCGCTAACAAAAATAATAATGATCAATTGTAAGGATGAACAATGACAGTTTTTTCAACTACGCGCCCCTTGCTCAGCTGTGCATTAATCAGTTCGGCATTAATGTTAAGTTGCGCCAGTTTTTCGGCCAGTGCGGCATTAACTAAACAGAATTTAGCGAACTCTGGATATTGGGGCGGTATTTTGCTCCCCAACAACACAGCCATTAACGCATCAGAGCTAAACACCATATATAACCGCTTTGTAGATAACTACATCGTTGATGCCGGTACCAATATGGCGCGTGTAAAGTGGGGTTCGGGCGGAGCACTACGCGATGGTAGCGGCAATGTAAGTAAAGATGCTTACGCAACGGCCTCTGAAGGAATGGGTTACGGTATGCTAGTTACCGCCTACGGTGACGACAAAACTCGTTTCGACAAACTGTTCCGATTTTATCGAAAAGCCTTGGATGATAACAATGCTGATTTAATGCCTTGGTTAGTTTGGGGTAATGCCTCTCCAGTAACCAACCAAATTTGTTATGGCATTGTTGGCCAAAACCAAACCTGTTTTGGTGCAGGTGGCGGTGGCCCAGCCACTGATGGTGATATTGATATCGCCATGGCACTGTTTGTTGCCGCTGATAAATGGGACAACCCAGATATTGATTATCGCGCAGAGGCGATTCACATAGTTAATGAGCTGCACGATAACTGGTTACATTGGTGCGCCGATGATGGCGGCACGTGGGTGGTAAAACCTTATCAAAAATCTAATTTCGACCCGTGTAAAGATGAAATCGATGCTTCTTATTCTATACCCGCATTTTTCCGCTACTTTGCTGAAGTGGCTTCGGTAGACAGCTCGGTAAAAAATGCCAATGACCGCTGGAATTCGGCCGCACGCGATCTTTACAGCAAGTTACTCGACAAACAAAAAGCAGGCCCAAATGGTGATAAAACCTTTGTTCCTGACTGGATGAAGTTAGATGGAAGCGCGGTAACTGGCAGAAGCACTAACTATGGCTCAGATGCCTCTCGCATTCCTTGGCGAGTAACCATGGACTATGCCTGGTATGGAACCAGTGAATCGCAAAACTGGACTCGTCGTTTAATCAACGACTTGGTAAACAACTCCAATAATGGCGACATTACCGATATTAAAGCAGATATTTCCCAATCGACCGGTGACTCCGCTGGTTATAACGGCCGTTCTTTCTCTGGAGGATTTGCAGTAGCGGCAATGCTCTATAACTGGTATCCAGACAATGCTAACAATTACACCGAGCATTGGGTTGATGAAACCTTAAATGGCAGCCTGCCTTGGAACATTGGCGCTAACGGTTATGAAAATGCCAATAACGATTACTACGGAATGGCCCTTTCGGCTCTATACGCACTAACTCTAACCGGAAACACCTATAAACCAGCACTAAATTAGGCTTAAGTTCTAGGGTTAATTTAGCGGTTTAACCCTAGGTTCTGTTGACCGTTCGCGGCTAAATGTTGTTCGAAAGATCAACAGCCGCTAGTCTAACACCAAGGTCTCGCCCATTTTCATTGTAATAAACGGTGCCGACGCGGCTTGTTTGCTACTTAGGTCTTCTAACAACTCGGCGGGCTCCATTACCGGTTCTGCCGTAAGAGGATAAGTTCCCCAGTGCATGCCAATAGACAGCTTAGCCTTTACATCTTGATGTACTTTAATCGCTTCAGGCACATTAACGTGTTGATCTTTCATAAAACCACGTGGTGAATAGGCACCAATAGGAATAAATGCCAGATCGATTTCTTCCGCTCGTTCACCTATTTCTTTAAAGTCATAGGGGTTATAACCAGTATCTCCGGCAAACCAATAACGCTTACCTTTAAACTCAATCAACCAACTCGCCCAGTGGCTTTTATTGCGATCAAACAAGCCACGTGCCGACCAATGTTGGCTAGGCGTAGCAGTGATTAAGGCCTCGCCTTTTTGCTGCGAGCCCCACCAAGGCAATTCAGTAATATTACTTGGTTTAATATCCATTTTTTCAAACCAAATACCCAAGCCTTCTGGCACAAAGTAATGAGTAGAATTACCAAAGTGCTTAATGGCTTTTTTATCCAAGTGATCATAGTGATTATGGGAAATCACTACAAAATCGACACTGGGTAGGTCTTCTGGTTTAAAGGTAAGTGGAACTAAGCGTTTTGGCCCGGCAAAACTCACAGGCGATACCCGTTCACTAAAAACCGGATCTGTAAGAAAGGTCAGCTCTGGCAGTTGCACTAAGAAACTAGAATGACCTAACCAAGTCACCTTTGTACCTGCGTGCTCATCTTTAAGTAGCTCTAGATCAACATCTTGGCGTGGTACGCGGTAAGCTTCGGCCGCTTGATCAGACCAACGAGTATCACCAAAAAATCGAACATAAAGAAACTTAAAAGGGTTTTTAGCGATCGGCTCAAGATGGTTATTTTGGTATTCTTTATCTGATGAACTACAGGCGATGACTAAGCCCACAGCGGCCAAAATCAACAGCTTTACAATTAACTTCACGCTTTACATCCCTTAAATCTTTTCCAAGAAAGTCCACTCTAGTGTCTAGTCACAAGCTTTGGCAAGTCGTTATACCAATCGTAGCAAGTAACTGTTCATTCTATCTGGTTAAAATACTCGATAACTGCGTTAAAATTTTTGATTGTAGAATAACTACTTATCGAAAAATCATGCCTTATTCTCGAGTATTTTTCCTGCGTTATTTCTGATCACTTATTTGGTGTGAGTGATATTAGGCAATAAAAAAGCGCTGAGGTTTACCAGCGCTTTCTCGCAATACTGTTTTATTTAGTCCAGCTCAAACTCTTTGCTTAAACTCATAACACTCACCCGCCCTTTGCCCTCTGCTTTCGCGCGATATAGGGCTCGGTCAGCTTGTTTAAGTAACCAATCCTCACTTAAATCATTGTGCTCTACACCACCGCAATCGGTAATACCGATTGAGCAACTAAGATCGGGTAAGTTGTCCACCAACTCTGGTTTTTCTGCCCAAGCACGTAACTGCTCTTTAAAATAATGTTTCTTGTGCAGGTTGGCCAACAAGCGTTCAGCAGTGAGCTTGGCTTGGTCGTGTTTGGCACTTGGGAAAACCACGACAAATTCATCACCGCCCCAACGAGCAACAATATCGCCAGCGCGCATGGTGTCCACTAATAAAGCAGAGAAAGCCGAAAGCACTTTGTCACCAACATCATGGCCTAGCAAATCGTTTACAATTTTAAAGTTATCTAAATCAATATAAGCCAAGGAACAGTGATAAGTACCAGCTTGTTGCTCAAACATCACCAGCTCTTGCTCTAAACGCGCTAACAATGCTTGTCTATTTAGCAGCCCGGTAAGCGAGTCGGTGGTAGACATCTTAAGCAGGTTTTCTCGGTGTTTAAGCTGCTGTAACTGGCTACCTAACTGGCGACTAATTAAATTAAGTGTGTCTTGGTCTTGGCGGTCAAAATAACGATTACTGTTAAAGTTACAAAGGGTTAAGGCGCCATATAAATGTTCATCTACAAATATTGGTAAGCAGGCAACCGAGTTATAGGTCGCTCGTTTGCCATCTTCACCTTTTGAACTAAAGCTATTGTTTATCCAAGTGCTCTGGTTATCTTTAACATGCGCTAGGTATTGATCAACTTGTTCTTTGCTTAGCAATTTACCTACATGCGCCCATTCTTCCCATGCGTCACTAGCTAAGTGGTGCACCATTCCCACTTGCACAGTGAAGTTACCACAAACCAGCTTTAAGCTTTCAACAGCTAAATCTACGGTACTATCAAATCGCTCAGGCAACGATTGCATGCGGCTAATTAATTGCATTTCACGCAAGCGCTGCTGAACTTGGCGAAGCTGTGTGTCTTGTTTGGCACTACGCACTAAATCATCAAGGTTAAGATGAATTGGTGCAAGCTTATAGCTATCAATATCTTTAGCGTAAAATACTTGGCGCTTATCAATGATGCTTTTAATACTATTAAAGATCTCGGTGAATCGCGGCAAAATAAGCACTTCACACATGGCTAAGCTGTGGTTTAGCAAGCTATCACAGGCTTCCCATTTACCGCGGCGGCTATAAACTTCTAATAACTCGGTGCTGCACTGCGGCAACAAACGGCTGTCCATGTCGACCACTTCACCAAGTAAGGCCGGCGCTGCTTCAAATATCTCTTCAGCTTTATTTAAGCGACCATCTACTACCTCAAGCGCACCTTGCAACAAGGCTTTTAAAAATGCGCCGGTACCTGAGGGCTTAAAAGGCAAACCTTGCATACGCTCTAAACATTGCTGAGCGCGAGCACGCTCGCCGAGTTTAGAATGACAAAAACCCTTTAAGCTAAATACGTCGTAGAGGTTTCTAAAGGGGAAGTGAGTCATTTGTCTAATTCGACAAATTCTTACTAATTGCTCCAATACATCACAGGCTTGTTGGTAATCGCGAGTGCAAAAATATAACCAGGCAAAGTTATATAAGGTCACTACCAGCTCCGAGTAATCACCAGTATGCCGAGCAATATCGTAAGCAGCCAAGTACTGCTCTTGGGCTTCTGGGTATTTCTCTAAGAGAGTATTAAAGTAGCCGGTGCCGTTATACATGCGTACCCGCTCACTGGCTTCCCCTAGCTGTTCTCGAATACGCGAGCTAATACCAAAACAGCGGAAGGTGGCGTGGTAACGGCTGATATAAGAATAAATAATGCCCTTACTATGATAGCTAGCTGCAATACCTTGTCGATGACCAATTCGGCGCGCAAGCTTTACCGCTTTTTGAGTAAAATCTAAAGCAATGCTTGAATCTAAATCTTCGTAAAAACGCAAATAGGTGTAATAGTTGCGCAAGGCATACAGCCGCGAGCAGTCCATATTGTATTGCTGCAGCTCACTGTCTAAATGGGCAAACTCAGCCAATTTTAGCGGCGTAGATGATTTATCATGAGCATAAAAGTTTACGAACAAGGATTGCGCCACCAAATGACCATTTGTGGCTTGGCCTGCAAGCTCTAAGGCCGCTTCTGAGCATTGCATTGCTTCTTCAAAACTTTGCTGTTGCACCAAGGTAACGCTGAGCAAATTTAACAAGCGCACCTTATCGTAAGTATTGTTTAAAGACTCTTGGAAAACTTGAAGAAGTTCTAATTCGGTTACCGCCGTATTTAATTCGCCTTGATACAACAGCGCTTCTGCCAAGAATAACTGTAGTCTTACTTTTAAACTGCTTTCTAAATCTGTGGTTTCTAGCATTAAACGGGCGGCAACTTCGGCCTCTGGCCACGCCATAAATGCTATGTTTTCAGCAACTAACAACTCTGCACTTTTTACACAATCTCGATATTGCCAATGTACTTTTAATGGTGATTGGCTAGTAGGCACGTTATGTAACAATGTAGTATCATCGAGCCAATCTAAGAAACCTTCCCAGGCTTCATCGTCTTGGCGATTAGCCAGAGCATATTGGGTATCAACAGAAGTAAGCACTAAAACAGGAATACTAAGTTCACTAGACACCAAGGCTTGCAGCATTTTAATCGCCGAAGCAGAGGCGAAGTGCCAACCACTTACTACCACAATAGCGGGCTCTACAAATAACTTAGCAACTAAAGCAATAATCGCTTTTTCAATAGACTGTTGTTCGAAATAAAGATCATCAACCAACACCAGCTCACTGCGTTCAAAGCGTTCGCCTTTAAGCATTGCGCATAAATTTTGCTGCAGCGGTACAAAGTCGGTCACGCTGGCCGCAAGCTCTTCTGCACTTAAGTTGGATTGTTCAAAACGACGAATAAGCAAGGCAAATAGCGAGCTATAGGGGGAGTAAGCACTCAAATTATTGAGGCTTATCATGTATAGAGGAGCGCCCTGTTGTTCTGCAAAATCAGAGGTGCAACGGGCCAAATTGTCGGGATCCGAGCTTTGAAAAAAACTAAAGCTGGTTGCTCCCCCTAAGGTGCGCTGCCAATCAATCGACAAACGCTTCGCAAAACTGTCCATTTGGGGCATGGTTGAAATCGCCCTCCTAGGCTAAATTTACCGCTAATATACTAATTTATTTGCCTAGATTTCGATGCCAAGATGGTCACATAAAATGGCTGGAAAATTGTTAATAAACAGGGATAAGGCAAAATCTGATAAGTTGGTCAATATTCTTATACTATAAATACCTACAAAGCGTAATTAGGCAAGATTATCTCGCTCAAAAACCTTAGTGAAAAACTCGATACGTCAACTCGCTTGTCGTACCATAACCATTCATACCAAACAGCGTTATTTTAATGTCTTTATCTGAACGACAACAAGCAAAACTTAAGCAACTAAATCAAGCTGGCAGCATTTCTGAGGTAACAACTATTCAATCCCTCTGGGGAGGCTATGGCGAACTACTTAGAGTAAGGTTTAAGCATGGTATTCGCCCAAGTTTGGTAGTGAAAAACATAGCGTTTCCAGAGCAAACGAAACATCCGCGAGGATGGAATACGGCTCTCTCACACCAACGTAAAGTTCATTCATACCAAGTTGAGTTGGCATGGTACCAACAGTTTGCCCAAGATTGTGACCAACACTGTTATATGCCCCAACTTATCGATTCAAGCCAGCATGATGACCAGCAAAGTATTGTATTGGAAGACCTACATACCTTGGGTTACAGCGAAGTAAGACAACAAGTAGACTTTAAGCAAGCTTTAGCTTGTATCCGATGGTTAGCCTATTTTCATGCCCGTTTTATGCAACGCTCAGCCTCTTCACTTTGGCCTCAAGGCGGCTATTGGCACTTAGCGACTCGCCCCGACGAACTCGCTGCTATGGCCGAGTCACCTCTTAAACAAGCAGCGTCGGCGATAGATCTACATCTACAATCTAGCGATTACTTTTGCCTTATTCACGGCGATGCCAAGCTTGCCAACTTTTGCTTTAATCAAACACTAAGCCAAGTAGCAGCAGTAGATTTTCAGTACGTTGGCAAGGGTTGTGGTATCCAAGATTTGGCCCTATTTGTAGGTAGTTGCCTTAGTGAACAACAGTGCTTTGAGCAACAACCAAACATTCTTGACTACTACTTCGAAATGCTACAACAAGCCCTTGAACACTATGCTATTCCTGAAGTTAACTTTACAGAGCTGGAGCAACAATGGCGAGATTTGTATCCTTTTGCTTGGGCCGACTTTGAACGTTTTCTCGAAGGCTGGAGCCCAGGTCACTGGAAGCTAAATAGTTACAGCCACCAACAAACCCAGCTGGCTCTCCAAATTTTGGCAGAAAATAGCAATGACTAAGTCTAAGATAAATTGCCACTTTAGTTCAGCTCAACTGCAACAGTTTGTAGGCCTTGCAATAACTGCCGCCAAACAAGCTGGCGAATACATTGCCGCTTACCCAAGAGAGCAACTAAAGGTAGAACATAAATCCCAAGATTTGAGTTTAAGCGCGCAGGTGGTTACCGAAGTAGACCGACATTGTGAAAGGATAATTTTAAACACACTTAAGCCAATCACTCAGTTGAACCAACTAGCCACTCTAGCCGAAGAAAACACCGAAGGCTTCGATTTAACGCAACACCCGCGGTTTAGCAGTAAAGCTTTTTGGGCAATCGACCCCTTAGATGGCACCTTGCCCTTTATCGAAGGAGGCGATGGTTACGCGGTATCAATTGCTTTAGTGAATAAAGCCGGTCAAGCACTTTTGGGTGTATGTTACCTTCCCTTTAGTAACAAGCTCTACCACAGCTACTTTAACCCTGACTCCCAACAACACCACAGTTTTAAGCAACAGCTTGCGTTTGAGCAAAAAACACCAAGCAATATATGCGACTTAGGCTCCACTTCGCTAACATTTTATTGTGATAGAAGCAGCCTTAAATTGCCTTATTTTGAGCAACTTAAGGCGCAATTAGAACAGCTTGCCAAACACTTAGGTTATTCTGAACTGCTAATTAACAGTAGTGCTGGAGCCGTAGTAAACGCTTGCTCAGTAATTGATGAATCAAACGCTTTGTATTTAAAACTCGCCAAGCGAACACAAGGTGGCGGCTGCATTTGGGATTTCGCCGCCAGCTCATGCATTGCCCAAGGCTGCAATGCTTGGGTGAGCGACAGCTACGGTCAAGCCTTAGAGCTAAATAACTCAACTAGCAGCTTTATGAATCAAAAAGGCGTGTTGTATGCCAGCAACGCCACCTTAGCCAAGCAGGTTTTAGCCCTTAAACTCAACGAGCAATTTAGTGATGCATAATCAGCTGTTAATGGTAGATTCCTCTTCAACAATCACTTGAAAGGAATGAACTCGATGCACTAGCGTTGGCTCGCATAAATTTTGCCTTCGCCGAGGCATAAATGCTTTGTTCGCAATACAGTTTACTAGATAGCGTAAACACCCCTCTTATACAGCTATCGATATCTGCGCTGAGTATGACTTCGTGATTAACCGGAACTGGTTTAGCAAACCGAATATGTAAATCAGCAGTCATTGCTTCCACCCCCTCTGCGAATAGACGATGCGTCATTGCGGCATCGAGCAGAGTAGAAATAATACCGCCATGCAACACCCCGCTATATCCCTGATAAAGCCTATCTAAACTAACTGCTGCTTTTACACCCCCGGCTTTGCTGCGAATAAAGCGTAAGTTTAAAGCTGTACTAGAAGAGTCACTCGTTCCACAGGCAAAACAGTGCTTATGTGAATAAGGAATAGCAATGTCCATCATCAATTCTCAAGTGTAAAAACCTGTTTATTTATAGCATATGCCAAAAATAAACATCAATAAATTATTGGCATATGCTAATAATTTATCTATAGTGAAAATGAACTTAAGCTTAGGAGATAACATGGCCAGACCCAAAAAATGCCGCCGCATTTGCGGGCGACCAGCACATAACTGCTTTAAACCCAATGGCGTACCTATGAATCGTTTAAGTCAGCTAGAAATTCTACCGGAAGAGTTTGAAGCCCTACGACTTGCCGACCAACTCAAGATGAGCCAATTAGAAGCAGCCACAGAAATGGGCGTTTCCCGACAAACCTTTGGCAATATAGTTAGCCAAGCACGCTTTAAAATAGCGACATGTTTGGTAGAAGGAAAAGCCCTTGTTTTTGCCGATGAGGAATCTGAACTATGATTTATGCCGTTCCAAATAACCAAGGCCAAGTAGCTAACCATTTTATGAAAGCACCAAGCTTTAGCGTATTTAGCGATACCGAGCTACTCGATGAAATTACTCACCAAGCTAACCATGAGCTGTCATGCAACAGCAAAATAGCCATCTTTGAACAGCTATGCCAGCTAAACGTAGACGCTGTGATTGTTAAAAATATTGGAGAGAAAGCTCTAAATAGATTGCTTGCAATGGGGATTAAAGTGTTTAAAACCAACGCTAGCGTGGCGTTGAATACGGTAAGCCAAAGCCCAATGATAGAACTTAAATCGCTAGAGCTTGCTCGCCCTTCCCTACAACATTCAAAAAAGCATAGCCATAAAGCGTGCTGTAAAAACTCGATAAAACAAAAACGTAACAACAATTGCTGTTCAGAAAAACAAAAATTCCAACACAGCTAATACCAATAGCTTACTTACAAAAACACGCTATTTAGGCAATTACCTTATGCTACATTGATTGTTTTGTTGCTATAAAAGTCACGTGAGTGCAATTTGAGCACAGCACAAATTGCACTAACGATCATGTCGTTGAAGAGAGCCAACCATCATGCCTAAACCAGATTTAAGCAAAGTTATTACCTTTACAACGCCGCAAGAGCTTGGTCGTTGGCTCGAAATTAATCATGCAACCCAAACTGAACTGTGGATAAAAATATTCAAGAAGAAAACAAACCTAGCAAGCGTAACTTGGGATGAAGTGGTAATTGAAGCTCTCTGCTGGGGTTGGATTGACGGAGTAAAAAAGTCGATTGACGAGCATGCATACTTACAGCGAATTTCTCCCAGAAAACCTCGTAGCACTTGGTCGAAAAGAAACAGAAAACACGTAGAGCGGTTAATAACAGAGGGCCGAATGACCAAATCCGGTCTTTTGCAAGTAGAGACAGCCAAAGCTGACGGAAGGTGGGAGAATGCCTACGCAACAAGTGAAATGGAAGTCCCCGCAGACTTTTTAACGGCATTAGCGCTAAAACCACAGGCACAACAGTTTTATGAAACACTGACTAAATCAAGTCGCTATGTTATAGCTCACGGCTTACTTAGTGCCAAAAGGCCCGAAACCAGACAAAAGCGCTTTACCAAATACTTAGGCATGCTTGCCGATAACGTAAAGCCAATTTAAGTAATAATAAGATGTTTATGTAACGCTGAAGCATTAACCGGAGTCTTACTTGAAACTAGATAAAGCCTTATCCAAACTGTTCCTTCCCAAAGACGAGAGTTGGCTAAAACATGCTAACCCTTGGTCTGTGTGGACAAGATTTGCCACACTGCCATTTATTGTATTAGGCATTTGGTCACGAGTTTGGATCGGCTGGTACTGCCTTGTCCCTATTTCGATACTTATTTTTTGGCTTTGGATAAACCCAACTTTGTTCTCTAAACCAAAGGATTACAGCAGCTGGGCAGCCAAAGCTGTGTTGGGTGAGCGCATATTAATCAACCGTAAATCTAAGTCCATTCCAGACTCTCACGCAACAGCTATAAACATACTAAACATCCTGCAAGGGATCAGTTGTTTAGTCCTTATCTATGGCTTGTGGAGCCTAAATATAAGCGTTACATTGCAAGGTGTTGTCTATATCTACCTCACTAAAATGTGGTTTTTAGATCGTATGGTGTGGTTATATGAATCCAGCCATTTAAACCAACAAAATGATTCTAAGAGTTAACACTCGGAGAGCAGAAAATGAAAGTAAGTACCTTGCGGATCCCTTGCCGATGCCTCATAGAATCAGAAAAATTCTATACAGAAAAACTCGGGCTAACCAAAGTGTTTGGTACCGTGTCAGAAGGCTACATTGTGTTCCAGATAGATAATGCTCAACTATTGCTAGAGCTCGAAGAAAAAGGTGAATTTGAAAGTGCTAGATTTTTAGGATTCAGTATTGAAGTATCCAACATTCTTCAACTTTACAACACATTAACCGAACGCGGTGTTCTATTTACCGGCCCCCCAGAAAAGCAAAGTTGGGGAGGATTGATGACTCACATTATTGATTGTAATGAGAATACATTTTCATTTATACAAGGCAGTTCATGAGTAGATGTTTCGATATAATTGGTGCGCCTTTTAATCAACTGGGCTACGTCACCACTAAACAAAATACGGTGGACGGGCTTCGTTGCTTAAATCAGCAGACTTGGATTGGGTTAAGCGAGTGGATAAGCGTTAGAAATACCCGTTGGAATTGTGATATTCAAGATCTTGGTGATGTAGCAGTATCGGCAGAAGTATTGTCTTTAATCGCTGCTGGTAAGAAAGAAGCCGCTTTATCAGCCTATAGTCCTGAGTTGAAAACCAAACTGCTGGCCAGTTATAGCGCTGGACGCACTCCTATCACTATAGGCGGCGACCACTCGATTGCAGTAGGTACGCTGCAAGCAACAATGGAGTATTATCAAAAACAACAAGGCAAGAGGGTGGCTGTGATTTGGGTTGATGCCCATGCCGATTGTAATAATAGCCTTGCCAGTAATTTGCATGGCAAACCATTAGCCATGTTAATGGATAAATATCCGCACAATGGTTGGTCAATTAACCCCGAGATTGCAATAAAGCCAGAAGACGTTTTTTATGTGGCGATACGAGACTTAATGCCAAATGAGCACCAGCTTATCAATAACCATGGGATCACCAATTATGATATGGCGAGTATTGACCGCCTAGGCATTAACACAGTTTTAAAGGAACTAAGCTCACACATCGAAAGCCATTATGATCACCTCTATTTATCTTTTGACTACGATGCCTTAGAGGGAAGTACTTTTAGAGCCTGCGCTACTCCAAATGTAGGGGGTTTAAGCGCTAGAGAAGCCATTCACCTTGTTCATACTCTAGCTTCCAGCAGTAAATTTATTGGCGCTGATTTTGTCGAGTATTTACCAGAACTTGATCATGATGGCGTTTCTAAAGAACTGATGATCAAACTAATTGATGCATGCTGGGGCTTTAGAACTTAAAACTTACTTGGTGTTTAATACCTACCAGTCAGAACTTAGCTTCTGCGACACTAATGCTCGAATTCTCCCGTTTTTAGGAAGCGCTTTACTTGGCTTATAACTTCATCATTTCGCATCATAAATGTATGCGTAACAGGTAAAACCACGTGGTCAGTCATACCCGCTACTTTGGTTCGTTCAACGGACACCTTTCCATCATCGGGGTTGGGCAACATTTGCGACAGTAGCGGATTGAAAGTGGAACTCCCTGCAATAATGCCAACCGGATAAGTGACTGGTCCAAGCGAATTAGGAACACTATCTTCCTCAGTGCCAAGCTGCGAGCCGGCGGGACCATTTATAAACTCAAATCCCGGGACATGCTTTAGCGCATCGACTACCTCACTACCCTGGTTAGGAGGACCCAACATTACAACCCGGCCAAGTGGTATTATGCTGTTTTCACTTAAATATTTTCGCAGCACAATACCGCCTAGCGAATGAGTGACAAAATGTACCACCTTTGCATTACCACAATCCGCTATTGCTTGAGGTACATGTTTCGAGGCTATGTCTTCTATTTCTAAGCTAGTTGATGGGTAACCATAATTTGAAACTCTGTATCCGTCAGTTTTAAGTTGTTTGGACATTTTTTCCATAGAGTCTTCTGAACGTGCCATTCCATGTAGCAATACAACACATTCCTTAGCTATGGCTGAGTTAGCTGACAACGAGAGTAACAGCACAACAATAAACTTCCCCATAACTCAAACCTTATCTAGTTATTTGGTAATGGTCACTTAACAGTGCTGTTCAGCACTTAAGACCAAATGCTTGGGAAATCATACCCTAACAAAACCAATCATAATAACAACTAACTCAACAAAGTAAGCTATCCAATGACTGCTTCGCTGAGTACTTCAGCGTTACCAGCCGTGTAAAGAAGTAATGTAGTTAACATTCACCCAGCACTTATTATGGAAATCATGGCAGTAAGCTTATTGGTAACACAATTCGATATAGAGTAAGGCCGAGAATTGCTACAAAAAAGCCAGGTTTAACCTGGCTTTTTAATCACAACAATACTGCTACACCGAGGTGTGTAAACAGCTTACCGAGTGCTCATCACTACCTGTTAACACAGGCTTAGTTTTAGCACATTGCTCAGTGGCTATGGGGCAGCGCGTGCGAAATACGCAACCCGAAGGTGGACTAATTGGCGAAGGTAAATCGCCCTCTAGCAGTTCAATGGTTTTGCCGCGCTCTAAATCCGGATCGGGAATAGGCACTGCCGACATCAACGCTTTGGTATAAGGGTGCGTGGGTTTATCAAACAGGGCCTTAGCCGTGCCTAATTCAACCGAGTTACCCAAGTACATAACCAATACGCGGTCGGAGATGTGCTTAACTACCGAAAGGTCATGAGCGATGAAAATAAGGCTTAAGCCCATTTCTGCTTGCAGCTCTTTAAGCAGATTAACCACCTGCGCCTGAATCGATACGTCGAGCGCCGATACAGGTTCATCACAAATAATCATCTTCGGCTCAAGGATTAACGCTCGGGCGATGCCAATACGCTGACACTGACCACCCGAGAATTCATGCGGATAACGGTTGATTACGTTTGGTAACAAGCCCACCCGCATCATCATTTTTTGCACTTTTTGTTTTACTTCAGCCCTGCTGAGGTTTGGATAAAAAGTACGTAATGGCTCGGCAATAATATCGCCAACCGTCATTCTTGGGTTTAGTGATGCTAGCGGGTCTTGGAAGATCATTTGAATCTCTTTGCGCTTTTCGCGCAGATTCTTTTGATCAAGCTCGGTTAAGTCTTGCCCTAACCACACTACCTTGCCTGCTTCGGCTGGCACCAAACCAATCACCGCACGGGCGAAGGTAGACTTACCACAGCCCGACTCACCTACTACCCCCAAGGTTTCTCCTTGGTATAGCTTAAGCGACACGCCGTCTACCGCTTTTAAGGTGGCAGCTGGTGTCCAAGGTAGGGCTTTGGCATTTTTAATTTTGAAATAGACTTTTAAATCCACTACATCTAGCAATAAGGCTTTATCACTCATCTTATTGGCCTCCGCTTAAGTGGAAATCATTGTGACAAGCACGCTGACGCTGATTAGCAAAAGTGCTTAGTTCAGGGCTTTGCTGGCGACAGTGATCGCTCACTCTATGACAACGTTCCTGGAACGGACAGCCCTGTGGAAGCTTAAGTAAGTTAGGAGGATTACCCGGAATAGTCGGCAATATTTCGCCTTCGGTATCCAAACGTGGGATCGCTTTTAACAAACCTTCGGTATACGGATGACTAGGTTGATAAAACACTTCCTTAGCCGTGCCATATTCCATGGTGCGGCCAGCGTACATAACCAATACTTTGTCACAGATACCGGCAACTACACCGAGATCGTGAGTAATCATAATAATTGCTGTATTAAACTCACTCTTCAGTTCGTTTAGCAGTGTCATTATTTGCGCTTGAACCGTTACATCTAAGGCCGTAGTTGGCTCGTCGGCAATTAACAGCTGTGGTTTACACAGCAAAGCCATAGCAATCATTACTCGCTGGCGCATACCACCCGAGAACTCATGGGGGTACATGGCCATACGTTTTTCAGCTTCTGGCATTTTAACTGCGTCAAGCATACGAACGGCTTCCACGTGGGCTTCACGATTACTCATACCCTTGTGTAAACGCAATACCTCTTTTAGCTGCTCACCCACTTTCATGTAAGGGTTTAGCGAGGTCATGGGATCTTGGAAAATCATCGAGATTTTCTCGGCGCGTATGGCGTTTAACTGCTGCTCTGGCAAGTTAAGAACTTGCTGGCCGTTAAACAAGGCTTCGCCGCTAATAGTACCGTTTTTTGCCAGTAAGCCCATTAAGGCAAAAGCGGTTTGGCTTTTACCTGAACCAGACTCACCAACAATACCCAAGGTTTGCCCTGCTTCCAGTGAAAAAGTTAAATCGTTCACTGCGGTTACGCTGCCTTCGGGGGTAGAAAACTCTACACGAAGGTCTTTCACATTTAATAAACTCATTACTCTGCCCCTGCCTTAGCGATCTTTTGGATCTAAGGCATCACGTAAACCGTCGCCTACATAGTTAAAACTAAACAGCGTGACCACCATAAATGCAGCTGGATATAATAGCTGCCAAATGGCAATTTCCATGGTTTGCGAACCGTCTTGCAACAAAGCGCCCCACGAGGTCATTGGCTCTTGTACACCCAAACCTAAGAAGCTTAAAAACGATTCGGTAAGAATCATTTGTGGTACTAGCAGCGTGGCATATACAGCAACAATGCCTAATACATTAGGCACAATGTGGCGGGTAATAATTTTCCATTTGGATACCCCACACACTTCGGCAGCTTCAATAAACTCTTTGTTTTTAAGACTTAAGGTTTGGCCACGAACAATACGCGCCATGTCTAACCAAGACACTGCGCCAATGGCAACAAACACCAAGAAAATATTGCGGCCAAAAAAGGTCACCAGCAAAATTACAAAGAACATGAACGGAATGCCGTAGAGGATCTCTAGCAAACGCATCATTACTCGGTCTACTGTGCCGCCTAAAAAGCCCGAAGTAGCGCCATAAAGGGTACCAATAAGTACCGCGACAAAAGCGCCCATCACACCTACCAGCAACGAGATTTGTCCACCCAATAAAGTACGAACAAACATATCTCGGCCTAACGAGTCGGTGCCAAAATAGTGGCCACTTTCAATAGATGGTCCATGGTGCATGGCTCCCCAGTCGGTATCGTCAAAGGCAAACTCACTAAGATGAGAGCCAAACATCACTAGCAAAGTGATGAATACCAATATGCCTAAACTTACCATGGCAGCGCGGTTACGCATGAAACGCATACGCGCATCTTGCCACAAACTGCGGCCTTCAATTTCTAACTTATCTGCGAATTCACTAATAGCGTCGCTGTTTTGTTTGTTATCTAACATTGCAGCCTCCTAGTAGCGAATTTTCGGATCGATGAAGGCATACAAGATGTCTACAATCGCATTGAAAACAATGGTAAAGGTACCAATTAAAATGGTGAGACCTAATACTAAGGAGTAGTCTCGGTTAAGCGCTCCATTCACAAACAACTTACCAAAACCAGGCAAGCCAAAAATGGTCTCAATCACTACCGAGCCAGTAATAATGCCAACAAAAGCTGGGCCCATGTAAGACACTACTGGTAACAAAGCTGGGCGCAGCGCGTGGCGCACAATAATGTAACGATATGGCAAACCTTTCGCTTTGGCGGTGCGGATAAAGTTAGAGCTTAATACTTCAATCATGCTGCCGCGCATAATCCGCGCAAACGAGGCCACGTAAAGCAAGGACATGCCCAACATGGGTAGAATAATGTATTGCCACTGCCCCCCGTTCCAGCCCCCTGCGGGTAACCATTGCAACTTAATTGCAAAGATATAAACCAAGGTGGGCGCTAGCACAAAGGAGGGCATCACCACCCCGGCCATTGCCGTGGACATAATGCTAAAGTCCATCCAGGTATTTTGTTTTAATGCTGCCAGCGTGCCTACAGACACTCCCATCAACACTGTAAAGATAAAGGCAATAGAGCCGATTTTTGCTGACACCGGCAGGGCTTGCGCCACAAGTTCATTCACGGTGTAGTCTTTGTATTTAAATGATGGCCCAAGATCGCCTTGTGCCAAGTTGCCTAAGTAGGAGAAGTATTGCTCCAGTACTGGTTTATCCAAACCGTACTTAGCCTCGATATTGGCTAAGACTTCAGGCGGAAGTGAGCGCTCACCAGAGAATGGGCTTCCCGGGGCAAAACGCATCATAAAGAAGGTGATAGTAATCAATACCAACAGCGTAGGTATTGCTTCTAGCATTCGTTTTAAGATGAACTTAATCATTCGATTTTCCAGCTTATGTTTATTGCTGTAATTGAATTAGCGTAGCTAACAACAAAATAAGGCACCTTAAGCATAAGGTGCCTTACAAAAGACCATCAACTATTTGGCAATAATGTATAGATCTTTAGTGTAAATTTTGTCTTCGGCGTTGTTCATTGGGTAGCCACCAACTGTTGGCTTAACCAAACGCGCATTTACGTAGTGGTAGATTGGAGCAAGCGGCATGTCTTGAGCAAGTTGTGCCTCTGCTTGGCGGTAGTTATCGCCACGAACAGCATCATCAACCGCTGACATAGCTGCATTCATAAAGCCATCGTAAGCTGGGCTGTTGTAGAACTGATCATTGTTACCGTTATTGCTCTGCATTAACGATAGGAAGGTTGACGCTTCGTTGTAATCACCACACCAGCCGGCACGGGTTACATCGTAGTTACCGTTACGACGGTTATCTAGGAAGGTTTTCCACTCTTGGTTCTCTAGGTTTACTTTAACACCAAGGGTTTTCTTCCACATAGAAGCTACTGCAATAGCGATCTTCTTATGGTTTTCGCTAGTGTTGTACAACAAGGTAAACTCTAGAGGCTTGTCTTTACCGTAACCTACTTCGGCTAGTAGCTCAGCAGCTTTTGCATTACGCTCTTTTTGCGACCAAGTAGCGTAATCTGGCGTATCTACTTGTAGGCCAGCCACTTTTTGGTGTGCAAAGTTGTAAGCAGGTAGCTCACCTTTGCCCACGATAAACTTAGCTACTGCGTCACGGTCAATCGCGTAAGACAAAGCTTTACGTACGCGAACATCATCAAATGGTGCTTTTTTGTTGTTAAAGCCGTAGTAGTAAGAACATAAGTAAGGCGTTACTTTTAACGAATCTGGCTGCTCTTTTTGCATGCGCTTAAAGTGCTCGTTAGCCATTTCGTAAGTCATGTCAATTTCGCCCGCTAGGAAGCGGTTCATGTCAGTAACTTGGTTTTCAATTGGTAGGTAAGTCACTTTGTTGATAACAGTTTTGTCGTTATCCCAGTAGTTTTCGTTACGCTCCATAACAATTTTTTCATTCACTACCCATTCAGATACTTTGTAAGCACCGTTACCCACAAAGTTCGCTGGTAAAGTCCACTTATCAGCGAACTTTTCAACAGTAGCTTTGTGCACTGGCTTCAGCGTAGTGTGCGACGTCATCGCAACAAAGTATGGCAGAGCTTGCTCTAGTTTAATTTCTAAGGTGTAGTCATCAAGAGCTTTAACTGCTAATTCAGAGGCGTCTTTCTTACCATTGATAATGTCTGCTGCATTTACCATGGTGGTCATTTCTAGATACCACGAATAAGGCGCTGCAGTTTTTGGATCAACTGCGCGTTTGAAACTATATTCAAAATCGTGGGCGGTTAATGCATCGCCATTAGACCATTTTGCATCTTTGCGAAGGTGAAATACGAAGGTAAGGTTATCTTCAGTTTCCCAAGATTCTGCTACGCCAGGTACCAGGTTTCCGTCGCCATCTTGATTTACTAAACCTTCAAGTAGCTCACGAATCACATTAGATTCTGGCACGCCTTCGGTTTTATGGGGGTCTAGGGAAGCAGGCTCGGTGCCGTTACCACGTACAAGTTCCTGTACCGGGGCAAGCTTAACGCCAGCAGGAACATCAGCAGCAAAAGAGGCAGTGGTGAAAGAACTTAGGATCGCAGCACTAACGAGGCTGGCAGCTAAAGTTTTAGCAGTTTTCATTTTCATCTCCATATTGACACATTTGGCTATAACTAGGCCGTTTGTGAAATTTCCATTCACTTTACATGAATATTAAATCAGTACAATATTCTAATAAAACGCACATCAACGCCAGATGCTACACCCGAATCAAAGAAACAACAAATAATAAGTTGCCTTTTATTGGTGAAGATTCCTGATTATTCTCAAGAATTATTGGGTTTTTATTGTTAATTCACTAGGTTAAGCTAGCATCTAAAAAATACGTCAAAACTTACTGTTAACGTAGATAAGTTGAGAAGAAACTACAAATTTGATCGGAGTAGCAAAATTGGTAAAAAATTTACACTTTTTGCCTGAATACTGATTGATTCTGTAAAATTAGCCGAAAATATTTCGTGATTTTTTTACATTTGTAACTTAGCAACACATGATCTGGATCAAGTTGTACCACTAAAGGGCTACCTATAATTGCTGGTGAAAGTTAATTACTAAACCACTGGAACGGTGATTTACGGTCTATACTGAGGCGGATTGAACTATCAGTGTTGGTTTACTAATTAGTTTTAGTTTAAATGAGGAGAACAGGATGCCTGTAGGTAATATTGATGAGTTAAACGCAATGGTTGCTCGAGTGAAGGCGGCGCAAGCTGAATTCGCATCTTACAGCCAAGAACAAGTGGACAAGATTTTCCGCGCTGCGTCACTCGCTGCTTCTACAGCACGTATTGAACTAGCTCGTATGGCGGCTGAAGAGTCTGGCATGGGCATAATGGAAGATAAAGTGATCAAAAACCACTTCGCTTCTGAGTTCATCTACAACAAATACAAAGATACTCTAACTTGTGGCGTTATCGAACGTAACGACGAAGGCGGTACTATTACTATCGCTGAGCCAGTAGGTATTGTTTGTGCCATCGTACCAACCACTAACCCAACTTCTACCGCTATCTTTAAAGCGCTAATCAGCCTTAAAACGCGTAACGGTTGTATCTTCTCTCCACACCCACGTGCTAAAAACGCAACTAACTTTGCGGCTAAATTAGTACTTGATGCTGCTATTGCTGCTGGTGCGCCAAAAGACATTATTGGCTGGATTGATACTCCTTCTGTAGAACTATCTAACGCACTAATGAAGCACGAAGACATCGCGCTAATTCTTGCAACTGGTGGTCCAGGTATGGTTAAAGCTGCTTACTCTTCTGGTAAGCCTGCAATTGGTGTTGGTGCTGGTAACACGCCAGTAGTAATTGACGAAACTGCAGACGTTAAACGTGCTGTTTCTTCTATTCTTATGTCTAAGACTTTTGATAACGGTGTTATCTGTGCTTCTGAGCAAGCAGCTATCATTGTTGAATCTAAGTACGACGAAGTAATTGCTCGTTTCGCTAAATACGGCGCAGCAGTACTAAGCAAAGCAGACGCAGATAAAGTACGTAAAGTACTTATGATTAACGGCGCGCTTAACGCTAAAATCGTTGGCCAACCAGCATACAAAATTGCTGAGCTAGCTGGCGTAACTGTACCAAAAGCAACTAAGATCTTAATCGGTGAAGGCCTAGAAGCATCTTACGATGACGAGTTCTCACACGAGAAACTATCTCCAACTCTAGGTGTTTACAAAGCGACAGACTTTGAAGACGCTGTTCGCCAAGCTGGTATCGTATTAGACATCGGTGGTGTTGGTCACACGTCTGTACTTTACACAGACCAAGACGCTAACGCTGACCGTATCGCTTACTTTGGCGACAAAATGAAGACTGCACGTATTCTTATCAATACGCCTTCTTCTCACGGTGGTATTGGTGACCTTTACAACTTCGAACTAGCACCTTCTCTAACGCTAGGTTGTGGTTCTTGGGGTGGTAACGCGATTTCTGAAAACGTGGGTCCAAAACACCTTATCAATAAGAAAATTGTTGCGAAGCGAGCTGAGAACATGTTGTGGCATAAACTACCTAAGTCAATCTACTTCCGTCGTGGTTCATTACCAATCGCAATGGACGACCTAGATGGCAAGAAACGTGCAATGGTTGTTACTGATAACTTCCTATTCAACAACGGTTACATCGACGACCTACGTGCCATCCTTAAAGAGAAAGGCATGGAAGTTGAAGTATTCCACGATGTAGAAGCAGATCCTACTCTGTCTATTGTGAAGAAAGGCGCTGAAGCTTGTCACAACTACCAGCCAGACGTAATTCTTGCTGTTGGTGGTGGTTCACCAATGGATGCTGCGAAGATCATGTGGGTAATGTACGAGCACCCAGAAACTGACTTCGAAGACCTATCAATGCGCTTTATGGACATCCGTAAACGTATTTACAAGTTCCCTAAAATGGGTTCAAAAGCTGAACTAGTATGTATTACTACTACTTCAGGTACTGGTTCAGAAGTAACTCCGTTTGCGGTTGTAACTGACGACACTACTGGTCAGAAATACCCACTAGCTGACTACGAACTAACGCCTAACATGGCTGTTGTTGATGCTAACCTAGTAATGGATATGCCTAAGTCACTATGTGCCTTCGGTGGTTACGATGCGGTTACTCACGCTATGGAAGCTTACGTTTCTGTACTAGCTAACGAATACTCAGACGGTCAAGCTCTGCAAGCACTTAAGATGCTTAAAGAATACTTACCAAGCTCTTACCAAAACGGTAAAGCTGACCCAGTAGCTCGTGAGAAAGTACACAATGCTGCTACTATCGCTGGTATCGCGTTTGCTAACTCTTTCTTAGGTGTGTGTCACTCAATGGCTCACAAACTAGGTGCCGAGTTCCACGTACCACACGGTTTGGCTAACGCATTGTTGCTAACTAACACCATTCGTTTCAACGCGACTAACACGCCAACTAAACAAACTGCGTTCTCTCAGTACGACCGTCCTAAGGCACGTGCTCGTTACGCAGAAGTTGCTGAGCACTTAGGCTTCCGTGAAGGTAACACTGAAACTAAGCTTAACGCCCTTCTAACTTGGTTAGACGAGTTGAAAGTTGAATTGAACATTCCTCTATCTATTAAAGATGCAGGCGTGAACGAGGCAGACTTCCTAGCTAAAGTTGACGAACTAGCGGTAGACGCGTTTGATGACCAATGTACTGGTGCAAACCCACGTTACCCACTAATTGCTGAACTGAAACAAGTTCTACTTGATTCTTACTACGGTCGTCCATACACCGAAGCAGCAGATAGTGCAGAAGCTGAGTCTCAAAAAGCTAAAAAACCAGCTGCTAAAAAAGCGACTAAAGCAAAAGCTTAATCACTAAACAGCACTGAATACTAAGGCTCCTTTACGGAGCCTTTTTTTTATTTTCATTTTCGCGCTAAGCTTTGTCATACTATGGCGGCTATAATTTGTCGAAGATGTTTGGGGTTAATGTTATGTCGTATTCAAAAGCTATAGCACTTTCAGCTTTGTTAGTAGCCACCACCAGTATTGCTGAGGTACTGCCCTTTGAGGCCGAATACCGCGCAGATTTTAAAGGTATCCCCATTGCCAAAGGCTATCGCCAACTGATTGATTTGGGTAACGATACCTTTCAAATTAAAAGTATTGGTACAGCCCTCGCCGGCGGCCTGAAATACGACGATACATCTCGCTTTACCTATCACCAACAAGATGTAAAAACCTTAGGCTTTGTGCTTAAACAAAGTAACCTATTTTCCACTACACGAGTTACCGGCCACCCAGACCGTAAAGGCGGCTTAATCGTTGATGTTGATGGTGAAAGGCACCATTTTGAAGCACCAGACAACGTGCACCAATTAATGGATGCAGCAGGCTTCTCGGTGCAATTACAAAACGACTTAAAGAAAGGCTTAAAAGATTTAGACTACCACTACAATGTGATTGATGAAGTGGATAACTATCGCTTCACCGTCGTCGCCGAAGAAACCGTAGAAACCATACTCGGTACTTTTGAAGCGCTAAAAGTGGAGCAGAAAAAACGAGAAGGCCGCAGCACCTGGCTATGGTTAGCGCCTGAATTAGATTATCACTTGGTTAAAGCAGAAATTATCCGCAACGGTAAAAGCTGGGCTACCCTAGAGGCCACCCGCATTGATATTGTTGAACCAGAAAAACCAATGTTAGCTAAGCAAGCCGCTAACAACGAAGCAGAGCTTAGTAACTAACCAGCCTAGCGTTTGCAATTATAGAGCCTTGTTAATCACAAGGCTTGCTGCTGCAGATAGAGCTGTATTCAATTTTTTATTAGTGGCGCGTTAAC
The DNA here is from genome assembly GCF_019670105.1 of Agarivorans albus. Taxonomy (NCBI): domain Bacteria; kingdom Pseudomonadati; phylum Pseudomonadota; class Gammaproteobacteria; order Alteromonadales; family Alteromonadaceae; genus Agarivorans; species Agarivorans albus. The sequence continues at coordinate 1,464,127 of NZ_AP023032.1, read as the reverse complement.
AATTTTGCTTTTGCTTCGCTGCGTCTCCCCCTCTAGCCAAAACTGCTGAGCTTGCTGATTAATCCACTCACTAAACTGCTTAATTTTATCTCGTTTAAAATAAGGCTTCGGCGCTACCAAATAATAACGATAACGAGGTTTTACCTCTACATTGCCCAATTTAACCAGTAAACCTTGTTGGATATACTTCCACGCCAAGCTGTGCCGCACTAAAGCGATACCTTGAACAGCTAGCGCGCCTTCAATCACCACATGAGCACCTTGATACAATAAATTGGCCTTAGGCACGCTAGAATTAAAACCTGCTAGCTCTAACCAATACTGCCAATTCATATCAGGCCTCGCATCATCAATCAGCGTGTGTTTACTCAAATCGTTTAAGCACACCTCTGGATGTTGCTCTAAATACAATGGATGACAAACTGGATAAAGATGATCATCCATTAGCTTAGCGGCATGTAAACCTGGATAATCTCCCAAGCCATAACGCACACATAAATCGACCCTATCTTGGCGAAAATCTACCAAACTATTTTTTGGCATTAGCATTACCGATAGATTTGGGTGTAGTTGGCTAAACCCACCTAAACGAGGCACTAGCCAATGCTGGGCAAAAGACGGCAACACCGACAAAGACATGCTGTTTGGATCGGGATCAAGGCTTACTTGGCGAACACCGTCCTGTAGGGTTCTAAATGCTTGCTTAGCGTAATGATGCAAGGTTTCACCCTCAGCGGTTAACACTACTCTACGATGCTGACGCTCAAACAGCTGCACATCAATTCTCTCTTCTAACTGACGGATCTGTTGGCTCATAGCCGCTGCACTCACAAATAACTTTTCTGCAGCTGCTTTAAAGCTGCCCATTTCTGCAGCCAAGTAGAAGTAATAAAGCCCTTGCAAGGGAGGCACTCGGTCACTCACTTAAGTTTTCCTTAACTAAGAGTCAATTTAAGTCGTTTGTCACTGACCTCCAATATAGCGTACTTTTTAACCGTAAGCAGCCCAAAGGAGATTTGTTATGAACATTATTAGCCAAACAAAAACAAGCCAACCACGCCAAGCTTTAACATCACCTAAACTAAACTTAAGCAACATACTTAGTAAATTGGATATGCTATTTGCGCGCCGAAAAAGCCGTCGTGAATTAGCTAAGCTTCCCGACTATTTACTAAAAGACATTGGGGTGAGTAGAGCAGATGCATTACGAGAAGCCGAGAAATCATTTTGGCAGTCTTAGCGCCACTTAAACCGATCAATAGGGGTGTATTGCCAAAGCTTGACTAGCCCTAGCTGTAAATTGTTAGTGCGACTTGAAGCAAGCAATAGCCCCTATTCTAAACTCGCTCTAAGTAATCTTTTTGATGAAGAATAGCTTGCTTACTAACTACGCTAAAAAGCTCTCGAGCCTCTACTAATACTAAGGTGTTGATGTAACTAAGCTTTACCTAGGCCTTTCAACTATTGACTTTTAAGCTAATAAAACTTGTTCACTCCAATGAGTTTTCAAGATGTTTTTTTGACAATTAATCCGCTAGAATCTGCGCAACTGATCACACATCAAAGTGGTCGAACCTGAATGATCGCACAAACGGATTTGAAGTTTTACCCTTATGGATCAAGTACAGTTTCACAAAGTGCCGCCAAATTGCGGACTAAGCCTTAATATTACCACTCGCTTTAAAAAAGCAGCCGATTACAAAGGCTACTGGATAGGCGTAGACAAAAAGAGCTACATTATTTGCCGCCTTAATGGTGCCGATTCAAGCACTGGCATCAACCTTATTAGTGAAGGCTGTGAAGTAAATGCGCGCTTTCATTGGGACGGTAAACTCATCGCCTTCCGCTCAGAAATTGTGGCGTTGATTAATGAGCCCGCTCGTTGGATGATTTTGCAATATCCACAAAACGTCATGTCTATGCCACTGCGTAAATATGACCGTTATGAGTGTTATCAGCCAGCAACCCTGCACCTTGATTCAAAACACGTGTTACGTGGAGTGCTAAAAGATATCTCTGAACGTGGTTGTAAGTTTGTGCCAAGCGCTGCCAACAAGTTCAATATCAATGTATTAAAAGACAAGAACTTACAGCTACAAACCCGCTTTCCTAAGCGCGACGAGCCAGTAATTCTTACCTGCCAAATAAAAAATACCCCTAACGAGCGAAATGAATTTGCACTGGGCTGTCAATTTGTTCAAGATTACGAACTTGTTAATCAACAAATTGAATACCAACTTGTTGATAAAGCCTACGAAAAGAAAATACAGGGCATTGCTTGAGCAAACCAATCAACAGCATTTTAATCACCGGGTGTAGTAGTGGCATTGGCCTTTATTGCGCCAAAGAATTACAACAGCGCGGCTACAATGTTATCGCCTCTTGCCGTAAAGACGACGATGTGAAAACGCTACAAACAAGTGGTTTGCAATGTGTAACACTTGATCTAGATAGCGAAAGCTCTATTGAGCAAGGCTGGCAACAAGCGCTAGCCTTAGCTAATGGTAAAATAGATGCTTTGTTTAACAATGGTGCCTATGGTCAACCAGGGGCGCTAGAGGATCTGCCCACTCAAGCACTTCGCCAACAGTTCGAAACCAATCTATTTGGCTGGCATCACTTAAGCCGTTTAGCAGTAGCCCATATGTTACAGCAGCAACATGGGCGGATTATTCAAAACAGTTCGGTACTTGGCTTAGTAGCGATGAAGTATCGCGGAGCCTACAACGCCAGTAAGTTCGCCCTAGAAGGCTACACCGATACACTACGTTTAGAATTAGCCAATACGCCGCTACATGTTTCGCTCATTGAACCAGGCCCTATTACCAGCATGTTTAGGAAAAATGCTAAAGCCGCCTTTGAACAAAACATTGATGCCAACAATACTCGCCACCAAAGCGCTTACCAGAAAACGCTAGAACGCTTAGAGCAAGAAGGCCCAAGCAGTAAATTTACGCTACCCGCTAGCGCGGTGTATAAAGCCCTATTGCACGCACTTGAAAAGCCAACACCTAAAGCGCGTTACTACGTTACCTTCCCTACCCACTTGTTTGCTTGGCTTCGTCGAATATTACCTGTTTCATTGCTCGATAACATTCTTAAAAAAGGCTAAAGCTGCTCGCCAGCTAAGCGACTCATGCTAAAGTAGTTTTCTGTTCCTAAGCATGGATAAACTATGAAACCTTGGCTTAATCGCTTAAGCACTTTATTGCTGCTGTTCTCTAGCAGCCAAATAGCTGCAGAACCCTCTCTTTGGCTAGCCAGTAAAGACCAGCAACAGCTCTACTTGTTTGGCTCTATTCATCTAGGCAGCGAAGCATTTTACCCCTTGCCTAAACCGTTTATTGAAGCCTTTGAGCGCAGTGAGCGCCTAGTGATAGAAATGGACGTATCGTCTGTTTCCAGCAGCGATCAACAGCTATTGCATCACGCTAGCCAATTGCCAGGCGGTGAGAAATTAGCGGACAAAATAAGTGCTGATTATTTAGACCAACTTAAGCAACGCAGCCAACAGCTTGGGATCTCACCTTCTATTTTCGATAACATGCAGCCCTGGTATGTAGCGGTGGTTCTTAGCCAGTTGCAAATGCAAGCCCTCGGCTTTGAGCCTGAATTGGGGCTTGATCTACATTTCATTCAGCGGGCGCAACAAAGCCAGCTTTCGATCCACCAATTAGAAAGCTTTGCCGAGCAAATAGAAGCTTTAAGCAGCCTAGCCAGTATTCAAGTACCTTTGTTGGAGCATACCTTGGATGACTTTGAGCAAGTACCTAGCTTGTTCAATCAACTCGTAAGCCACTGGAATAACGGTGAGAACCAAAAGCTACTGGCATTACTTGAGGACGACCCGATGTTCCAACACGATGCCGAATACGTATTGGAGAAATTGCTATTTGAGCGCAACCACAAATGGATGCGACAACTAACTAACTTAAGCAATACCAGTTTTGTGGTAGTTGGTGCGATGCACTTATATGGAGAACAAGGTTTACTCGATGAGCTAATAAAACTGGGTTACTCAATCCGTGAAGTTGATCCGGCGACAAATTGACCAACATCAATTTGACCTTTCCTTGAGCAATTTATGCTAATTACTCCTACTTAAAAGGAGTATTAGCAATGGAACTTTGGTTAGACTTACTCTTTGGTAATAGCATTGGATTAATGTCGGTGACGGTGATTGCCACCACCATTGCTTTGATGGGATTTTATACATTTTATTTCTTGAAAAAAATCCGCCAAAGCGACCCTCAGCAAAAATAAGCTTACGCAGCGGTTGCACCGCTGTCTGCTCTCATCTATAAAGAAGGAACTTCGTTGTTCAGGAGTTCTTTTATGTCTGATGAATTTGATCTGTTCCAGCAGGAAGTGGCTGGAATAAAACCCTTAAAGCAAGATGCCGTGGTGTCGGCTGGCGACAGCCTTAACGAAGCGGCCAAAAAAGCTAGACAACAGGCCGCTGCAGAGCACCTTGCTACATCTCAAGATTACCTTTCTTTAGAGAATGTTACCTTACTGCACCCCGACGATGTGGTGTCTTTCAAAAAGTCAGGCTTACAACAAGGCGTGTTTAAAAAACTACGCTTAGGCAAATATGAAATTCAAGCCAAATTGGATTTACATAAATTTCGCTTAGAAAAAGCCCGCAGCGAAATAATTAGTTTTATTAAGCAATGCCAAAAGCTCAATATCCGTAGCGCACTAATTATTCCGGGTAAAGGCCATAACAGTGACCCACCAGCACTATTAAAAAGCTATGTGAGCCAGTGGTTACCGCAAATAGACGCAGTGTTAGCTATTCACAGCGCCCAAACGATGCACGGTGGTACTGGCGCCATTTACGTACTACTCAAAAAAAGTGAGTTACAAAAACTCGATAACCGTGAGCGTCATGCTCGCCGTTTAGCCTAAGCTAGGAACAACTATGACTAAGCAAACTGCTTATCAACAGCTCTGTGAGCACTTTAAACACCTGTCAAAACTCTCTCACTTAAATTCGATTTGTGGCTGGGATCAGGCCACCATGATGCCAGATGGCGGTAACCAAGCTCGTGCCGAAGCCTTAGCAGAACTAGCAGTGATTATTCATGAAAAGTCCACCCGCCCAGAAATGGAGCAATGGCTAGACCAAGCACAGCAAGAAAACCTTAACCCGATGCAACAGGCTTCGCTTCGAGAAATGTCTCGTAGCTGGCGCAATCAAACCGCCCTTCCCGCCGATTTGGTTAAAGCCAAATCGCTCGCCACTGCCCACTGTGAGCATGCTTGGCGTGAGCAACGCGGTGCTAATGATTGGAAAGCCTTCCAAGTTAACTTGCAAGCAGTAATGCAGCTAGCCATTGAAGAGGCGCAAATCCGGGCAGATAAAACCGGCTTAAACCCTTACGATGCCATGCTCGATTTATATGAACCAGGCATGCAAATGCAGCGCTTAGATAAAGTATTTAGTGAGCTGCAATCTTGGCTGCCGGACTTAATAACTAAAGTGGTCAACAAACAAGCTAATTGGCCGGAGTTAACGTTAAATGGCCCCTTCCCTAGTGAACAACAAAAGAAACTAGGTTTAGCGGTGATGGAAAAACTGCAATTTGACTTTAAGCATGGCCGACTAGATGTAAGTGCTCACCCGTTTTGTGGCGGAGTGCCCAGTGATGTACGTATAACCACGCGTTACGAAGATGAAGATTTCACCCGTTCATTAATGGGCATTGTGCACGAAACAGGTCACGCAAGGTATGAGCAAAACTTACCGCTAGATTATCTTGATTTACCGGTGGGACAAGCACGTTCTATGGGTATACACGAGAGCCAGAGTTTATTCTTTGAAATGCAATTAGGCCGCAGCCAAGCCTTTGTTGAGCAACTATTACCCTTAGTTAATCAGCACTTATGCCAGCAGCAGCCAATGCAACTTGAAGAACTTAAGCAGCACTATTTAAGTGTTAAGCCGGGTTATATTCGAGTAGACGCCGATGAGCTGACTTATCCTGCCCATGTGATGCTGCGGTATGAGCTAGAACGCGACCTAATCAATCAAGATATTAAAGTGGCAGATATCCCCGAGTTGTGGGATCAAAAAATGCAGCAATATTTAGGTTTGTCTACCAAAGGAAATTATCGTGATGGCTGCATGCAAGATGTGCATTGGCCAGCAGGGCTAATTGGATACTTCCCTTCTTACTCACTAGGCGCAATGTACGCCGCACAATTCCACGCGGCTTTAGTTAAAGCCAAACCCGACACCCCCAAAGCGGTGGCAGAGGGCAGCTACAATGAAGTTTTTGCTTGGCTGCAACAAAATATTTGGTCACAAGCCAGTATTTACGACACCGATGAGCTGGTAATTCGTGCTACCGGAGAAACCTTAAACACCTACTACTTCGAGCAACACTTGCGCCAGCGTTACCTATAAGCTCTATATGACTGCCTGACGACCGTCAGGCAGTTCTCTGTTTTCATATCAAACTGCTTGCTGCTAAACGCTTCATCAATTCTTGTAGCCATTCCATAAACAAACTTAAACGCTGCGGCAACTGTCGACGTGACGAATAGAGAATTGAGACCGGCATCGATGGAACCTCAATATCAGGCAAAATACGTTGTATGGCCCCACTTTTAAGCTGTAACGCCGCTCCCATAGCCGGAACTTGAATAATGCCTAAGCCAGCCTCACATGCTGCCATATAAGCGTCAGTGCCATTTACTGCCAGCCTACTGGGCATTTCTAATACTTGGCGCTGCCCTTTATCAAGGTATTCAAACTCGGCTGCGCTGTTGCCCATTTTAGGCGCATAATCAACTAAATAATGCTTGGCTAGTTCGTTAAGCTGCTTTGGTTCGCCATAACGCTGCAAATAACTAGGACTAGCACAGCTGTAGATTTGATAGTTACATAAGGGTTTTGCAATGAGTTGGCTGTCTTGCAATTCTCCCACTCTAATTAAACAATCGACGCCCTCTTTCACCGGATCGATTTGATAATCAGCACTGCTTATTTTGATTTTAACTTGTGGGTAACGCTCTAGCCATTCGGCTAAGTGAGGCAGCACAATGGTGCTAGCAAATCGGCTAGGCATATCCACTCGAAGGACACCGCGTATTTCATCCGCTTGACGAAATTGGCTTTCTACAGCGTCTAACTCCCGCAAAATAGACCTACACTGCTGAAGGTAAACTTCACCGTCCTGAGTAAGCGTAACGCTACGCGTGCTACGATGAAGTAAGCGAGTTGCCAGCTTTTTTTCCAAGAATTGCACCGCGTTGGAAATGCTCGATTTAGGTAAATCAAGTAATTCTGCTGCTCGCGTAAAACTGCCACTTTGTGCAACAGCCACAAAACGTTGCATTGCCTCAAATTTATCCATAAGCCACTACTGTTCGCCTAAAAGAAACAATGATATCTATTTTAGTATGTTTTTCACTAACAGTATTTTTTCTATCCTGCATGTCGACACAAACAGGAGAGACTTTATGAACAACTTATTATTGGTGACAGGCGGAAGCCGAGGCTTAGGGCGCAGTGCTGCTTTAGCCTTAGCGAAAAGCGGAGTGGATATAGTCTTCACTTACCATAGCCAACAAGACAAAGCCGAGCAGCTAGTGAGTGAAATTCGCCAATTTGGAGTAAACGCCGCCGCCATTCAACTTGATCTGGCAGATAGTAGCAGCTTCCCCAGCTTTATCAGTAGATTAAGAGCGATCTTACAGCAACAATTTGAACGAGACTCAATCAACTACCTGGTTAATAACGCAGGAATCGGCATTAATAACAGCTTTGCTGAAACGACCGAGCAACAGTTTGATCAATTAATGAATGTGCATTTAAAAGGCACTTTCTTTCTTACTCAAGGCTTGCTGCCAATGATTGAAACAGCAGGGCGAATAGTCAATATCTCTACCGGATTGACCCGCTTTAGCATGCCAGGCTTTTGTGCTTATGCCATGATGAAGGGAGGATTAGAGGTAATGACTCGCTACTTGGCAGCAGAGCTAGGCCACAAGCAAATTAGGGCAAATACGCTCGCACCAGGAGCGATAGAAACTGACTTTGGTGGCGGAATTGTACGTGACAATGCCACACTTAATCAGCAACTAGCCCAACACACTGCGCTAGGCCGAGTAGGTATTGCAGAAGACATTGGCGACGCCCTCTCCATGTTACTCAGCGATCAAGCTTCTTGGGTAAATGGCCAGCGGATAGAAGCTTCGGGAGGAATGTTTTTATAAGCTTAAACCAATAAGGCTTTGCCCAATGTGCCTTGGCTAAGCCTTATTTCTAAGGCTTTACTGCTCGTTTGCGTTCAGCAATAACCAGTCTTGTGGCTTAGGATCTAATGGGGCTTCTACTTCATCGATAGCAGAAAATGTCCAAATAAACATAGATTTGAAAAAGGCTTCTTCATTATCTATTTGGCCATTTACAGCCACCAGTTTTTTAGGTGGTAGGTTGCCAATAACATCGCCACCAAAAGCTAAAAGGCTTAGTGAATCTGCGTAGAAATCAACGGTTAATTCAAAAAAACGCGTATTATCAGTAAAACTAGATATTTGAGTATTACCATCACCAGGTGGAGACAATACAGAATTGTGTTGTTGCGCAGTCATAACAGACCCCATTTACGTAATTCAGAGAGTAATTGAGCGTCCCTGTTACATAAATTGACCTACATATTATTAGGTCTAGTCCATCAATATGGGCTGATTATGGCACAACTTGACCAATAAAACACCAGCTAAAGCTAAAATGTGAGCTTTAGCCACAAAAAGCTACTGTTTGAGACTAATTCTTGTTCTAGTTTGGTTATTTGCAATGCTTAAGGCATAATCCTTGGCAACTTCAATTAGCCAGAGTTTTAAGCACGCTATGTACAATGCTGAAATTACCGGTTGGGGCAAATGTATGCCACCAGCGCGACTCACTAACCACGACTTAAGTACTTTTCTCGACACATCGGATGAGTGGATTAGTAGCCGGACAGGCATAAAAGAGCGCTGTGTTTCTCATGTAGATATTGCTGAACTCGCCGCTACCGCTGGCTTACAAGCTTTAGCTGCTGCAGGGCTAAAAGCAGAACAACTCGATGCGATTATTTTGTGTACCTGCACCCCTGGTACATCGGTACCTAGCAGTGCCAGCCGTGTACAACAACTACTTAATGCAGAACAAGCCGCCGTATTTGATATGAACGCCGCTTGCTCAGGTTTTGTTTACGGTATGCAAACAGCCTCTGCCTTAATTCAAACCGGAGCGATGAAACGCATTCTGTTGATTGGCGCCGAGCGATTAACTCAATTACTCGACTGGACTAAACGCGATACCGCAGTATTGTTTGGCGACGGTGCTGGCGCAGTGATTCTAGAAGCAAACGACCAAGTGGAAAAAGTAGGCTTCTTAGCAGCAAAACTAGGCTGCGATAGCGAGAAACGAGAGATCTTGTTTATTTCAGATTTTGGCACTAACCGTAAACGTTTTTCAGGCGTAGATACGCTTTACAATTTTCAGTTTGAAGGACCTGAGATTTTTAAACGTGCGGTAAAAGGCATGGGTGAAGCAGCAAGTAACGTATTAGAGCAGGCTAACATCGCCAACAATGAGCTCAACTTCATTGTGCCCCACCAAGCCAACTTACGCATTATTGACGCCCTAGCCAAACGTATTGATGCTCCCTATGACAATATTATGGTGAACATTGAAAAATACGGGAACACTTCAGCGGCCACTGTTCCAGTAGCCTTATGTGAAGCCTTAGAGCAAGGGCGAATCAAGCCTGGTGACAATGTATTGCTAGCCGCTTTTGGTGCTGGACTGACATGGGGAGCGGCTGCGATTCGCTGGGGTCAGCGTGTTACACCTATCGCCGAATCAGATGCTAGTTTAAGCCCTTGTGAGCAAACTGCTTTGGAAATTTTGGCCCCCGCCATTAAAGGTTGCCAAGAAGCACGCGCTGCAGAAGCGTAATTGCCCAGAGGCTGTTTATCTTTCGCGACAGTTTACCAGCAAACAGCCCGCTAAAAGCGGGCTGTTTGCTATCTAAAATTCAACCTTACCACTGGTGCAAACGGCTTAACCAATGTTGGGTAAGCTCTATCTCACAACTTAAATACTGGCTAGCCGAACCGCTGCCGCCAGCCATCATTAAGCTTTCCCAAGCACACAAAGATTGCCGAAACTCACTAAACTCTATTTTGGCTTTTTCTAAAGCTTGAACTGCGCCTTGAGCCCCTTCACTAATAGACTCTAAGTCCATAGCTTGCTTATGCAGAACAACCAAACGTTGCCTTACTTGATGGTCAAGTTGGGCTAGGCTGTTCTCTAAACATGTATTTACTTCCGGTTTAGTAGCACGCTGCCAGCACTTACCAATAATGTTTACTTTAGGTTTATTGGCCGAGGTACTTTCTTCACTGGCTTGAGCTTGCCCCAGAGCAAATGTTAAAGGCACACATAAGATAACAAGTTTAGCGATTAAGGTATTCAATGGCGGCTCCATTAGAGGCAAATGTTATACAAGTTAAGGATCCAAATGTTAGTGCTATTTTGCTGGACTCAGCCACAGGTAAAGCTTGAATATCTCCAACAATGGTACGAATAACCCCAGCATGAGTAAACCACACGTGGGCGGTATTTACTTCACTAGTTTTAGATAACTGAGTTTGCCAAAAGCCTAGTATGCGTTGGCTAAACTCAGCAACGGTTTCGCCAGATTGGCCAAGGCGATAGCCCTCTAAATTATCAGCCCAAGCATCCAGTAGATTGCGGGGAATGTCATCCCAGTTACAACCTTCCCATTGACCAAAACTTATTTCCTTCAGTGAATCTTGATATGCAATATCCTCCGGCACAAAAAGGCTTTCGGCCAACTGGCGACAACGTAACAAAGGGCTAGCACACACTTCTGCTACCGAGTACTCGGCCAATAATTTTTGCAATCGTACTGTGGCTTGTTGTAGTTGTTCTGGTATTGCAGGCATATCTAGCTGGCCGTAACAGCGGTTGCTAGCAATATCTGGTTGGCTGTGGCGCACCAATAGTACTCGATTCACAGAATTAGACCTGTATTAATAGCTGCAAGCAAACTGATATAAATAGCCACTTCGCTCAACTGCTGCTGTGCGCCTAAGGTATCCCCTGTATAACCAGCCAACTTTAGCTTAAGGTAGCGAGCCCACAGTAGCGTGACTAGCAAGCAACTTAACACCGCAAAAGCTAACATATTTAGCTCTAATAAAGCTGCTGGCACCGCAACCCAAAACAAGGCAAAAAGAAGCTCTTTGGAACCAATCGACTGAGCAACAGCTTTGGCTTTACTCGGCTCAGACGGCTCACGAACGTAATCAAGTTTCCAGATAATAAGCACCGCGCTAAAGCGACTTAAGCTATGCGCTAGCCACAGCACCAATAAGAGATCGGTGCTAACGAGCGCCTGACTAAGGCTCAACAAGGCACTAAATTTAATCGCCAATATGCTGCACAAACCTAGCACTCCGTAGGTGCCTAAGCGGGAGTCTTTCATAATTCGCAGCATTTGCTCTGGAGTGTAGCCACCGCCAAAGCCATCACAGCAATCGGCAAAGCCATCTTCGTGAAATGCACCGGTAAGCCAGCAGCTAGCGGCCATCGAGAGCAATATAGCTAAGGGCGCACCAAGTATGGGCATAAGCAATACAATGAGCCCCGCGCTAACTAAACCAACAATCCAGCCAACCAAGGGGAAATACGCCACACACTGGCTGAGACTTTGGCCACTGTATCTTACATTTTTCGGAACCGGGATCCGGCTAAAGAAACTGAGTGCATTAAACACTAAGTTCATCTCATGTTTGGCGCGTTCAATCACGCTCACGACTCACGCCAGCTGAGTCAAACGAGGCCATTTCTTTTAAGAACACCAGCGCAGACTCAACCAGTGGATAAGCCAGCACTGCGCCACTTCCTTCACCCAAGCGCAGTGCTAAATCCAGCAAAGGCTTAGCCTCTAGCGCTTCAAGTAACCTTTGGTGAGCATGCTCTGCACCTTGGTGACAAAAAATCATGTATTGTGTTACCAAGGGGTTTATCTGGCTGGCCACCAAGGCAGCCGCAGAGCAGATAAAACCATCTACCAAAATAACGATGCGCCGATGAGCGGCTTCTAGCATCGCTCCCACCATGGCAGCAATTTCAAACCCGCCTACTTTGGCTAGCCATTGCTGCGCGCTGTATTCACCTTGATGGTATTGCATCGCTTGCTGTAACACTGCCGTTTTATGCTGTAAGCCTTGATCATCTAAACCAGTTCCGCGGCCAACACAGTCGCTAACATCCAAACCCAAGCAGCCCGCCATTATGGCAGCAGCACTAGCCGTGTTAGCAATGCCCATCTCGCCAAAAGCCAACAAATTCGAACCTTCACGTGCAGCTTGGGCAACTCGCTCGGCGCCAACGTCGATGGCTTGAAGACATTGCGCTTTGCTCATTGCATCGGCATTCAAAAAACTCTTGGTGCCGTTTGCTACCTTACACAGTTGTACCCCTTGCTCAGACAAAAGCTGGCCCACCCCAACATCAACAATCTCGAAGTCCAAACCATGTTGACGACAAAATACGTTAACGGCGGCTCCACCATTAACAAAATTTTGTACCATTTGAGCAGTAACTTCTTGTGGGAAGGCGCTCACACCCTCAAGCGCAATACCATGGTCCGCAGCAAATACAATCATTTTAGGCTGGCGAATTTCAGGCTCTAAGGTCTGTTGAATTTGGCCTATTTGGCAGGCTAAACTTTCCAGTTGGCCAAGAGAACCTTGTGGCTTAGTTTTTAAATCAATCTTATTGATTAAGGCTTCAGCTAAGCCTTGGTCTAGCGCTTCAATCACGAATTTATTATGCAAAATCAATTTCCTAGCAACATAAGTGCAATTGCTTAAGCTTAGCGTGTTTAATATCCAGTTTTAAGAAAAATATCCTAAGAATCGCTAGTAATTTCCTATACTGATGATAGAGGCCTTATTAACGAGTGAGGACAGTAGCAATGGATGATAGTGCTGAACTTTTCCTGTTTGATGAAGAAGACGATACCGCTACCGAAACCCTAGAGCCAGCTCCCTGGAAGGTGCTAATTGTTGATGACGACAGCGAAATGCATACCGTCACAAAATTAGTATTAAACAACTTTTCTTATCAAGATCGAAAACTCAGCTTTATTGACGCCTATAACGCTGCCGAGGCTTATCAATTACTAAGTGAACACGGCGATGTTGCGATTGCCTTAGTAGATGTTGTGATGGAAAGTGACGATGCGGGCTTATTGCTTATCGATGATATTCGCCAACGCCTTAACAACCACAAAATACGACTAATTTTGCGCACCGGGCAACCCGGCTTAGCGCCTATTAGAGAAGTGATTCGCCGCTACGATGTGAGCGACTACAAAAACAAAACCGAGTTAAGCGATGTAAATTTAGATACTTTAATGTGCGCCTCCCTTCGTGCCTACCAAGAAATTACCGAACTGCATTCACAACGTAATAACCTGCGTGCGGTCATCAATTCCTCCAGCCATATTGAAAATTGCAAAAACGAGCAAAACTTGGCTATAGGCGTGTTTCATGAGCTAATTGACTTGTTAACACAGCAAGATGCCAAACTTACCCTCAGTGGCTTAGCCTTAAGTGTTTACCGCTCCAAGCTTAAAGTACTGCATAGCGAAGGGAAGCTGGCCTATTTAGAAGAAGTTCGCAGCTTACATGAGCTACCAAGCCGAGTTCAGTCATTGCTTAACCAAGCGCAGCAAAATCAACAGCACAGTTTTGGCGAGAACAATGCGGTGTTTTATTTGCAAAATACTGATAGCGAACCTTTGATGTTCTACCTAGAAGGATGGAGCGACACCCAGCAGTTGCAGCTAGAACCACTTAACTATTTGATTCAAACTACGGCTGTGCGTCTAGAAAACCAGCACTTGCAAAAACAACTAGCTCACGGTCAACTGCGCCTAGTGGAGTTAATTCATCAAGCCATTCAAACCAAACATTATAATACCGAGCAGCTCAGCAATATAGAACGCTATTGCGCTAAACTTGCTGCGGCTTATTCGCTCAGCGACCAACAGTGTGAAGCATTAAACCAAGCCGCTAGCTTTTATGACCTAGCTAACCACGGCTTACCCGACGTGCTGCTTAGCTGTAACATGTTAAGCCAAGGGAGTTGGCAGCGCATTGCCGAACATTGCGAGCTACCAGATGCACTTAAAGATCCCGCAGTGCAACAGCAAATAGATGCTGCACTTATCGTAGCTAATCAAAGCCAAGAACACTGGGATGGTAGTGGCCGACCACTAGGCCTAAGTGGTGAAGCCATTCATATTTACGCCCGTATTGTGGCTTTAGCGGTATTTTTAAGTGAACAAACAGACCAGCAAGCAAGTTTGGCTCAGCTTGATTTAGCCAACAACCCACACTTTGATCCTCAATTAACCACATTTACGGTTAAGCACATGTTAAATCCTGATTAATAAGGCCAATTTGGCCAAACTATCACCAAGTTTCAGCTGCCTTATCGGCAGCTTCTTGCTACACTTCGCCCTTAATCAAATTTGAGGTTTCCCTGTGTTAGTTTGCCCCTGCGGTAGCGGCAACGATTTTCTTCAGTGCTGTCAGCCCATCATCACCGGTGATTGCTTACCAACAAGTTGTGAGCAGTTAATGCGTTCTCGCTACACCGCGTTTACGCTGGGCGATGCTAGTTATTTATGGCAAACGCACCACCCGGACTATCGACAAGGCGATGCCCCGCAACCTTCAACTAAAGAAGATTTAGGGCAATGGGAAAAGCTACAAATAATCTTTAGCTGTGACTTTAAAGATGACCAAACAGGCATAGTGGAGTTTAAAGCTCATTATCGCGAACAGGGTCAACGACAAATTTTGCACGAGCGCTCTAACTTTAAGAAAGTTAACGAGCGTTGGTTTTATACTGATGGAGAGTTCGCCCCAAAAGCCTTGGCGCGTAATTCAGCTTGCCCCTGCGGAAGCGGCAAAAAGTTTAAACAGTGCTGTAATAAATCTTAACTTTAAAACTGAATAAATCGAAAACACAATGGAAAGAAAAATTCTATTAACCGAATGCCCAGACGCAAAAGGTTTAATCTCAAGCATTACCAATATATGTGCTAAGCACCAGCTTAACATTATTAAAAACAACGAGTTTGTTGATAACGATGCCAATCGCTTTTTTATGCGTACGGTGTTAGAAGGCTACTTTAACGACCAAACGTTACTTGCCGATTTAGATGGCGCACTTCCAGCTGGGAGTACCCGTCGGCTAGAAAGTGCCGGGCGCAAACGTATTGTTATCATGGTAACCAAAGAAGCGCACTGCTTGGGCGATCTACTCATGAAAGCCGTTTACGGTGATATGGATGTAGAAATTGCTGCAGTTGTTGGTAACTACGATAGCCTACGTACCTTGACGGAAAAATTTGATATTCCTTTCCATCATATTAGCCATGTAGATTTAAGCCGTGAAGAGCATGAGCAACAAGTTATTAAGGTAGTGCAGCAGTACCAACCAGACTACGTAGTACTTGCCAAGTACATGCGTATTCTTACGCCAGCTTTCGTTGAAGCCTTTAGCAACAAAATCTTAAACATTCATCACTCGTTTTTGCCAGCATTTATTGGCGCGAAGCCTTATAAACAAGCTTACGACCGAGGCGTAAAAATTATTGGTGCGACCGCTCACTTTGTAAACAACGATTTAGACGAAGGGCCAATCGTAGAGCAACATGTAATCCATGTTGATCATACTTACAGCGCCGAAGAAATGGCCAAAGCTGGCCGTGATGTAGAAAAAGCTGTATTAAGTAAAGCACTGCAGCAAGTGCTTGATGAAAAAGTATTTGTATACGGAAACCGTACCGTGGTGTTTCGTTAATTAAAGTACTTAACGCTAAGTGGCTTTGAGTAATCGAAGTCACTTAGTAGCTTGTACATGTCAGTACCCTTCACTTCCTTATCTATTTCTTGCTGTAGATCTGGCTTAGCCACTTGGAGTTTTACCCGACTTAACAAATCCACGTTGTTCATTACCTCGTGAGGTAAACCGTCTACACTGTCTTCTGCACACGCTGCATAGCCGCCAAGAGCCTGTTCTAAACGAATTCGCGACGGCTCACCAGCATGCAAGTGCTTGCTCCAATTAGCTTGCACTGAAAACTCATCATCTAGCGCTTTAAGAGCGCGAGCTTGAGCCAGTTGAAACTTATCACGTAAATCTTGCTGAACCTGTTCATGCTGTTGCTTTTGCATTGAAAACTGAGCTTGATCGCACACGTTTTGACTAAGCATGCTAAGCAATAAATGAAAATGAGCCTGATCGCCCTGCAAGGCACTTTGGTTAAGCGTATCGCCCAACTGCAGTTCATCACATAAGCTACTTTGTCTAATTTGCTCAACTAACATATTGCTCCTCCATTACCTTTATAGCTATCGGAAAAGCAGGCTAAAACTTTAGCAAATTTCGGCCAAATGCACAGATAATAAGCAAACAGTTATCTACCAATAAAAATGTCGCTGTTTTTGCTTTACAGCCCATCAAGTTCTGGTAATATGCCGCTCCACAAGCAGGAGGGGTTCCCGAGTGGCCAAAGGGAACAGATTGTAAATCTGTCGCGAAAGCTTCGGTGGTTCGAATCCACCTCCCTCCACCATATTGATAAAAAAAGACATCTTAGGATGTCTTTTTTTTATACCCGAGATTTGCCTTAAGTATGCAATTAGTGCGCAACAAAATATTAAGTTGAGCAATAACCAATAGATTTAAAAGTCTTAGGAGCAACGGCATTTAGAAACAAATGCTTAACAAGATAAGGCAGCAGAAACAAATACGCCAAGCTAATTTTAGCTTGGCGTTCCAACCAAATACGGAAAGTAATAAACGGTAAATAGACTAACTTACTAAGTAGAAAGATGTACATTGTGCAAATCTAACCACTCAACTAAGGCGGTCCAGCCATCTTAAGGTTGCCCTAAAGACCTGTAACTTTCCGACCTTGGATCACTCCAAGTTTGGCTTTGACTCAGCGCTGATGAGACCAAAAGACTCATCAACACCTCAATATTAAATCAAGCTTAGCTGTTTTTGCAAGGTTTAATAGCAGATACTACTACTGCGCTAACTGTCTATACTTACACTACTTTATCGCTTGGTAACTTATGCTAGGATAAGCCAAAAGGATTAGAACACTCAGTAATGGCAACGCAATACAATTACAGCGACAAGCAAATACTCATCGTTGATGACCAGCGAGCCTTTCAGGTTATGCTTAAGGCCATGTTGCAAAACTTTGGCGCAACCGACGTTTATTTTGCAAACACTGGCGAAGCCGCTGTAAGGGCGTGCAAAAAACGAAAATTCGACATCCTTCTAGTGGATTATAACCTTGGCACTGGCAAGAATGGTGGCCAGCTTTTAGAAGAGCTTCGTGTTAGCGAGTTGTTAGAAGTTGATGCTCTGTTTTTTATTATTAGTGGTGACAATAATAAAAGTATGGTGCTTAGTGCTCTAGAAATGGAGCCAGACGAGTTCATAACCAAACCATTTTCTCAGTTTCAGTTACACAACCGCCTAGCAAGAGCCCATGTAAAGCGTCAAAGTTTACGCGAGGTTTATCACGCATTATCAAAAAAACAGTATCAGCAAGTTATTGAACTGTGTGACAAACAGATTGAAGCCGAAAGCCGTTACAGCAACTATTGCCGTAACTTACGCGTTGAAGCGCAAATAGCCTTAGGCGAATACGTGGCAGCTAAAGAAGCACTAGAAGCCATTCTAGAAGAGCGTAAACAAACCTGGGCGAAAGCTACCTTAGGTCGTGTTCACCTGTTACTAAAAGACAATAAAAGCGCGATTGAAACACTTAATCGTTCTATTGCAGAAAGCCCATTACTGCTCACCGGCTATGACTGGCTAGCTCGCGCTTACCGAGCAGACGGCGAGTTAGACAAAGCCTTAGAAACTGTACTTAAAGCCTCTAAGTTGGCGGTAAATAGTATTGAGCGACAACAGCTGTTAGCCGAGCTTGCTATGGAAGCTGGCGATTTAACCCTAGCCAAAGAAACCTTTTCTACCATTTTGCAGCTTGCTAGGCGTTCTATACATCGTGGCCCTCATCACCTGTGTAACTATGTACGCAGCCTAATAGACGAAGCGCAAAGTGAAGATGATTTGTATCGAAAAAATCGCTTACTGCAAGAAGTTAACTCTGTGCTATTTCATGCTAGGCGAGAAGAAGGCAAAGACGATGACTTTAACTTTGATGCCTTTGAGGGAATAAGCCAAGCTCGCGTGCACGCCACTAAAGGTGAGCTAAACAAAGCCAAACGATTGCTATTTGATAGCCACGACGGTTTGTTAGATGCACCCAGCAAAGTAAGTGGTGAACTATTGCCCGACACCTTCTTAACCCTAAACTCTGTAGGCGAGTTTGAATATGCAATGCCCTTTGCCGAAGAGCTAGAAAAACGCGATGACATCGATCCCATGTCCTTGTCCTCTGCCCACAAAGTATTAAAAGCTGAAGATTTTGAACTCAAACTTGGCCAGTTTCGTGAATACAATAAAATGGGCATCGAAGCCTATGAAGAAAATCGCTTTCACGAGGCGACGAGCTATTTCGACAAGGCGTTACAAGTGGCCCCTGGCAACACCGGTGCAATCTTGAATAAAATCCAAGCCATTCTAAAACAACTTAATCAATCGGAAAAAGGGCTCAGTGGGCAGCTTTTAAGTGACTGCAAAATTACCATTAAGTTACTCGATGGTCTTAAATTAAACGACAACCACGCCGAGCGTTACTCAACCTTAAAAAGTGAGTTCCAGCAACTCGGTAGCGGCAACAAAAAATAGCAAGCAAGTCTTGTTAGCCCCACATTTTAAGGCTGCTCGCAAAATCCTCCATTTGAAATACACTTAGCTTAAAGCCAGTGAATAAAACTGGCTAATAATCAAATTGTTGATTAATAGCTGGAGCGTTAGCCAAATATGGAGAAGTGCGGTCAATGTCTGTACCAAGATAGTTCTGGAGCCAAATGCAAGGAACCTGCTTTAGAAAGCGGGTTGTGTTTTTGGCATGACCCAGACGAGGACAAATGCGGTGAAGAAATCAAAGAGAAGCTAGAAAACCATGCTAAAAGCGGCGGCATGCTTCAAGGTATCAGCCTAAAAAAAGCCAAACTAGCTGGTATTGATTTAGTTCGCTACAACAGCAAGCAAGGTTACGACCTTTCTGGCGCCGACCTCTATCGAAGTGACCTAAGAGGGGCGCACCTTTTTAATATCAACCTGCAAAGCGGTAGCTTAATGAAAGCCGATTTGCGAGGAGCCAACTTAAATCATGCCGACCTAACAAAAACCAATTTGCTTGGTGCCAAAATGGACCAATGTAAATGCGATAGTCTGTGCGTTGGAGAAAGAGTGCTTCAAGAACAATTAGGCAGTGCTGCTGAACAACAACAAGATAAAGAAGCCATGGCCGACTACTACCAACAAGCCGAGGAAGTGTATCGCGGCCTCCGTAAGACAGCCGAATCGGAAGGCTTGTTTACTACTGCAGGTGTGTTTTTGCGTAAAGAGCTCACCATGCGACGCTATCAAATGCCC
Organism: Agarivorans albus; assembly: GCF_019670105.1. Lineage (NCBI taxonomy): Bacteria > Pseudomonadati > Pseudomonadota > Gammaproteobacteria > Alteromonadales > Alteromonadaceae > Agarivorans > Agarivorans albus. The sequence continues at coordinate 1,444,488 of NZ_AP023032.1, read as the reverse complement.
AAATTCTCTTATCGGCGCGGAATATCCAAGCTGGTTGATTTGGTATGCGGCTACGGAGAACTGCCGATCCGCGTGGTATACACCTCTCTATTAATCATTTTGAGTTGCGCTATTATTTATTCGTTTACCGGCATTCATTTCAACGGAAATATTGTTTCTCTCAGTGTTAATCAAAGCCTTGGGCAAAACGTTGTAGCGTTTTTTGAATGCTTGTATTACAGCGTGGTCACTTTTACCACCCTTGGTTATGGCGACTTTACCCCGGTTGGACTTTCCCGCATGTTCGCAGCCATTGAGGCCTTTAGTGGCAGCTTCATTATTGCCTTGTTTGTTGTGGTATTTGTAAAAAAAATGACCCGCTAGCGCTTTTGAGGCGAGTTTTCTTAGATAAGCAGTGCTTTTTAACTAGCACTTTCGTAAAGTTAGATTAACATTTATCTTTTACTCAACACCCTATAAGGAATCGACTTTGAAATTTGTGGTTCTCGCTCTACTCGCTATTTTTGTGATTGTATTTATTCTCCGCGCCAATAATAACGCCAAAGCGGTTAAACAAAACCGCCAGTTAGGCCACGACTTTCTTGCTGAAAACGCTAAAAAAGACGGTGTGATAACCACAGAATCTGGATTGCAGTACCTAATCCTTGAAGATGTTGTAGAAGGCGCCGAGAAACCTTCTGCAAACAGCACGGTAACCGTTCATTACCATGGAACACTGTTAAGCGGCTTAGTGTTTGATAGTTCGGTAGAACGTCAACGCCCTGCTCAGTTCCCTCTAGGGCAAGTTATCGCGGGCTGGACCGAAGGCTTACAATATATGAGTGTGGGCGAGAAATTCCGTTTCTTTATTCCAAGTCAATTGGCTTACGGCGACCGCAGTGTGTCATCAATTCCAGCCGGCTCTACCTTAATTTTTGAAGTGGAATTGCTATCAATAGATAGTAAGTAAACTTATCGGATACTTCAGGTAAATGTAAAAAGCCTTGGCGTGACCAAGGCTTTTTTGTATCAGCTTTCTTTACTAAGAACTGGCTAATGCTTGCTCAAAGTCATTGAGCAAGTCTTCAGTGTCTTCAATACCAATTGAGCAGCGGATCATTGTTTCACTAATTCCCGAGGCTTGGCGTGCCTCTAAGCCCATTTCAAAGTAAATGGTTTGGGCAACAGGCAAGGCCAAAGTTCGGTTATCCCCTAAATGGGTCGCGTTAATTACGATATTGGTTTTATCCAAAAACTCTGTGCTGTTGATCCCATCAACTAAATCAAAGCTCACCAAAGCGCCATAGTGCTTAAACAAGTCACTGGCTCGTTGATGCTGAGGGTGAGAAGCCAAGCCAGGGTAATACACCTTAGCCACTTTAGGATGCTCATCTAACATCTTGGCTAAGGCCAAGGCATTCGCACATTGGCGTTCCATACGCAGGGCCATGGTTTCGGCACCTACCGACAGTAAATGCGCAGCTTGCGAGCTCAAGGCGCCTCCAAAGTCTCGCAGGCCTTTTTTCTTAATTTGGTTAATGCCCCACATCTTAGGATCGCCACTGCGGTAACCTTCAAAAATATTGGGATAAGCACTCCAATTAAATAAGCCTGTATCACTTACCGAGCCACCCAATGCATTACCATGGCCGCCAACATACTTTGATAACGAGGTAATGATTAAGCTCGCGCCTACCGACTTAGGCTGAAAAAGGTAAGAAGAGGTTAAGGTATTATCCACTACGTAAACCAAACCTCGTTGCTCACATAGCTTTCCAATCCCCGCTAAATCAACTATCTGGGTGGCAGGATTAGCAATGGTTTCAATAAACACCATTTTGGTGTTGGCTTGGCAAGCCTGCTCTACTGCGTCACTGCTTGTGGCATCCACTAAGGTCACCTCAATGCCATAACCTTTTAGCGTGCCAAATATGCTGCTGGTGTTACCAAACAAAAAGCGACTCGCTACAATGTGGTCGCCAGCCTTTAGCAAGGTTAAAAACACCGTACCAATGGCCGCCATACCGGTACCAAATACTAAGCTGGCAACACTCTCATCAAGCATGGCTATTTTGCGTTGTAAGTAATCGAGAGTCGGAGTTGATTGGCGTGCATAGGCATGACCAACTTGCTTGCCTTGAAATACATCCACCAAGTCTTGAGTGGCAGCGTATCCATAAGGTACCGAGTTATGAATTGGCGCGTGAACAGCGCCTTCCTCTACGCCAGCTAAACGGTCGCAGTGAACCAGCTGTGTTGTAAATCCTTTAAAGCTCATAGGGCTACTTCTAGTAAAAACCAAGTGCCGCTATTATGCCTTAGCCAAGGTCTAAAAACGAGCAGCCCTCAGCCAGCGGCTCTAGCAAATTCTACTCAGCCCAAATACTTTGGCCTTTGGCAAACACTTGCTTGATCGCTAAAGATTGCTGGTCAAGAACTACTAAATCGGCGTCAAAGCCTACTGCTAATTGACCTTTATTTTTTAAGCCCAAAATCTTAGCGGGGTTACGACTAATCACCGACAGCGCAATATCTAAAGGCACTTGATAAGACTGAACAGCTTCTTTAGCAGCCAGATATAAACTCTCTAGTTTTCCCGCTTGCATCCCCACTAACTCACCAGCATCATCAAACAGCGGTAAACTAGCGTTAGCATCTGAGCTAAAGCTCACTCGTTGCCAATCTAAGCCCTTATCAACAATGGTTTTAAGCGCTTTAGGGCAGCTTACCTCGCCTTCTTCGATAAACTGCGGAATAGTGCTAGTGGTGAAATCGATAACACCGCCCTCACTCAAAAACGCTAGGGCATCGTTAAACAAGGCCTGATTACGATTACAATGGGTTGGATAGAGCTGGGTGATTGATAAATCAGATTGCTTAACAATCTCTCGCAGTAGATTTAGTTTTCCTTTTCCATCGCCAACGTGGAAAAAGCTAATACCTTTTTTACCTGCCAATAAACCCGCTACGCGCGCCTCGGCGGCCACTGCGGTAAAAGCTTGTACCGAGGCCTGACTGGCTCGATGATCAGCAATGGCTAGCTCACCTACACCTATCATCTCTGGAATTAATACAATGTCTTGCTCGATGCTTCCGGTGATGGTTTTAACCGGCAGATGATAGGATCCGGTGTAGCAATAGCAGCTTAAGCCCATGGCACTTAATTCTCGTGCTTTACCTAATACTTGCGCTGGAGTGCGAGTAACACTATCGGTACCTAATGCGCCTACTAAAGTAGTAACACCAGTGGGTGCGGCATCTTCAAAACTAAGCTCTGCAGTACGATAAGCAAAGCCCCCTTCACCACCGCCTCCGGTAAAATGGACTAAGGCATCCACAAAACCAGGGGCCAGGATACTGCCTGATAAATCAATACTGTCTACTAAGCCATGGCTGGCCTTAAGCTCAATATTCGGTGCAAGCTGCAAAATACTACCATTCGCCAACAAAACATCCATTAAGCCTAGAGCTTCTGGCGCGTACACCTGTGCATTTTTAAGTAAAGTGAGCATAGCTATCTTCTTAATCCCAAACAAAAAAGGGGCCTAGGCCCCTTTGTAAAACTTAACTTAGCGGCCGTAAATGGCGATGCCAGCGTTTTTCCCAATGCTTAAAGCCAAATACCAGCAAAAAGGTCACCGATAAGTAGATAAGCGCTGCAAAAGTAAAGGCTTCAAATGGCGCGTAGTATTTAGCATATACATCACGGGCAGCACCGGTAAGGTCAATAATAGTTACCACACTCGCAATCGAACTAGCATGCAACATAAAAATTACTTCGTTGCTGTAAGCGGGCAATGCTCGGCGAAGCGCACTTGGCAAAATAATCCTGCGCATCGCCATACCATTAGACATACCGTAAGCTTTGGCAGCTTCTATCTCACCACGTGGCGTTGCAACAATCGCACCTCGAAAAATCTCGGTGGTATATGCCGCGGTGTTCAATACAAAGGCCAATAAACAAGGGTAAAACGCTTCTCGCACTATCGGCCAAAACATTGAATCCTGAATACCCTCAATATAGGTCACGCCATAGTAGATGATGTAAAGCTGAATCAGTAAAGGAGTACCACGGAATACGTAGGTAAATACCCAAACACTGCGGCTAATTAAAAAGTTGTCGGAGGCACGCATAATGGCAAGGGGAATTGCCAAAATTAGACCTAATATTAGCGACAAAAATACCAACTGAACGGTCATCACTAAACCGTCCCAGTACCCTAACACGGTGGTTAAAGTAAAAATGTCATTATTGGCGAGTAAGTTCTCGATAGTTTCATACATAATTAAGCGCTTACCTCACCGTACCAGCACTAAAACGAATTTCTAATCGTTTTAGGAAAATTTCAGAAACACTAGTAAGTGCAAGGTATACAAAGGCCACTGGAATAAAGAACAAAAATGGTTCGTGTACCGCGCCTGCAGCTTCTTTGGCTAGGCGTACCATATCCGCTAGACCAATTACCGAAACCAGCGCTGTCGTTTTCACTAATACCAACCAATTATTTCCAATGCCCGGAATAGCGTGACGCATCATTTGCGGCACGGTAATACGACGAAATACCTGCAAGCTACTCATGCCATAAGCTTTGCCGGCTTCAATCTGGCCGTTATCTACTGCGAGAAAAGCACCGCGAAAGGTTTCCGCCATGTAGGCACCAAAAATAAATCCAATGGTGGTTACACCGGCAACAAACTCATTGATATTGATGTAATAATCGATGTCAAAGTTGTCGTATAACCAATCAGAAAACACATTCATCATGATTTGCGCGCCAAAGAAAATAAGCAGCATTAACACTAAGTCGGGCACACCACGAATAACGGTGGTGTAAACCACAGCAACGCCATTAGCAATACGGTTTTTTGATAAACGCGCCACCGCTGCCAACATGCCTAAAATTAGCGCTACAGCCAATGATAAGAAGGCAACTTCGATAGTGACAATCGCCCCCATAAATATTGAAGGGCCGTAACCATGAAGATCTAACATAATGAGTCTCTTAGAAAGTTAACCCGAGCTGGGCTCGGGTTAATGGTAGTGCAAGGCTTACTTTTTAATACTGTAATCGAAGTATTTTTCGTTGATTTTGTCGTATACACCGTTAGTTTTAACGGTAGCTAAGGCTTTGTTGAACATTTCAATTAGTTCGCCATCACGCTTACGTGCAGCAACACCTACACCTTCACCTAGCTGTACGTTGTCGCCTAACACTTTAAAGTCTGCGCCTTTCTCAACTTCAATAATCGTGCTAACGCCTACAGGGAAGTCGATAACTACAACGTCTAAACGGCCACCATGTAGATCAACCACTAGGTCATCACCGGTAGTGTAACGTTTAATATCAGCTACTTTTGAGTAGTTGTCTGTTGCGTAAGTATCTTGAATAGTACCGCGCTGAACACCAACACGTAGGCCTTTTAAGGTTTCAGGTTTAGCTGGGTCAACTTCGCTTGCTTTAGGGCCAAAGAAACCGGTAGGTGTGTTGTAGTAAGGTTCTGAGAACAATACCTTTTTCGCACGGTCTTCGTTAATAGACATAGAAGAGAAAATCGCATCGTACTTACGTGCTAGTAGGCCAGGAATGATGCCATCCCATGCTTGAATTACCCACTCACACTTAACTTTCATTTCTTCACAAACCGCGTTACCTAAGTCAATCTCAAAACCGGTTAGTGAGCCATCAGGAGCTTTGTACTCAAACGGTTCGTAAGGCACATCTACTGCTAAACGAACTACTTCCCAGTCTTTTGCTTCAACTGCTGTAGTACTTAGTGCAATTGCACCAATCATCGCGACTAATGTTTTTTTCATTTTTTACTCCGTGTTGTTTGCTTTAAGCGAGTTAACGCTTGTCTTCCATAGTTATAATTTTAGTATTTTGGGGCTAGAAATTGTTTCATGCGCTCAGAATCTGGATTTTCGAATACTTTTTGTGGAGAACCACGCTCTTCCACTATGCCTTGATGGAGAAATAACACCTGATTGGATACGTCACGCGCAAAGGCCATTTCGTGAGTCACAACCAACATCGTGCGCCCCTCTTCAGCCAAACTACGCATTACTTTAAGCACTTCACCCACCAATTCAGGGTCAAGTGCGGAAGTTGGCTCATCAAATAACATAACTTCAGGGTTCATTGCCAAAGCCCGAGCTATTGCAGCCCGTTGCTGCTGTCCACCCGACATATGGGCTGGGTAGTAATCTTTTCGGTCGTGCAAACCTACGCGCTCCAACAGGCCTTCAGCTTGCTCGATAGCTTCTTTCTTGGGGATGCCCAATACATGAACTGGCGCTTCAATGATATTTTCTAATACGGTCATGTGTGACCAGAGATTAAAGCCTTGAAACACCATCGAGAGTTTAGAGCGAATTCGTTCAACTTGCTTATTGTCAGAGGGTAAACGCTCACCATTGCGTAGGTGCTTAAAGCCAATTTTTTCACTGTGAAGTGCGATATCGCCTTGGGTTGGGATCTCAAGTAGATTCATGCAGCGTAAAAAAGTGCTTTTGCCAGAACCAGAAGAACCGATGATAGAAATCACATCGCCTTTGTTTGCGGTAAGGTCAATACCTTTAAGTACTTCGTTATCGCCAAACACCTTGTGGATATTTGATGCTTCTAGTGCAGCCACATCACTCATATTTTATGTTTACCTTGTTAATGACTGCCTAAGCAACCAGCCTTGTTTCCTAAGGCGCGTAGTTATTGTTAAATAATTTGTTACACGTTCAACCCAACGAAAAGTATCATCGCGAAAGACAAAACTCAACATTTTATGGGGCAATTGGCGCTCTTATGATTACAAAACACCCTATTAAGCGATTTTATTAGCATCTTTATATTCAACCAGTCTGCATAGATACGCTATATAACGCCCGCGCAACGAATTTAATTTCAGTTTTAGAATTTTAGCTCGATATACATCAATAATAGGCCTTTTAGTTCAGTTTGCGGTTAGCGCCGCATTCGCTGTTACGTAATTGTAAAATAGCACTCAAAGATTAAGCATAAATAAGTGAGCCAGCTCTCATTACTAAGCCCACTATTTTAGTAAGTAAATTACAGAATAAAGCCCATAACTTCGACTATGTTTCGCTTTACCCTGCAAATAAGTAGTAAAATTACACAAATTATGGGCTTTTTTGACACAGATCAAATTCCGGATCTTGCTTACTTTGATACAATTTTGCTATCAAAAGTAGCAGGTAGAAGTTGTGGTTAAGAACTACAAAACAAGCGGCCTAAGTATTACTAACAACAATATTCAAAATTGCCGAATTTTGTGTTTCTTTCATATTTCTTTAATACAGTTAATCACAACACTTTCTAACTTTAGCTGCATACTGTTAATTCACGTTTTATACTCACTATCCTTATATGTTGTTCGTCCCATTGAGACGATTATCGCGAGTGAGAAGGATCTCAGGCTTAACAACACATAGTTAAGCACCTGCGGTTTACCGGTTTTTATATTTGTTTTTTGAGGAAACTATGTCTAGTAACAACCACCAGTCTCAAGACGAAGAACTGAGCTATTCAGAAGCACACCGCCCTGCTTCTGAGTTTGAAACTCGTTCCGACTACTTAGACCACGAACTAAAAATCATGAAGCCTCGTCGCTGGGGCTTAAATTTGCCAGGTCGTGACTTCCGCTTCGAATGGGAAGATTTGGTGCCAGCCATTGCCGGTACTATTGGCATTATTGCAATGTACTCTGCAGTAATGATGGCATGGGCAGATGGCCTAACCGAACGTTGGGACCACATTAACCTAGGTACCGAGTTTGCTATTGAGGTAGCTCGAGTAGAAATGCTTATCCCTGCGTTACTTTTCTGTGTACTAGCTTCGGGGATATTTAACCCGCGCGCTAACCTTGCAGGTAACCATGGTCCAATGATTCCATTGATTGGCGCCATCGCTTTAGCAGGTGCTCACCCGCTTGCATTAGCAATTTTACTTGGTGTGTTTGGTTTACTTCTTAGCTTCTTTAAAGGTGGCTCTAAACTGGTGAACTTAACCAGTGAAGGTGTTGCTGGCGGCTTGCTGGTATTCCTTGGTTTTGGCGGCACCATGTCAATGATTGGTGACATTCAATCTTGGTCTAAAGGTCTTGAATCTGTTGATGCTGGTATTGCTGCAGGCGAGATGGGCTATGTCGGCTTAGTTGTTTTAGCCGCTACCATTGTATTGTATGCATTCTTAGCAAAAATCGGTAAACGTTGGTTAGCGATTCCAGCCTGTGCGGTTATGGGTCTAGCAATTGCCTTGGCATTTGGAGCAGGTTTTGACCTTACTTTTAAAACCGAGATGGGCCTACCTAACCTAAACCCAGTTTACTGGTGGGGCTCTACTGAGCAAGGTTGGCAGTTAGGTTTACCTAACATGGAACACTTTATCGCTTCACTACCGTTTGCAATTTTAGCTGTAGCGATGTGGTCACCAGACTTCCTAGGTCACCGTATTTTCCAAGAACTAAACTACCCACGCGGTACAGACAAAGTATTAATGGATGTTGATGACACCATGACGACTTGTTCAGTTCGCCAGATTGTAGGTACAGCTGTAGGTGGTGGTAACATTACATCTAGCTGGGGTACTTACATGATCCCAGCCGCTATTGCTAAACGCCCAATTCCTGGCGGTGCAATTTTGCTTGGTTCACTATGTATCATCATTGCAATTTTAGGCTTCCCAATGGACGTTGCGGTTTGGCCTCCAGTAATGAAGATTGCTCTACTAGTAGGTGTGTTCTTGCCGTTACTAGAAGCAGGCATGCAAATGATTAAAGACACTAAAGATTCACAATCTGCTGGTATCTGTATCTTTGCTGCAGCGGTAACTAACCCAGTGTTAGCTTGGGCACTAACTATGTTGTTAGATAACAATGGCCTAATCGGTGACAAAGAACGTCCGAAGAAGTTGTCTTTTGCTGACCGCATTGTTATCCCTGCTACCGTATTGTTGATTTGTTTTGTAGCCATGATGGCTGTAGGTATGCTGGAAGGTAAATACGGTATTCCAGCACTGTTGTAATTTTAATTTTTACCTCTTGGAACAAGCACTATACTTGTTCCAAGGGCTTAAGATAGTGGCTCTTTAGCTATCTGATAAACCATAGAATATTTATTTGTATACCAACTTATAGGTGGGACAAGAAATGGCAGAGAAGAACGATGTTTTTGCTAGTGCCTGGTCAGGTTTTAAAACCGGCGAATGGCAAAATGAAGTTAACGTTCGTGACTTTATTCAAACTAACTACACTCCATATGAAGGCGATGAGAGCTTTCTAGCTGGAGCAACCGAAGCTACGGATAAGCTTTGGGACAAAGTTATGGAAGGCATTAAAGAAGAAAACCGCACTCACGCGCCGGTAGACTTCGATACTTCAGTAATCTCAACCATTACTGCTCACGACGCTGGTTACATCAACCAAGATCTAGAGCAAATTGTTGGCCTGCAAACTGAAGCGCCACTAAAACGTGCGATTATCCCTAACGGCGGTATTCGTATGATTGAAGGTTCTTGTAAAGCTTACGACCGCGAATTAGATCCAATGGTAAGCAAGATTTACACTGACTACCGTAAAACCCATAACCAAGGTGTATTTGACGTTTACACTGGCGCTATCATGAAGTGTCGTAAGTCAGGTGTACTAACTGGTTTGCCTGATGCTTACGGCCGTGGCCGTATTATTGGTGACTACCGTCGCGTAGCACTTTACGGTATCGACTTCTTAATGGCTGACAAAGTTAAGCAACACCGTTCTTTGGAAGGTGACTTTGTAAACGGTTCTGACCTAGCTTCTACTATGCAGCTTCGCGAAGAAATCAGCGAGCAGCACCGTGCACTAGGCCAAATTAAAGAAATGGCAGCTAAATACGGCTGTGATATTTCTCGCCCAGCAGAAAACGCAAAAGAAGCTGTACAGTGGACTTACTTCGGCTACCTAGCTGCTGTTAAATCACAAAACGGCGCTGCAATGTCGTTTGGTCGTACTACTACTTTCCTAGACGTGTACATTGAGCGTGATATCGCTGCTGGCACACTAACAGAAAGCGAAGCGCAAGAATTAGTAGACCACTTAGTAATGAAGCTACGTATGGTTCGTTTCCTACGTACGCCTGAATACGATGATTTGTTCTCTGGTGACCCTATCTGGGCAACTGAGTCTATCGGTGGTATGGGTACTGACGGCCGCACGCTAGTGAGCCGTACAGCTTTCCGTTTCTTGAACACGCTATACACAATGGGTCCTTCTCCAGAGCCGAACATTACTGTTCTATGGTCTGAGCAACTACCTATTAACTTCAAGAAATACTGTGCCAAGGTATCTATCGATACTTCATCTATCCAGTATGAAAACGATGACCTAATGCGTACCGACTTCGACAACGATGACTACGCAATTGCTTGTTGTGTATCACCAATGGTTGTTGGTAAGCACATGCAGTTCTTCGGTGCTCGCGCTAACTTAGCTAAAACACTGCTTTACGCAATTAACGGTGGTATGGATGAGAAGCTTAAGATCCAAGTAGGTCCTGTTTCTGACAAGATCACTGACGAAGTTCTAAGCTTTGACGACGTAATGGGTCGCCTAGACACCTTTATGGATTGGCTAGCAGAGCAATACGTGACTGCACTTAACTGTATTCACTACATGCACGACAAGTACAGCTACGAAGCTTCATTAATGGCACTTCACGATCGTGACGTTCGCCGTACAATGGCTTGTGGTATTGCTGGTCTATCAGTTGCAGCTGACTCATTGTCTGCTATCAAATTTGCTAAAGTTAAGCCAATTCGTGACGAAGACGGTATTGCTACCGACTTTGAAATTGAAGGTGATTACCCTAAATTTGGTAACAACGACGACAGCGTAGATGATATTGCCGTTGACCTAGTAAACCGCTTTATGACTAAAATCCGTAAGCTTAAAACTTACCGTAACGCGATCCCTACTCAGTCAGTTCTTACTATTACTTCTAACGTTGTATACGGTAAGAAAACAGGTACTACTCCAGATGGTCGTAAAGCAGGTGCTCCTTTTGCTCCTGGTGCTAACCCAATGCACGGCCGTGATGAAAAAGGTGCGGTAGCGTCTTTAACATCAGTAGCTAAACTACCATTTGCTAACGCACAAGACGGTATCTCTTACACTTTCTCTATCGTGCCAAACGCACTAGGTAAAGATGACGATACTCAGAAGTCTAACTTAGCTGGCTTAATGGACGGTTACTTCTACCACAACGCTGACGTAGAAGGTGGTCAACACTTGAACGTTAACGTTATGAACCGTGAAATGTTAGTTGATGCGATGGAAAATCCTGAGAAATACCCTCAGCTTACCATCCGTGTATCTGGTTACGCAGTGCGCTTTAACTCGCTAACGCCAGAGCAACAACAAGACGTAATCACTCGTACTTTCACACAAAGTATGTAATTGAACGTTAAGTAGTTCTGCTTAGCAGAGACTACGGTTATAATTAACCTTGCCCAAGTTTTTGGGCAAGGTTTTTTTTTGGAGAAACAAATGTCAAAGATTGGGCGAATTCACTCTACTGAGTCTTGCGGAACCGTTGATGGACCAGGGATCCGGTTTATTGTATTTATGCAAGGTTGCTTAATGCGTTGCCAATACTGCCACAACCGCGATACTTGGGATTTACACGACGGTAAAGAAGTTAGCGTTAGTGAGCTAATGAGTGACCTTACCCCTTATAGACGTTTTATGAATGCCAGTGGTGGTGGTGTAACAGCCAGTGGTGGAGAAGCGATACTTCAAGCTGAGTTTGTGCGAGACCTATTTCGAGAATGTCAGGCTCAAGGTATTCATACCTGCTTAGATACCAACGGTTATGTGCGCAAACATACCGAGGTCATTGACGAGCTGCTGGAAGTGTCAGACTTAGTGATGCTCGACATTAAACAAATACATGATGATGTGCACCAAGATTTGGTGGGCGTAAGTAATAAACGTACCTTAGATTTTGCTCGCTACTTGCACAAGGTAGGTCAAAAAACCTGGATACGTTATGTTGTTGTGCCTGGCTTTACCGACGACGAACAATCAGCACATGACTTAGGTGAATTTTTAGCGCCTTTTGATAATGTAGAAAAAATTGAATTATTACCCTATCACGAGTTAGGCAAACACAAATGGACAGCCATGGGTGAAGATTACCCACTTGCAGGCGTTAAACCACCTAGCAAAGACACCATGGAAACCATTAGCGGCATCTTAAAGCAGTATCACGATAAAGTGATTTACTAATAGCCTCTAGAGAATAAGCTATACATGATTATTTGCCCTATATGTCAAAGCGCGTTGAGCCTTCAAAATAAACAATGGTCCTGTGATAAGGGCCATTGTTTTGATCAAGCTAAAGAAGGTTATACCAATTTACTGGCAGTTCAGCATAAACACTCTAAACAGCCGGGAGATAGTAAAGCCATGCTGCAGGCTAGGCAGCACTTTCTTAATCAAGGGCACTTTGCGTTTTTGGCAACAGCCATCAATAAAGTACTTAGCCAGTATTCTGCCCAAAACATTGTGGATTTAGGCTGCGGAGAAGGCTATTACACGCAAACTATTAGCAAACAACAAAGTAATGCCAACAGTGTTATCGGTATTGATATAGCAAAAGATGGTATTCGCATGGCAGCCAAACGCTGCAAGCAAGCACAGTTTTTTGTGGCTAGTAACCATCGACTTCCTATTGCTGATAACAGCATCGACTTTACCGTAAGGGTGTTTGCCCCCAGCGACAATCAAGAGCTATTGCGTATCAGTAAGCCCAAGGCTTACCTACTAAAAGTAGTTCCAGGGGCTATGCACTTATCTAAGCTACGCACCCTGTTATACAAAGACCTACAAGCTCACTCTGAACAAGCTGAAGACATGCCCGGATGGCAATTATTAGAACAACAAAAAATTGCGCAGCTAGCTACCTTAAACCGTCCAGATATGAACGCCCTGTGCATGATGACTCCCTTCGCGTGGAAGAAAAATAAAGAGTTAGAACAGCACCTTAAATCGCAGGATGATTTCGAAATGAATTTTGAATTTGTGCTGCAAGTTTATCAACGGCAATAATATCGATACAAAGTAAACTAAAGCACCCACACTAGTTACAAGCTAGATGAGTGCAATTACCTACACTACAAACACTGGCTTGTGCCACACATGCATATGCTTGTTGCCGACTGGCTGTTTAAACAATCGGTTGCCTGACTGCCAAATTCGTTTCGACACTGTTGAGTGTTATTACACTGATCAACACTCACGTTGCTTACTGGCACAAACTCAATCCAATTTAGGTTAAGGGCACCCGTTTCCATGTGTACTCGTAGCTGCTGATTTGACTCCCCAGAAATATATACATTCTTCAAGGTTTGCGTCTGCCAATTCTGCCAACCGTCGGTAGCTTTAAAGTTCACACTACCTAAAGCGTTGCCGTCTATGTTTAGGCTAACCGATTTATCGCTTGTACCAGCCGCTGCAAGCCTAAGGTTTACATCGTAATTGCCTTGGGTAATATTGCTAATGGTGTATTGCAGCCACTCTCCAACTTCTACCCAACCAACAAATTGCCCGCCACCAATATCAGCGGCATCACCAATATCAACACCGTCATTACGGTATTGGCCACCCAGATTACTGGTATTGCTATCAGAGTACCCTACCCCTTCGCCGCCATTATCATAATCTTCGGCTTGAATAAGACCTGGAATAGCATGCGTTTTGTAGGCTGTTCCGGTATTGCTCTCGAGTAACTCTGCGCTTAGCCAATTTAGATTAAATAAATACCCGCTTCCTCCAGTGAAATCTAAAGACAGCGTTTGCACTCCCTTGGCCAAGGTCACTTCCTGCTCAATGGTTTGCCAATTTTGCCAACCTCCAGAGCCTGATACATTTAATGAGGCTAAAGTGGCGTTATTGCTTTTAATCGCCATTGCACCGCCATTAGTGGCAGAGGCAACCCTAAACTTAAATAAATAACGCCCAGCTTCTTTAACATCCACCTTATATTGGGCTGTATCACCATTTTCGATATAACCGACATTAAAGCCGCCGCCAGTATCGCTAGTAGCTTCTGTTTTAATACCTTTCTGGCTAGCAAACTTCTCTGCCTGAATGTGACCTGGCACTGCGTGACTAGGCTCCACCGGAGGCTGAGGTTTTTCCGAAAGCTGGCACTTTGGAATATTTGAACCAAAAGCGTTTTTTACCTTGGAAACACTAGCATACTGGTCATTTTTAAAGAGGTACCAAATCAGCCCGGCATCTGAAGGGTCAGCTACATTACCGGGATGAGCCTGCATCCTATCGTAGATAAATTTAATACTCTTATCGTTATGATCACGCATCCAATAATAGGAAGAGTAGCTAGATTTTAGACCCGAGTTTTGGTCAGCAATCCTTATATAATTCATATTTCCTTTAGCATAGGCTCTAGCATCGTCCATGGTATGGTGAGAGTAACGTCTTAAATGATCGTCGTTATATCCACTATGTGAAATGATATACACATAGTTCAATGCATTAGCGTGTCCGCCATCGACCGCTTCTTTTACTGCTTGATAAAAGAATTCAGCGGGGCCTGCATGCAAAAAATACAAGGGATCTGCAGCGGTTGATTTGGCCATTTCATTTGCTAAGTGTGTTCGAGCCTTGTTAAGTTCATGAGTGACATCCATGAACACGCTTTGATCATAATTCCAAAATCCTATCGAACCATCGACACTTTTTTTCATCTGGTTAATATCGGAGGAGTGTATTGGCGATTCAATAAAATTGTTATAAGAGTAATGAACAAGATTGCCACACTGTCCTTCAAGGGCAATTAGCGCGAGCCCAAAAGGAGTCGCTGCCCAATCATCAGGATCAGCTCTTGGCCATCGGGCTTCGTCATTATTGTCGGCCTGGTTGTTACCATCGGCGCTTATAGCAAAGCGGTTATTGTTGTATCCAAATCCACCGAGAGCGAAGGCTTGAGAATACGGCAATGAAAGCAATGCAACTATAAATAATATCTGTTTAAAAGTTGTCAAAATTAACGTCCATATATAATTTTCATTTTTATATACAGAACTAACATTTCTTTATGCGACGGCACTGATAGAAGAGTAAACCCTTACTTAGGGAACCGTCGCTAAAACTGCTAGTTCTAATCACAATAAATAGCTGAGGGCTAGCTTAAGTCGCGTTACAAACACTGGCTTGTGCCACACATGCATATGCTCGTTGCCGACTGGCTGTTTAAACAATCGGTTGCCTGACTGCCAAATTCGTTTCGACACTGTTGAGTGTTATTACACTGATCAACACTCACGTTGCTTACCGGCACAAACTCAATCCAATTTAGGTTAAGTGCCCCTGTTTCCATATGTACCCGGAGCTGCTGATTTGACTCCCCAGAAATATATACATTCTTCAAGGTTTGCGTCTGCCAATTCTGCCAACCGTCGGTAGCTTTAAAGTTCACATTACCTAAAGCGTTGCCGTCTATGTTTAGGCTAACCGATTTATCGCTTGTACCAGCCGCGGCAAGCCTAAGGTCTACATCGTAATTGCCTTGGGTAATATTGCTAATGGTGTATTGCAGCCACTCTCCAGCTTCTACCCAACCAACAAATTGCCCGCCACCAATATCAGCGGCATCACCAATATCAACACCGTCATTACGGTATTGGCCACCCAGATTACTGGTATTGCTATCAGAGTACCCTACTCCTTCGCCGCCATTATCATAATCTTCGGCTTGAATAAGGCCTGGAATAACATGCGTTTTGTAGGCTGTTCCGGTATTGCTCTCGAGTAACTCTGCGCTTAGCCAATTTAGATTAAATAGGTAGCCGCTTCCTCCAGTGAAATCTAAAGACATCGTTTGCACTCCCTTGGCCAAGGTCACTTCTTGCTCAATGGTTTGCCAGTTTTGCCAAGCCCCAGTGCCCGGCACTGGCAGTGAAGCCAATGTGGAACTGTTGGTTTTAATCACTAAGTTGCCACCGTTGGTCGCCGAGGCAACTCGAAAACTAAGCTTATACTTCCCAGCTTGGGCAACATTAACTTTATATTCGGCAACATCACCATTTTCGATATAACCAATATTATCACCACCGCCACTGTCTAAAGTGGGCTCGACTTGAATTCCACTTTGGTTAGAAAACTGTTCAGCTTCTATTTTCCCAGGAATCGAATGTTCAGCAGAGACTGGCGGCTCAGGCTCCCCCGGTACCAACTTCCATGTTTTAACCCAATCAACTTTCATCGCATTACGAGAGTCATCTTTAAGCGATTCAATTGTTGGGTAGCCCACCCATTGAGACGCTAGCGTTTCAGTATCAAAAATCATGTGTAGCTTTTCTTTAAAAGCCACCGATGGCTGGATCTCAAACACTTTTACCCCGTTATGGTAGAACCAAAGATTATTGGCGTCTTTCCACCATAAGCCATAGCGATGGAACTCATCTCTACCTCGAGTAGCCATTTTGTAAGACTCAGGAATAGAAGCGCCAGATTGCTCACCATAAACGTGGGTATTAGCTTCATATAAAAATGATTTAGTCGCATCAACATTTCCTTTGGTTGCGCGACCAATATGTTCAATCACATCAATTTCTGAGTATTTACCTATACGAAACCAAAATGACGAACTCATTGCCGTGTCAGAAGCTTTCATAGAGGTTTCATAGTACCAACCAGGCTCTGCCAATTTCTCTTTTGATACCACCGCTGCCGCATCAACCCAAACCCTAGATTCAGGATCGGCTAATGGGGTATCTATTTGACTAGTGCTGCGTAAAAACAACACGCCGTCTTGCACAAAGGCATTCCCCTTTTTAAACCTTGAAGGATATCGGCCAGACCAAACTGGATGATAGTCATACCACTTATTAGAATCTAAGGTGTTTCCATTAAAGTTATCTGTTAATGCCTCTACCATTTCCCACTTGTATCCAGCAGGTGGTTCGACAGAAGGACTAGCTGGTGCTGGTTCCGCAATCACGTTACTAGACACTAATAGTGCACCAATAAGTGTGATTGATTGAGAAAAAGCACCGACGAATTTGGTTTTCATTATTATAGCGCTCCGCTATTGTAGTTTTAGTTACCCTCTGCTTATTGGCCAGCCTCATCAGTATTTATTGATATGTCATACAATGTTAAAAACATTAACAAGTAATAAAGTGAATGTTGATTAGCCTAAGCAGCACCTAGATTCACCTAAAGCAAAAATGACAAAAACATCAATATAATTTGTTAACTTAACGCAAGAGATGGGAGCTAGATTAAATAATTCGACAGCCGAATAAATATTTACAAATAGCGACTAATGATATGTCCAAAAGGCGGTTTCTTGGTGTTTAGCGATATACGTAAGTTGTTGATATTATTGTATAGCTAGCTAACGAAATTTAGGGAGAAAATGAACGAGAGGAATGAATATAAAAACACAATCAAGGAAGAAAAAACATACAAAGGAAATAGGCTCTGAAATTAGCGACAAAAAACCAACTGAACAAGAACAAAATACATTGCCGATCTTGCTCAATAAGCCCGGTTAATTGTATTACAAATAAAGACTAGGAATAATCGTTAAAGTCGTCGGCTAACACAAAGCTTTTATCAAAGCGTTTAAAGGCTTTTCGCAGTAAATCTGCTAATTCTGCATAACGGGGCTGAGTAACAGCCGGTGCAATACTTTCACCCGCCTCGGCTAACTTGTGATGCAAGTCACGATACCAGGTCGCCAGGCTCGGCGGCAATTGTGAGTTAGCACGTTTACCTAGCCAATATAATCCGTGCAAAGGCATTAAAAATATCACCATCGCCATCATTACTGATTGTGGTAATATTTCAGTCAAATTAGCCATGTACGGCATCATTACCGTAACAACTGCAATCGCAGGCATGGTTTTCATCGCCAGTGAAGTAGCAAAAATAACGCGATTCTCAGGAAAGATAGGGGCCAGTACACGCTGATTAGGCCAGCGTTTCATGTATTCACGACCATCATTTAACATTTCAGAGAATTTGCCCATGGGCACCTCAACACTCAAAATTGACTTAAACCAATAAACTAGTAATTTTTTTACATTTTTGGCTAGTTATTAGTATGACATATATGAATAAAATTTGCTTTCGGTTATCATTGGTCCGGCAAACGGTTTCATATAAATCAGCTTATTTGTTAAGTGTAGCTTGATTGAGACCAAGGCACTAGGTCAAATCTAATTTGCCTTAGTCAGAGACTGAAAATCTGAAACAAAAAACGTGTCTCGCAATGCCCGACGTTTTTTCTTTCACTGTCTATAATTGAACAAATTCAACAACAGGTGTCTATAAATGAGCAACAAGCTGGTACTCGTTCTTAACTGTGGTAGCTCTTCACTTAAATTTGCAGTTCTTAATGCGTTAAGTGGCGAAGAGATTATTTCTGGTTTAGCGGAATGTTTTAATTTAGAAGATGCGCGCCTTAAATGGAAAGCGCAAGGTGAGAAAAACGAATCAAGCCTAGGTGCTTACGCGGCTCACCGCGAAGCCATCGAATTCATCGTAAAAAATATTCTAGAAGCTAACCCTGAAATCCTAAACGACATTGTTGCTATTGGTCACCGCGTTGTTCATGGTGGAGAGAAGTTCACCAAATCAGCTATCATCGATGAAGCGGTTGTAGAAGGTATCGAAGAATGCTCTGGACTTGCACCATTGCATAACCCAGCGGCTCTAATTGGTATTCGCGCAGCACAAGCTTGTTTCCCTAAGCGCCCACACGTTGCAGTATTTGATACAGCTTTCCACCAAACTATGCCAGAAAGCTCATACTTGTACGCACTGCCTTACAAGTTATACCGCGAAAAAGGTATCCGCCGTTATGGCATGCACGGTACCAGCCACCTATTCGTATCGCGTGAAGCTGCTGCAATGTTAGAACAGCCGATCGAACAAACTAACGTTATTACCGC
Source organism: Agarivorans albus (assembly GCF_019670105.1). Classification (NCBI taxonomy): domain Bacteria; kingdom Pseudomonadati; phylum Pseudomonadota; class Gammaproteobacteria; order Alteromonadales; family Alteromonadaceae; genus Agarivorans; species Agarivorans albus. The sequence continues at coordinate 1,425,535 of NZ_AP023032.1, read as the reverse complement.
TCACCTAGGTAATGGCGCATCAATTTGTGCAGTTAAAAACGGTAAGAGCTTTGATACCAGCATGGGCTTAACTCCGTTAGAAGGCTTGGTAATGGGTACTCGCAGCGGCGACATTGACCCAGCCATTATCTTCCACCTTGTTGATCGCGAAGGTTACACCCTAAAAGAAGTTAACAACATGCTGCACAAGCAGTCTGGATTAATGGGCCTAACTGAAGCAAGCAGTGATTGTCGCTACACCGAAGAAGGTTATGGCGAAGGTAAAGAACCAGCCATTCGCGCGATGAGCGTATTCACTTACCGCTTAGCGAAAAGCATTATGTCTTACGCTGCCTCAATGGACGGTAAACTAGACGCCTTAGTATTTACTGGTGGTATTGGTGAGAACTCAGCGCTAGTGCGCAAACTAACCATCGAAAAACTAGCCCTGTTAGGCTTTAGCTTAGACGAGCAAGCAAACTTGGATGCACGTTTTGGTAATTCAGGTAATATTGGCACTAGCTCAAGTCGCCCAATCTTAGTTATTCCAACTAACGAAGAAATGGTAATCGCACAAGATGCAGTGGCATTAACTCAAGCTTAATGCAGATTCTTATCAAGGCTGAGTAATACTCAGCCTTGTTCTATCACTTAACTTAAGAGGTACAGCCGTGGCTCGTACAATTATGTTAATCCCAGTTGGCGTTGGTGTTGGTGTAACATCCGTCAGCCTTGGTATGGTTCGCGCTATGGAACGTAATGGCGTAAACGTAAACTTTTTCAAACCTATCGCACAGCCTAAAACCCGTGAGAAAGGTGCAGAACGTTCTACCGCTATTATCCGTCAAGCATCAAACATTATTCCTCCAGAGCCCTTCACTCAGGCTTACGCAGAAAACCTCATCAGTGCTAACCAAATCGACGATTTACTCGAAGGCATTGTAGCGCGTTTTAATTCTGCAACTTCTGGTGCCGAAATTGTCGTAGTGGAAGGCTTAGTGCCTACCTCAGAGTCGCCTTACGCTACAAACGTAAACTACGGTATTGCTAAAGCGCTAGACGCAGACATGGTGTTTGTTACTAACCCTGGTAGCGATACTTCTCAGCAGCTAAAAGAGCGTATGGAAATTGCCTGTAACAACTTTGGCGGTTTGAAGAACAAACGCATTATCGGCTGCATTATTAACAAAGTTGGCGCGCCAATCGACGAGCACGAAATCACTCGTCCAGATCTGACTGAAATGTTCGATAACAAATCAGATCACTCTACCAACCTTGAAGTACTGCAAATGTTTGGCAAGAGTCCACTGCGTATCTTAGGTTGCGTGCCTTGGAATGCACCGCTCGTTGCGCCACGTGCTCGCGACTTAGCTAACCACTTAAATGCCACCATTATTAACGAAGGTGACATGGATACTCGCCTAGGTCGTGTGACCTTCTGTGCACGTAGTATTCCAAACATGGTTGAACATTTTAACGCAGGCAGCTTGTTGGTAACTTCTGGCGATCGCTCAGACGTAATTGTATCGGCCTGTTTAGCTGCCATGAACGGCGTTAAGATTGGTGCTCTGCTGCTTACTGGTGGTTACCAACCTGAGCCACAAGTACTTAAGTTATGTGAAGGTGCATTCGCGACAGGTTTACCTGTTATGCTTATCAATTCTAATACTTGGCAAACTTCATTAGCGCTACAGAGCTTTAATGCAGAAATCCCAGTAGATGATTCTCAACGCATCGAGTTAGTACAAGACTACGTTGCTGGTCACATCGATAAACATTGGATTGAGTCACTTACCGCTATATCTGCGCGTGCTCGTCGCTTATCGCCACCAGCTTTCCGTTACCAGTTAACCGAAATGGCACGCAACGCGAACAAGCGTATTGTATTGCCAGAAGGCGAAGAGCCACGCACTATCGCTGCTGCAGCTATCTGTGCCGAACGTGGTATTGCTCGTCCTGTATTGCTAGGTAACCCAGAAGTGATTCAGCGCATTGCTAGCCAACAAGGCGTAGTGCTTGGTGAAAGTGTTGAGATTTTCAACCCTGTTGAAATTCAAGGCAAATACGTTGCCCCAATGGTTGAGTTACGTAAAGGCAAAGGCCTGACCGAAGTAGTAGCCAAAGAGCAATTAGAAGACAACGTAGTACTAGGTACTATGATGCTAGCTAACGACGAAGTAGACGGTTTGGTATCTGGTGCGGTTAACACCACAGCCAACACCATTCGCCCGCCGCTACAGTTAATTAAAACTGCGCCAGGTTACAACTTGGTGAGCTCTATCTTCTTCATGCTGCTACCTGATCAAGTATTGGTATATGGTGACTGTGCAATTAACCCAGACCCAAGTGCAGAACAATTGGCAGATATCGCCATTCAATCTGCAGAGTCTGCTGTTGCCTTTGGCATCGAGCCACGTGTTGCAATGATTTCTTACTCTACCGGTAGCTCAGGCTCTGGCTCAGACGTAGAGAAAGTACGTGAAGCGACCAAAATTGCTAAAGAGCGCCGCCCTGAGCTAATCATTGATGGCCCGCTTCAATACGATGCCGCAATTATGGAAAATGTAGCTAAGAGCAAAGCGCCTAACAGCCCTGTTGCAGGTAAGGCTACTGTGTTTATCTTCCCAGATTTGAACACCGGTAATACTACTTACAAAGCCGTTCAACGTAGTGCCGACCTAATCAGTATTGGTCCTATGCTGCAAGGCATGGCTAAACCTGTAAACGATTTGTCACGTGGTGCATTAGTAGACGACATTGTTTACACCATTGCACTAACCGCAATTCAAGCAGGCCAAAGCAAGTAAGTTATTGCTAAGCAATAAAAAAGCCGATCGTAAGATCGGCTTTTTTGTGTCTGTTTGTTAGTTTTCTAAATAGCTAGACCAATAAGTAAGCCCTTTTCTTGCCAAACTTTTACCTTAACACCATCCACTTCTAATTCTTTTTGCTTAGTAATGTTTAGCCACTCTTCGGGCAACTTGGCTTGATAAAAGGTGTGAACTTGCAAGCTTTGACGGTTTCTTACTTTTAACTGAGCGGCAATACGGCCATCAATACTGCAGTAGCGCCCCCCCATTAGCTCCCATTTATCTTTATCTAATAATTGAGATTGAATGAGCTTAAAATCCAAACGGTTAAGATGCTTTTGAATATCATTAATTGATGAGGACATAACTTCCATTTGCATTTGGCTGTTATGGTTATAGGCAATCTCTTTAGAAATAGCGGAATAGTTGATGCCGGCAAAGAAGGCCAAATAGATAGTTACGGCCAGCACACAAGAGACCGCACTTGCCCAAGCCCATTGGCTAGCATCCATTTGCTTGCTTTTGGCTAAGCCCTGTAATTTGTTCACTTGCTTCTTAGAAAGCTGCAGCTCTTGAAAGTAATCTCGAGTAAGTTGCTTAAAGCTGCCATCTTGCGCGCTAAAGCTCATCTTAAGACACCTCCTCAATTAAGTGACCAAATTCATCACTTAAACGCTTTTTCAAGCGGGAAACGCGTGATAACAAGGTGCCTCGAGCAACTCCGCTAGTGGTGGCTATTTCTTGAATGCTAAAACCTTCTACCGCCCATAAGTACAAGAGTTCGCGCTCGTCTTCAGACAAACGCTCCATCACTAAGCCAACATGTTGCTGGTCTATCAGCAGCAACTCCATGTCTTGTAAACTCTCTTCAACAATACTGGCATCAATGTATTGGTCTTCATCTACCACCAACTCCAGCTTTTTACGGCGAAAGTTGTCAATGAACTCGTTGCGAATAACTCGCATCATAAAAGGTTTAAGAGGTTCTGGCGGAGGATCTTTCTGCAGCACTTTTTCGCAGCAACTTTGCAATAGGTCATAAGCCTGCTCACTATTGTGACATAGTGAAAAACTATAGCGATATAACTGGTTAAGCAGCGCGTCCGAAAATACCGGTCGGGCTTTACGTTTAAACAATTTCAGCATGCTATCTTACTGCTAACTATCCAGCAGACATTCCTTTGTTATTCAAGTAACACGGCGCTTTCACGCCGAACAAGCTATCACTTACTCACTGCGCGGTTAAACAAGTAGTAAGATTTCACTCTTAGCAACATGTCTTGCAAACTAAAGCGGTTTCCTCCACCTAGTTTTACCAACACTATGGCTGCCGCTGCTAAAGCGAACTCTCGTTTAACTCCATTTAAGTTCTTAATCAGTGACTTATCGATAGAGAACTTCTGAAGCATAAACCAAATCATCACTAATACGCAGGCTACAGCTCCCATTTTTAGAGTTTTACCATGAGCAAAAATAAAAATTAGACCCAAAACCATTAAAACTAGCTGATGAGTAGCAAAACTAGGGATTTTTGCATAGCCCGAGAAAAAGCCCGCGACGATAAAGGTCATACCTAAAGAAAAACGTAACAACAGACCTAACGTTTGCCAGTCTTGAGAATTTTTGCTGGCTACCCCACTTATACTGCGCAGCCGTTCATCAATGCTCAGTGCACCAGCGCCTAGGTTAAACAACACAAACATCATACCCGACAGGGTAATGTCTCTAATCTGCACAAATATCGCCGGTGAAGTATAAGTACTCACACCCACCGATGCCCCTGGTACGGTATCAACAGGCAGTGATACCACAAAAGTCCATAGCAAAAACCCGTAAAATAAGCTTAAAGGCCTAACCAAAAATCCTGCAGCCAAAGCCACACCCGACAATAACTCAAAAGCCGATAAAGTAGTTAAAAATGTCCAAGGGCAAAGTAATCCTGCAGAAAACAGATAGTCTTGAAATAACTCATTAATATAACCGGTAGTCCCCATGTAGTTGGCAACCATTGCCGCTTCGGTGCTGGAGTCTAATAACAAGCTTAGTTTCGATGTACCACCAATAATAAACACCAATCCAAGGCCTATACGCAACCATAATGCTGCGTTGTCTAATTGTTTTTGTTCCATCTTATTCTCTATTCCATTAATGACTTTACTTAGCAGTAACGAATCAACGCCACGTTTGATTGCAGCTTTTGAGATTATTTTTTTATTTATCATTAAGAATAGATGTAGCTTTAAACTAAATAGACAGGACGGAATAGCCACTACCACATTACAACTCGGGAATTCGTCTACAGTTTTCTAAAAAATGCAACTACTAAAATGGCACCATAAAGCATCGCTTCTTTTTTAGACAACATTAAAAAGTCATATAAAACAATAAGATATTTACAAACAGTGGTTTCATACACACTTTAATCCACAGAATGTGTGGATAAAAAAATAAAAAGATAATAGTTATACACAGTAGAAGGCAATTATTGAGCTCTACATAACTATTTATTCACATTATCCCCGTTTACTCTTCGTCTGTAGGTACTTTGTGAATTAAGGCCTGAATTTGATGAGCTACCCCAACGGCTTCTTCTACGTCTAGCAATACAGCAATTCCCTGCCCTTCTTCTTGGTCAAACTCTGCCACCGCACTAATGGTATTTAAGATCGGTTTGGCAAGGTGGCTTTCCACAACAAACAGCAACACGTCTCGCTGTGCTTCTAAATTCAATCCAAAGAAGGTTTTTTTGCGATGCACCCCTTCACCCCGCGCATTGTTTATTACCGTTGCACCGGTAGCACCAGCAGCACGTGCGGAATCGAGCACCAAGGTGGTTTTTTGGTCATCAACAAAGGCAAGAATCAATTTAAATTTCATCGTCATCTCCTGACAAACTAGAACTTGCTAAGAAACTAGTAACTTGCGCATAGGCAAGCACCGAAATGATGGGGAATAAGCTGGCAAACGCAATTAAGCCAAAGCCATCAAGCAAGGGGCTTCGCCCAGGTACCGACTCAGCTAAACCTAAACCCAGTGCGGTCACTAAAGGCACAGTCACCGTAGATGTGGTCACGCCTCCACTGTCGTATGCCAAGGGCACAATCGCTTTAGGAGCAAATACGGTTTGAATCACCACTAAAATATAACCTGCAATAATGTAGTAATGCAGCGGGTCGCCAACCACTATTCGATAACTGCCTAAGGCCAAACCTAATGCCACACCTATGGCCACAGAGATCCGCAAACCACCTATTGATACAGCCCCGCCCGACACGCCATTAGCTTTTATGGCTACTGCTAACAGAGAAGGTTCGGCAATCGTAGTGCTAAAGCCAATAGCTGCAGAAAACAGGTAAATCCAAGCATAAGCCGCCCAGTGTTCCGAAACGACATAAACCGCAGACTCATCTAAGCCCAAAAATTCTGCGCTGGTGAGTTGTTTTGCCATGGACTCGCCCAGTGGAAATAGCGCCTGCTCTAAGCCCAACAAAAATAACACCATGCCCAACACAACAAATAGCGTGCCCAGTAACAGCTGCTTTGGCTGGCTAATCGGCCGCTTAATCACCAAATACTGAAAGACCAATATGGTCACAACAATGGGGAAAATGTCCCCCAAAGTGCCAAACAGCGTCTCTAAGAAATTTAAGCTTGCGCTAATCAATAGACTATCCCGTAGAGCATCACAAACATCATTGGGGTTAACGAGGCTAAAGCAATTAAACCAAAGCCATCAAGCAAGGGGTTACGGCCTTTAATGGCCGAAGCTAAACCAACTCCAAGGGCGGTTACTAAAGGTACGGTGATAGTAGAGGTTGTCACTCCGCCAGAGTCGTAGGCAATACCAATGATTTCTTGAGGGGCAAACATGGTAAGCAACACAATCAACAGATAACCGCCAATAATTATCAGATACAGCGGCCAACCTTTTATGATGCGAATAACGCCAATCACAATTGCTAGGCCAACGGCAAAGGCTACACTTAAACGCAGCCCAGCGGCATACTCCTGCATACTGGTTTCGGTGTTTTCAATATGCTTGGCTTGTGCGGCTACCTCAGCGGCCTCTTTAGCAACAGCCACTAAGGCAGGTTCGGCGATAGTGGTGCCAAAGCCCAAACAAAAAGCAAAGCTAAGCAGGGCTAACAAACTGCCTTTATTGGCAAAGGCATGGGCAAGGTTTTCGCCTATAGGAAACAGCCCTAGCTCTAAGCCCATTACAAAAAAGCTTAAACCAACCACCACCATCACAGCACCACTTAAGATGCTTAAAACATTAGGTAAGCTGCTGTCTAGCACTCCCCATTGGAAAAACAAAACAACCACAACAATCGGCGAGATATCGCGAAGGCTTTTAAGCAGAGAGGAAAATAGGTGAGAAAAACGAAACCCCATATACGCTCCTTGTATTAAACCTTTGAATTAAAGGCTTAATACAAGCTTAGCAGAGCGTTAGCTAAGGCAGAGTAGAGAGGGCCAGTAAAGCGCCAATTTGTGATATTTGTAGCTAAGGCTTATTTTGGAAGATAAGCACTTTTAAGCCATCATCTGGGCTTTTTTCCATTACCGCATCAGGCCTTGCTAGCGTTTCAATAAGCTTTAATTGGGGAGCTTCTGTGGCAATGGCATCGAGCAAAAAGTTACGCCTTAACCACGGCGCGTTTAAACACAACATGGCTATGCCGTTCTCAGTGAGCAAACTAGGCAGCTGGCGAATAATCCGCGGGTAATCTTTTTCAACCAAGAAACTGCCCTTTTGCATTGATGGCGGATCAGCAATCACCAATTCATAAGGACCGTGCTTGCGCAGCTTACCCCAAGATTTAAACAAATCGTGGCCAAAGAAACGGGCTTTTTTGTCATCCAGCTGGTTTAGCCGCAAGTTGTCGCGGCCAACACTTAACGCTGCTTTACTCATATCGATATTAACTACCGACTTAGCGCCACCAGCAATCGCGGCTACGGCAAAGCCACAAGTATAAGAGAACAAGTTAAGCACTTGTTTACCTTCGGCTTGCTGCTTTACCCATTCTCGTCCTTTGGCCATATCTAAAAAGATCCCAAAGTTTTGATGAGTGCCAACTTCAACCTTGTAGCGTAAACCTTGTTCAGTTACTTCATTCGGCGTTTGCTCACAACCCCATAAGTGGCTTACTGGAGCCATGGCTTGGTCACGCTGTTGCAAAAATACGCCCTCAACCAAAGGCTCTGCACTCAATTGCTCCACTAACTGACTCACCAACTCTTCGCTGAGAGGCGCATAAGCCACAATCAGCATTATTGGTGGTAGCCATTCAATATTGAAGGATTCAGCACCTTCTACGCAGTGGCCGCGACCATGTACAACACGTAATGCATTATCACTTAGCTGCGGAAGATTAAGCTTCATCTACAGGTTCACTCTCTTTCTTTAAATCGTCTGGGTGGCTAAGGATACGCGAGAACCAGTGGCCACTGTTACTAGATTCCAAGCCAATTTTGATAATCATGGTCAAGGGTACCGATAACAACATGCCAACACTGCCAAACAACCAGCCCCAGAATATTAACGACAGCACCACCACCAGAGAAGACAAACCTAAACCTTTGCCCATAATACGTGGTTCAACTATGTTGCCCATCACCAAGTTTACGCCCACATATAAACCCGCCACAGCCAAAGCTTGGCTAGGCCCCAATTGCAATAAGGCTAATAATACCGGTGGAATCGCAGCAATAAGCGAACCCACATTAGGAATATAGTTAAGCAAGAAGGCCAAAATACCCCACAAAATCGCATAGTCTAGATCCAGCAAGGTCAGCACAATGGTGATAGGAATCGCGGTAAATAAACTAATCATGGTTTTAACCGCAATGTAGCTGTTAACCGCTTTTAGGAACTTATTCACCTGAGACATACGCACGCCGGGATTATGAATCGCATCGTGCATTCGCTGTGGCATGGTATCGGCTTCTAGCAACATAAAAATCGTCACTAGCAAAATAATGAAGATGTTAGCCGCTGCTCCGCTTAAACCAGTTAAGGTATTAGCAAATAGCCCCAGAATAATACCTGGGTCAAAGTAATCAGTCACAATGCTCATCGACAGGTCGATATCAAAACGCGCTGCAAATGCGCTTAAACCCGCCAATTGCACCAGCAGCTGCTCTCGATAAACCGGAATAGAGGCTCTAAAGTCACTAATCGAGCTACCTACAACGCCTGCTAACAGCATGATTAAAAATACAATTAGCAACAGCACCATCATTACCGACAATACCCGTGGAATTCTTAGTCGGGTTAAAAAATTAACAATGGGACTGGCAATAATGGCGATAAACATCGACATCAAAAATGGGATTAATACAGGTGTTGCAGCTTTAAGCCCTGCCAGTAAAACCACTAAGGCAGCGGCTGTAACTAAGCCATGGCGCATCGAGGTGGGTTGATTCACCACTCACTCCTAGAAATAACTGATTATGCTCAGCAGTTTAGCTTGCATAAGCGCTGGCGAAAAGGCTAAATAAAATCCAATAGCAAACGGGAGTAACCAGATGTTTTACTTATGCAGCCTTGGCAGCAACATTGAGCCACTCGAGCACCTTCCTGCTGCGCTATGCCAACTTAGTGAACGCTTGCATACACTCACCATTAGTTCGTTTATCGAAACCACACCTTTTGATATTCAAACTGAACATAAATTTGTGAATGCCCTAGGCTGGTTTGAATCGAAGCAAAGCCCCAGCCAACTTAAACAGTTTTTTAATCAACTTGAAGCTAGGCACGGACGTAATCGCAACGATCCGCTATCTAGCGCTAAAGACCGAAGCTTAGACATTGATTTAATTGGGCCGGTAGAGCAGCAAGCTGCCCTTGGCTACCTAGCTATAGACCCTTTTTTGCACACGCTACAACAGCAACTATTTACCACCGCAGCAAAAACGCTTCCTCAAGCGCTAGATATAAACCTGCAACTAAGCCCACAACAATGCCTACCACTGGGTAAGCGACCTACCACCATCCACTTTAATCGAGCATCCAGTTAGGAACTCATTGTTAATCAGCAACTCAATGGTTTGCCAAACCGGCGCTATGCCGCCTTCTTTAGCTAAGGGGGTTTGCGCCAGTACCCGCTCTCGATGCTGTTGATCATGCTCATCCAAAAATAACATCGGCCCTGGCTCTATGCCGTTAACTCTCACCTCTGGTGCCCAATGGCTAGCATAAGCTTTTAGCATATTAGCCAAGCCCGCTTTAGAAGCGCAGTAAGAGCGAAACTTAGCATGTGGCTGCTGAGCATAAATATCGGTCATCATTACTACGCAACCTTTGGCCCTACATAATGCGCTATGCATAGTCTCGTTAATCAGCTTGGGGGCTAACATGTGCACTGCATATATTGCGTCAAAAAACTCAGCTTGCTCGGCAGGGCTGTGATTTGGCTCATCGCTAACGAATAACGAAGCGTTATGAATGAGTACGTCCAAGCTGTCGCAAAGCTGTGGTAGCTGCTTCACAAAGCCCAATAGCTGAGTGCGTTGGCTAAAATCGGCTTGTACTAATGTAACCCCTAAGTCTCTTAGCTCAACTAGTTCGGTGCGCTCACTTCGATATTGACCAATAACCCGATAACCTAAGCCAACAAACTGATGCGCAAGAAAAAAACCTAAACGTCGACCAACCCCCGTAATCAAAACCGTCTTCATCTTGCTTTCCATCCTATAAATCTCTGCTATTGTTAACTAAATCAAAGAGTAACATGGCTAGCCCTGACAAGGACTGCTCAACATTATGAAAATACTACTTACCGGTGGAACTGGCTTCATCGGCAGCCGCTTAGTAAAACATTTACAATTTAGTCATGAACTGACGATATTGTCACGCAACCCTATTCGCGCCTATCAAAAGCTTGGGCATAACTTACTGGCCATTCCTTCTCTTAAAGATCTCAATAACCTTAACGAATACGATGCCGTTATTAACCTAGCTGGCGAACCTATCGCCAACAAACGTTGGACCGAACAACAAAAGAAGCGTATTTGCGATAGCCGCTGGGCACTCACCGAGCGCCTAGTAGAGCTATTTGAACAAAGTGAGCAAGCACCAGAAACCTTTATTAGTGGCAGTGCCATTGGCTATTACGGCGAGCAAGGCCAACAAGCCTTAGACGAAACCAGCATCATAGAAGACGACTCCTTCCCTCATCAAGTATGTAAAACCTGGGAGCAAATCGCATTAAAAGCAGCTAACGAGCATACCCGTGTATGTGTTTTGCGCACTGGCGTGGTTATTGGCATAGAAGGTGGGGCATTGGCAAAAATGTTGCCAGCCTTTCGTTTAGGTTTAGGCGGCCCAGTGGCCGATGGCCAACAGCAAATGTCGTGGATCCACATTAGTGACATGGTAGACGCCATTATATTTCTGCTCAACAATCAGCAATGCCATGGCGCTTACAACTTAACCTCTCCTAACCCTGTCACTAACCAACAATTTAGCCAAGCGCTAAGTAAGCAACTTAAACGCCCATGCTTATTTCGGGCACCAGCTTGGGTGTTAAATACCGCAATGGGCGAAATGGCCAGCTTAATTACTGGCGGGCAAAAGGTGCTGCCAAAACGGCTAAGCGGAGAAGGCTTTAACTTTCGCTACAAAGAGCTAGACCATGCCTTCAAAGAAATACTGCTGCGCCGCTAAGAACGTCTAGGGCTCAATCACTACCGAGCGCAACGGCCTTTTCTGCTCTTCATCAAACATTTGTTGGCGCTTTGCATCAAGGAACTGCTGTAACTCGGCTTGAGGCTCACAACGTAAAGTGCCGCCAAATAAACCCGCGGCGATAGTCGCAGCCCGCTTAGCCGAGTTGCTGCAATCCACCTTAACTTCTAGGCTTTGCTTAAACTGCTGCTCTGCGCTCAAGCTGGATTTGTGCTTTTTGGGATTAGCTGTAGCCGGAGCGTTTTTTTGTTGCTCAAAGCGCTTAGCCCGCTGCGTGGCAAGTTTGTCCAGTTGCTGCTGTTGGTAACGTTCTAGATATGACGCTGCTGAGCGCGGCTGTTGCGGCGGAGCAGTTCGTGGAACTGGCGCTTGAACAACACGTTTACTTTTAAAGGCTTGGGTGACTATATCGTCCCGTTCAGTTGGCTTTAAGTTTGCTGTTGGGCTTTCTGCTGGCTCTGCACTGCTAGGCTTGTTAGCGGGTAGCTGACTACCAGAGTTGCTTTGCAGGTTACTTGGTTTATCGGTGACTTTACTCGTGTGTCGTTTAGGCTCTACCAACAAGTTGGCATCTTTAGGGGCTTCAAGTGTTTGGATCTGCTTAGCTTCTTGCTGCGTAGTCAATGCCAGACTTGGTATTTTATACAAACTGGCTTGAATAATCGGGCGAGAGGCCTTGGCAGGCTGACTCACACGAGTTTGATACAAGTGATTCAACAATACATATAACAGCCCCGCATGCGCCAAGGTAGAAACCACCAGCGCCGAATTCCAAAAGCTGTTGCCACGCTTTGCCATCCCTGAAAGCCTATTACCCACAAAAACCAATAGACTGATGGCAACGCGCTTAGTTCAGCAGAGTTTGTGTTGATTCTGTCAGCAGCAAATTGCCCTGGGCTTTATAAGTTGTTTTCACCGATAGAGTAGGCCACGGTTTGGCTAATGGCCGCTAAAGGTAAACTGCTTTGTAACTGCCAACTGTTAAACACCTCTTGCACTGCTTTTAACCCTTTAATACTGGTTGGCGCTTTGTTTATCACTCCACGATTAACCAAGTAAGCCACCACATCATTCGACAACATAAAGGTATCTTTCCCCATGCGACGCAAGGTATAAGAGGCGGAATTACCGCCAAGGCGCGCACCTTGCTTCTTAAGCAATAACCATAAACCTACAATGTCATCACAAGGCCACTGCGCAACAAACTTGGCAAAGCTGCCATGCTCGCTGGCAAGGTCTAAAATCATCTGAGCGTTATGTGGCACGGTGATGATTTTTTGGCGATTACGAATAATGCTGGCATCGTTACATAAACGTTCAATATGGCTGTCGTCCAGCATCAGCATTTTTTCTGGGTCAAAGTCGAAAAAGGCCCGCTCAAAATCTGGCCACTTATTTTCTACCACTCGCCACACAAAGCCAGATTGGAATATAGTTTTAGTCATGGCCGATAGCCAGCGGTCATCACTAATGCCAGCTAAGTGTTCACTACTTAAAGGGGTAGTAAGTAAATGTTGTAACGCAGCATCGCCACCTTTACGCTCCGCGGCTCGTTGCCAAATAGAAGAAAAGTCTTCAACCACAATCAATCCTTATTTGTTAAATCAGAGATGCCTAAGTGAGAATCATTCTATACCGCTTAGCCGTATTGACTAAAGCCTGTTGTTTAGCATTTTTTAATAGCGACTGATTCGACCACACTTACAAAAATATTTAACATTAGAAATCTGTAACATAAAAGCGTTATAGTTTTCATAAACCTAAACGAAGATAGCGAAATATGCCCAGCAAACTTAAACATGATTTTGAGTTTGAGCCAGACTACGGATACACCTTAAGCCAACTTAAAGCGATTCATCCAGATGATCGACCAAGAGGTTTTAAAAGCTTTTGGCAAAACAAATATCAACATGCTCTGCAAATTAGGCCCGACGTCGCTATTCAAGATTGCCACCAAGACACCCCCAACTGGCGCATTTTTAAGTGCTATTACAACTCTACTAAGCAAATGCGTTGCGGCGGCTGGCTGCTACTTCCCCGCTCGGGTGTGGTAAAACAAGCAATCATTAGTGCCCATGGTTATGGTGGTATCGAACAAGTAGACTGCCCAGTATCACTTAAAAATACAGCAGTGTTAATGCCCTGCTCACGGGGCATTGGCTTAAGTGCCAAAGCGCCTATTTCAGACAACCCCATGTGGCACGTACTGCACAACATTCAAGATAAAGACCGCTACATTATTGGCGGTTGTGTTCAAGATTTATGGTGCGGAGTTAGCGCCTTGTTACGCCTATTTCCACAAGTTACTAATAAAATAGGCCTAATGGGCAGCAGCTTTGGTGGCGGACTAGGCATATTTGCTAGCGCCTTTGACCCACGCATTCAGCGTGCTCATTTTCATGTTCCCACTTTTGGTAACGTAGCGCTGCGTTTAAAGCTGGCTACCCACGGCAGCGGCAAAGCATTACAAGACTTTTACCAACAGCAACCAAAACTAGCATTAAGTACATTACGCTATTTTGACTCAGCCACCGCAGCCACTTACTTAAGGTGCCCTAGCCATTGGGCCTTGGCCTTATTTGACCCTTTTGTCGCACCACCAGGACAGTTTTCGGCTTACAACAACGCTCCTCAGCCTAAACAACTCGCAGTGCTAAAAGCAGGACATTTCGACTACCCAGAGCAACAACAGCAGCGCCAGCAGGTAAATCAACAATTGGCTACATTTTTTGCTGAGCTCACTAAGCATGAATAGAGAATATCATCGTTGGTGGAGCCCCAATTTACATCGCGATATGGAGCTATTGGTATTTGGTCACGCAGGGGCTAAAGTGCTGGTATTTCCTACTCGCGGCGGGCGTTTTTATGAATACGAGAACCTAGGGCTAGTTAACTCAATCGCCCACAAAATTAATGCCGGACAGCTTCAATTATATTGTGTAGACAGCATCGATATCGAAAGCATGTATTGTTTTTGGGCCCACCCTGCTGGGCGTATTCAGCGCCACCAGCAATACGAAGACTACATTCTGCGCGAAGTACTGCCCTTAATGGCGCAGAAAAATGACCACCCTTGCACCATCTCTCACGGATGCTCCTTAGGTGCTTATCACGCCGCTAACATTGTATTTCGCCACCCTCACTTGTTTAACAAGCTGGCAGCTTTTTCGGGCCGTTTCGACCTGACTTGGCAGGTTGAATCTTTCAGTGATTTATTCGAAGGCTTTTACAACGACAACGTCTATTTTCACACACCCACCCATTACCTAGTAAACCTAAACTGCCCTCAACGCTTATCTGAGCTAGCCAATACCGATTTACTGTTCATTATTGGTAATCAAGATCCCTTCCTGCAAAATAACCACACCCTAAGCCATATTCTTAATCACAAAGGCTTAAATCATAGAATGATTGAATGGCAAGGGCGCGCCCACCGCGGACGTTACTGGCGAGAAATGGTGCCGCAGTATTTGTAGCGGTTCAATTAAAAAAAACGGTGAACTTCATCACTCTCAATTATCTTTACTAAATGAAAGAAAAACTGTTTAGCTGTAGTCTACTTGATACCTTCAGAGTAGATCGTTTTAATGTAGTTATAATCATCGATATACTCTTTAGATTTATTTAGAAATGGACCATTAATAAAATAGGAAATATCAAAACCATAAGAATCTTTGTGCCAAAGATCGCACCCGTTACTATAGAGCAGCCTAACAATATTCCAATCCCCAACCTCTGCTGCTTTTGAACATATAGTTTCACTATACTTATTAAGAGCTTTTACGTCGGCACCAGAGGAAATTAACAAGTTGATAATAGCTTCATTATTCTTACTAGTCGCTAAGAAAATAGGGGTAGGATAGTTTGCACTATTCATATCTAAATTTACGTCTAAGCCGTATTCAATCAACAAAGATAAGTACCTTGTATTTTCATTTTGAATTGCCAACTTAATTGCAGAGTATTTTTTATCGTGTTCGAAGAGATTAGGATTAGCTCCTAGTTCTAAAAAGTGCTCATAAAGATCTACTCTTCCTTTAACCATCGCATATACCAATGGGCTAACACCATCTCTTGTTTGGAAATCCAGATTTTCAAGTCCCGACTCAAGTCTATCAACATAAAGAGAATCTCCACTTATGATTCCAGCTATAAGATTAGTTTGCTCTTCAGTAAAACCGGTGTTTAGAAGCTCACCTTTACTTCCCGTGCTACAACCAATCAAATAAGTCATAGATAGAACAAATACAAAAACTCTCAATGTAAGTCCTCTGCACTGCTTAGCAAAAATTCAAGTAATATGAGCGAAACTATATGTGTAAAAAACAAAGCCATTAGTAGTAACATCCAGTACCCAAAGGCCTGATAAGGCCTTCTAAGGTTTCAACATTGTTAATTCATACCAATGAAAGAAATAGCATAGAGACAGATAAAATAAAACTGCTCCCCAATAAATATCTAAGTCATATAACGAAGCAATGTAGAATGCTATTACGATACATATATGAGAAGCAATACTTACCGCGCATAGCAACTTGCTTTTCTTCATAAGGCTGAACTCTCTCCCTACCAACCATAAAAAGAATGATAACGCCAGTGAGCAAGCCCCTAACCAAATATCGACTGTGACCAAGCTTAAACCTAATACATAGAATACATGTGGAATAAACAACCCTCTAGCGAAATCAATTTTATCCACTTTCTCACTTCTATAAAACATAGTTAATCTTATTTACCGAAAACTTCAATAATATAAAGTCCAAATTGAGGAACCCTAAAGCCCACAGCGTATTCCATTAGATTAAATCAAGAAATAATATTTTTCTCATTACCTACTCCACCAAACACTCAAGCAACCTTGTTTCTAAATCATCATCTAGCTCATCGGCAATTACTTCTATGCGGCTTTCTAGGCAATCATCTAGCTCGGCTTCGCTTAAGCCATCGCTGGTGTAGTTGTAGCCAAATACGCCGCTGCTAGTGATAAATACGGCTTTTATGCGCTCTACTTTTAAGCTTAATAGCAGCAAACACAGCTTCTTGCGGTCGAATACTTTATTAGGCGCAAAACGCCATCCTATACTGTTAAACCCTTCGCCTTGGTTGCTGGCTTTTAAGTAACCACTCTCTGGAATAACTTGCTCGGAAGCTAGAGGTTTATTATGCCCATGATGATGATGTTCATCAGGTGCATAGCTACCGGCCGTAGCGCCTTGCAGGCAGCTAATGTCCATCTGGCCGTTTTTGCTAAACAGAACTTGCGCACCTTTGCGCCCGTGTTGAGCAACATATTCACGTAGCTGTTGCTGCTCATCTGTTTGATAAAGGTCTAACTTATTGCCTATCACCGTATCGGCTATGGCGATTTGTTGGTTAAAGGTTTCGTGGCCAGTGTAACGGGCATCACTAAGGTTTCTGGCATCAACTAAGGTTATGGTTTTGTTTAGTGCTAACACTTGTTGGTAATACTTGGATGAGAGCACTTGTAACACTTCTTTGGGGTGACCTAACCCGGTAGGTTCGATCAGTAGCCTGTCTGGGGTTGATTCACTTAACAACCGATTTAATGCAATTTGCATTGGCAAGCCCGCAGCGCAGCACATGCAGCCTCCTGGTACTTCGCGAATATATACTTGTTGCTGCTGATGTTGGCCTTGCAACAAAGCGCCGTCGATACCTATTTCGCCAAATTCGTTTACTAATACCGCCCAGCGTTCATTTTCTGGTTTATTGCGCATTAGCTGCAAAATGGCCGAGGTTTTACCTACACCTAAAAAGCCAGTGATGATATTGGTTGGTACGGCGCTAATGGGCTGGCGCTTACTGCTCATGGTTTGTGTTCCAATTAACTAATAGGGTAAGCATTGCTGCAAAAACTAAGTATTGGTTATAGCATTACTTAACTGAGGAAAGAACGTTGATTACTAGACTAACTCAACCAAGCCTTTAAGTTTAAGACTTGGTTTAATGATGGGGCTAAACAAGTAATACAGGTTAAAAAAGCTGAAAGCCTTAATGCTCTGGGCAATCGCAATTGTTGTGATCATGCTGGTGACACAAACGATAGTTCATCCAGTGGCCAACAGCTACTAACGTTGCTCCTAACAAGGTAAGCGATTTTTCGCCAATTTCCCCAATACGGTCTTCACCAAGGGCGACTGCCAAAATCAATAGAGCCAAACCTGCAACACCCCAAAGCAGCACTTTGGTTCGTTTGTGTTGTTTACACCCCATGGTGAGTGCATAAGCGCTAATGGGTATAACCGCTACTACCATCCAAAGGTGAAAGGCCTCGTTGTGTAAAGGTAGCGCAACCATGCTGGGCACTAAGACAAACAACATTGGTAACGCCAAACAATGAATGGCGCACGCAAATGATAAACCGATGGCAAACTTATCGCCGATTGCTTGAGTGACTTTCATTAACTTTCCTTGTTTTAAATGTTGATTAAATTAAGCCGCTTGCTGAATACAATCTTCGCACAGGCAGTTCATTTCCAATTGCTGGCTAACTAAGGTAAAACCAGCCTGCTCGGCATTCTGTTTTAGCTCGTTAATGGTTGAAGCAGCGATGCTGATTTCTTTTACTTTGCTGCACTTACCGCATATCAAAAATTGCGGTACCCCATGGCTATGGCTGCAGCAAATATGCGCACATGCGACATATTTATTGGCCAAGCTAAGTTTGTGCACAAGGTGCTCGGTTTCTAGAAAATCAAGGATGCGATACACTGACATGGCAGGAATGCTTTGGTCGAATAGTTGCTTACAATAATCGGTGAGTTCATAAGCAGAGAGCGCTTTGTTTGACTGTACTAAGCTAGATAACACCTGTTTGCGTTTGGTGGTTAAGCGAACACCTCGTTGCTTGCAGTGTTGCTCGGCATGTTGAATAACGCTATCAATTTGCATCATAAATTTGCTCACATTTTGTTTTACTTGGTTTAAAAATAACCCGCCAACAAAATGTTACGTTATATCATAACTGTAATTCAAGGCTTATTTTGATTTTATGTTCAAGGTAAATTGCAATGGCCTTGTTAATAGTAAAACCAGATTGACCAATAAACCTTTAGGCGCTTTGGTAGGAGTAATAAAAGAGGCTATGTGTTGCATCACTTATAGCCTCTTTAGAAATATATTCAGAGCAATAACAAAAGACATTAACGCCGAATAATGATTGAAGCTTCTAACTGAAAGCTACGCCCAAGCTCTTGTTCAATGCGCGCTTTAAGCCCATCTAATTGTTGGTCGTTTAGTGAATGTTCACTAACCAACTGCAAATGCAAAGTGAGCGGCTTGGTGCTTTGGGCGCGAACTGTTCGCAATAATACCTCATTAAAGGTTTTGCCTTGTAGGCGCTGCACTATTTGCGCTTCTTCTGATAGGCGGTTAAAACTGAATACCAGCGGAATGCTCACAAGGGTCACTGCGACTAAAGCGATGCCTAATCCCTTTTTGGCTCGGGTAAACGGCGCAAAACCTAAGGCCAAAAACGTTAAAGCGGCCGAAAATACAATGCCGGCTAAGTTAGTTAAAAACAGCAAAAAGGCGCCTGAGGCCACACCAATGTTTAACCAGCCTAAGCCTATACCAGTTACCGCTAAAGGCGGCACCAACGCCACGGCAATAGCAACGCCTGCCAAGCTTTTGGCCGCGTCAATCCGCGCATGGGCATAAGCACCGGCAATGCCGGAGATAATCGCCACCCCTAAATCAAGTAAATTGGGGCTTAGGCGCGCCGAGATTTCGGGCGTAATTACTTCCATTGGAATAATAAAGCTGGCGCTTGCAGCAAAGCCCAGGGCTACACACAAGCCAGTAAACAAAGTACCTAAACTGGCGGTCATTAAGCTGGGATCTTGGCGAGTAAGCGCCATAGAAAGTGAGATAATCGGTGCCATTAACGGCGCTAAAATCATCGCACCAATAATCACCGGCGCCGAGCTGGCATAAAGGCCAATGGTAGCTAGCAACGTAGACAATACCATTAGGGTTAAAAAGGCTGGCGAGGTAGTAGCGTTGTCACGTAGCAGCTGGTAGAGATCTTTAAATTCTTCTTTGGCGGCATGGGCAATCCAAGGCAATGGCTTGGCTGCTAAGGCATTTATCGCCTCGCCCTCCGGCAAGTTGGCAATTTTGCGGCTCTCCTTTACTGCAGTCGCGCTGTCTTGGCAGAGCATGTCTGCTGAGGGCAAAATACTCAAGGCGCGGTGTTCGCAGTCAATGGTTAAGCTGTTGGCTTTTGAAAGGGTGCCATCGTGCCAATACTCCAGTTCACCCTCACTACTAACCTGTATTGATTTAGACTTAATTAAACTAAGAAAGCGCGGCTTTTTAACCACCCGTCCAAACATAGCGAGCACTAAAAAACGGAACATCTCCATAATGCTACGGGGAGCTAGCAGCATGCTTTCTAACATGCCGTCGTTACAGTGGGTATCGGTAAGTATTCGTTTAGATAACATCGAGCCTTGGGCATGTTCAATAATTACTAGCCCCACCAACGAGGTTTCTAAACAGGTGTCACTGCCAGTGGTTAAACTGAGTTTTTGCGGTTTAATATCACCAATTTTTCGAATATTTTGCCACGTCTGGGCAATGCGCTGTCGCCACGAGGCATTGTGCCCGCCAGGTCGCAGGTTAAAGCTATGCCCTACCACTAAGTGATTTAACACCACTTGATGGTTACAACGCAGCACATCTATTTTTGTGGCTTCGGCTTGCTGAAACTCCGCCAATGCTTTCTCTGGAGAGTTAGCCAAACTAAAAGCCCGGCGGGCAAGGTTTGCTTTAGGGTGAGGCAATACCGCAACCACCCATTGCTGCTCCACTGCAAGCGCAATGGCAGCAGTTAAGCTTTCATCACTGAGATAACAATAAACCAAGCTTTCGGCCTTAAATTCGGGCGGTTGGTTCGCTTCCCACATTTTTGGCAATATTACATCGTCGAACAGCGGAACGAGCTTTTGACTCACCATATCGCTGGCATCGGGCTCAAATAATAAAAAACTATCGGCCATTCCTGTTTCCATACAAGAGGTTAGATCTTACCTCAGCATGGGGGCTGTCGCTTAAAACTGCAAGTAACAGCGCTACCAATTAGTACCCATTTTTTAGCGCTCTGCTCATTTAGCACTGCCTAAATATTCTACATTTAGCCTTGATAACCATAGATTTTCTTTGTGGCCTAAAATTTTTTTATCATTAATAACAAATAAAACAGTTAAACAAGCAGTACGACTAAAGCCTTAATCTGCGGGCATTTAGACGTCCATGCGGCTAACTAAACTTGAAAGCATCGTTTATTTTGTAAACAAGAAGCAAAAAACCGCCGCTATTTTTTTCTAGTGTATTCTGCTATAACTTCCCTGAAACACTAAGGGTTCACGCTGTTTTGCAAGGATAGTGCAGAATATGAACTCAATAAAAATAACGAATTAAAAACACAACAAGGACCATTATGAAACGTGTCATTCAATCTGCGATTGCCGCAGTAACACTGTTATCAAGTGCTGCTTTTGCTCAGCAAACATTGCTACAAGAAATCACTGAATCTGGCGAGCTACGCGCTTGTTTTGATGCTGGCTACATGCCATTTGAAATGAAGGCCAAAAACGGCCAGTTCATTGGTTTTGATATTGATTTAGGTAAGCAAATGGCGCGTGCAATGGGCGTTAAATACGTACCAGTAAACACCGCTTGGGACGGTATTATTCCTACCCTACTTACTGGTAAGTGTCACCTAATTATGGGCGGCATGACCATTACGCCACAACGTAACATGCAAGTTAACTTTGCAGACCCATACGTAGTCATTGGCCAATCAATCCTACTTAGCCCTAAATTAGAAGGCAAAGTAACCAGCTACCGTGACCTAAACAGCGACCAATACACTGTGGTAACTAAATTAGGTACTACTGGTGAAGGTGCAATTAAGCGCTACATTCCTAAAGCTAAAGTAAACCTATTTGAAACCCAATCTGAAGCGGTACTAGAAGTGACTAACGGCAAAGCCGATGCCTTCATTTACGACTTACCGTTTAACGCGATTTACGCGGCAGAAAACCAAGGTCAACTAACTCACCTGGATCAACCGTTCACTTTTGAACCACTAGGTTGGGCTGTTCGCCAAGGCGATCCTGATTTCTTAAACTTCTTGAACGGTTACTTGCGTCAAATTAAAGGTGACGGCACCTACGACCGCATTTACGACAAGTGGTTTAAAGACGACGCTTGGTTAAAACAAGTTCAATAGTAAGACTTAAGTGGCTGCCCTTAGCAGCCACTTTTCTTTACTAAGCGCGCCTTAAGCGTGCTTAGTAAAGTAAAACCAAATATTAATAAAAGAGCTTCAGATGCAAACTCAAGCAAGCAAAATTCTGTGGAATGGTGTTTTTGTTGCCATTTTACTTAGCCTATGCGGACTCATTTATCTGTCGGGCGAAAAAATTGACTATAACTGGAACTGGCAACGTGTTGTTCCTTACATCGTAAATAACGAAGCAGCCAGCATTACTGCGCCGCAAGACGGCAGTATTGAAAGTAATGCAGCAGGCCAACTGCAATTAGTGTCTGATGGTGGCGAGGTATTAGTAAATCTATCTGAGTTTGAAAACATCTCAGTATACGAAGGTGACCTAGTATTTGAAGGCGACCAACTGGCCTCTTCTGAAGAGTGGCGAATTGGCCCGCTCACCGAAGGCTTAATTGTTACGATTAAAATTTCATTGTGGTCATTGGTATTTGCCATTTTGCTTGGCTTAGTGATTGGTTTAATGCGTATCGCCGACAACCCAGCGCTACGTAAGCTGTCTATCACCTATATTGAAATTATTCGCGGCACACCACTGCTGGTACAAATCTTTATTGTGTACTTTTTTATTGGCACCGTATTCGATTTAGAACGCTTTACTGCAGGTGTGATTGCTTTATCGGTGTTTACTGCTGCCTACGTAGCGGAGATCATCCGTTCAGGTATTCAGTCTATTCCTAAAGGCCAAATGGAAGCCGCCCGCTCTTTGGGTATGAACTACCCACAAGCCATGGTGAACGTGATTTTACCGCAGGCCTTTAAGCGAACCTTGCCACCAATGGCGGGCCAGTTTATTAACCTGATTAAAGATTCTTCACTGGTGTCAGTGATATCCATTACCGACTTAACCAAAGCCGGTCGTGAAGTAGTTAGCGGTAGCTTTGCACCTTTTGAAGTATGGTTTACTGTAGCCCTACTTTACTTGGTACTTACCAGCAGCCTGTCTTGGGCTATTCAACGCTTAGAAAAGAGGTTAGCTGCCAGTGACTAAAGATTACCAAGGCAACGACATGATTGTTGCAAAGAACATAAACAAAATTTACCCCAATGGCTGCCACGCATTAAAAGACGTATCCGCAACGGTAAACCGTGGCGAAGTAGTAGTGATTGTGGGGCCTTCTGGCTCGGGTAAGTCAACGTTTTTGCGTACCTTAAACCAGCTAGAAACCGTAAGCAGCGGCACCATTCATATTGATGGTACCGATATGTACGCTAAAGGCACCAACATTAATAGCCTGCGTGAAGAAGTAGGTATGGTGTTCCAAAATTTCAACTTGTTCCCACACAAAACAGCCTTAGGCAATGTAATGCTGGCACCACTAAAAGTGGCCAAACGCCCCAAACAACAAGCCGAAGATGAAGCTAAAGCCTTGCTACTTAAAGTAGGTTTAGCAGATAGAATGGGCAACTACCCTTCTCACCTATCTGGCGGTCAGCAGCAGCGTGTGGCGATTGCACGAGCTCTGGCGATGCAACCTAACATTATGTTGTTTGACGAGCCCACCTCGGCGCTTGACCCAGAAATGGTAGGCGAAGTATTAGATGTAATGAAAGGTCTCGCTGCCGACGGCATGACAATGGTGGTAGTTACCCACGAAATGGGTTTTGCCCGTGAAGTGGCAGACCGAGTATTGTTTATGGAAGATGGCGAGCTCTTAGTAGAAGCTACGCCAGAAGCGTTTTTCGACAAGCCTAGCCACCCAAGGCTGCAGCAGTTTTTGTCGATGGTTCTTTAACGTGAACTTGAATTACACGACAGAAAAGGGAGCTTAAGCTCCCTTTTTGTTTGCAGGCGTTACACCAACACCTTCAACTAAATTGCTGCCAAAACGCCCGCACAATTTCTTTATCTGCTCGCTCACGCAACTTGATTAAATAAATGGGTACTTGGCTACTATAAGCAAATTGCTCCACTTTCAAGCTTACCAATAAGCCCTGCTCTAGCTCTTGCTGCACAATATGCTCAGGCATTCTTGCCCAACCTAAGCCCGCTAACAGCAACTCCTTTTTTAGATGATAGTCATTTACATACCAGCGTTGGCCGCCAGCAATCACATTAATATTGTCTGAGCGAGCCTCGGAGCCAGAATCAGCCAATAAAATATGTGGTTTGTTACGCAACATGCTTTGTTTAAGCACTTGCTCGTGTTGCTCAAACAAATGTGGCGCCGCTGCCGTTATCATGTGAACTTTGCCTACTTCTACAAAATCAAAGCGGCCATCTAAGCCTATGTTGGGTGCCAAGGCTAGATCGGATTGTTGTTTTAACAAGGCCTCTAAAATGCCCGATAAATGGCCAGAGTCTAGGTTAAGTTGCAACTTACTGTAGTGTTTTGAAAAAGCTTCTATTTTGCTTACCAGCGGTGGCAAATAGCACATTGGGCTTAGGGTGAGAGCAAGCTCCGGATCGGCGCCTTGCGCAAGCTCATGGCCTAACAGCTCTAACTCATTAGCTTGTTTAAGCAAACTTTTGGCTTTAACTAAAAAGCGCTCCCCTTCTGCGGTAAGTGTTGGGCGATAACTAGAGCGATTAAACAGAGTAATAGAAAAGTGCTGCTCTAAGCTTTTAACCGAAGCGCTCAAGGTAGGTTGAGTTTTATTTAAATGCTGCGCTGCTGCCCGAAAACTTCCCAGCTGGGCAACACTCACAAAGGCGCGTAGCTGCTCATGGTTCATGTTCACTCTCGATATAGATACCCTAACAAGCAGCTTAATCTATATAGATAAATACAATCAAGATTATCCAAATAAGTGATTATTTATCTTTCATGGCATTTGCTATTCTGCGCAGCACATTCACAAGCTCAATGGCTTACATTGAAAGAGGTAAAGTGGATAGCACAATCATCATCTTGCACCTGGTTGCTTTATTAACCGGAATTTCTAAATTCTCTATTGGAGGAATGGGCGCACTTATCTTGCCCTTGTTACTCATCGCCTATCCCGATGGGCAAGCACTGGCGATACTCATCCCAATGTTTTTACTCACCGACATTCTCACCATGGCGGTATATCGCCACAAAATAGCATGGCGAATTCTACTGCGTTTGTTGGTATTTATGGTGTTGGGCTGTGGGATTGGTGCACTGTTGCTCTCCTATTTGGACCCTGGCGAATTTACCCTAGCCATTGGCTCTATCATTCTTGGTATGCTGGTTTTAAGTATCTACTTGGAACGCAGCAACTCACAATGTATAAAAACACCCGCGGTAGCTGCTGGCAGCGGCGTATTTGCCGGCTTTATTAGCATGACCGCCAATTCTGCTGGCCCAATAATAAGTTTATACATGATGCAGCAACAACTAGGTAAAACCAGTTATGTAAGCACCCGTGCCTGGGTAGCAGGCCTAGTTAATGTAGCCAAAGTGCCCATGCTAATCAGTATTGGCTTGCTCAACATAGAAACAGCAAAAACCAGTTTAAGTGCTCTGCCTAGTCTGCTAGTTGGTTGCGCCTTGGGTTTTCTTATACTCAAAAAGATCAACTTAAAACAAATGACCTGGGCAATTAGAGTGCTAATTTTGTTTGCCGCGATAAAGCTGCTATTCAACTAAGCTAAACACGACTAGATTCGGCCCCATTAACTCTACAACGCAGCTTGTCTTCCGCTTCAAATTAGATAATAAAAAATTATCAAATTAATAATTTTTAATAATTTCATAAAATTTACCGAGCTGCATATACTTTCTCCATCGAAGCAAAACAACGCAACAGTTTACAAATTAAGGTTTGGAGAAGAATTATGAAAATGAATCACGTAGGTATCATGGTTGGCGATATGGACAAAGCGGTAGAGTTCTACACTAAAGCGCTAGGCCTTCGCATTGTAATGAACAACACTAAAGTAATCGAAGAGCGCGAATCAGCAATCGGTCGCATGTGTATCGCAGTATTTGGTGAAGGCTTCAAAGGTTTTAATATTGCCCACCTTGTGACTTCTGACGGTATTGGAGTGGAACTGTTTGAAATGAAAGAGCGCGATGAGCGTCACGAGGTAGACTTCTCTCGCCTTGGTATCTTCCATTTCTGTTTACAACTACCTAAAGAGCAGTTTGAATCAGCAATCAAACGTGTTGAAGAGTTTGGCGGTAAAGTGCGCATGGACATTCACCGTTATCACCCAGAAGATGATTCTAAGCAAGCACAAATGGTTTACCTAGAAGACCCATTTGGTAACCTATTTGAGTTCTACTCGCACTCTTACGAAGACACGTATGCCTCTGATTACGAGTAAGTAATAGCGTAATATAGCTACCAAAAAAGGCTTAGCAGCGATGCTAAGCCTTTTGCTTGTTTAACTACTACGCAGCGATAAAGGTTCAAATAGATGAATACCCAAATCTAGCGAGGTAGTGCCAGATTTTCTTTATGTCTTGTTCATCGTAACCCTGCCGGGTTATCGCTATCCCTAGCAATCTTGGGTTAATAAACCCGTTCTGCGCAATCTCTTTAGCCAGCTCAATAAACCGTTGCCCTCGATAATCTGGATAAAGACTCATACTCTCAAGACTCAGCTCATAGCCTTTATGCCATTTAACTGGAACACCTAGCTTTAAAGCATGCTCTTCAACAACGCTAGAGTGATAACAGGGATCAAGTACCAAACATTCAATATCATCTTTTACCGATAGAACTCCGTGAATGTGCGCTTCGATATAATCATCAAGCAAATCGTCATTTGAGGCATTCGCTTTGTCGATAAGACTACCTAACTGGCTACACACAGCAAAGTCTTCGGGAGTAAAGTAACTGTCGGGATAACAAAAGGTAGTGCGTTCTAGTACCTGTGGCTTTAACTCAAAATAGGCAGAGCCAAATCGGCAAGATGCACCTGTTTGATACTCTCGAAAGTTAAGTGCGCCATATTTAGGCCTAAGACGATTATCGGCGTTGTTGTATGCGCCATCAAATGCCTTTTGCTCCCATAGCCAACGCTCGCCGCCCTTATAAGCACTAAGCCCGCCGTTGCTAGTTGCCGTTTCAAACTGAGATTTCAAACAGCCATCTTGAGCGATTGCAAGCAGTAAAGGGATACCTGTGGTGGTATAGCGATCGGGATGAAAGTTTATGGTTATTCGGTAGTTACCTGGTGTGAAGCTTCCCTTAGACTTCTTTCTGACATTATCGATTGCTTGCTCTACAACTTTATCGCTCATTCACTCTCCAATTATCATATTACAGCCTTAACTCTATCGCTAAGCAAGCGGCAATATAAGGGGATTAAAACCAATCAAACAATTATGACATACCGCAAACTAGCTCAATTAGCCTTTTGTTATTAACGCTCAAAATATTTATGCGCACTCAAGCTAAGCATTACATTTACCAGCAGTTCACTAACACCAAAAAAGCCACCCTATAGGTGGCTATAATATGATTTTTGCGGAACCTGCATTTTATTGCGATTGCTCTACCGCCACACTCACCGCAACACTGGCACCCACCATAGGGTTGTTGCCCATACCGACTAAGCCCATCATCTCTACATGCGCCGGTACTGAAGAAGAGCCCGCAAATTGGGCATCGCAGTGCATTCTGCCCATGGTATCGGTTAACCCATAGGAAGCTGGCCCTGCGCCAACGTTATCTGGGTGCATGGTTCGCCCAGTACCACCACCAGAGGCTACCGAGAAATATTCTTTGCCCAGTAACAAGCGCTCCTTTTTGTAGGAGCCCGCAACCGGATGCTGAAAACGCGCTGCGTTAGTAGAGTTACCAGTAATGGATATATCCACGCCTTCGTGATGCATTACTGCCACACCTTCAACCACGTCGTCGGTGCCATAACAGCGGATAGTAGCTCGGTGGCCTTTACCAAACACCTTTTCTCGAGTGATATTGAGCTCGCCGGTTTGATAATCAAACTGCGTTTGCACGTAGGTAAAACCATTCATGCGCGCAATCATATAGGCGGCGTCTTTACCAAGGCCGTTAAGAATCAGGCGCAGCGGTTTACTTCTTACTTGGTTGGCATATTCAGAGATTTTAATCGCCCCTTCTGCAGCGGCATAAGACTCGTGGCCAGCCAAGAAGCAAAAGCAATCTGACTGAGTAGAAAGCAAGCGAGAAGCAAGTTGGCCATGCCCTAAGCCCACTTTACGTTGGTCGGCTACCGAGCCAGGTACACAAAAACTTTGTAAGGCCTCACCTATCGAGAGAGCAGCTTGCTCAGCGGTTTTATCTTGCTTTTTAATTGCTATGGCTCCGCCCAATACATAAGCCCAAGCGGCATTTTCGAAAGCAATCGGTTGAGTGGTTAAGGTAATGTCATGTGGGTCAAACCCGCGAGACTGACACAGCTCTCGAGCCGCTTCCAATGATTCAATTTGATACTGGGCTAAGGTTTGCTCAATCCGCTCAATTCGGCGCTCTTTTCCTTCAAATTCTGCCATAATACTGCTCCCTATACCTTTCGCGGATCAACATATTGAACGCCATCTTCGAAGCGACCATAATGAGATTTGCTGTCTTTTAAGGCTTGATTCGCGTCTACACCATCGGCAATTGCACTCATCATTTTGCCCATTTGCACTATCTCGTAACCGATGATTTCGTTGTCTTCGTCTAAAGCCATACGCGTAACATAACCTTCTGCTAGTTCTAAATAACGTGCGCCCTTCGCTTTGGTGCCATAGGCTGTACCTACTTGCGAACGCAAGCCCTTACCTAAATCATCTAAGCCCGCTCCAACAGGCAGGCCCCCTTCAGAAAATGCGGTTTGACTGCGTCCATAGGCCAGGTTTTCAAAAATAGAACGCATAGCGACATTAATTGCATCACAGACCAAATCGGTATTCAGAGCCTCCAACAAGGTTTTCCCGGTCAAGATCTCTGATGCCATTGCCGCTGAATGGGTCATACCCGAGCAGCCTACAGTTTCAATTAAACATTCTTCAATGATGCCGTTTTTGACATTTATGGAAACTTTGGTCGCCCCTTGATGAGGGGCGCAAGTACCCACCCCATTTGATAAACCCGAGATGTCGGTAACTTCAATGGCATTCACCCACTTTCCTTCCATTGGGATCGGTGAGTTTCGATGGTCGGGCCCGCGAGCAATCGGACACATTGACTCGATGGTATTGGTAAAAGACATACATAACACTCCTCAATTCACACGTCTTATCAAGAGGATAGACGATAAGTAAACAAGTAAGCGGTCAATTCCTCAGCTAAGAAGAATTAACCGTTTTAGCGATGGTATTGTTTGGTTATTTTTATGAGATGTTAATAGGGCAAACGTGAGCAGTCGTTGTCACTTTGAATGGCTTGATACAGCGAATCTCCATTGCTAGCGTTTATCACCAGTTTAACTCTTACCCCACGATACAAAGACTGCTGGTCGACTTTGCAAATATCGGCCCTTACTTGTTGGGCGAGCAGTTCGATGTCTTTAGCACTAGAGCCTTGCTCAGCTAAGGTAAGGTGGTAGTGAACCAAGTCTCCTTGAGCGCTGGCGGTAGCATTAACCGACTCAAGCATGAACTGGCGTTGCTGTTGGTTATAACTTGCTGCTAAAGCTTGTGCAGCTTGGTCTCGAGTGGGTAGTGGTTCGGCTAGAGAGGCAGTCGTAAAGGTCGCTAAACCAGCGGCTAATAAGCAAAGTAAACCAAGATTGCGGATAAACATAAGCGGTACTCAAGGTAATACATCAGACTTTGAGTGTAGTAAGTAGCGGCTTAAAGCAAAAATAGATAGCAACAGAAAATTACAACTACTGTTAGTTGTTCGATACAGAATAAGAAGGAAAATTGGTGGAGCTACGCGGGATCGAACCGCGGACCTCTTGCATGCCATGCAAGCGCTCTCCCAGCTGAGCTATAGCCCCGATATACGGTAGGGTGTGAATTGGTGGAGCTACGCGGGATCGAACCGCGGACCTCTTGCATGCCATGCAAGCGCTCTCCCAGCTGAGCTATAGCCCCAAAATCACACTGCTTTCAACACAATATCTGCCGAAAGCGAGCAGAATTCTAAGCAGCGGGAACTAGAGTGTCAACCGTTTTTACTAAGAAACGAGCCACTTGCTCATTTAGCCAACAATTCAAGACCATTTATAGAATTTTGTTTAATGTTGGCAGCGGTAAACCGCAGTAACGCAGTTGCCTTGCGGATTAAACGTCATGCTTTCGCAAAGAGACTCTACCAAACGCAAGCCTCTGCCCGAGTATTGCTGTTCAGCATTTTTTTCAGCAACTTGTGAGGCTTCAAACCCATTGCCACTGTCAGCAACTTGAATAGTGAATTGTCGAGTCTGCTTTCCATCAAATTCAATCGCAATGTTTACCGAGCCTTCGGTAAGTTGTTTGGCTCTGCGTTTACGCTGGCGATAATACTCTTCAAAACCACTAGCAGAAGTTTTTATCGCCGAATCTAGCCCTAATACGCCATGTTCAAAGGCGTTATTAAACAATTCACTGACTACGGTAAATAAAATATTGCGGTCAGTTTGGTGTACCGACAGCTCTTGCAAGGTGGTCATCAATAGGGGGATAGGCGTAAATTTTTTAAGACTGGTAGCGTCTAACTCTAGTTGCCAACTCCATCGCCCTGCAGCCAGTGGACCAGCGTTATAAGTATCGGCTGCGTGTTGGTTTGGCCTATTCAATAAATCGGGCACTTCTACCATGCTGATATCATCGAGTTGCTCAGCACCTTCACAAAATCCTTCTAGCGCATGCTGAATACTGGCAATAAAAGAGGGATGGCTCGCCTTATCAGTAATTGCATTTATTAAACGCTGTTCGCCAAACATCTCGCCACTAACACTAAGCGCTTCGGTCACGCCGTCACTTAATAACACCACGTGGTCATAGGGCAACCAAGGTAGCGTTTTGAGGTTGAGTTCTACTTCGTTTTGAATACCTAGAGGAATTGATTCAGATCTTAGGCGTTCACGAATACTTTGTTGTTGAATATTGTAAACAAGTAGCTCTGGCATGCCGCCATTCCACACTGTTAAGGATTTTTGCTGAAGCGAAAGCTCTACAAATATACCGGCCATAAACATACCGGTGGGTAATAAGCGATGCAGGCGACGGTTAATTTGCCGAAGAATGGCTTCGCCAGTATAACCTTTGCGAGTCATGCCTCTAAAAATATCGGCAACGGGCATTGCACCTATTGCTGCTCGCAAACCATGCCCAGTAAAGTCACCCAGCAAAACATGAATATCGCCATTTGGGCGATACTCTGCAAAAACAACATCTCCGGAAAAGGTAGACGCGCTATCGAGCGATACAAGCAGTTCTTGGTCGGCACAATGTGAGTTAGCCACCGCGCTACTAAATACTCGCTCGGCTAGCTCTTCTTCCTCTTGAAGCTGGTTATGCAGTCGGCTTATTTCATTGTAAATAGCTCTAGTGCGCTCAAAGCCAAGGGCTTTGGCTTTGAGTACCGCTTGATGAACAGGCTTAAATAGAATGTCGTCTCCGCCACAGGCAATGCACTTAACCAATGCATCCACTTCATTTTGCGCGGTAACAAATAAAACTGGGGTAAATTTTTGAGTACTTAAACGTTTAATTTCGGCGGTTGCTTGATACCCATCCATTACTGGCATCAAGACATCCATGAACACAATATCGATATCTTGCTGCTGAAACAGCTCTACCGCTTCTCGGCCATGTTCAGCAAATACCACCTGATAGCCAATATCACTGAGTATTTTTCCCAACAACAAACGATTTATGCGGGTATCGTCAACCACTAGGGCTGTGCCTTTAACCGCCTTGTTAAGAAAACTTAGCGTATCAACTTCAAACACTAATTTTCGATTTTAAGTAGTTTATCGAAGTTGGCTATTTCTAAAATTTTTAAAATTGCCGGTGAGGGTTTACGAATAGTAAGGGCTTCAGCTTGGCTTTTTTCAGCATGTTCTTTGAGCAACAACATCATGCCTAATGCTGAACTATCCATATAATCAGCACTGCTTAAGTCAAGAATTAGCTGAATTCCCTCTACCGATACGTGCTCGTAACAAGCTCTGAAGTCACGGTGCAAAGAATAATCAAACCTACCGGCCACACTAATAATAAGCTGACCTGAATCTTGATCTAACTGACTACTAATAGACATCGAATCTCCTTGTAACGATCACTATTGGTTTATGCTAAAAACCAAATTTAGTTGATTTCACTTAACCGAGTGCTAAAGCTTTCCTTGCTTCAAACTTATTCATGTTCACTCGGTCATAACTTATTGCTTAATATCCACAATCAAGCTTAGTGCAACTACAACAATAGCAAAAAAAAAGCCAAATACTAGATGCTCAATACTTTATTTACAAATAAGTCATTTGTGAATAAGCATGTTACGCCATTGTGTCAATTTGGTTACAAGATTGGCATTAAAACGCAATATAAATGAGACCTAAAGAAGGTTTTTAATGTATAAGCACTGGTCAAAAAACAAACTGTGAAGCAATTCAAGGTAATCGCTGCTGTGCTTGATGCAAGATAAGTTATCTACTGATGCATAATATAGGAACACGATGAGTATTAGACTTCAATTGCAGTTCTTGCTGGCACTAGGTTTACTGCTTGCAGCTTGTGGCAGCATGTTATTGGTATAAACAAACTATTTACGCTAAGAAATAAAAAAGCCAACGCTTAGCGTTGGCTTTTTAAGTATTAACGGCGGTTTACCAGCTAGCTTTGTATGCGCGATATGCTTTATCTAACGACTTAGCTTGCTTCTTACTGACGCCAATATGGCTTAGTGCAAAGCGTAAACGTGCTCGGCTCATGTCTGAACCTAGAATAGCCATAGCATCAACTACCGAGGTAGAACTGGTTTTGCCAGTAATCGCCACAAAAATAGGCTCTAAGAAATCACGGATTTTAACATCTAGATGAGTAGATAGTTGCTTAGCTACCGCAAATACCGTGTCTTTGTCCCATTGACGCTGCTCTTCTAATTGCCAAATAAACATCTGCAACAAACTACGAACTTGCTCTTCTTCAAGTTTACCTGCAGTAAGCAGCTCTGGCGCATATTCTGGAATGCCAGACACAAAGTGCCCAGCAAGCGGTGCTAAGTCACTTAATACATCTAAGCGCGCTTTGGCTTGCGGAATAATGCTCATTAAGGTTTCTTGATTGTAAGCCCACTCAACTAAACGTTGAGCTAACTGCTCATCGCTTAGCTCTTCACGGATCCACAAACCGTTTAACCATTTGAGTTTTTCTACATCAAATACTGGGCCGCCAAGCGATACACGTTTCATATCGAAGTGCTCAATCATTTCTGACAAGGTGAATTTCTCACGCTCATCAGGCATAGACCAACCCATACGGCCTAAATAGTTAAGCATTGCTTCTGGCAAGAAGCCCATTTTGCGATAGTAATTTACGCTGGTTGGGTTTTTACGCTTACTCAGCTTGCTCTTATCCGGGTTACGCAACAACGGCATGTGGCCAAGCACTGGCGCTTCCCAACCCAAATCTTGATATAACTTCAGCAGTTTTGGCGCAGAGTTTAACCATTCTTCACCGCGAAATACGTGGGTAATGCCCATTAGGTGGTCGTCTACAACGTTAGCCAAGAAGTAAGTTGGTAAACCATCGGCTTTAAGTAGCACTTGCATATCTACCTGTTCCCAAGGGATCTCAACTTCACCACGTAAATAGTCGGTAAAGCTAAAGCTACCAGACTCAGGTATTTTCATACGCACTACGTAAGGTTTGCCTTCTGCTAGGTTAGCAGCAATTTCTTCAGCGCTAAGTTTTAAGCCTCGGCCATCGTATTTAGGCTGCAGACCTTCTGCCATTTGCTGCTTACGCATTTCATCAAGCTCTTCTGACGTAGCAAAACAGTAAAATGCTTTGCCTTCATCAATAAGCTGTTGAGCGAATTTCTTGTATATGTCACTACGCTCGCTCTGGCGGTATGGGCCTGCGGCTCCGCCACAATCTGGGCCTTCATCCCAATTCAAACCTATCCAGCTTAGGCTGTCGTAGATCGCTTGTTCAGATTCACGCGAACTACGTGCTTGGTCGGTATCTTCAATACGTAGAATAAATTCGCCACCATGTTGCTTGGCAAAACAGTAGTTAAATAATGCGATATAGGCGGTACCTACATGTGGGTCACCCGTTGGTGAAGGTGCTACGCGAGTACGAACTGTCATGTTTATTCTCTAGTTAAATAGTTGACCGAGTTGAATGGCGCGGATTTTACCACACCCAACAAAATTCGCTAGCTAAGAGCCACACTCAAAATACGCTTAATTTGCTAACATTCTGGCCAATACAGCGGCCTAAATAGGCATTTTGACGAGAATTTGTGCAAGCAGTCAGTTTCCTTAAAATTTGCGTTGACACACACGCAGACCACCCTATAATACGCCCCCACAAGACGGTCGCTTAGCTCAGTTGGGAGAGCATCGCCCTTACAAGGCGAGGGTCACTGGTTCAAGCCCAGTAGCGACCACCATATTTAAAGTAAATGGTTCTTTGAACGGTTTGCTAGTAACACAAAATTCGGTCGCTTAGCTCAGTTGGGAGAGCATCGCCCTTACAAGGCGAGGGTCACTGGTTCAAGCCCAGTAGCGACCACCATATTTAAACACTTAGCATGAAGTGTTAGTGGTTGGTAAGGGCATCGCCCTACTCTCTATATGGCGAGAATCACCGATTCAAGTCCAGTAGCGACCACCATATTTATTGGGTGTTAATGTAAATTAGCCTCCAGTTGCATAGCAACGAAACCCGTTGGTCGCTTAGCTCAGTTGGGAGAGCATCGCCCTTACAAGGCGAGGGTCACTGGTTCAAGCCCAGTAGCGACCACCATATTTAAAGTAAATGGTTCTTTGAACGGTTTGCTAGTAACACAAAATTCGGTCGCTTAGCTCAGTTGGGAGAGCATCGCCCTTACAAGGCGAGGGTCACTGGTTCAAGCCCAGTAGCGACCACCATATTTAAAATAAATGGTTCTTTGAACGGTTTACGAGTAACACAAAATTCGGTCGCTTAGCTCAGTTGGGAGAGCATCGCCCTTACAAGGCGAGGGTCACTGGTTCAAGCCCAGTAGCGACCACCATATTAAGAAGGCCTGCATTATTTGCAGGCCTTTTTGCTTTCCGCCAATCAGAAAACTCAAACGTATCGCTTAGCCATAAAAAGCGGGAGAGCATCGCCCTTACAAGGCGAGGGTCACTGGTTCAAGCCCAGTAGCGACCACCATATTAAAAAGGCCTGCATCATTTGCAGGCCTTTTTGCTTTCTGCCAAACAGAAAACTCGAACGTATCGCTTAGCCATAAAAAGCGGGAGAGCAACGCCCTCCTCTTTGCTAGGCGAGGGTCACTGGTTCAAGCCCAGTAGCGACCACCATATTAAAAAAGCCTGCATTATTTGCAGGCCTTTTTGCTTTTGGCCAATCAGAAAACTCGAACTCATCGCTTAGCCATAAAGAGCGGGAGAGCAACGCCCTCCTCTTTGCTAGGCGAGGGTCACTGGTTCAAGCACCGTTGCGACCACCATAATAAAAAGTCCTGCATCATTTGCAGGCCTTTTTGCTTTCGGCCAAGCTGCTCACTCAAGCCTGTTGCTTACACCTTCAATATGCTTATTCAACCGATAAACTATCTACCTGCTTCGAGGCTCTAGTCACTTTCAGAGTAAACCTAAGCTCGTTTACAGCTGAAATAAACATATCTTTATATCGCGGTGCAGCTACTTCGATATACCAACTTCTTGCTCGTAAAGCAGTCTCTTCTAAGCTTTTCGGGTTTGCTAACAAAGCCAAGGTCTGATTTACCAGGTTAGAATAAGAGTGCACTTGAACCAACTGTTTTGGTATTAACTCATAAATACCATAACTGCTTTCAGTTATAAGTGGTGATTGCGCTAGAGCCCCCATCACTCGAGGGATCTCTAGGTGATTTGAACGCTCTAAGTGAATATTTAAGGTACAGCGAGATTGCGCAGACACCTCTTCTGCAACAACATTAGAGAAAGGTGAAAGCACGCACCCCTCAGCTTTTAGTTTATCTAGAACTCTTTGCCTTCTCTTACTAAGACTACCCACAAAACAAACATCATAGGCTCGTGACTCGAGAGGTATAGGCTTTAAGCCCGCACAAGGAGCGACCCAAGGAACAAAACCAAACACTGGAGTATTGAGTGTTTTCGATAAGTAACGTGTCTGTGGTGGGTAATAATCCATCACAGCATCAAACAAATCTAATTTGCTTTGCAAAAGCTGACTTTTATAACGAATTAGTTTGGAACCATTTAAGCTATTACTCGCGAGGCTCCCAAGTTTTGATACAACTGAAAAGTTTATAAAGATGTATCGCCTACCCTGTTTTCGGGTAAAACGCCCTAAGTTCTCTCCAATAATGAAAATATATTCAACATCCTTTGTTTCAGCAGAATCAATTGACGAGCAAGCTATCATCGGACAGTCACAGCCAAAAGCATCTTTAAGTGCATCCGCTATCGCCGCGAGAACATTTTTCACATAGGGTATTGAAGTCTCATGTACAACAAGACATACGCCTGCCATAAATCCTCCCTGATTTAATTTTAGGCAAGCTCACTGTAACATTTTCTACTTACTAATTCGCCAAGTGTATTCAGAAAATGAATAACTCCAGCCAAAGCGAACAACTATTTACCATTTAAAACCGCTTCAAATATTGATTTCATATGACGCATATCGGTACCGCAACAGCCGCCTAGAATATTGAGTTGGGGATACCGGCGATGAAATTCTGCAACTTGCTTACCTAACTCAGCCGGATTTCCTTCATCTAAGTCAGTGGCTTGTTCAAGCGTTTGGTGACTGCAACAAGAGGCATTTACAACCAAACCAAGCAAGCGTTGCATCCAAGCTCCTCCATCGAAGATCTGAGCAAAATGACTAGGGTGAGCACAGTTTATTAAGTAATAAAGCGCTGCTGAATCTGTTTCCGCATCCACCATCGCGATAGCATCTTTCAAGGCCATACCTGTAGGTAAACAGCCATCGATTTCTAAGGTGAACGCGATGGCAACAGGCATAGCGTACTTCTGCGCGGCCTTAACGATACCGATGGCTTCTTCGGCATAGCAAATAGTAAATGCACTGATAAGGTCCGCTTTAGTGCTGGAGTACACCATTATTTGCTCACAGTGATAACTAAAAGCCTGTTGCACATTCATTAAATGACGGGGGGCATAACCATCATCACGTGGGCCTACTTGCGCTGATAATACTATTGTCACATCAGGGTTCTGCTGCTTAATACTCGCGATGAATTCTATTGCTTCTATGTTAAACCACTTCAGCTGACCAACAGTGATGCCAAGAGCAGAAGCTCGGTCTCGATTTGCCGCCCAAGACACTGAATCAAGAATACACCCTACGCCCAACCCTCTCGCTAACTCGATCAGTTGCTTGTAATAAGCATCAAGCAAAAGTTTATCACTGGGAGTAGTTAACAAAGGATAAGCGGCAAAACCGGGTAAATTAAAACCACGGCGATAAACCAGCTCGGTTTCCAACCCGGTATAACAGGCAAAGAGTTTACTGCTTAGGTGCGGTAAAAGAGGATTCTGTTTCACTATACTCACCTGGATTGGCTTGGGTCGTATTGCTCACTTTGCAGCTAAAAGAAGAACACTTGGCTTAGTGCAAGAACGAGGTATTCAGATTTTAAGGTGCATTTTTTAATAAATCATTTATCACTTGCTTCCTAAGCAGCTCAAGCTCGCCACTCTCTTGCATATCGATAAACACCGCGTCGATTTTCTCGACCAAATCGGCATGTTTTTTATGCACGTAGTGATAGAGCAATTGCCGACTTACCGGAGGGCCAACCACATGTACATTATCTATATCCATGGTTTTTCTTAACCACATACCGTTGACCCAAGATGAAATAGCAAAATCAATTTTTTGTGCACTTAACATGGTCATCATCTTGGTAGATGTATTAAAAACCCTTTGAAGAGGAAGATCTCGAGTGCATTCTTCAGCATGCTTCACCCCTCTCACTATCCCAACAGTATAAGGCGCTAAATCTTCGCACTGCTTTATATCTACATTCTGTATCGAACTAAATACAACCTGGTCTATGTAATTAATTGGAGTGGGTACTCGAATCAGGTTTGGATAACTATCGACGATACTCCAAACACGGTGAATTTCACCATCAACTTTTCCTTCATTAGATTGTTTCAGTGCGCGTTTAGTGGGCATATCAACAAACTCGACCGCAATGCCCAGTTTTTGGTATGCAGTCTTAATAACCTCTGCGCCTATAGCTACGGTAAAATTATTGGGGATATTAGCGAAATACATGGTTGTTGTTTCGGATTGAGATTTGGCATGTATTGACCAAGAAAACAACAGAACCATGACTAATAATAGCTTCATTTGAATGTCTTCAATTTCAGTTATCTACGTAGATAAAGCTTAATTCACACCTCTGTCAAACGCGAACTCTCATTGTTAGCAACTAACAATGAAAAGGCCAGCAACGAGCTGGCCTAAGTTTAGAGCACCTACAACACCTTAATACTGCTTATAAATACTTAAGCCGTCCTCTGAAAAAGCGATAACTTTAAAGTCTTTATAAGCAGCTCCTTCTTTAGCCATGCCCGGCGAATGTTGTGGCATTCCAGGCGCAGCTAAGCCTTTGATGTTTTTGGGGCGTTCTTTTAACAAGCGGGCAATGTCACTTTCCGGTACATGCCCTTCTATTAAATAGCCATCAATCACTGCACTATGGCAAGACTGCAGCTGAGGAGGCATGTCATAACTTTGTTTTAGTACATTCCACTGTTGTTTGTGATGCACATTCACCTGATACCCTTTTTGCTCCATTATTTCCGCCCACTTTGTACAACAACCACAAGTGGGTGACTTATATAGCTCAATGCTAGTTTTAGCCAATACCGAACTGCTGAAACAGACCAAAAGGCTTAGTAGTATTTTGTTTAGTATTTTCATCATTATTCTCTTATTCGTTCACAAGTAATTGTAGAGCCTGCCCATTAACTTGTAGGCTTACCGAAAAAGCAGGCGCAATAAACTGCACAGCTTGGGTATCTAAAGGCTCTATATGTAATGTTTGATTTATTGCCAAGGGACTAAGATCCACCGCTATAGCAACTAAGGTGTCATTTTTAACAACCAACTGGCTCAACTGTTTGGGTATAAGCTGCTGAGCTTTAATGTCGGTATCTTCACCGATGCTCCACTCCACAAGCGGCATTGCACCTAAACTAGCCAGGTATTGCACAATCAACCCTCGTTGCTCTGGTACTAAAACGTCGCTTAGCAACTGCATAGTTGGTTCATTTTCTAAGGCGTGATTAAACTGCTCTAAGCTGGCACCACGAATGTTACCACCCACGTTCCCCGCCCCATTCGCGTATTTTCCATGGCAAGCAGCACATCCGTAACCGCCAATAGTTAAATACAGGTTTTCACCAAGTGCATTTTCATTCGGCTCTGCATAAACCAAATTTGCATAGGCGGTAAGCAGCATCGCAGCTACCAATCTATAAAAAGATATGTTCATTGTTGTTCCACTTTTGGCCCATCTAACTAGGGGCTTAATGCTTCCACTATCAATCCAAAAACTGATAATGCTTATAATCTTGGGAACTTAACCAATAGGAGGGCGATATAGAGGCTCAGCAGTATTGAATAGGGTAATACTGCGGGTAGAGGAAAAAGCTAAAAGGCTGCTCGGGGATTCTGCAATATTGAGTTTGAGCAAATTCATCAGCGGCGGAGCCATGCAAATTACGGTACAACAACTGCCGCCAATAGGCATTGTGTGTGTTAGTGCATGTCCATCGATATTGACTGCCGCAGAAGAACTAGCATTTACATGACAATCTTGCATCGGTGAGTGGCCGATTGCCAAGATATCTTCAGCCGTGTGTTGCTGCTCGATGAGCGCACCAGCACTTGCATTTATGCTAGTTAAAGCAAATGCCAGAGCTGTATAAACCACTAATGAAAAACGCGCCAAATTCAACAACACAAAACCAACAACTTTATTTAACCAACACTCTAGCGCCACCAATATACCATTGCAAGCCAGCTCGTTGGCTTGATGGCGTTATTAGACTTGCCGCAGACTTTAAGGCTTAAGCCTCTATTTGTTTCCTAAAAAACTGAATCATTTCATCACGGGTTTTACGGTGATTCAAATGGAAAATATCCATCGGGAATAGCAGCTCAATGACCCCGGTATCGAACATTCGCTTTACTTCATACTCATTGTGAGCAACATCTTGTTGATACATATAATTGAGCCAAGTCCGGTTGGTATGAATAATAAACTCCACCCGCATTCCGCCTAAACGCGCAAAAAACTTCATCATTGGCGTTTTTTCACTAGAGCCCACTGCCCTGCCGCGATACTCAGATCTATCGGTTAGGGTATCGGAAATGTCTTCTAGCACCATTAAGGAATTTGCGCTAGAAGCACTGCGCGTGAGGTGCTTTTGAAAGGCCTTAATATCGCTAACCGAATCTAGAACCGCCATTAAGCCAAGTTCGTCATCTACCGCCACCGCGGGGTTCTTCTGGTTTTTGCGCAATAGCTTTAATACTTTTGCTTCTGGCGGCTTTTTACGAATAGAAACGTAGATTGGAATTTTACGCTCGCCCACAGTAAAACTTCGGCGCTTTAACAAGGTGAGTTTTTCACGCTCGCCACGTTGAATAAGCTTGGCCTGTTGAGGGTTTAATACTTTAACCTCGCTACAGGCGTAATCGTCGTTAAGGTGTTTCGAGTGTAAATAAACCGGGTCTAGCTCCCCAATCTTGAGCTCTTTACTCCACACGTAGCCGTTTAAAAACTCAAGAAATGCTGAAAACTTGTTTTCAATTTCAGTTTCTCGCTCACGCTGCTCGATGCTGCCAGCCAGGGTCATCAAAATCAGTTTGCGTCGCGCTTCAAAGCGAGCTTTTTTGTGGTAGTCATCATTGAACATTATCAGCAATAACTCTACCGGATTATTGGTAACCTCAATTTCGTTGGTATTTTCAATATGCGAAGCATAAGGAGAAAGAATTTTTCCCTTAATTGAGTGAATGACCGCATCTGCAGTTCGCGCATATTCATCAACTCGGCTCTCAATTTCGTTCAAGTTGCCATCAATACCAAACATATTGCCCAATAAAGATAATGCTCGTTCGCTGCGCTGTTTACGCAAGCTAACGTCGTCAATCAAGTTCTGAATTTGTGAAAAACTGTCGATGCCCAAGAACTCAAATATCTGGCTTCGCAGCGCCCGGTATTTAGACACATTATTACTATCTTGCTGCAAGCGTTTTACCCAGCTGCGAACGCCAGTAGAAAATGGGTGCGCCACAAAAGCATCACGGCTTACCGCAAAGGGGCCATCTTGCTGAAGCGAAGTAAAAACACTATTTGGAGAAAGAACCGACATAAACTACCTAAATCACCAAGTACAACAACTAAACTCAAGAATTAACGAAGCAAAATATACACCAAAAGAGGTAATAATTCAGAGGAATCACTATTTGCGCTATGTTCCTACCGCAATGTTCAGCAAAACCAAGCTGTGGCTAAGTTAAGCGCAGTAAATACTGGCTAGCCGCAGGCTTAGTTAAGTGCTCAACAATCGCACCCTAACGATGCAACAAACGCGGTTAATCGGGCTTTCGTAGATAAATGAGCCAATAACCTAACCCCACAAATACCCCTCCGCCAATGATGTTACCGAGAGTGACCGGAATTAAATTATTGATGAAGAAGTTGCCAAAAGTGAGATCGGCAAAGTCTGCTGGGCTTAAGCCAGTTGCTTGCCAAAACTCGGGGCCAGCAAGATTTTTAATGCCAATGGCCATAGGTACTTGGAACATATTGGCAATACAGTGCTCAAAGCCCGCCGAGACAAACATTGCTACCGGCAGAATCATCACCATTACCTTGTCTGTTAAACTGCGGGCGCTAAACGTCATCCATACTGCGATACATACCAACACATTACACATAATGCCCAAGGCAACTGCTTGAAAAAAATCATGATGCAGCTTGTGCTGGGCAATACGCATGGTATTGATACCTACCTCTCCTTCGGCAAAAGTATATTGCTTGGTCATTAGCATTAGCGAAACTAAGACAAAAGCACCAGCCAAATTACCTAAGTAAACCAATGACCAATTAACACATAAGCTTTTCCATGAGATTTTACCGCTGGCTCTTGCCACCAGCGTCAATACAGAGCTGGTAAACAATTCACCACCGGTAATAATCACAAAAATCAGGCCTAAGCTAAATGCCATACCGCCGATTAAACGGGTAAAACCCCAAGGAAAATCTCCCGCACCAGTGGTTACAGTGGTATAAAAAACAAAGGCTATGCCGATATGTGCGCCAGCAGTAAGGGCAAGTAAAAATGCTTTAAGCGGATCTTTGGTGGCTTTACTCACTCCAACGTCGGCAGCACGTTCAGCCATTTGGGGTGGAAGCAAGGAATCGAATTGACTCATAGGGATCACTTTATTGGTGGTGGTTAATTAAGCGTAGCTGAATCGACATATAACAAGCCATTTAAGCCAAGCAATCAAAGTGGTTGTTAGTGACTATTCAACAAAAAGGCCCGCTAGCAAACTAGCGGACCTTTATAGTAGTGATAGTGAGAGAGCTTTCACTTAGCTTTGCAGCAAATCAACTAATTGTTGTTCATTCCATACTTCAATGCCCAAATCTTGGGCTTTAGTCAGCTTAGAGCCTGCCGCATCACCGGCAATCACAATGTCGGTTTTCTTTGAAACACTGCCGGTTACTTTAGCGCCTAAGGCTTGCAGCGCTTGTTTAGCTTCACTTCTGCCAAGTTGACTTAAGGTGCCGGTAAGTACAATTACCTTACCGTTCATGGCCAAGTCTTCTTCCGCCTTATCTTCTATCGCAGGCCAACTGAGTTGTTCGGCCAGCGCATTCACTAGTTCTGCATTTTGCTCTTGAGTGAAGAAGAAACGCAGGTGCTTAGCAACAATTTCACCCACATCCGGCACATCTTGGAGTTGTTCAAGGCTAGCACCGGCTATTGCGGGCAAGCTTTTAAAATGTTGAGCAAGGTTGCCAGCTGTCGCCTCGCCAACTTCACGGATCCCTAAAGAGTAAATGAAACGCGCCAAAGTGGTTTCTCGTGCTGCTTCGATACCGGCAAGCAACTTATCGACAGACTTCTCGCCCATGCGCTCTAAGCCCAACAAGGCGTCTCGTTGCTGCGCAAGGTGAAACAAATCTAAGGGGGTTTGCAGTAACTCAGCTTCGACTAACTGCTCTACCAACTTGTCACCAATACCGTCTATATCTAAAGCTTTACGGGCAACAAAATGTTTTAGTGCCTCTTTACGCTGCGCACCACAACGTAGGCCTGCTACACAACGCGCAACAGCCTCACCTTCGATACGCTCGATGGCGCTATCACACACCGGGCAGCTTTCGGGAAAAACTATCTCTTTTGCATCTTCTGGGCGACGCTCAAGGATGACTCCGGCTACCTGCGGAATCACATCACCCGCTCTGCGTACAATCACGCTATCACCAATGCGCACCGCTAAACGTTCAATTTCATCAGCGTTGTGCAAGGTGGCATTACTCACCGTAACGCCACCAACAAAAACCGGCTCTAAACGGGCCACGGGAGTTATCGCTCCAGTTCGCCCAACCTGAAATTCTACATCTCGCAATATTGTGATTTCTTCTTGAGCCGGATATTTATGGGCGGTTGCCCAGCGAGGTGCTCGCGCAACAAAACCCAATTGTTGCTGCAGTTCCAAACTATCTACTTTGTAAACAACGCCATCAATTTCATAGGCGAGGCTATTGCGGCGCTCACCAATTTCTTGGTAATAGGCAAAACACGCCTCACTGCCGCTAACAGTGCGCACTTCAGGACACACCGGTAAACCATAGTCTTTTAAGCTTTGTAAGTTCTGATAATGAC
This sequence comes from Agarivorans albus, assembly GCF_019670105.1. Taxonomy (NCBI): domain Bacteria; kingdom Pseudomonadati; phylum Pseudomonadota; class Gammaproteobacteria; order Alteromonadales; family Alteromonadaceae; genus Agarivorans; species Agarivorans albus. The sequence goes on along the minus strand of NZ_AP023032.1, from coordinate 1,381,805 downwards.
TTTGACTTAAGCTTTCGCTCACCACGCCCAAGGAGTAGGCATAAAATGCCAAAGGACGCGTAGCAGTGATTTGCGAGTCTAACTGTCGCAAACTTCCTGCTGCTGCATTGCGTGGGTTGGCAAAGCCTTTTTCACCCTTTTCGATTGCTTGCTGGTTAAGTTTTTCAAAACCCGCCTTAGGCATAAATATTTCACCGCGCACTTCCAATCTGGCGGGCCAGTTATTGCCCCGTAAACGCAGAGGAATAGAGCGAATGGTTTTCACATTCTCGGTAACATTTTCACCGGTGCTGCCATCTCCACGTGTTGCAGCTTGCTGTAGCACACCATCAACATACAAAATGCTCACGGCTAAGCCATCAAGCTTGGGTTCGACGCAATAGGTAATTGCATCAGCTGTCACCAATCGCTCTTGCAAACGTTTATTAAAGGCGCTTAACTCTTCTTCACTGAATACGTTGTCTAAGGACAACATTGGCATTTCGTGCTGAATTTGATCGAAGGCTGATAGCGGCGTTCCGCTAACACGCTGGGTAGGCGAGTCACTTCGCAATAAGTCTGGATGCTGCTTTTCTAAGCTCTGTAATTCTCGAAATAAGCGGTCATATTCAGCATCAGGAACCGAAGGCTCATCCAATACGTAATATTGATAGTTATATTGCTCGAGTTGAGTTCTTAGCTGCTCAATTTGTTGTTCTGGCTTGTCCATGAGAGACCTTTCAAATAAAAAAGCCTTCCCAAATACATGTATTGGAAAGGCTTAAAAATACACACAATTTATTAGTTTACGAGCAGTTGCTTACGCTCGTATTCACGCACCCGTTGCTCATAGTGATTAACGGTTTGCTTGGTCAAAGGATTACGCTGGTCATCTAACATTATCGCGTCTAAATCTTTAGCCAAGGTCATTGCTGCGTTATACATTAAGGCAAAGTTTTTAGTTGGTTCGCCCTTACATGGCACGGTCATGAAAATGCTCACACCACGGGTTTCCAACTGGTCCATGGCATCAATATCAAAAGTGCCAGGGTTAACCATATTCGCCAAACTAAATATCACCGGACCCGTGCCGCTGTTATCTAAGTGACGATGAAAAATATCCATGTCACCATGGCGCAAACCTATTTTGTCTAAGCTTGCTAACAGCGCAGCACCTTTTAAGTAACGGCCACTCTGAGCCATAACATTTAAGATAAACACATCATCGGGTGCATTAGGATCTTTAACCGGCTCTTGTGGTTCTTCCACAACAGGCTCTACAAGTTCTTCTTTTACTTCATCCATATCAAAGGCAAACTCTGGTTCGCTAGACAAAGTACTTGGCTCAGGTTCAACACTCACAGCCTCTGGATTGGCCTTAGGTTCTAAGCCCTCTAAACCTTGGCTATCACTAATACTTGGCGCTTCATCTACCGCAGAAAAGCTAAATTCAGGCTCTTTGCGCTGCACTGGCGTGCTTGGCTCTGCGGCAAAATCTGGGCTTGCTTTTACTTCGGCTGATTTAGCCGCAGGTTTTGCGGCTGGAGCTACTTCTTGCTGAGTAATAGCATCTTCAATAGGGTCACCAATAACCCGAGCTTGGCCTACACCCAGATCATCAAAACCTTGTTCATCACGTGTTGCTGAAGATTCTTGAGCCCCTAAAGATTTTTTGGGACTAACCAGTTTTTCAGGTCGTTGTTTGCGACTACTCCAAAAACCATGAGCGAGCAAAGCAATAATTAAAATGATTCCAACAACGATAAGTACGATGCGTAATTCCTGCATTTAACTGTTCTCTAAAGCTATTATTCCACCATGGCTATCGCTTCTGCGATATCCACTGCTACCAAGCGTGATACGCCTGGCTCCTGCATTGTTACCCCGGCAAGTTGCGAGGCCTTTTCCATTGTCACTTTATTGTGACTGATAAATATAAATTGAACCGTATCAGACATACTATGCACTAAATCGGCAAAACGTCCCACATTTACTTCATCTAGCGGTGCATCTACCTCATCAAGCATACAAAATGGCGCAGGATTTAAGCGAAATATAGCAAAAACCAAGGCCAAGGCAGTCAGCGCTTTTTCTCCGCCCGACAATAAACTAATGCTAGCATTCTTTTTACCCGGAGGTCGCGCCATTATAGTTACACCAGTTTCGAGTAAGTCGTCGGAAGACAGTTCAAGCCAAGCCTTACCCCCACCAAAAACCTTGGGGAAAAGCTGCTGTAAGTCTGCATCTACTTTAGCAAAAGTTTCACTAAATTTAGAACGAGTTTGACGGTCTATTTTGGCGATTGCTGTTTGCAGCACTTCAATAGCGGCTTCTAAATCAGTAAGTTGCGTGCTTAACTCTTGATAACGTGCATTCTGCTGTTCAAATTCTTCTTCCGCTGCTAAGTTGACCGCGCCTAATCGCTTCAAGCGCGCATCTACTTGGCTTAGTTCACTGGCATAATCGTCTTCTAAGCTGGCTTCTGGCAACGACAACTCAAGGTGTTTTAAGTTTTCACCTTGCTCCGCTAGTTGCTCTAACAATACGGTTCGACGCGCTAACAAACTTTGCTGCTCAATTCGTTGTTGCGTACCTTGCTCAATCAATTCTTTTAAACGTAGCTGCGCATCTTTTAACTGCTGAGCCAAAGCTTGCTGTTGTTCAACACTTTTATGGTGTGCTTCGCTAGCGCCTGTTTGCTGCTCTTCCAATTCTAAGTGTCGCTCTAGCAACTGTTCTATTTGCTCACCAAGCAGGGCTAGTTGCTCATCGTGCTCTTCGGGCTGCGCCTGCAACTGCAGTTCAAGCTCAGCCAACTTTTGCCGCTGATAGCTTTGCTGCTGCAGTTGGGCTTGATATTTTGCTTGCTGTTGCTGCAATAACAATTGCTGCTGATGACTAGCTTGTTGCTGTTGCTGCAAGCTCAAGCGTTGCTGCTTTAGAGTATCTGTCGCCAGTGCAGTTTGTTGTTGCAAGTATTTTTGCTTTTCGCTTTGCTGGTTTAATTCAGCCTGATGCTGTTCAAGTTGCTCTTCAAGCAAAAACTGCGATTCTTGATCTTGCTCCTGCGTAATCTGCAGCTCGGCGATTTGCTGCTGTATTTGCTCGGCTTGTTGCTTGGCAAAGGCTTGCTGTTGCTCTAATAAGGCTAAGCGGCTGCGCCAGTCGGCAAGCTCGGCCTTCACTGTCGCTAAGTTTTGGCTTAGCCATTTTATCTGTTCAGCCTGTTGCTGAGATTGCTGCTGCAGGTCTTGTTGTTCAAGCTTTATCTGAGTAGCGTTTTCCTCCAACTGAGCCAATAATTCTTGTAGCTGCTGGCGCTCTTGTTGCAGACTTAACAAAGAATGTTGGTAGTTCGGTGGGCTCAACTGCTGCCAGTATTTTCCTACCCACTCGCCCTTGGCGGTTATCAATGATTGTTCATGACTTAGATGCTCTCGCAAGCTTATCGCTTGCTCAAGATTATCTACCACTAGCACTTGGCCACATAAGTATCCAAGCTCAACATTCTCTAACTGTTCGGCTAAGCTGCTCAACGTTGCTAACTGAGGGGCGAGCTGATGACTTAGTTCAGGCGCAACTGCGCTTAATGCTAAGGGAAACTGGGCGTCTAGTTGCTCACACCACTCCGCTTGTAGCCATGTACTTAAAACCACATCTGCAGCCAACTCCCATCCAGCCTTCACGCCCAAAACATCAAGCAGTGGCTGCTGGGCTGTCTGCTCAACTTGCCCAAGCAATTTGTCTACACCCTGCAGGCGGGTTTCTTCAGCAGTTTGCTGTAATTGTGTTTGTTGCAATTGTTGTTGGCAGGCCGCTAGTTTGTCGGCTAAGTGCTGCTTAGAGTCCTCGGACTGTGCCAACCGCGTCTCAAGATCTTGTTGTTTGGGTTCGCTTTCGTCGAGCTGCTGAGTTAAACGCTTTAGAGCAGCTTCATCACCATCGGTGGTGTGACTTAAGCTTTGCTCTAATTGAGCAATCTGCTGCTTATGGCGCTGCTGCATTTGCTCACAATGGCGCAATTGGGCTTCGCACTGCTGCACAGAGTGACGCGCCTGTTGGCTCGCAGCTAAAAAGGCATTACTCTCAGCTAGGGCATCGGCATGCTGGTGCTCGGCGTCTTCCAGCTGTGGCTCTAACTCTAACAACACTTGCTGCTGCATTTCTTGTTGCAATTCTAGTTCTGCGATGGCTTCTTGTTCCAGCGCTAACTGCTCACTTAGCACCTCTAAGCTTGTGTTAATTTCAGCTTGCTGAGTTAAGTTGCGGTCGCGACTTTGTTGCGACTGACTTTGTTGTTGCTTGGTATGTAATTGTTGCTGCTCAAGTTTCGCCAACTCAGTTTTAAGTTGGTAACTTTGCTGCTGCAGATTTTGAATCTGTTCTTGCTGCTCTGCAATTTGATGGTTAAGCAAGCTAAGCTGGTTTTCCGTTTGAGTTATCAGGTGTTCTTCGTGCCTTTGCTGCTGTTCGGCCTGATCATTCCCCTGATTGCCCTTATCAATGCTCGCGTCTAACTGGCGCAACTCTTGAAGACAAATAAGTGCCTTTAGTTCACGATGACGCTCTCGATACTGGCGATAACGCTTAGCCGCTTGCGCTTGGGTTTTAAGCTTACTGACTTGTTGCGCAAGCTCTGATTCGATATCTCGCAGACGCAGAATATTTTCATCGGTGTGTTTAATGCGAAGCTCAGTTTCGCGTCGGCGTTCTTTATACTTAGACACGCCAGCTGCTTCTTCGATAAACACCCGCAGCTCTTGTGGCTTCGACTCGATTAAACGGCTAATCATGCCCTGTTCAATAATCGCGTAACTGCGCGGACCAAGACCCGTTCCTAAAAACAAATCGGTAATATCGCGTTTACGGCATTTAGCACCATTTAGCAGATAGTTGTTTTGACCATCTCGACTAACTTCTCGGCGAACGGCAATCTCGGCGTAACTAGCAAACTCTCCGCCAATTCGCCCTTGCTGGTTATCGAAAATCAATTCCACCATGGCTTTAGATACAGCGGCGCGCTTGGTTGAACCATTAAAAATAACATCGGTCATAGAGCCACCGCGCAAATGGCGGGCATTGCTCTCACCTAATACCCAGCGAACAGCGTCGATCACGTTTGACTTGCCACAGCCGTTTGGCCCTACTATGGCTGTCATATCGGTGGGAAAAGGGATGGTGGTTCGGTCAACGAAAGATTTAAACCCGGCGAGACGGATTTGTTTCAAGCGCATAAATGATTTTGCTTAATTTGTTGCTATTGTTAAGCAAGACTTTACCAGAGCTATCAACGCTTTGTAATATATGAGTCCATAAACAAACGAGGGATCACAACAATGACGCAGCATTCGCTTGCTTCTCGCAGCGGAATTTCTTACATCGCCCAGGGTTTTAGCTTAATTACTCAACCTGGTCTTCGGCTTTTTGTGATGATTCCTCTAATCGCTAACATTCTGTTGTTTGGTGCAGCATTCTTCTTTTTATACCAACAGTTAGGCACTTGGGTTCAACAAATTATTGATTACTTACCAAGCTGGCTAGATTGGCTAAGCTGGTTAATTTGGCCAACGGCGATAATCGCTATTTTGATGGTGTTTGGTTTTACCTTTAGCATTATTGGAAACTGGATTGCAGCGCCTTTTAACGGCTTATTAGCTGAAAAAGTTGAAATGCACCTTAGTGGCAAAAAAGTCGACGACATGTCGATAGTCGAACTCATCAAAGATTTACCACGCATCTTCTCTCGAGAACTGCAAAAGCTGTGGTACTGGCTACCCAAAGCTTTGGGATTATTACTGTTGTTTTTAATCCCTGCCATTGGCCAAACTATTGCGCCTGTACTGTGGTTTTTATTCTGTGCTTGGATGATGTGCATTCAATACATTGATTACCCTTTTGACAATCATCGCATTCCATTTGCTACTATGCGTGATCAACTTAAGCAAGACCGCATTCGCAACAGTGGATTTGGGGCGATCGTTTTATTTTTTAGTACCGTACCCCTATTAAACTTAATTATCATGCCGGTGGCGGTATGTGGTGCCACAGCAATTTGGGTCGATAGTTATCGAGACAAGCTGGTCGAGGAGAAGCAATAATGAAAACCAAACATCTATTATCGGGCTTAGTACTAAGTGTCAGCTTACTGAGTGCGGGCTCTGTGATGGCAGCAGCCAGCGCACTGCAAAAGATAAACTACGGCGAAGCCCAGGAAATGAATTTAACCAAAGTGGCCCAAAAAACCTTTTTGAGCAACTTGGACTTAGATTTAGCGGAAAAAGAAGCCGTGGAATGGGCCAGTACCCAAAACGCTAGCCACTACTCGGTTTATACCGTAGAGCGCAGCCCTAAAAGAGATCGCTACCGCGTATCCATTGTGGTTTACAGCAACTAAGCGGCACACTCTGGTTTATCACTATATTGAGCAGCAATCTCGACAAATTGCTGCTCGCATCGGCAAAATGCCTCAACTACTGCAGGGTCAAAATGCGAGCCCTTCCCTTCTAAAATAATCTGCTTAGCTTTGTCGTGAGAAAAAGCAGGTTTGTATACCCGCTTAGAAATGAGCGCATCATAAACATCTGCCAAGGCCATTAAGCGCGCACTTAAGGGAATGTCATTTCCAGCTAACCCTTCGGGGTAACCACTTCCATCCCATTTCTCGTGATGAGATAAAGCGATTTCTTTAGCATATTGCAGGAAGGCCGCATCCTCACTGCCAAACTGGCGTTCAGCTTCGGCTAAAGCATCGGCTCCTATTTCAGGATGCTGGCGCATGATCTGCCACTGTTCATCATCAAGTTGACCGGGCTTAAGTAAAATGGCGTCTGGGATCCCCACTTTTCCTATGTCATGTAAGGGGGCTGACTTATAGATTAAATCAATAATCTGAGGGCTTAATAAATTGCTAAAACCTTGCTCATTTTGCAGTGCCTCAGCCAAGGCTTTAACGTAGTACTGGGTACGTAGAATATGCGCGCCGGTTTCATTGTCACGGGTTTCTGCTAGTGTCGCCAAACTGTGAATGGCGATATCTCGCGTTTGCTGAAGCGACAAAGTACTGCGTTGTAAACTAGCAATCATTGAATTAGTGCGCTGTGCTATCAAGCCAAATTCATCACTACTACTAATGGTGACCTGAGTATCTAATTGGCCGGCTTGTACCTTAGCCAAGCTATGATTTTCGTTTTCTAGCAAACGCTTTAGGTTACGTGAGTAACTGCTTATTACTCTTAGCACGTAGGCCAATACCACCAGCAATACAAAGCTTAGTTCGATAACAATATAACGCTGAGCCACTTCAATCGGGTAGAGATCTGAACCAACATTTACCAACCAATCTAAATCCTTATTAATCACCAAAAAGATAACACCTGCTAGCACGAAAGCGCTGGCCGCTGCGAAGGCTGAAAACTTTTGACTAACAGAATAAGGTTGCGGCTTAATCTGTAAGTGTTGGCCAGCACTCTCTAAGTCTTGAGCAATTTGCCACTCCTTAAACAAGGCTAAATCTGCCGCTACATAAAAGCCCAAAGCAGCCAAACCTAAAATAACCTTTAAGTTTGACTCCCAAGGCGGCTCAAACATCATTAAGTTATAACTAACGATGCTTAAGGCCATGATTAAAAACAGTGAAAAATCGAGAGTGAACTGGGCGCTTACTTGCTGTTCTTTTGGCTTCTTCTCTATTGCCAAACAGGCAAAGCGCCTCGCCAACAAGGTGACAAGAAAACTAATAATGATAGGGAGTAATAATTGAAGAGGCGTTTGAGCTTCCAAAAACGGACAAACTTGAACGCCATAAATAGAAAACAACACCATGGCAATTAGCCAGTGCTTACTTGCTAAACGCGCAACCTTTTCCATTTGTATCTCTCATCCTTTTAGCTGTTAAACGCTATTAAGCTTCAGTGTAAAGTTATACCAGACAACCGTATGTTAACTATTAAACAAAATAATGGGATGAAAGATAATAGTTAATCAGCTCGCAGTTTTGGCACTGCAAGTTTGTGGTTGCCTCATCATCTAGTCCAATTGCAGCTTAAAACTAACAATGCTTATAGCTTCAATAATAGACCTAGAGCCAGCTATAACTGCATTTATTCACAAGTCTTCTACAAATCCTAGCTTTATGGCATATCAATTTATCTCTTAATTACATAACGTTATAAATAAACGTTACTTCCCCTTCCCGAATAGCGCGTTATGCTAGTAACACAGTAATGCTGCTAAGTGCCGATAACCACTGATTGTAGCAAGCCTATTAACCTTAAAAAGGACGTTTCAATGAGTAAGATTTACGAAGACAATTCCCTGACTATCGGTCGCACTCCGCTAGTTCGCCTTAACCGCGTAAGCAAAGGTAACGTACTGGCTAAAGTAGAAAGCCGTAACCCAAGCTTCAGTGTTAAATGTCGTATTGGTGCAAACTTAGTATGGGATGCAGAAAAGAAAGGCTTATTGGGTCCAGGTAAAGAAATCATTGAACCTACCAGTGGTAATACCGGTATTGCTTTAGCATTTGTTGCAGCATCTCGCGGTTACCCAATCACCCTTACCATGCCAAACACCATGAGCTTAGAGCGTCGTAAATTGCTTAAAGCATTGGGTGCTAACTTAGTGTTAACTGAAGGCGCTAAAGGCATGAAAGGCGCTATCGGTAAAGCTGAAGAAATTCGTGATGGCAACCCAGAGAAATACGTATTACTAGGTCAATTTGATAACCCAGCTAACCCAGAAATTCACGAGAAAACAACTGGCCCAGAGATTTGGGAAGATACAGACGGTGAAATTGATGTGTTTGTAGCGGGTGTGGGTACCGGTGGTACAATTACAGGTGTTAGCCGTTACATTAAACTGGAACAAGGCAAAAGCATCACTTCTGTTGCAGTAGAGCCAGTTGATTCTCCAGTTATTGCGCAAGCTAAAGCGGGTGAAGATCTAACTCCTGGTCCACACAAAATTCAAGGTATTGGTGCAGGCTTCATCCCTGGCAACCTAGATTTAGAAATGGTTGACGCGGTTGAGCAAGTAACTAACGAAGACGCTATAGCTATGGCTCAACGCTTAATGGAAGAAGAAGGTATTTTAGCGGGTATCTCTTCAGGCGCCGCTGTTGTAGCTGCGAACCGTATCGCTGAAAAGCCAGAATTTGCAGATAAAACGATTGTTGTGATTCTGCCAAGCTCAGGTGAGCGTTACTTATCAAGTGCTTTATTTGCTAACATTTTCACTGAACAAGAAAACGTTCAATAAGTAAATTTAAGCAAGTAATCAATAAGCAACCTGTGAAGGTTGCTTTTTTTTGCGACAAAGACTTTATTTTCAAAGAAAATTAACCATTAAGACTTGTGCAACAAAACTGCAAAAACTATACTCCAAACCGCTAAATAATGCGCTTCACAATGTATCATTTTGTAACAAAAGGTATCAAAATTGACACATTGTTCACTTCGATAAATTAGTATTATTTATTAAATTACATAGGGTTACAGACAAAACCCCTATGTAATATTAAGTAACACTGTACAACTAAATAGGAAAATTTGACGTAGATTAAACTTTACCAAAGGCTTTTACGTTATTTTTTTCTCGAAAACGTTTTACTAATAAGCGTCTAAGCTTATATCAAGCTATAGGCGACATAATTTAACTTGAGGAATGATTGTATGTTTGAGAAAAGTGTTGTTATCACCGCCGAAAATGGTCTTCATACTCGCCCTGCGGCACAATTTGTAAAAGAAGCAAAAGCATTTTCTAGCGATATCACTGTTGAGAGTAATGGCAAATCTGCCAGTGCCAAAAGCCTTTTTAAACTACAAACTCTTGGCCTAACTAAAGGCACTAGTGTGGTAATTCGCGCTGAAGGCGAAGACGAAACTGCCGCTGTAGAAAAACTAGTTGCGTTAATGGATGAACTTGAATAAGTCAGCATTTTTATAAGTCCGTTAATCAGTTCAACTAAATAGGTGTAGGTTATGATTTCAGGTATTCTGGCATCTCCAGGAATTTCAATTGGTAAAGCACTGCTACTTGCGGAACAAGAAGTAGTGATTAACCAAACAAATATCGACGCAGCGCAGGTAGAAAGCGAAGTACAACGCTTTTTCGATGGACGTAATAAAACTTCTGCACAGCTCGAAGAAATTAAAATAATGGCAGGTAAAACCTTCGGTGAAGAGAAAGAAGCTATCTTCGAAGGACATATCATGCTGTTAGAAGATGAAGAGCTTGAAGAGGAAATTCTAGCCTGCATCAAAGATAACTTGCTTAGCGCCGACAATGCAGCTCATACCATTATCGAGCAAAACGCGCAGATGCTAGCCGAGTTAGACGACCCTTACCTAAAAGAACGCGCAACGGACTTTCGCGACATAGGTTCTCGTTTAGTTAAAAACATTCTAGGCATCGAGATTGTTTCTTTAAGTACTATTACTGAAGAAGTAATTTTAGTCGCCAACGATTTAACCCCTTCAGAAACAGCTCAAATTAACTTAGATAAAGTACTAGGTTTTGTTACTGATATCGGCGGTCGTACTTCTCACACTTCTATTATGGCTCGCTCTTTAGAGCTACCAGCTGTTGTTGGTACCAACGACGTAACCCAACAGGTTAAAAATGGCGATATCATTGCGTTAGATGCATTAAACAATGAAGTTGTTATCAACCCAAGCGATGAGCAACTAGCCACCTATAAACAGCGCCAACAAAGCTACATCGATGAAAAAGCTGAACTTGCCAAGTTAAAAGACCTACCTGCGGTTTCTTTAGATGGCCATCAAATTGAAGTATGTGCCAACATTGGCACCATTAAAGATGTAGACGGCGCTCACCGCAACGGCTCAGAAGGTGTTGGTTTATACCGTACCGAGTTTTTGTTCATGGATCGTGACTCACTGCCTAGCGAAGACGAGCAGTTCGAAGCTTACAAAGCTGTAGTAGAAGCGATGCAAGGCCACCCAGTGATTATCCGTACTATGGATATCGGTGGCGATAAAGACTTACCTTACTTAGATTTGCCAAAAGAGATGAATCCATTCTTGGGTTGGCGTGCAATTCGTATCTTCTTCGACCGAGAAGAAATTATGAATGCTCAACTTCGTGCGCTATTACGTGCGTCTGCTTTTGGTAAAGTGCGCATTATGTTCCCGATGATTGTTTCGGTTGAAGAGATTCGCAAGTTAAATGGTGTGTTAGATACACTAAAAGCCGAGTTACGTGCTGAAGGCATCGCCTTTGATGAAGAAGTTGAAGTTGGCGTAATGGTTGAAACACCTGCAGCAGCGGCTATTGCTCACCATTTAATTAAAGAAGTAGACTTCTTTAGTATTGGAACCAACGACTTAACTCAGTACACTCTAGCAGTAGATCGTGGCAACGAGCTTATTTCTTCACTCTATAACCCAATGTCACCCGCTGTCCTTACTTTAATCAAGCAAGTTATTGATGCTTCACATGCTGAAGGTAAGTGGACAGGTATGTGTGGTGAGTTGGCTGGTGATGAAACTGCCACCTTGTTATTGATGGGAATGGGCTTAGATGAATTTTCAATGAGTGCCATTTCTATACCAAGGATCAAAAAACTGATCCGTAATTCAAACTATGCTGATGTGAAGAAATTAGCCGATCAAGCTTTAGCGTTGCCAACAGCCGCTGAAATTGAAACGTTAGTTGACACTTTTGTTAAACAAAATTCCGTCTGTTAAGATAGTTACAACTGCACAATACATAAGAATTTAGGAGCGCCATAATGGGTCTATTCGACAAATTCAAGAAAATGGTTTCAGATGATAGTTCAAGCAAAGGCGGGATCGATATTATCGCCCCACTATCAGGTGAAATCGTTCCTATTGAAGAAGTGCCTGATGTAGTATTTGCTGAGAAAATCGTGGGCGATGGTATCGCGATTAAGCCAAGCGGTAACAAAATGGTAGCGCCATGTGATGGTACCATTGGTAAGATTTTTGAAACTAACCACGCGTTTTCACTAGAATCAACCGACGGCGTAGAACTGTTTGTTCACTTCGGTATTGATACCGTTGAGCTAAAAGGTGAAGGTTTCACTCGTATCGCGGCTGAAGGCCAAGAAGTGAAACAAGGTGATGTGATTATTGAGTTTGATCTAGCCGTACTAGAAGAAAAAGCAAAATCAACGCTAACGCCCGTGGTTATCTCTAACATGGACGAGATTAAAGAATTAGTGAAAAAATCAGGTTCTGTAACCATTAGCGAAACGCCGGTACTAACCATTATTAAATAAACTGGGCTTTTGCCTAAGTGATTAAACCACGCTATTTAGCGTGGTTTTTTTTGCCTTAAACTCACTCAAAGCCTTAATACCATTCACACTAAGTAAGTTTTCAGAAATAACGTAGGAAAAATACTCGAGAATAAGGCAGGATTTTTCGATAAGTAGTTATTCTACAATCAAAAATTCTAACGCAGTTATCGAGTATTTTAACCAGATAAAATGAACAGTTACTTAGTACGATTGGTATAAATCCCTTACCAGCTAAATTGGTCGATGAGCTTTGCCTTCAGCTCTGGTATTCTTAGCCAAAATAAAAAAGGGAACATACATGTCTGCAACAAACATAGTAATGTTCGGGATCCCCAACTGCGACACTATTAAAAAAGCCCGCCGTTGGTTAAACGAACACAACATTGAATTTAGCTTCCACGACTATCGTAAAGATGGTGTTAGTGTTGAACAAATTAGCCATTGGTGTGAACAGCTGGGTTGGGAAGTCGTTTTGAACAAACGTGGAACCACTTATCGCCAGCTAAGTGACCAACAAAAAGCTGACCTAAATAAAGATACAGCCATTCAACTGCTGGCCGAGTATCCAGCAATGATTAAACGCCCGTTACTTCAAGTTGACCAGTCTTTCACGCTTGGTTTTAAAGCCGACCAATACCAACAACTCTTTTCTCCGGAAGCATAAATCCATGTCAGATAGCCCAGTTTTACACTTAGCAAAAGATCTTATCAGCCGTCCGTCGGTGACCCCTGAAGACTGCGATTGCCAAAAGCTAATGGCCGACCGACTAAAGGCAGTTGGTTTTAACATTGAAGAAATGGTATTTGAAGACACCACCAATATGTGGGCGCGTAAAGGTGATACCGGCCCACTGTTTTGTTTTGCTGGACATACTGATGTAGTACCTCCTGGGCCTGCAGAAAAATGGCATACCCCACCCTTTGAGCCCACTGTTATTGATGGCATTCTACATGGGCGCGGAGCGGCTGACATGAAAGGCTCTTTAGCTGCCATGGTCGTTGCTACTGAGCGATTTGTGGCTGATTACCCTAATCACATAGGTTCTATCTCGTACTTAATCACCTCTGATGAAGAAGGACCTTTTATTAATGGTACAACCCGCGTGGTCGATACCTTAATGGCACGTAACGAACTGATTGATATGTGCTTGGTGGGTGAGCCATCCTCTACTCATCACGTTGGTGATGTAGTTAAAAATGGTCGCCGCGGCTCATTAACTGGAGATTTAACGGTAAAAGGTGTGCAAGGCCATGTGGCTTACCCCCACCTAGCTAAAAACCCTATTCATGATGCTGCACCAGCTCTTGCAGAACTAGCGGCAATGCATTGGGATAATGGTAATCAATTCTTCCCACCAACAAGCTTTCAAATTGCCAATATTCACGCTGGTACAGGTGCTTCTAATGTGATTCCTGGTGAGTTAGATGTTCAATTTAACTTCCGCTACTCAACTGAGCTAACGGATAGTGAGATTGTAAAACGGGTACACAATATCTTTGATAGCCACGGTTTAGATTACCAGTTAGATTGGACCTACAATGGCCAACCATTCTTAACTGAGGAAGGCGACTTCTTGTCTGCGGTGAGCAACGCGGTCAGCAAGGTAACCAAGAAAGCTCCTGAGCTACTCACTACTGGAGGCACGTCTGACGGTCGTTTCATTGCAAAAATGGGGACACAGGTGGTCGAGCTTGGCCCAGTTAACGCTACTATTCATAAAGTGAATGAGTGCGTTAAAGTGGCTGATTTAGAACAGTTAGCAGATATGTACTACGAGCTGTTAGTAAACGTTCTTGGCGGCAATGAGTAAACTTGCCAAGCCTCTAGCCCTTTATGGGCTAGACAAGAGCGAACTAATTGATGACTCCGAGCTTGCTTGGGTTCATCGCTTGGTTTTATCTGATCTCAAAAAGCTTATCAAAGCGGCTGCGCGGGCTGGGTTTAACCTAAGCATTTTTAGTGGTTATCGAGATTTTCACCGCCAACTGGCGATCTGGAATAACAAATGGAATGGTCTGCGTCCAATTCTTGATGCCAATAGTCGCCCACTGGATATCTCAAGCCTAAGCGATGAGCAAAAGCTGCATGCTATTTTGCGTTGGTCTGCTTTACCTGGCACCAGCCGCCATCATTGGGGCACCGATTTTGATTTCTACGACCCCAAACTACTACCATCAGGAACTCGTCTAGAACTCATCCCCCAAGAGTATGCAGAGCAAGGTTGCCAGCACGCCTTATCGATATGGTTAAATGAATATGCTCAAGATTTTGGTTTTTTCTACCCTTATCTGCGCTTTAAGGGCGGCGTAGAGTTTGAACCATGGCACTTGAGCCACCTAGCCACCAGCCAAACAATGATGAGCAAACTCGATGCTAGCCAAACCCTAGAACACTTAAGAAATAACCAGGTGGCAGGCTTCGCTTGTATTGAACAGCACATCGAACAAATTTTTAGCCAATACGTTACCAATATCTGTTTACCGGAGACCTAATGCCAAGCTTGTATACCACCTTGTTTGTTAGCCTTGTTAGTTGTTCTGCACTGGCCTTTCTTGTATTGATGCTGGTTTTACATAAGGGAGAGTTATGCCCTGGGCAAACAGGCAGAATTCAACGTCAATTAAGCACACTTGTTAGCTTTATAACCTTGGCAGGTTTAAGTGGATTTGAAAGCCAACAAGCAACTTGGTTAGTAGGCTTAGTCTTCGCCAGTGCGTTAATCGGTTGGGTACTTACTTTCAAAATCAACAAGCTTAAACACAAACGCAGCCTAAATATTAACCTTTGGTGGTTAATGGGTATGCCACTGTTATTAGCCGCTACGGTTGTTTTGCTGCAACATAGTATTGGGACCTTTAGCTTCATTGCTTGTGCGGCGGCAATTGCTCACTGGCTAATGGTTAAGGCTAAACACCGCTTAACAAGCTTTGATAAACTACTGCCATTTGCCGGGCTTGCTGCGGCAATGTGTAGCCTTGTGGCAGTGTGTATTTATCTCGTTTTAAACCAAACACTCTTGGAACAATCTGATACAGTTAAGCACTTTGTAGTAATGAGCAGCTTGTTATTGCTAGCAACTCTGTTGTGGTTATTCCCGCAACTAAAGAAAACAGCCCCGCCAGCCCCCTTATTATTGGCCGTGGCGTTTATTAGCTTTATTTCTAGCCTTAAGCTTCAAGCACTCAGCGTTTAACAGGCTAAACTAGCTTTGGCACAGCTAGTTTGAATACCCACATATCAGGATTTGGAGGCTTACCATGGCTATCGGATACGTTATTCTTATCATTGCTCTGGTACTGGGGTTTATCCTTGGCAACTTGATGCTGCTCAGGCACATGGACCGATTTAGCATCAAGACAAAACTGCCTAAATCAATAAAGTCGCACGACTCAGAGCAACGTTAAATCGCCCATTAATAGTAAACTCCCCAAGCTTTACTGCTGCTGTTCCTTTTGCTTTTCTAAAGCCTGCAAATAAACATCTCTGGCCTTGAGTGAACCGGCTTGCTCGGCATCTTCTACAAGCTTCAAGGCCTGTTGTTCATTTCCGTTCGCGATAGACTGTCGAATTAGCTGCCCAAACATTGCGTCTACCTCTGGATCAATAACCGGCGTTGTCGTTTCGCTTGTCGCCTCATTTGCGCCAATCGTATCTACGCTAGAGTTACTGGCTTCCCCAGCAGCAGTGGTAGCAGTTGTTTCTGTAGAATTAGCGCCTACACTTTCCACACTGGAATGACTGGGTTCAACCGCTATAGAGCTATTTTCAGCTGTATCCACATTTTGACTGCTGCATGCGCTTAGAGCGAATACAGCACCAATAATTAGTATAAATCTCATAACATCTTCCTTTTAGTCTATCAGTTACTTATTTAATACGAATACAAGCCAAAATAAGTTTAGCCAAGAGTGAGTAGATAAGCCCACTTTAAGCTGGGGAAGAACTCTCAACTAAAAACAAATGGCTTTTCACACTGTAATAGTCAATTGCCTATAGGGCAAAGATGCAAGAAAAAACATAAAAGGCTAATAAAAAAGGCCTCTTAAAGAGGCCTTATAAATCTAGCTTAATGCGAGCGAGTATTATCGAGACAAGCTATCGCTTGTATCTAAGCCCATCTTCATCAGAATGGCTAAGTACGGATACAGCGCTTTTACTTCACTTGGCTTAAGTACAACACCTTCATTATCACTTAAGGTAATTTGAGTAACATTGCCATTTGAGCCCACCGTAAAGATGTAGTCTTTTTCTTCAAACTCCATGGTGCTTAAACCATAGTTTTCAAGAACTTGCTCCGGTGGACGCTCGTAAGTTAAGTACAAGCTGCCAGAGTTAGCAATGTAATCAGTAATAGTGAAACCCGCTAGAGGTAATACTAAACGCAAACGCTTCATGGTTTTTTCCATGTTAGCACGCGCTTTGTAGTAAGCAGCACCGCTATCGTTTACTAATACTAAGTTAACCGTCTCATCGTAAAGCTGTTCTTTCTCGGCTTCACTCATGGCCGCCAAGCGCGCTTCTTCACGTTGCGCCGCAAGCTGTTCTTCTAGCTCTTCACGTCGGTCACTTATATAACCAATTAAGCGATTAAGCTCTACCACTGCAAGGCGCTGCTTGTCGAACTCATCTAAATCAATCGCTAAGTCTCCACCGTCGCGATAAATCTCACCGTCGATAAAGCTTACTTTTAGACCAGCGGTTCGACCATGAGGTTTAACATCTAGCTGATAGGTAAATTTTTGGCGTTGCTCCATTACTGTGTCGCTGGAGAAAAACCACCAACTACCTTCTACAGTTTCGGCATCAACTAACCAATTTGATTCGATTATAGCTTGCTGGTCATCACGGCGAGCGATAGAAGAGTCACGATAGGCAATATAGTCACTAATGGTTTGCATCATCGTAGCTGTTGTTTCGGTAGCGGTTTGGGCTTGTAGAATATCAAACCAAAAAATCAGACCGTCTTCGGTATTTTCGATACGGCTTCCCGCGATGAGCGGTATAATTTGCACAGGTGCGCGAACATCTACCGCCGACCCGACTAAAACTTCCTCTTTAGCTTGCGGTGTTGGAATAACAAATTCACTACTTTGCTCAGGTGGTGTTATCCCTTCTGGGATCACTAAAGGCTCTACTTGAGTAGCTTCTAAATACTCAAAGCCTCGCTCAGCCTGACGGTGTTTCTCACCGCTACTAGAGCATGCTGCCAGAGTCGCTACTAGGCTGCCAAAAAACACGACTTTCATCGTTGGAAAAGAAACTAGTTGCATATCCCACTACATCTACAAACAAAAATATTTACTGGTAAGCGATTTCGTCATACGAAAACAATCCAGAGTAAGGGCGCTATACTACTTAGCCACTTTCATAAACACAAGGCGAAAACATTCAGGGCTTGATACAAACTCACCTTTTACTTTCTGCTAAATTTATATGCGCTAGAATTCCCAGCTTTAAGCAAGTATCCTGACACACTAAATCTAGCTAAATATGTAAAACGGAATATGAGTCAACATCTTGTGGTCACCGCTGTTGGCAGTAATCGGCCAGGCATCGTCAATCAATTAACTCAACTGGTTTCTAGCTGCGGCTGTAACATTGTAGATAGCCGAATGGCACTCTTTGGCTCAGAGTTTACCTTAATCATGCTAGTGGCCGGTACTCATAATGCCATTATTCAAATAGAGACTCGATTACCCGCAACCGCGCAAGAATTGCAACTGCTAACGGTAATGAAAAAAACCTCGCGCCACGAATTGATCGATTACTCACATGCCGCCGTTTTGCAATTAACTTTGCCTGATGCAACCGGGGTGATTAGCAAAGTGACCCAATTTATCAGCGACCATCAAATGAATATGGTGAGCTTAAAATCAAATCTGTTCACTAAGAATAATATTGAGATGTTACACGCTGAGTTTGACGTAAAGCTAAACCAAACCCATCAACCAGAACAAATTGAACAGGCATTTGCACAACTATGCCAAGAGTTAGGCAGCGAGCAGTTCAATTTACAAATTTTGTCAAATTAAGTACCACTATAAAGGACACCTTTAATGAACACATTGACGGCCGGAGCTGCTGCTCCGCAATTTGATTTGCCAAACCAAGATGAAAAGCGCATTAAACTTAGCGACTACGCAGGTAAAAAAGTATTGGTGTATTTTTACCCTAAAGCCTTAACGCCGGGTTGTACTACCCAAGCTTGTGGCTTGCGTGACAGCATTGAACAGCTCAAAGATGCGAACACTGTAGTATTTGGGGTAAGCCCAGATCCAGTAAAACGCCTACCTAAATTTATAGAAAAACATCAGCTTAACTTTGATTTACTGTCTGACGAAGATCATGCAGTTGCCGACCAATTCGGAGTTTGGGGTTTAAAGAAGTTTATGGGTAAAGAATACGATGGTATTCACCGCATTAGCTTTTTAATCGACGAGCAAGGCCAAATTGAGCATGTGTTTAATAAGTTTAAAACTAAAGAGCACCATCAAGTAGTGCTCGATTACTTAAACCAATAACTATTCAGCAGAGGTTGAGGGCTCGTTGTCCTCAACCTTTTCTATATGGTGCGGCCAGGCATTCATTACCGCTTTCACCAAAGTGGCTAGTGGAATTGCAAAGAATACTCCCCAAAATCCCCACAAGCCGCCAAACACCAACACCGCGACAATAATTGCCAAGGGGTGAAGGTTAACCGCTTCTGAGAACAAAATGGGCACCAATACGTTACCATCAATCACCTGTATTATGCCGTAAGCCAGAATAAGGTAACCAAATTGAGGGCTTAACCCCCACTGGAATAAGCCAACCATAGCAACCGGTAGGGTTACTGCAAAGGCACCAATGAAGGGAATAAGTACCGACAAACCCACTAACACGCCAAGTAATGCCGAGTAACGCAGATCCATAATTGCGAACACAATATAGCTAGCACCGCCCACGAGCAGTATTTCAATCGCTTTGCCGCGAATATAATTAATCACTTGGCCATTCATTTCTGACCATACTTGAGTTAACAAACGACGATCATTAGGCAAAAAGCGCGACACGCTATTCAGTAACACTTGTTTGTCACTTAGCATGAAAAACACCATCAACGGCACCAACACGCTATACACCAGCACCGTGGCTAAGTTGATAATTGACGAAAGTGAAGACTGCAACAATTGCTCTCCCACGCCCATTAAGCGGGTTCTAACATTGTCTACCACACTTTCTACTAAGGCACCGTCGATAAACTCTGGGTATTGCTGTGGCAGAGACTCAAGCCATTGCTGAGTGCTGTTGAGCATCACCGGGTACTCACTGAGTAAGTTCATCCCCTGCCCCCACACGGTGGGCAAAATGCGTAATACAGTAAATGTGGCAATCAGGAAAAATATGAGTAGCACTAAGGCGCTAGCAAAGCCCCGGCGAAATCCGTGATTGGCTAAAAAGCTCACTGGCCAATCCAACAAGTAAGCAAGTACTAAAGCAATAAGTAATGGTGCGAGTAAATTGCCAAAGAAATACAGCAGCACAAAACCAATAACCAACACAAGAGCCATAGCCACCGCTTCCGGATCAGAAAACATGCGGCGGTACCAATTTGATAAGACTTTAAACATAGTTACAGCTTTAATCCTTTAGCGGGTGGACAGTTATGGTGACGCAAAAACCACGGGCGCCTTGCTCTATACTTACGCCATGCCCTAATCGGCGAAAGTACTTGGGGATATCACTACGTGATCCGCTGTCCCCTAACAGCAACTGAATCTGATCACCTACTTTAGCTTGTTTTAGCCAAAGCTTACTTTCCAATAATGGGTAAGGACAGTTGTGTTTTTGTAAATCGAGGCAAAGCATTTGTAATAATTACCATAAAATAACCATGACATTATTACAGGCTATTGATCAGGACTCAATTTATAGCTTTTGAATAACAAACAAAATCGGGGTATTCTCGCGATACAAATGGAAAGTTATCGGATTTCAATGACGCGTTTCGCACATTTTGTTTTAGCAGGCCTGCTGTTTGGCTACGCCCCTCTTATGTCTGCCAATAATCAATTACCTGAAATAGGTACCGCCGGTGCGTCGGCTTTATCCATCGACAAAGAAATTATATACGGTAATGCCTACATGCGAATTATTCGCGCTAGTAGCCGTATGACCAATGACCCAGTGTTATCTGAATATGTCACCGAGCTAGGCAACCACCTGGTTGCCAAAGCTGATTTAGTGCGTACACCCTTTAACTTCTTTTTAGTAACCGATAATGAAATTAACGCTGCGGCTTTTCTTGGTGGCTACGTAAAAATTCATACTGGCTTATTTTTATACGCCGATACTGAAAGTGAATTCGCCTCGGTAATTGCTCACGAAATTGCTCACGTTACTCAACGTCATATTGCCCGAAGTATTGAAAACCAAGCGGCAGCGCAAAACCTGTCTATGGCCGGTATGCTAGGTTCTTTATTGCTAGGCATAGCCAACCCAGTTGCAGGTATAGCAGCGTTACAGGCTACCATGGCGGCAGGTGTGCAAAACTCAATAAACTACACCCGTGCCAACGAATTTGAAGCAGACCGAATTGGCCTTCGCACCTTGGCCAATGCCGGTTATGACCCAATAGGAATGGGCAACTTTTTTGGCAAACTGTCCGAGAAATACCGTTACGCTAGCAAGCCTCCGCAAATGCTAATCACTCACCCATTGCCAGAAACGCGGGTTAGTGAAGCGCGTGCTCGGGCAAATCAATACCCTAATCGTTACGTTGCGCCCTCCCTATCGTTCCAGTTTGCCAAATCACGAATTATTGTGCGTCATGGCACCCTTTCTCCTTCCGAAGCTTTAGAGCACTACAACCGAGTAATAAAGCGCAAAGAATACCGAATTGAAGATGCAGCCCTCTATGGCAAAGCCTTAGCTTTGTTTGGTATGGGTAAATACAAAGAGTCGAAAACAATCGTTGATGGTCTTGCCACGCGCCATCCCGACAACCTTTTTGTAATCGATACCCAAACTGACATCGATTTAGCAATGAAAAACTACCAACCTGCAATTAAACGTTTGCAAGTGGCGCAGACTCGTTACCCCAATAATCAAGTAATTGTGCTCAACTTGGCTCACGCATTTAGCGAAAATGGCCAATTTGAAGAAGGTGCCAAACTGCTTGATCGTTACCTACGCGAGCGCCCCAACGATGCTCTGGCTTGGGGAGAGCTTAGCCGCAGCCAACGACGCCTCAAAAATATGGCTGCTAGCCATACTGCGCGAGCCGAGTACCTTTCATTGCATTCAGATTATCGCCGCGCCATTGACGAACTACATAGCGCCTACAACCTAACAGAAAACAATCTTGAGCAAGCTCGCATCCAAGCTAGAATTGAACAATTTAAAGCTGCTGAGCAAGAACTCGAGTCGCTAAACTAGATGTATACAAGGAATAAGCATGTCTACTATTAAGATCCTTCATAACCCGCGCTGCTCTAAAAGTCGCCAAACCTTGCAGCTTCTTCAAGAAAAAGGCATCGAGCCAGAAATAGTGCTTTATCTAGAAACTCCGCCAAGCGAAGCGGATATCAGCAAGATGCTCGACATGATGCAACTTGAGCCTCGCCAGTTAATGCGCACTAAAGAGGCGCTCTACAAAGAATTGAATTTAGCTGATGCATCGCTCACTCCTGCTCAACTGGTAGCCGCTATGCACGCAAACCCTAAACTGATTGAGCGCCCAATTGTGATTAATCAAGATAAAGCACGCATTGGCCGACCACCAGAGCAGGTGTTAGAGATTGTCTAAGCTAAGCACATCTCAACTATTGCTAATTGCCAAGAGTAGTTACTTGGCGCTTCTTGCTTGGGTGCTGTTATGGCATTTATGGCTATCACCACCGGTTGATATTAGCCTAGGTTTAATGTTGATCTTTTGGGTCGTGCCATTGCTGTTCCCGCTAAAAGGCATTTTGAGCGGTAAACCTTATACCTATGCTTGGAGTTGTTTTGTGCTGCTGTTATACGTGCTTCACAGCACCACGCTGTTAGTAGTATCCGACACCGAACGCTGGTTAGCGGCAGTAGAGCTAGTATTAGTACTCAGTGCGTTTTGGTTTGGATTACAGTACGCGAAGTTTCGCGGTAAAGAGCTGGGGATAGGCTTAAAGAAGCTAAAAGATAAATCTAAAGACTAAAGCTCTAAGATCTCTTTAACAAAGGGTACGGTTAGCTTACGTTGAGCAGTGATTGAGGCTTGGTCGAGCAGATCAAGCTTGTTCAACAAAGTAGGCATATCACGAGATAATCGTTTCAATAAAAATCTGGCAACTTCTAACGGCATTTTCAAACCACGTAGTTCCGCGCGTAATTGCAAAGCACTTAGCTTTTGCTCATCATCTAGCTCATGCAACTTATAAGTTACGCCCCAATTTAAGCGAGACTGTAAGTCAGC
Organism: Agarivorans albus; assembly: GCF_019670105.1. Classification (NCBI taxonomy): domain Bacteria; kingdom Pseudomonadati; phylum Pseudomonadota; class Gammaproteobacteria; order Alteromonadales; family Alteromonadaceae; genus Agarivorans; species Agarivorans albus. The sequence continues at coordinate 1,359,113 of NZ_AP023032.1, read as the reverse complement.
CAAGGCAAAAGACAACTGAGGAGCTGGCGCATTGGCGGTAACAATTAAACGGGTGGTAGACGCTAATTCTTTACGGCGATTATAAAAATCAAAAATAGCCTCTTCCCAAGCCGATATCCCCACTATCGCATCAATGTTGTCTAAACAAACTAAGGCCATGCTCTCGAGACCCTCGAGCATTTTAGGAGACATTGCTGCGTGCATCTCGAGCGGTAAGTAAGCACTTGCCGCCCCCACATCTGCCATTTCGGTGCAGCTGGCATGCAACAAATGGGTTCTACCCGATCCCTCACTGCCCCATAAATAAAGCATCCTCTCGCCTTTATCTAAAGCAAGATTGCGCAGTGCACTTAGTAACTGTTGATTGTCGCCCGGGTAAAAACTTACCAAGGTTTCATCGTCAGGTAGCAGTACAGGAAGTGATAATTGCGGGGAAAAACTCAAAGTGATAAATCAAAGCTGATACAAGTCTAGAGGCATTGTACCAGCTCGTAATTAAGATGAAAAATTTTTGCTACTGGTAATAGTAGTACTTTGTTCGCGTTTCATCCGCTTGCAGGCGCGGAGCGATATCAAGTGAAGATTTAAGGTCTTCCCAAGGGCTAAGCAGTTGCACCTCAAAAGTAAAGGTATCTTGTTTTACATTGTGTAAGGTAACTCTTGCCACACTAGGTTGCTGGTTAAGAAAGCGCTCCAACTCAACATATTTGTTCATGCTGGTTATGTTGGCAAAACTAACTAACATCGCTTCATCAGCATTCTCGCCTAATATCACGCCATAACGCTCGGCCAAACTGGCACTTACCGCACTCATAGCGGCAGCGCTAACGTCTGCTAGTGGCGCTTGTACTTGGCCGCTATCAAGTTGAACTTGGCTTGCACTGTCTAACAATCGCCATTGGATCTGCCAATTTTGACCTTGAGGATATTGGCGAAAGCTCAGGATAAGTGGCACAGAGTAACGCTCGCTAGCCGCATACAATGGGCCATCAAAACCACCCCATACATCATTGACACTTACCGCCATGCTATCTTCTAAATCCATAACAGGGAGGCGAACAGGCAAACCTAGTAGCTGCGCCTGTTGGCGGCCAGCCTCTAACCAATCTTGTTGAGCACTATCAGCTAACAATTCTCGATTAAAATTCTGCTCGTTGGCATACCACAATACGATGTCTGGGCGTTGCTTCCCCCATAAACGCAATTGAGCTTGCATCAACAGTTGATTTACTTTTGCTTCGTTAAATAGCACCGAAATCGCATCGTCGCGATAAGCAAACTGTTGAATATACGGGTTAATATTGGCTCTTGCTTTGGCAACTAATGGATTAGCATTGCTAGCTTGCTCCCCAGTTAAGCGCAGTACCAATAACTCAAAAGCTTGTTGCTGATCTTGTTGGGTATCGCCAGTGGCTTGTGCTTCAACTCGGTAAAGTTCCTCTTGCAGCGAGGCTTGAACCGGCAACATCACAACTGCCAAACTAAGTACCAACAACCACTTTCTAATCACTGCGCTCTCCTAGAGATTCAATTAACTATTTTTGCGTACTATTTAGTACCAAAAATCTTATCGCCGGCATCACCCAAACCAGGAAGGATGTAGCCTTGCTCATTTAGCTTTTCATCAATTGACGCAGTATACAAGACCAAATCGGGGTGTGCAGCCTCCAAAGCTTTTAAACCTTCGGGAGCAGCAACTAATACTAATACTACAATGTCTTTACAGCCTTGCTCTTTAAGTAGGTCGATGGTGGCAATCATTGAGCCACCAGTAGCTAGCATAGGGTCTACCACAAGAGCCAAACGCTCATCAATTTGGCTCACTAGTTTGTGAAAGTATGGAACCGGCTCTAGAGTTTCTTCATCACGATAAATCCCAACCACACTGGTTTTTGCCGAAGGCATATGCTCTAACACACCATCCATCATACCAAGGCCTGCACGTAAAATAGGCACAACCGTAGCCTTTTTACCTTTAATTTGTTCAACCTTCACTGGGCCATTCCAACCGGCAATAGTCACTTCTTCAATTTCTAAGTTGGCTGTCGCTTCGTAGGTAAGTAATGCGGATACTTCGCGTGCTAATTCACGAAAACGCTTTGTGCTAATGTCTGCTTCGCGCATTAGGCCAATTTTATGACGAACTAAAGGATGCTTTACTTCAACAACTTTCATCTCTATTCCTTTGATTTACCGAATTGTGAGCCGCTAGTTTAAATCAGGCTCAATGGAGATATGTTAGCAAATATCAACAAAATGTCTTAGTTATCGTTTATTACTGTTACCGGACCGCTAACACTGCTAAAATATCGCGAAATTTTTTTCCATGTTCGTTGCAAGGTAATCCCGTGACCAAACAAAACACCCCTCTGAGTTATAAAGATGCTGGCGTTGATATCGAAGCTGGTAATGCATTAGTAGAACGTATCAAAAGTGTTAGTAAACGTACCCAGCGCCCAGAAGTAATGGGTGGACTAGGAGGCTTTGGTGCATTGTGTCAATTGCCAACTGGTTACAAAGAGCCTGTATTAGTTGCTGGCACCGATGGTGTAGGTACTAAATTACGCTTAGCGTTAGATTTGGAAAAACACGACACCGTTGGTATCGACTTGGTAGCAATGTGTGTAAACGACCTTATTGTACAAGGTGCTGAACCGTTATTTTTCTTAGACTACTACGCAACTGGTAAGCTTGAAGTTGATACTGCAGCAGACGTAGTTAAAGGGATTGGTCAAGGTTGTGAGCAATCTGGCTGTGCCTTAATTGGTGGTGAAACTGCAGAAATGCCTGGCATGTACCATGGCGACGACTACGACATCGCAGGTTTCTGTGTGGGTGTTGTTGAAAAGTCAGAAATTATCGACGGCACTAAAGTAGCAAGCGGTGACGCGTTAATCGCTTTAGCATCTAGTGGTCCTCACTCTAACGGTTACTCGCTAATTCGCAAGATCTTAGAGGTATCTAATGCCGATCCTAAACAAGTTTTAGGTGATAGCACGCTAGGTGAAACTCTATTAACCCCAACAAAAATTTACGTTAAGTCGGTACTTGCACTGCTTAAGCAATGTGAAGTACACGCTTTATCGCATATCACTGGTGGTGGTTTCTGGGAGAACATTCCTCGCGTATTGCCAGCTGGCGCAAAAGCAGTGGTTGATGAAAACAGCTGGCAATGGCCAGAAGTATTCAACTGGTTGCAAGAGAATGGCAACGTGGCTCGTGAAGAAATGTACCGCACCTTCAACTGTGGTGTAGGCATGGTTATCGCTTTACCAGAAGCTGAAGTAGACGCTGCTCTAGCCTTACTAGCAGAACACGGCGAAACAGCTTGGAAAATTGGCCACATTGAAGATGTAGCTGAAGGCGAAGGCCAAGTAGAATTTAAATAGGGTAAATAATGGCACGCAACATTGTTGTATTGATTTCAGGTTCAGGGACTAACCTGCAAGCCATTATTGATGCCTGTAAAGAGGGGCGTATCAACGCCTCTATTTCTGCTGTAGTAAGCAACAAGGCCGACGCTTATGGCCTTGAGCGCGCTAAGCAGGCAGCCATTAACACGGTAGTTGTAAACCCTAAAGAGTATAGCGATCGCGAAAGCTATGACATGGCCTTGGCCGAAGTGATTGAGCAGCATAAAGCTGACTTAATCGTGATGGCTGGCTTCATGCGTATTCTTAGCCAAGCATTTGTGGAACGTTTTAGCGGCAAGATGCTAAACATTCACCCCTCTTTGCTACCCAAGTACCAAGGTTTAAATACCCATCAGCGCGCCATTGATGCCCAAGACCTAGAACACGGTTGCAGCATTCACTTCGTCACCCCCGAGTTAGACGGAGGCCCGGTAATTTTACAGGCCAAAGTTCCTGTCTTTAGCGATGATGATGCCGAAACACTAGCAGCAAGGGTACAAGTGCAAGAACATGCCATATACCCATTGGTCGTTAATTGGTTTGTTGAAGGACGCTTGAGCATGGAAAATGACAGCGCCCTGCTCGACAGCAATATACTCCCTAGTAGCGGTTACGCTAACTCATAAAAAAAGCGCCTAAAGGCGCTTTTTTTCTATTTGTTTTAGCTTAAGAAGCTTTATTGAACTTCACCGTCTTTAAACAATACATAAGAGCCGCTAGCAATTTTTTGCCATTGCTCATTATTGGTTAAAGGCTGAGTTGCAATCATTGTCACTACATCATTTGGCGTAGTTTCTTTATAAAAGTCGATAGTAACATCGGCATCGGCCAGCTGAGCCTCTCCGAAAGGAGCACGGCGAGTAATCCAGTGCAGATTAGTAGAACAATAGGCCATCACAAACTCGCCGTTGCTCAGCAGCATATTAAATACGCCTTTTGCACGCAGCTGATCGGCTAGGCTCGCCACAAATTTAAACATGGCTTTCATGTTAGCGGGTTTACGTGGGTACTTAATGCGTAGCTGTTCGAGGATCCAACAAAAGGCACGCTCGCTATCGGTTGCGCCAATTGGCCTAAAGAAGCCAGTATCAAGCTGCTTGTATCCTTTTAATTGCCCATTGTGAGCATAGGTCCAATTTTGTCCCCATAACTCACGGGTAAAAGGATGGGTATTCTCTAGGGAGACACACCCGCGGTTAGCTTGGCGAATATGTCCTACTACTGCCTGACTTTTAATCGGAAAAGCCTGAACCAACTCTGCAATTTTAGATTTACAACTTGGTGCAGGATCTTTAAAACTGCGGCAGCCCTTACCTTCATAAAAAGTAATACCCCAGCCGTCTACATGCGGTCCAGTAACGCCGCCGCGCTGAACCAAGCCGGTAAAGGAAAAGCAAATATCGGTAGGAACATTGGCACTCATTCCTAGTAACTCACACATACAACTACTCGCTACTTACAATACTTAGGTAACAGGCTTTTCAGCCATGTATTTTTCGATCAACTGAATCAAAATATGAATCACTTTAATGTGGATTTCTTGAATGCGGTCAGCAAAACCAAAGTGCGGTACTCTAATCTCTACATCCGCTTGGCCCGCCATCTTGCCACCATCTTTACCAGACAAAATAATCACTTTCATGCCTTTGGCTTTTGCTGCTTCTATCGCCTTGATGATATTACCTGAGTTACCACTAGTACTAATGCCAAAGAGAACATCACCAGCTTGACCTAAACCTTCAATATAACGAGAAAATACATACTCGTAGCCATAATCATTGCTCACGCAAGATAAGTGACTAGGATCTGAAATAGCAATAGCAGGGTAAGCAGGGCGGTTTTCACGATAGCGGCCGGTTAACTCTTCGGCAAAATGCATGGCATCACAATGAGAACCACCATTACCACAAGATAATACTTTGCCTTGTTGCTTAAAGCTGTCGGCTAACAAGCGAGCCGCTTGTTCGATCGCGTCAATGTTTTTCTCATCGGCAATAAAAGCATTTAGAACAGTTACAGCTTCTTGTAACTCTTCAACTATCAAATTTTTCATCTAGGTTCCCTTATCTGGGCAAGGCTTATTAGCTGCACACTATAACTTTTTTTTTAGTAAGGATCAGCGTTCTATTCAGCGCATATCTCAATTTGTTAACTAAAAAATACAACTAAACTTATGTTGATATTTTGTAAAAGACTTGAAGTTTGTTAACCACTGCGTTACAAATACACAAAGAGGTCAGACCTCTTACAAGTCCAAGGAGAGATTGATGCAAAGTTACTTACCCCTTTTTGCTGCCATAGGTGGCCTATTATTAATGGGCGGGCTCGCTTATTTTAGAGCGTCGTTACTGGCATTTAGCCTAGTGCTAACCGCCTCACTGGCTGCTTACAGTTTTATCTCGCCATTTAGCGAGCTGTTCTGGCTAGCCTACTTGTTAATTGTTGGTGGGTTGAATTTTAAACCTTTGCGTCAACAGCTGATCTCTAAACCGCTGTTCAAAACCTTCAAAAAAATCATGCCCGAAATGTCGCGTACCGAAAAAGAAGCCATCGAGGCGGGTACCACATGGTGGGAAGGCGAGCTATTTCGCGGAGCGCCTAACTGGAAAAAGCTTCATAGCTACCCGGCGCCACGCCTAAGTGCAGAAGAACAAGCCTTTTTAGATGGCCCGGTTGAGCAAGTATGTGCGATGACCAGAGACTGGGAAATAACCCATGAATTAGCAGACTTACCCGAAGAAATTTGGGACTTTTTGAAAGAGCATAAATTCTTCGCCATGATCATCAAAAAGAAATACGGTGGTCTAGAGTTCTCTGCCTACGCGCAATCTTGTGTGCTACAAAAACTCGCCAGTATTTCAGCAGTATTATCTAGCACAGTAGGTGTGCCCAACTCACTTGGCCCAGGCGAATTATTGCAACACTACGGTACAAAAGAACAACAAGACCACTACCTTCCTCGCTTAGCAGAGGGTAAAGAAATTCCTTGTTTTGCCTTAACCAGCCCTGAAGCCGGCTCAGATGCCGGGTCTATTCCTGATGCAGGTGTGGTTTGTATGGGTGAATGGCAAGGTGAGCAAGTACTAGGTATGCGAATTACTTGGAATAAACGCTATATCACCTTAGCACCAGTGGCCACTATTTTAGGCCTAGCATTCAAATTATCAGATCCCGACAAACTACTTGGCGAGCAAGAAGAGCTTGGCATTACCTGCGCACTTATTCCAACCGACATCGAAGGGGTTGAAGTAGGTCGTCGTCACTTCCCACTTAACGTTCCCTTCATGAACGGCCCTACCCGCGCTAACGACCTATTTGTGCCTATCGACTTTATCATTGGTGGTAAAGAAATGGCGGGCCAAGGTTGGCGCATGCTTGTAGAATGTTTGTCGGTTGGCCGCGGAATCACCCTGCCTTCCAGTGCAACGGGCGGCATTAAAAATGCGGCTTTAGCTACCGGTGCTTACGCCCGTATCCGTCGCCAATTCAAATTACCCATTGGTAAAATGGAAGGTGTAGAAGAGCCTTTAGCTCGACTAGCAGGTAACGCCTATATGATGGGAGCGGCTTCTGACCTAACCGTAACCGCCATCGACCTTGGCGAAAAACCATCGGTTATTTCTGCCATAGTAAAATACCACCTAACCCACCGAGGCCAGCGTGCTAGCATTGATGCAATGGACGTTGTGGGCGGTAAAGGAATTTGCTTAGGTCCTAAAAACTTTTTGGCTCGCTCGTATCAAGGTGCACCAATTGCCATTACCGTTGAAGGCGCAAACATTCTAACTCGTAGCATGATTATTTACGGGCAAGGCGCCATTCGTTGTCACCCATACGTGCTTGCAGAAATGGAAGCTACTCAACACCCCGATTTTAACCAAGGCTTACAACAGTTTGATAAAGCGCTATTTAGCCACCTTGGTTTTGCCACCAGCAACTTTGTTCGCAGTTTTTGGTTTGGCCTAACTAGCAACAGTTTAATTAGCACTCCCTACTCCGACCAAACGGCTGCCTACTACAAACAACTAACTCGTTTTAGTAGCAATTTAGCGCTGTTGTCTGATGTTGCTATGGGAACACTAGGCGGTAACTTAAAACGTAAAGAACGCGTATCAGCTCGCCTAGGCGATATGTTAAGCCAGCTTTACTTGTGCTCGGCCACTTTAAAACGTTTTGACGATGACGGCCGCAAACAAGAAGATTTGCCTTTGCTGCACTGGAGCATGCAAGACTCTCTGTTTCAATTACAGAATGCCCTAGATGAGTTACTGCTTAACTTCCCCAATAAATGGGTAGGTAAAGCAATGCGCTTAGTGATGTTCCCGCTTGGCAAGCCCTTCCATGCACCAAGTGATGTGCTAGACCATAAACTTGCACGTATTCTACAAGAGCCAAGTGAAACTCGTAATCGTGTAGGACAAGGCCGCTTTGATAGCCGAGTAGAAGGCAATGTTTATGGTGAGTTAGAGCAAACTTTAGAGGATGTACTGGCTTGCGAAGCGCTATACGACAAAGTATGTAAAGCACTTGGCGAGAAACGCCCCTTCACTCAGCTAGATAAACTTGCCGACGAAGGTATAAAACTTGGTGTAATTAACGCTGAAGAAGCTGCCCTAATGCGCCGAACAGAGCAAGGCAGGTTGGCTGCAATTAACGTAGATGACTTTGACCATGAGCAATTAGAGAATCGCCCTAACCTAACCAAAACAGACGCAGCTGATTTAGACTCCGTCGCTTAATACAAAAATTCATCAATCAAAAATAAGCGAGCAACAATAGCTCGCTTTTTTTATCAGTATCAGAAGCAAGGCATTGAATTTGAGTCTAAAATACACTTAACTAAAAGAAAAACATAAGCAATGGATAGCGAATGAGCGACGACATCTTTTTACTAGATGACACAGCCACCGAAACTCAAGAGCAACAGGATCAATGGAAACTATTGGTTGTTGACGATGAGCCGGAAGTTCACCACATCACTAGCATGACGTTGTCACAGTTTGTTTTTGACAACAAATCGATATTGTTTCTACATGCCAACTCAGCCCAAGAAGCCAAACTTATATTGGCCGAACACAACGACATCGCCTTAATCCTATTAGATGTTGTTATGGAAACCGACGATGCAGGCTTATGTTTAGTTCGTCATATTCGCCAAGATCTGGATAACCAAAGCGTTCGAATCGTATTACGCACCGGCCAACCTGGGCAAGCTCCCGAAGATGAAGTGGTAGAAAACTACGACATTAACGACTACAAAGACAAAACCGAGCTCACCTCGCAAAAACTACGTACCCTTATTAGAGCCAGCTTACGCTCCTACCGAGATATTTGTTCACTTGAGAAACATAAACTGGGCCTAGAAAAAGTCGTTAAGGCTTCGCGCGGCATATTTGAAAAAAATGCCTTGTTTACTTTTGTGGAAGGCGCCTTAGAACAACTGGCCGTAATACTAAATTTAGAAGACAGCTGTATCTATCAAGTAGAACAATATGCTTATAAAGTTAACTCTACTCAATTGCAGTTATTAGCTTATCAAGGGCAACAACGCCCTAGTAAAGCGCATCAACATTTATCCGAATTCCCCAGTAATCAACAGCAAATATTCAGCCAAGCAATAGATCAAAAAACCAATGTTTTCCAAGATAATGCCTTGGCGATTTACTGTGAAAACAGCGCTTACAATTTATTGTTTTATATCACTAGGAATACGCCGTTTAACCAAGCAGATCAGCATTTCATTAACTTGCTTAGTGAAAACATCGTGGTTGCGTTAGAAAACATTCGGCTTAACGAAGTGATTAGCACCAACCAAAAAGAAGTGCTGTATCGCCTCGGGGAGATAGTTGAAACCCGCTCTAAAGAATCGGGCATGCACGTTCGCCGAGTTGCCCTTTTTACAGCTCTACTCGCCGAGTTACTTGATTTACCAGCCATGAAAGTTGAACAGTTAAAGCTGGCATCCCCTTTACATGATGTAGGCAAGGTGGCGATTCCCGACGCAATACTGCACAAACCGGGCAAGCTTACTCCCGAGGAATGGGAAGTAATGCAAACCCATGCAGCCATTGGCGAAAACATGCTTAAAGACTCAAATATTGAAGTAATGCAACTTGCTTCAGAAATCGCTGGCTCGCACCACGAGAAATGGGATGGTAGTGGATACCCAAGAGGCTTAAAAGGTGAAGAGATCCCAATTAGCGGGCGTTTAACCGCCATTGCTGATGTATTTGATGCCCTAGGCAGCATACGTTGTTATAAAAATGCCTGGAATGACCAAGAGATTATTGAGTATTTAGAACAACAACGAGGTAAACAGTTTGATCCACAGCTTGTGGATGCGCTGCTCAACAACTTTGCTCGATTTGTAAAAATTAGAGATAAGTATCAAGATTAAGCCTACCAATTAAGGCTTTGAGTAAACCTTAAGGCCTAATCACTCAAATTTCAGGCACAAAAAAACCTCGCTTAACGAGGCTCTTGTTTAGTAGTGGCGGAGTGGACGGGACTCGAACCCGCGACCCCCGGCGTGACAGGCCGGTATTCTAACCAACTGAACTACCACTCCGCATATACTAACGTCACGATTGTATTACTACTTTAATGCTGGCGGAGTGGACGGGACTCGAACCCGCGACCCCCGGCGTGACAGGCCGGTATTCTAACCAACTGAACTACCACTCCTACGCATTAAATTGTTTCGTCGTTGGCGGAGTGGACGGGACTCGAACCCGCGACCCCCGGCGTGACAGGCCGGTATTCTAACCAACTGAACTACCACTCCGCTACATCGAAACATTACACACAGACTAAACAGACTTGGCGGAGTGGACGGGACTCGAACCCGCGACCCCCGGCGTGACAGGCCGGTATTCTAACCAACTGAACTACCACTCCGCAGAACCATCTCGTCTGGTGCGGCGCAGATAATACGGTTATGCCTATTACGAGTCAACAAAGAATTGTCTTATTTCTTTAAAAATTCGTTCAAGCGCTGATGTTTTAGCCAAAGCGTCGAGCTTTTAGCCAAACCAGCTTATAAATCACTCCGATGGCATCTTTAAGCTACTGGCTTCATCCATTTTGGGTTCTGCGCTTGGCTCTGCTGCGGGAGCTTCTCTAGCGCCTTTTAATGCAGCCTCAAAGGCCTTACGTTTTCGCCACCATATAAAACCAAAAGCAGCGCCTGCTAACAGCAAAAATCCAAAGACATAAAGTAAAATAACTAGCCACAGCGACATTTCTGGCTCTGGAACAACCACCTCTTCTATTACCACTGGCTCTGGAGGCGGTGGCGGCGGAGGAAGGATCACAAAGTCTTCCTCAGGTAAGTCGATAACTATCTCGCGATTTTGAATAGTGGTCGCCAATAAGGTGCCCATAACACGATAGCGCCCTTGCTCGGTGGGTGTGGGAAGGTCTACGGTAAACTCATCACTTTCAGCATAAGTTTGGAAGTCTTGCTCCCAACCTACATTGTTATAAACCTTACCGCTAATCACTACCGACTCTGGCCTAATTTCGTCGGTATCTATCACCAAGGCCATCCGCGCTTGACGCTCTTCGTCTTTTGGCGACATAACCTTTATTTCTACAGGATTGGGATATATCAGCACCGGAGAGATTTGAGCACGAGTAAAAATCTGGTTTAAGGTGCTAACGATCATTTCGTACTTGCCGGGGCGAGCTTCTAACTTGATAAAAGTAGTGAACACGCCATCGTCGGCATACTCATCATAATCTTTGCCATCGTCAAAAAACTTACCTAACTCGTCGCGACGCACTTCTACAGTTTGGTCTTCGAGCAGTTGCTGACGCATTAATGCAACATTCATTAGTGCTTCTTGAAGCATGACTTCTAAGTCAATCCGCTCGCCTTTACTGCTTAGGCGCGCCGTTACACGCAAACGCTCTCCTTGATAGAGTTGGTGAGGGATTGGATCAACTGTTAAGTCTATATCACTGAGAATACGAATGCGGTTACGGCCTTTGTTTTCAGCCACCGCCTGCCAAGGGCCTCGCATCGGCTTTTCAATAGTTACAATGTCGAGTTCGTCAGTTTCTAACCAACTGACATTTTTGGGCACATCCCAAGCATAAATTTTGCTGCCATCGGGGCGCACCAAAATAGCGGCAGGAGAACCGGGAGAGCGGTATAAAAGAAAAGTCGCCTTATCAATAGTTTGATCGAGACGAAAACGATTATCGATTAAAGGAATATCTCGATTTTCGAAAATGGTTGATGCTTGTACAGGAATCACAATACACAACAACAGCCACAAAAGTTTTTTTATCATCAAGTTTAGTTGCGCCAGCGACACTGGCCTCCCTTTTTCTCGACAAGGTCTAAGCGCTCCTGGTGCTCGCTGAGCTCTTGTTCTGTTGCAAATACTACTTTTAGAGGGGCACGATTAGAATCAATCAAACGAACGCCAACTCCATCCCCACTGCCCTTTTGCTTTAAATTTAACTTATTTTGGCCACCGGTCATTTTTAAGAAAACGTCGGCCAGCAATTCGGCATCCAATAATGCGCCGTGGTAAGTCCGTGATGTGCGATCTACCCCATAGTAGTCACTTAAGGAGTCTAAGTTTTTACGTGAAGGTAAAGGCTTATTGCCCGCCATTTGTACTTCACGTTTATTGTATTCACCACGCCGCGCCACCAATAAAGAATCGGTGATAGTACAGATATCGGCACATTTAGGCATCGCTTGAGCCAAGGTTCGCGACATCATTTCAAACTCGTGATCTAGGAAGCTAATATCGAAGTTTGCGTTATGTGCCACCAACTCGCCACCACGAATAAACTCAACAAAATCATGGGCAATGTCTCTAAATAAAGGCTTATCTGCGACAAATTCATCGGTAATACCGTGAACTTGAATCGCCTCTTCATCAATCAACTGCTCAGGGTTGATATAAACATGAAAGGTATTGCCGGTTAGCTTTCGGTCGATAACTTCAACACAGCCAATTTCAATAACGCGGTGTCCTTGATAGATAGGCCCGCCACTATCATTCATACCGGTGGTTTCTGTATCAAATACAATTAAGCGATGGCTCTTGGATTGGTTCACAACAACTCCTATGCGACACTAAGCAGATAATCCTGCAAGTTTAACAAAAATATGGCAAAAGAAGTCCACTTGTTTACTGATGGCTCATGTTTAGGTAACCCAGGTCCTGGTGGATATGGAGCACTGCTAGTTTACCAAGCTCATCGCAAAGAGCTTAGCCAAGGCTACCGACTCACCACCAACAACCGGATGGAAATGCTAGCGGCCATTATTGGCCTAGAAAGCCTAACCCAAGCCTGCAAGGTGGTGTTAACTACCGATAGTCAATACGTTCGCCAAGGTATTACCCAATGGATCCACAACTGGAAAAAGCGAGATTGGAAAACCGCTGCAAAAGCCGAGGTAAAAAATGCCGATTTATGGAAGCGCTTAGATGCAGCCTGTCAACGCCATCAAGTTGAATGGCACTGGGTGAAAGGCCACGCTGGACACCCAGAAAACGAACGAGTAGACGACCTCGCCCGCGAAGCTGCCACTAACAACGCCAGCTTAATCGACGAAGTGTACGAACAACAAACCTAGCCACTAATTGACGAAGGCACCGGAATGCGTTGTTTCACTCTCCAGGCCTTTTTAACCGGGGTTAGCGGTGCACGGCGTTTACGCGCCACTATAAAATACGCCGATGCGGTAGCGCGAAAATAACGCTTGCCCCAACGCTCAAACCATTGCGGCGCGGGTCGGCTATTTACAAATGAGGTATAAGCAAAACGTTCATCATTAAGCACTTCAAAACCTAATAGGTTTAACCAATCCTTCACCCGCGCAGGGGTAAACATGCGACACGACCAAGGCATTCCACGTTTTCTGAAGGGAAAATAACGACGCATGCCCAATAAGCTAAATGGATTGAAACCGCTGATAATCAGGTAACCATCGGCTGTGAGTACTCGCTCTACCTCACGCAATATCTGATGGGGATCTTTCGAAAAATCTAAACTGTGGGCTAGCAGGCATAAATCAATACTGCTTTCTTGAAAAGGAAGTTGCTCGGGATGAGCACGTAAGCCAATTAAGTGTCCTTGTTTAGCCACATTTAATTGGTGACGTATCATCGAGGCATGGCAGTTTAACTGAGCACTTAAATTACCCAGTTTTAACATGTGATAACCAAAGGCCACAGGCAGGTGCTGGTCAAGCAAACTTTGCTGCTGCTCCATTAACCAATCGCCTAATGGCAGATCTTGCCAGAAGTCAGGGCTTGCAATTACTTCACGAATTTTCGCCGGCTTCATCAATTCCCCGTACCAATCTACTGCAGTTAAGGCAATAATGTGTCATCGACTTTAACGACAGAGATATCATAATGCAAATCATCCATATACCCGCCTTTAATGATAACTATATCTGGTTAATAAAAGAGGTAAGTTCAAACGATTGTGTTGTGGTTGACCCAGGAGACGCTGCGCCAGTAGAACAGCGACTTAAAGATATTGGCGGCCAGTTAAGCGCCATACTTATTACTCATCATCATGCCGATCATATTGGCGGTGTTGAAAGGCTATTGGCCAGTTATCCGCAGGCTAAAGTTTATGCCCCAAAAAACGCTAAATACACGTTTAAACATCAAACAGTAAAACAATCAGATAGCTTCACTCCCGAAGGTTTAAACCAGCCTTTCTCGGTGCTTGAAGTACCAGGTCACACCCTTGACCATATTGCCTACCTAAGCAAAGGTCACTTGTTTATTGGCGATACTTTATTTTCCGCGGGTTGTGGAAGGTTATTTGAAGGCAGCGCCCAACAAATGCACCAGTCTTTAGAAAAAATAAAGGACTTACCAAACGACACCCTAATTTATGCAGCGCATGAATATACTCAAGCCAACTTACAATTTGCACTTAGCGTAGAACCTGATAATGCAGAGTTACTGAGTTACCAGCAGCAGGTAAGTAAACTGCGCCAAATGGGCCTACCTAGCCTGCCTACTAGCTTAAATCAACAATTGGCAATAAATCCCTTTTTACGCTGCAACAATGCAAATATTAAGGCAGCAGTTGAGTTGGCTGAATTACAACCATTAAACAATGAGATAGCAGTATTCGCTGGCCTAAGATCATGGAAAGACCGCTTCTGACTTGCCAAACTAGCTTTAGCTCAATACCATTGAGCACTGAATTTTACGTAAATGGATAAATCATGAAAGCGCTCATTGTTGGCCTTTTTTCTTTATTATTGGGCGCTTGCCAACTCACTAATCCTCAAGTTACTGAACAATTAGTAGATGCTAATGCTGTAGACGCTAACGAGCAGCAAACTAAAGCAGTACAAGCAAAGGAAGTTGAAGAAGCGAAGGTTCAAGTACAACCTAAAGCAGAGCCAGAGCCTCAAGCTCCGGTTTATCACGACGTTTGGGTTAGAATTGAGGACCAACTGGCCATTCCTCTACCAGAGAACAACAAACGCCTACAAGCTCAACTTAACTGGTTTTTAAAACACCCCGACTACATGCGCCGTGTATCAGTTAGAGCCGACCCTTACTTGTTTTTTATTGTTGAAGAAATTGAACGCCGGCAAATGCCTTTGGAGCTCGCGCTTTTACCCATCGTAGAAAGTGCTTTTCAACCCTTTGCATACTCCCATGGGCGTGCAGCGGGAATCTGGCAAATAATCCCTGGTACAGGTAAACGCTTTGGTCTTGAGCAAAATTGGTGGTACGACGGACGCCGCGATGTATATGCCTCTACTCATGCCGCACTCGAGTACCTTGAGTATCTACATAAATACTTTGATGGCGATTGGTTACATGCTCTTGCTGCCTATAACTCTGGCGAAGGTCGCGTTCGACGTGCTATTCGCGCCAACGCTAACGCTGGCAAAGCTACTGATTTTTGGTCGCTAAACCTACCTAGAGAAACCCGCGCTTATGTGCCTAAACTATTGGCACTAAGCCAAATGTTACAACATCGCGATGAGTACCAGCTAAATATCCCTGAAATCGCCAACAAAGCGCATTTTGAAAAAGTTGATACTTATAGCCAAATCGACTTAGCACTAGCGGCCGATTTAGCCAATATTAAACTTGATCAATTACATAAACTGAACCCAGGTTTTAACCGTTGGGCTACAGCACCTAATGGCCCGCACTATTTGTTAGTGCCAAAGAAAAATGTACCTAATTTTGAAGTAGCCCTTGCCTCTTTGTCTAAACAAGAGCGCATGCAATGGGCGCGTTATAAAGTGAAGTCAGGTGACAGCCTTAGTGTCATCGCCAAGCGTTATAACACTACCAGCAAACAGATCCGAGAGCTTAACCAGCTAAGCAGCAATACTATTCGCATTGGTCAACATTTGTTGGTACCAGTATCTTCGCGTAATCAGAATGCTTACACCCTTAGCCAAAGCCAACGTTTAGCTAGCCAACAAAACAAACCTCGTGGCGACATTAAGCTAAATTACACGGTGAAGTCAGGGGATAGCTTTTGGAGCATTGCGCAGAAATATAAGGTGTCGCACCGCAACATTGCAAAATGGAATAGCATGGCGCCAACCGACACTTTAAAACCGGGTAAAAAGCTGGTGATTTGGCAAAAATCTCAAGCCAATAAAAACCATATTCAAACCGTTACCTATAAAGTACGCAACGGAGATTCACTGTCTCGCATCGCCCAAAAATTTAAAGTGTCAGTGACCGATTTATTGAAGTGGAATGACCTAAACAAAAATCACTATTTACAGCCAGGTCAGAAGTTAAAGCTGTATATCAACGTGGCTGAAGTTAGCGCTTAGCAAAACGGAAGTGCACCAACAAGGCATTGTGATCAGAACTCTCGGTCACAATGCTCTCGCTCTGATTCACCCCTAATCCACGATAAAACACGTGATCTAAAGCTTTTCCAAAAAAGCGAGTTCGCCTATCTGGCTTAAACCTCACCGTTTTTAATTGGTGCGCAGTAATAAACTGCTCTAGCACTGCTAAACGCGCACTGCTCCAAGTATTAAAATCACCGGCTAATATCACAGCGTCATGGTACCCCGCCAGCCACGGTCCAAGCTGCTGGAGTTGCCGCAAATAATCTTCTTCACTGAGAGTGAAATTAATACTATGCATGTTGATCAGCAATAATTGCTGCTGTCGCCATTGGTATAACTGCAGTAACGCTGATTTCGGCACTCTTATCCACGGCTCGGTACTTAAGGCCAAACAGTTTTCCTCACTAGCAAACTTGGCTAAGTTCATTACTCCAAGGCCGTCACCAAGCCACTCAAAGGCGATAGCTTGATATTGGTGCCATTGAGGTCCTTCAGACCAAGCCAACATGCGCTCTCTGCTGGCTTCTTGAAGCAGCATGAAATCGGCTTGTTGTGAGAACTGTTCTAGCTGTTCTGTCCAGCCTTGATTTTGGCCTTTATAGCTATTCCAAACTAAAACAGAAAAGTCTGCAGTATCAGGCAAGGCTTGAATATTTTGTATATTCGCAGGGTGGTAATCTAGCGTTTGATTGTCACAAACGGGCAGCTGCGCATAAGCAGCAGAGCTTAATAAAACAAACGAACTGCTTATTAACAGAGCTTGGAAAAACCAACGCATCACTCGCACATTAAACCCTCATGCAAAACTTAGATACAAAAACAAAACGGATAAAACAGCCCGCAAATAGAAAGATATTTTGGCAAAGCCTAGCGGCTTGGCAAATTTGCGACATACTTGAGCTATCATCAAATAATGGATAAGCAAATGCAATCTCAAGAGCCAAGGACACTAGTTCCCATATTTGCTGGCGGTGGCACCCGCCTACCCGCCCATATTGGGATTCTAGCCGGCTTAAAAGAGCTAAATGTTCATTTTTCACATATTGTCGGCGTTTCTGGGGGCAGTATTATCAGCTCCTTATTTGCTAGCGGTATGGATGTAGAGCAAATAAAAGCCATTGCCTTAGATACCGACTTCGAGCAGTTCAAAGGTTTTTCATTGATTAGCTTGCTTCGAAATGGCGGGCTTTGTTCAGGCGACAAGTTTGAAGAGTGGATCGATGACTTACTTAATGGCGTTACCTTTAGTCAGCTGCCAATGCAGTTACATGTAGTAGCCACCGATGTACGCTCTGGCTCACCGGTGGTATTTGATGCTATTCGCACCCCTCACGAAAAAGTATCGCGAGCGGTGCGTTTTTCTATGTCTATTCCACTAATTTTTTCTTTTAAGCCCTACCAAGACCACTTAATGGTAGATGGCAGCATATTATCGGAAGATGCTCTTCATCAAGATTGGGCTGAAGATGGCACCCCTGTCATCTGCTTTAGGCTACGAGGCGACAATGACATAAAGCCATTGCAAACTAATGGAATTTTTCCCCTTGCCGCATACATCTCATTGTTAATTAGAACTTTCATGACCACCATTTCAAGAGAGTATGTTAATGAGAAGTTTTGGCATAGAACCATCGTAGTAAATACTGGCAATACCTCTCCGGTCGATTTTCACCTCAACGATGAAGCAAAGTTACGTTTATTCGACACCGGTTATCAAACTGCCATTAACATCGTGCCGGCTAAAATATGGCACCAACAGCACCCTGCTCCACAAGCTGACAACAAACACATTTAAAACAATGGCTTGATCACGTTTTCAAGCTACTAAAACTGCTTCACAGCCTGTAAAGCGCATAGCCGTCTACACTTAAAAAAACCAAAAAAATAAACTATTCGGAACGTAGACTATGTCACTAACTATTCGCCAACGCTTACTCTTTTTATCACTAGCGCCCGTGCTTATTTTGGCCGTTAGTATTTTGCTCCTGACCATCTCAGAGACCCAAAAACTCACCCAAGGGCAATCTAAAGAAACCCGAGAAAACATGGTTAATATGAAAAAGGATGAGCTAAAAGCCTATATGGGCTTAGCCTACTCTGCGGTGGCCGAAATCTATGAAAATGGTGGAACCTTAGAGCAAGCCTTACCCATATTACAACGCTTAGAATATGGCGAAACCGGATATATGTTCGGTTACACCAATAAAGGTGTTCGGGTATTTATGGGCACATTAGATAAAGGCATTGGCGATAATTTTTGGTCACTGCAAGACAAACAAGGCCAGTACTTAATTCAAGATCTGATTAAAGCCTCGAAAAAAGGTGAGTTTTACACCTACTATTTCCCTAAACCTGGTGGCAGCGAAGCTTTGCCGAAACTCAGCTACGCCATTTACTTAGACCGCTGGGATTTAATGATGGGCACTGGTTTTTACACCGATGATGTAGAAGCGGTAATTACAAGCTTAGAAGAACATGCAAAAGACAGCCTGCAATCATCTCTAATGTTCCTAGGGCTAACAGCAGCTGTCTTACTCGGCTTTGCACTTATCATCGGTTACTTTATTAATCGAAGCATAATGGCGCCGCTGCAAGACTTAAATAATTCCTTTGAAAAACTCGCCAGTGGCGATGCGGACTTAAGCGCCCGACTCGACACCAACTACGTGCATGAGTTTGGTCAACTAGCAACCAACTTTAATTCCTTCATCGAATTACTCCACGAAATCATCAGCATGGTAGGTAACGTTGCCCACGACGTTGCCAAAGAAACCTCTTCCATGTCAGACCGCGCCAATAGCGTTGACCAATTGCTGGTAGAACAACGTGAAGAAACGGAGCAGGTGGCTACTGCAATGACAGAAATGACGGCATCTGCTCACGATGTTTCTGACAATGCTAACCAAGCGGCAAACTCTGCCCAACAAGTTGATACTAACGCTGGCCAAGCAATGAGTACCGTGGGCACCGCAGTAACAACGGTGCAGCAACTAGCTGATGAAATAGGCCAAGCCAGTGAGGTGATAGGTAAGCTTGAAGGGGACGTACAAAATATTTCTTCTGCTTTAGGGGTGATTCAAGGCATTGCCGAGCAAACAAACCTGCTGGCCTTAAACGCAGCCATTGAAGCGGCCCGAGCTGGTGAACAAGGCCGAGGCTTCGCGGTAGTAGCCGATGAAGTACGTCAATTAGCCAGTCGTACCCAACAAAGCACTGGTGAAATTCATGGAATGATTGAGCGCCTCAAGAGCGGCTCCGATGCAGCTGTGTCAGCCATGAATAGTAGCCAAGAGCGCAGTGGTGAAGCCGTAAGCGGTGCTAACGCGGCCAGTGATGCGCTGCAGCTGATTAAAGAATCTATTCAACACATCATGGACATGAATGCCCTCATCGCAACGGCAACTGAGGAGCAAAGCCATGTAGGCCAAGAGATCTCCCAGCGCATTGTGCATATTGCTGACCAATCCAGTCAATCTGCCGGTTTAGCGCAAGAAAATCGTAGTGGCAGTGTTAACCTTAATGAACGCGCAGAACAACTTGAAGAATTAGTAAAACGCTTCACTTTGTAAAGAGTTTTTAGCAAAGCCCCTTAAATTAAAGGGGCTTTTTTATATCTATTGCTAAGTAGCAGAATCAATTCACAAAAAAGCTTAAATCCTTGTGCTAGTCTGCCGATAACAACTCAACAATACCTCTAAAAAATATCAACCGCAGGGAGCGAACTATGTCTCTAACTATACGCCAACGTTTACTTATTTTGGCCTTAGGGCCGGTTCTTATTTTGGCCGCTAGTATGCTTTTTTTAAGCTACTCCGAAACTAAAGCTCTGAGTCAGGCTCAATCATCAGAAACACAAGAAAACATGATGGAGATGAAAAAAGCAGAGCTAAAGGCCTATCTAGATATGGCCTATTCATCGATAGCCGATATCTATGAAGGTGGGGGTAGCCTAGAGCAAGCGATGCCAACGCTTAAACGGTTAAAGTATGGCGAGAGTGGTTACATATTTGGCTATGACAAAACCGGGGTACGAAAGTTACTTGGCGCTAGCGATAAAGGTATTGGCGATAACTTTTGGTCACTGCAAGACAAACACAACCAATACATCATCCGTGATTTACTAAAAGCATCAAAAAACGGTGAATTCTATACTTACTACTTCCCTAAACCAGGTGGTAGTGAAGCATTACCAAAACTAGGTTACGCCATCTACCTCGATAAATGGGACTTATTCATCGGCACTGGTTTTTATACCGATGATGTTGACGCCGTAATTGCAAAACTGGAAGCCGAAGCCCAAGCTAGCCTTGAGTCGTCAATGCTATTTATCTTTATTACCGGCATTGCCCTGCTCGGCTTAGCTGTGGTGATCAGTTACTTTATTAACCGCAGCATTATGGCGCCGCTACAAGATTTAAATCAGTCCTTCGAAAAGCTCGCCAGTGGCGATGCAGACTTAAGCGCACGCCTGCGAACTGACTATGTTCATGAGTTTGGCCAATTAGCCAATAACTTTAATGCCTTCATCTCGCTTCTTCACGACATTATTAGCATGGTAGGTAAAGTGTCTTCTGATGTAGCTAAAGAAACCTCATCGATGTCTGACCGCGCCAACAGCGTTGACCAACTGCTTGTGGAACAACGTGAAGAAACTGAACAAGTGGCCACGGCGATGACTGAAATGACCGCTTCGGCTCATGACGTCTCCGACAACGCTAACCAAGCAGCCAACTCGGCACAAGAAGTTGATAACAACGCAGGTCAAGCTATGACTACGGTAGGCAGCGCAGTTACCACTGTGCAACATCTAGCCGATGAGATTGGTCAAGCCAGTGAAGTGATTAGCAAGTTAGAAGGCGATGTACAGAATATTTCCTCGGCTTTAGGGGTAATTCAAGGCATTGCCGAACAAACCAACCTATTAGCGTTAAATGCAGCTATTGAAGCTGCACGCGCTGGTGAGCAAGGCCGAGGGTTTGCCGTTGTTGCTGATGAGGTTCGCCAATTAGCCAGCCGCACCCAACAAAGCACCGGTGAAATTCATGAAATGATTGAACGATTAAAAAGTGGCTCTGACGCAGCGGTTACCGCAATGGATACGAGCCAAGAACGCAGTAGCGAAGCCGTTAGTGGCGCCAATGCCGCCAGTGATGCGCTGCAGCTGATTAAAGAGTCGATTCAACACATCATGGATATGAATGCGCTTATTGCCACCGCTACCGAAGAGCAAAGCCACGTGGGCCAAGAAATATCTCAACGTATTGTGCAAATTGCCGATCAATCGAGTCAATCAGCTAGCCTAGCTCAAGAGAACCGCGCAGGTAGCCTAAACCTTAACGAGCGTGCCGAGCAGCTAGAAAAGCTGGTAAAACGCTTTACTTTGTAAGCTCAAACAACCTTTCTAATAACAAAAAAGCCACCCTAAGGTGGCTTTTTTATTTAGTGCTGTTTAACCAACATTAACTCGCGCATTACGGAACATACGCATCCAAGGGCTATCTTCGCGCCAGTCATCAGGGTGCCAAGAGTGCGCTACCGTACGGAATACACGCTCTGGGTGAGGCATCATAATGGTTACTCGGCCATCTTTTGAAGAAAGGCCAGTAATACCTAGCGGCGAGCCATTAGGGTTAGCTGGGTATTGAGTTGTAGCTTCGCCATAGTTATCTACATAACGTAGCGCCACAGTACCACTGCTCGCCAAGGCATCTAGATGCGCTTGGCCACGCACTTCCACACGGCCTTCACCATGAGAAACTGCGATAGGCATTTGTGAACCCGCCATACCATTTAGGAAGATAGAAGGTGATTGCTGCACTTCTACCAAACTAAAACGTGCTTCAAAACGCTCAGATTCGTTGCGTACAAAACGCGGCCATAAATCGGCTCCTGGGATTAGCTCGCTCAGATTCGATAACATCTGACAGCCATTACATACACCAAGAGCAAAAGAATCGTTACGCTCGAAGAATGCGCTAAACTGTTCACGCGCTCGGCTGTTAAACAGAATCGACTTCGCCCAACCTTCACCAGCACCAAGTACGTCACCGTAAGAGAAGCCACCACAAGCCACTAAACCTGCGAACTTATCTAGGCTCACTCGGCCAGCCAAAATATCGCTCATATGCACATCTACTGCTGCGAAACCAGCTCGGTCAAAGGCGGCTGCCATTTCGTGATGCGAGTTAACACCCTGCTCACGTAAAATCGCCATTTCTGGTTTTAACCCCTTAACAATGTAAGGCGCGGCCACATCTTCGTTGATGTCGAAACTTAAACCGATATTAAGGCCTGGATCTGCGGCATCAAATTTGGCATCAAATTCTTGCTTGGCACATTCAGGGTTATCACGCAGCGCTTGCATTTGATAAGTTGTTTCAGCCCAAATACCGCGGTAATAAGTGCGCGTATTCGCCAGTACAACTTCACCGTTACGGGTGAAGCGAATCGCGTCATCATCGTTTAGTGAGCCAATAACATGGCTACAAGATGCTAAACCGTGTCCAGCTAGAACGTTTAGTACGGCTTCTTTTTCTTCAGTTTTAACCTGAATCACCGCACCAAGCTCTTCACTAAAGAGCACGTCTAACGTATCACCAGCCAATAAGTCTAGCGCTACGTCTACACCACAATGGCCAGCAAAAGCCATTTCAGCAACAGTAGTGAACAAGCCACCATCACTGCGATCGTGGTAAGCAAGCAGTTTCTGCTCAGCAGTAAGTACTTGAATCGCGTTAAAGAAACCTTTTAGTAGTTCAGGTGAATCTACATCCGGTACTTTATTACCAAGCTGTTTATAAACCTGCGCTAAACAAGAGGCACCCAAGCGGTTTTTACCGTGGCCTAGGTCGATAAGAATTAGGTCGGTATCACCAGCGTCATTACGCAGCTGCGGGGTAACCGTTAAGCGAATATCTTCAACTTTAGCAAAGGCACTAATAATTAAAGAAAGTGGCGAAGTCACCGCTTTGTCTTGGCCTTCATCTTGCCAAGCAGTCTTCATCGACATCGAGTCTTTACCTACCGGAATAGTAAGACCTAATGCTGGACAAAGCTCTTCGCCTACCGCTTTAACTGCAGCGTATAAACCTGCGTCTTCGCCTGGGTGACCAGCTGCTGACATCCAGTTAGCCGACAACTTAATGTTGTTTAACGAACCAATGTTCGTAGCTGCAATGTTAGTTAATGCTTCCGCTACCGCTAAGCGTGCCGAGGCTGCATGGTCAATCAGTGCTGCAGGCGTGCGCTCACCCACCGACATAGCTTCGCCATGATAGGTATCGTAACTTGCCGCCGTTACCGCACAGTTAGCAACCGGAACCTGCCAAGGACCAACCATTTGATCACGCGCCACTAAACCGGTAACACTACGGTCACCAATAGTGATTAAGAAGGTTTTCTCTGCAATGGCCGGTAAACGTAACAATCGTTCTGCGGCTTCTGCTAAATCAAGCTTATCACCATTAAAGGCCGGGCCATTAAACGTTGCGGTTTTGACGTCGCGATGCATTTTAGGTGCTTTTCCTAAAAGTACTTCTAGCGGCATACGAATAGGATCGTTGTTAAAGTGAGAATCGTGAAGAATCAAATCACGCTCTTCTGTTGCTACACCAATAACTGCATATAAGGCACGTTCGCGCTTACAAATGGCGTCGAACACATCCAAATGCTCAGGTGCAACAGCTAGCATGTAACGCTCTTGAGATTCGTTACACCAAATTTCTAGTGGCGACATGCCTGGTTCATCATTTGGCACGCTGCGCAAATCAAAAATACCACCACGGCCGCCGTCATCAACCAGTTCAGGACAAGCGTTCGATAAACCGCCAGCACCAATATCGTGAATGAATGCAATAGGGTTAGCATCACCTAGTTGCCAACAACGGTCGATAACTTCCTGACAGCGACGCTCCATTTCTGGGTTTTCACGCTGTACTGAGGCAAAATCTAGATCTTCACTCGATTGACCAGAAGCCATTGAAGAGGCAGCACCACCACCTAAACCAATGTTCATGGCTGGGCCACCAAGTACAATGATTTTAGCACCAACCGGAATCTCACCTTTCTCAACATGATCTTCACGAATGTTACCTAGGCCACCCGCCAACATGATTGGTTTGTGGTAACCACGTACTTCACTACCGTTAAAGCTTTCTACTTGCTCTTCGTAAGTACGGAAATAACCCAAAATATTAGGGCGACCAAATTCGTTGTTAAACGCTGCGCCGCCTAACGGTGCTTCAATCATTATTTCTAAAGCATCTACAATACGACTTGGCTTACCAAAGTTACTTTCCCAGCTTTGCTCAAAACCTGGAATGCGTAGATTACTAACGGTAAAACCAACCATGCCAGCTTTAGGTTTAGAACCACGACCGGTTGCACCTTCATCACGAATTTCGCCACCAGAGCCGGTAGCCGCGCCAGGGTAAGGAGAAATTGCCGTTGGGTGGTTATGCGTTTCTACTTTCATCAAGATATGAATATCTTCTTGATGGTAGTTGTATTGCTTAGTTTCAGCATTTGGGAAGAAGCGGCCAGCCACTGAACCTGTCATTACCGCTGCGTTATCTTTATACGCCGACAATACGTAATCGCTGTTCAATTCATAGGTATTTTTAATCATTTTGAACAATGATTTTGGCTGTTTTACGCCATCGATTGTCCAATCAGCATTAAAGATTTTATGGCGGCAGTGCTCTGAGTTTGCTTGAGCAAACATCATTAGCTCTACGTCATTAGGGTTGCGCTTCATTTTTTCGAAATTTTCTACTAGGTAGTCGATTTCGTCATCGGCCAAGGCCAAACCTAATTCTTGGTTAGCTTGTTCTAAGGCTTGCTTACCGCCAGATAGAATGTCTACCGACTCAAACGGTGCAGGGCTTGCGTGTTCAAACAATGCGCTAGCTTGTTCGGTTTCTGCAAATACCACTTCCATCATACGGTCGTGAATTAAGCTTTTAAGCTGTTTGCTTTGTTGCTCGTTTAGTTCGCTACTGGTATCTACATAGTAAGCAATACCGCGTTCTAAACGCGTTACATTGGCTAAACCACAGTTATGTGCAATATCACTTGCCTTAGAAGACCAAGGAGAAATTGTACCTGGACGGGGAGCTACTAATAGCAACTGGCCAGTAGGCTGATGCTCGGCAATAGTAGGGCCGTAGGTCAATAACTTATCTAATACTTGTTGTTCAGCATCAGTCAAATCACTTGAGATATCAGCAAAATGCATAAACTCAGCATAGATAGCTGTAACAGGAAGGTCTTGCTCTGCGCAGCGTTTTAACAATTGCGCAATTCGAAACTCAGACAGTGCAGGTGCACCACGTAGTACCAACATATTTATGTGCTCGCTTTTCCAGATGGAGGTGGGAGGGGGAAAATTGCGCGTATTATAGATAAAAACTGCGACAATGGTAAACAAAACGTTAGCTTGACGAGGAAAACAACGCTTAAAGCTAGACAGCCAAGCGTATATCCCTAAAATCGAATAAAAATAATAGCGTGGAAACCAGATTTGATGATTAAACAGCAACGCTTCACCCTGCTTCTAGCGTTGCTCGCTTTGTTTGTATTACAAGGCTGCGAACCCAACCCCTTTGTCTCAGAGCTAGAGCAAATTCGCCAACGTGGAAAACTGCGCGTGGGCACCTTGTATAGCCAGCAAATCTTCTATTACGACCAACATGAACAACCTACGGGCATGGAATACGAGTTATTGGAAGACTTTGCTAACTATTTAGGTGTTGAGTTGCAAATGGTGCCTTTATATAACCAAACAGAGCTTTATCGAGGTTTGCATAACAATCAGGTCGATCTATTAGCTGCAGCGCTATCGCCAACCAATGCGCTACGCGAAAACTTTCGCTTTTCTCCAGAGATATATAAAGTAGACGCCAAGGTTGTTTATAAAAAAAATACTCGCCGCCCGCGTGATATTAGCCAAGTGGATTCTCCATTATGGATAACCACAGGTAGCTATCATCAACCTTTGCTTAAGAGCTACCGCAAAGAACACCCAGAATTAGCCATTGAAGCCACAGACCGCCTAGACAGTAGCGAATTACTCAAAAGCATTGTTGATGAAGACATCCGCTTCGCCTTGGTGGATGACACCACCCTCGCTTTGCATCAACGCTTTTACCCAGACCTAGCTGAAGCTTTTACCTTAAGCGAATCTACGTCTGTAGTTTGGATGGTAAACCGCCTGCGTGATGACAGTTTATACAGCGCGCTAATCGAATTTATTGGTGATAAACACAGCAATGGTGACATTACTCGTTTGTACGAACGCTATTTTGGCCACATTCAACGTTTCGATTATGTCGATACTCGGGCCTTCTTACGCTCTACCAGTACTCGGCTCCCCAAATACGAAGACTGGTTTAAGCAATACGCAGGTAAGTTAGACTGGCGCCTGATCGCGGCAGTGTCTTATCAAGAATCTCACTGGCGCCCGCATGCTAAATCTTTCACCGGTGTGCGCGGTATGATGATGTTGACCCTACCAACAGCTAAATCTGTGGGAGTCACTAATCGTTTAGATCCAGAACAAAGCATTCGTGGCGGCGCTGAATACCTGCAAAAACTAATAAACCGAGTGCCCGATAGCGTCCGTGAAGATGACAAAATATGGTTTGCTCTTGTCTCTTACAACATAGGTTTTGGCCATATGTTAGATGCTAGGCGAATTACTCGAATGCGTGGCGGCGATCCAGATGCTTGGGTAGATGTTAAAGAAAACCTGCCACTGCTTATGCGTAAAAAATGGTACCAACAAACTCGTTATGGTTACGCTCGCGGGCAAGAAGCCTACAACTATGTAAACAACATTAGGCAGTATTATCAAAGCCTTTTGTGGCTAGATGCTCAGAAAAAAGAGTCGCAACGCCGTCAGGAGTTAATGAAGAATCGTGCACCTTATCCAGTGAATAATCCCAGCGTCGAGGCTAGTGAACCAAATAAAACAGAAGTTGATACCATTAACTAAAGAATAATCTTGACGATTTGTCACATAACTGTCATGTTTTATGCTTAATCTGTAATGGAGATTAAAAACTGTAAAGCGTCCTGCCTACGCAATGGAGAGGATAGTATGATTAGAAAGAAACGCGTTACCCTTCACTCGCCACGTCGCCGAATTCAATTGGCTCGTCAGCACCGTAAGGTTTTGTTAAGACAACGTTCTTTTGTTTTGACTGAAATGGGTTTAGTCAGCGTCGCTGAGTAAACCACTGCTCTGTTGTTTTTTTCGCAGCTTGTGTTGTTCACGACGCTTGCGAAAAAAACGACTAATGTTCTCACTGCACTGTTCCGCTAATACTCCCGCTTCTACCTCAGCTCGATGATTTAACTGCTCACAATCAATAATATTAAACACACTTCCCGCAGCGCCTGTTTTAAGATCGCTGGCACCATAAACCAATCGTTTCACGCGTGCGTGCACCATGGCTCCTGCACACATAGAGCAGGGCTCTAAAGTAACGTAAAGCGTGGTATCTAATAGCCGGTAATTGCCGATATTCTTGCCTGCTTCTCGCAGTGCTAGTATCTCAGCATGGGCAGTAGCATCGTTAAGAGTAATCGTTTGATTCCAGCCTTCACCCACTACTTCGTCTTGGTAAACAACCACAGCTCCAACTGGCACCTCTCCTTGTGCTTCTGCTTTATCTGCTAACAGCAGTGCATGATTCATCCAGTCAATATCAGTATTGTCCAAGTACTTATCCTTACCTGTTTTGCTCGCCACATTGTAAACCTGAAAGCTGCCTGACTAAAGCCCCCAACAAGCCCCCTATTCTCTAACAAAAACAAAAAAGCCGGCACAAGGCCGGCTTAGCTATTTATTGAAACGTTTATTCAGCAGGCTTTTCTGCTGGTGCTTCGCTAGGCGCAGCCGCTTCTTTAATACTTAGACGTACACGGCCTTGGCGGTCTACTTCTAGTACTTTAACTTTCACGATGTCGCCAACAGTTAGGTGGTCAGAAACATTAGCAACACGCTCTTGAGAGATTTGCGAAATGTGTACTAGGCCATCTTTACCTGGCAAGATTTCAACAAATGCACCGAAGTCTGCAAGGCGAACAACTTTACCTTCGTAGAATTGGCCCGCTTCAACTTCAGCAGTTAGCTGCTCAATACGCTTAATCGCTTCTTGAGCTTGCGCGTTATCAGTTGCTGCAACTTTCACTGTACCGTCATCTTCGATTTCGATAGTAGTGCCAGTTTCGTCAGTAAGTGCACGAATAGTTGCACCACCTTTACCAATTACGTCTTTGATCTTCTCTGGGTTGATCTTAAGCGTATGGATACGTGGAGCAAACTCAGAAATCTCTTCACGAGAAGTACCGATAGCTTGGTCCATAACACCTAGAATATGTAAACGTGCACCTTGCGCTTGGCGTAGGGCAATTTCCATAATTTCTTTAGTGATACCTTCAATCTTAATATCCATCTGCAATGCAGAGATACCTTCAGAAGAACCAGCCACTTTAAAGTCCATGTCACCTAAGTGATCTTCATCACCTAAGATGTCAGAAAGAACAACGAACTTGTCGCCTTCTTTCACTAGACCCATTGCGATACCCGCAACAGAGGCTTTAATTGGCACACCCGCATCCATAAGTGCTAGTGAGCTACCACAAACAGAAGCCATTGAGCTAGAACCGTTTGATTCAGTGATTTCAGATACTACACGTACAGTGTATGGGAAGTCTTCAGCACTTGGCATTACCGCTGCAACACCACGCTTAGCCAAACGACCGTGGCCAATTTCACGACGCTTAGGTGAACCGATGAAGCCCGTTTCGCCAACACAGTATGGAGGGAAATTGTAGTGAAGCATGAAGCGAGATGTTTGCAAGCCAGCTAGCGAGTCAATCATCTGAGCATCACGTTCTGTACCTAGTGTACATGTTACAAGAGCCTGAGTTTCACCACGGGTGAATACAGAGCTACCGTGAGTACGTGGTAATACGCCAGTCATTACGTCTAGCGCACGAATCATATCTGGTTCGCGACCATCGATACGTGGCTCACCAGCGATAATGCGTGAACGAACTACATTTTTCTCTAACTTACCTAACTCGTCACCAATTTCTTGGCTGTCTAGCGCTTCGTCTTCAGCAGTTAATGCTTCAACAACCGCTTTTTTGATTTCGCCAACTTCAGCGTAACGCTCTGCTTTGTCGGTAATTTGGTAAGCTTCAGTTAACTTAGCTTCTGCTAATGCTGCTACTTTATCTTTAAGTGCAACGTTAACTTCTGGCGCTTCCCATTCCCAAGCTGGTTTAGCAGCTTCTTCACACAGTTCGTTAATGGCAGTAATTACCGCATTTGATTGCTCATGACCATAAACAACCGCGCCAAGCATTACTTCTTCTGAAAGTAATTCTGCTTCTGACTCAACCATAAGAACGGCACTTTCGGTACCTGCTACAACAAGGTCTAGCTTGCTTTCTGGTAGCTCTTCAGTGGTTGGGTTAAGGATGTAGTTACCATCGATGTAACCAACACGAGCAGCTCCAATTGGGCCGTTAAATGGAATACCTGAAAGGCTTAGCGCCGCAGAAGTACCGATTAACGCCACGATGTCTGGTTGAACTTGTGGATTTACAGAAACCACTGTTGCCACAACTTGTACTTCGTTTACGAAGCCATCTGGGAACAATGGACGGATTGGACGGTCAATCAAACGTGCGATTAACGTTTCTTCTTCCGAAGGACGACCTTCGCGCTTGAAGAAACCACCAGGAATTTTACCTGCTGCGTAAGTACGTTCTTGGTAGTTCACAGTCAACGGGAAGAAATCTTGGCCAGGTGTAGCAGTTTTTTTACCCACTACTGATACAAATACTGTTGTATCATCCATAGTAACCATTACGGCAGCTGTAGCTTGACGAGCGATAGCGCCAGTTTCAATGGTGACTGTATTCTCACCGTATTTAAACGTTTTTACGATAGGATTCACGTGAATTTCCTTTAATTTATGTTCTCTTTTCAATTCGCGCTAAAGTATAAAGCAATGGCTTGTCAAAAGATAACTTTATCCTTACTAAAACCACTGTTATCACACCACTTTGTGACTTTTATTTAAGCAACAAAAAAGGGAGCCATTCGGCTCCCTTTCGGTATTCTTTCTTGGCGACGTTAAAATTAACGACGTAGGCCCAATTTAGCGATCAATTCAGCGTAGCTCGCTTGGTTTTTACGCTTCAAGTAGTCAAGTAATTTACGACGCTGGCTAACCATGCGTAGTAGACCACGACGGCTGTGGTGATCGTGGATGTGCTTCTTGAAGTGACCTTGCAAGTGGTTGATCTGTGCAGTTAACAAAGCAACTTGAACTTCAGAAGAACCAGTGTCTCCTGCTTCACGTGCGTATTCTGCAACGATTGCTGCTTTTTCAGTGCTACTTAGTGACATACTAACTCCTAAAAATGTAAATTTACTCTCCGCCAATCACTAACTCAGCGAAGAAGGACGCGCATTATATAGTGCGCCCTAATGAGTTGCAAGCAACTCGCCTAACTATCGCTATTTTGAATCAAGCGTTTAGGTGCCACTAAACCATCATCGTTTAATTGACCAATGCCAACAAAACGATGCTGCTCGCCGATGGTTAACCTGAACACGTCATTTAACGGAGCGCCAGCGACTTGCATCGCTTGGCCTTGCATTAAATATCCACCTAATGTCTCGGGAATATTCACTTCCGCCAAATGGGCGACGGCCGAATCAATTGGCAACAATAAAGGGTCAAGCAACTCTTTAGGAGCAATATCTTGCTCGTTAGCTTGTTCTAATAACGCCTCTAATTGTTCTGGTGTCACCATTCGTTCGCTTGGGTAAGTCGCTACCTGCGAGCGATGCAATTTAACTACATGCGCGCCACAACCTAGCATTTCACCTAGATCATCAATAATGGTGCGAATATAAGTACCTTTGCTGCAATGAACATCTAAGGTCAGCATATCGCCATCTAATGAAATAAAGTTGTTTTCATAAACAGTAATTGGCCGCGCTTCACGTTCAATCGTAATGCCTTCTCGAGCATAAGAATACAAAGGTTTACCGTTATGCTTTAGCGCAGAGAACATAGAAGGCACTTGATTTATCGCACCACGAAATGATGCTAATGCAGCTTCAATCTCGGCTTGATTAACATTCACATCACGCTGTTCAACCACTTCCCCATCGGAATCAGAGGTATTAGTTCGAACACCGAGTTGAGCAGTAACCTGATAACGTTTATCGGAATCTAACAAAAACTGTGAAAACTTAGTGGCTTCCCCTAAGCAAATTGGCAGCATACCAGTGGCAAGCGGATCTAGAGCCCCAGTATGTCCGGCTTTTTGAGCAAAATAAATTCGCTTAACTCGCTGCAAAATTCCGTTTGAAGAAACGCCAGTAGGTTTATTCAGCAGAAGGATACCGTCAATAGCTCTACCCTTTTTTCTGCGTCCTTGTCCCATTACTCGCCCTCTTGCTCTTCACCGTTGCCCAAGCTACGACCTGATGCTTCGGCTTTTTCTTGGTCATCTTTAACTGCTTTAGTCGCCAGCTCAGTCATACGCAAACCTTCACGAAGTGAGCCATCATATTGAAAGCGTAATTCTGGTACAGCACGCAAGCGCATTGCTTTAGCTAACAAATGACGAACGTAACCTACGTGCTCTTCTAGCGCTTCTAAGCTAGCTTTTACCGCTTCTTCACTATCGTCTAAAAAGGTCACAAACACTTTAGCGTAAGCAAGGTCACGGGTTACTTCAACGGCAGATACTGTCACTAAGCTCAAGCGTGAGTCTCGAACTTCTCGCTGCAAAATCATCGCAACTTCTTTTTGAATTTGTTGGGCTACCCGATCTGGGCGGCTAAATTCTCTAGGCATCACATTTCTCCTGATACCACTCCCAAGGGAGTATTGAAAACACAAATGGGGGCGCAAGCCCCCATCTTAGAGATTAATTAAGTGGCGAGCTTACAAGCTACGCTTAACTTCAACAATCTCAAATACTTCGATTTGGTCACCAGCACGAACGTCATTATAGTTCTTAACGCCGATACCACATTCCATACCGTTACGTACTTCGTTTACGTCATCTTTAAAGCGGCGAAGTGACTCTAGCTCACCTTCATAAATAACCACGTTTTCACGTAAAACACGAATTGGGTTAGAACGCTTAACCTGACCTTCAAGTACCATACAACCTGCAATAGCACCAAGCTTAGGTGACTTAAATACGTCACGAACTTCAGCTAAGCCCATAATTTGTTGTTTAAATTCTGGAGCAAGCAAGCCGGTCATTGCACTCTTAACTTCATCGATTAAGTCATAGATTACGCTGTAGTAGTGTAAGTCTACGCTTTCGGTTTCGATGATACGGCGCGCAGTTGCGTCGGCACGAACGTTAAAGCCAAGTACGATAGCGTTAGACGCAGCGGCTAGCGTTGCATCAGTTTCGGTAATACCACCAACACCACGACCGATAATGTTAACTTTAACTTCATCAGTTGAAAGCTTAGACAGAGAATCAGCAATCGCTTCAAGCGAACCTTGTACATCAGATTTAAGTACAATGTTAAGCTCTTGAACTTCACCTTCTTCCATGTTGGCAAACATGTTTTCAAGTTTAGATTTTTGCTGACGTGCTAATTTAACATCACGGAATTTACCCTGACGGTAAAGAGCAACTTCACGAGCTTTCTTCTCATCACGAACAACTGTAGCTTCGTCACCAGCTTGTGGTACACCAGACAGACCTAAAATCTCAACAGGGATTGAAGGACCGGCAGTTTCGATGTCTTTACCGTTTTCATCTTTCATGGCACGAATACGACCGTATTCAAGACCACAAAGAATGATGTCGCCTTTTTCTAACTGACCGTGTTGTACCAAGATAGATGCAATTGGACCGCGACCTTTATCAAGACGAGATTCAATTACCACACCCGATGCTGCGCCAACATGGCTAGCAGTAAGCTCTAGCACATCAGACTGAAGCACAATCGCTTCTAATAAGTCATCAATACCTTCACCGCTTTTCGCTGATACGTGAACAAATTGCACGTCGCCGCCCCAGTCTTCTGGAATAACATCGTGTTGTGATAGTTCAGTTTTAACGCGATCTGGGTCGGCGGCTTCTTTATCGATTTTGTTTACCGCTACAACTAATGGCACTTCAGCAGCACGGGCGTGCTGAATCGCTTCAATAGTTTGTGGCATTACACCATCATCTGCAGCCACTACCAATACAACAATATCGGTTGCTTTAGCACCACGAGCACGCATCGAGGTAAACGCAGCGTGTCCTGGAGTATCTAAGAAGGTGATCATGTTGTCGTTAGTTTCAACATGGTAAGCACCAATATGCTGGGTAATACCGCCAGCTTCACCATCGGCAACTTTAGCGCGACGAATGTAATCTAGTAGCGAGGTTTTACCATGGTCAACGTGACCCATAATAGTTACAACTGGTGCACGAGTTGTTTGCTCACCGGTTGATTCCGCTTCTTGCATTACTTGTTCTTCAAGCGCGTTTTCTTTAACTAGAACCACTTTATGGCCAAGTTCTTCAGCAACCAACGTTGCAGTTTCTTGGTCAATAACTTGGTTAATGGTCGCCATTGCGCCCATCTTCATCATGGCTTTAATCACTTCAGTGGCTTTGATTGCCATTTTGCTAGCTAATTCACCAACTGAAATGGTTTCGCCAATGCGTACTTCACGCTCAACCGGTTGCGCAGGCTTGTTGAAGCCATGCTGCATAGTCGTTGGAGTAGCAACTTGACGTTTATTACCTTTGCGGCCACCGCGACGATTGTTATTGTTATCGTCGTTTTGCTTAGCTTTACGCTTTTTGCGGCGAGGAGCTTCAGCTTTTTGCTCTTGCTCATCTTCTGCAGCACGAGCATAAGTAGATGTAGTTGTGTGGTAATCGGCAGATTCTTCACGCTTTTTACGGGCTTTTTCTTCTTCGGCCCAACGCGCGGCATTTTCTTCTGCTAGCTTCTTCGCTTCTTCTGCTTTTTTCTCAGCTTCGGCCTCAGCTTTCGCAATTGCTGCTTCTTCTTGCTTACGCAAGATATCGGCAGCTTCTTTCTCTGCAGCTAATTGCTCAGGGGATTTTTCTGCGTCAGACTGTTTTTCAGCTTCTTTAGCTTTTGCCGCAGCGGCTGCTGCAGCTGCCGCTTTTTCTTCTCGCTTCACTTTCTCTTCTGCTTCACGCTTAGCTTTATCTTCAGCGGCTTTCTTTGCAGCGGCTTCAGCTTCAACACGAGCTGCTTCTTCAGCTTCTAGGCGTGCTTTTTCTTCAGCTTCTTGCTTCGCTTGTTCTTCTACAGCGCTGCGTTTAACGTAAGTTTTCTTTTTACGCACTTCTACTTGAACTGCGCGAGACTTACCGCCAGTACCAGACACACTTAGGGTGCTCTTGGTTGTACGCTTTAAAGTCATGCGGCTTGGCGAGCTTTCTTCACCATGCTGTAATTTTAGATGCTCAAGAAGCTTAGTTTTCTCTTCTTGAGTAACATTGTCGGTTAAAGACTTTTTAATACCAGCATCTGCAAATTGCTGAATTAATTTATCTTCGTTTGTTCCCACGTCGGTCGCGAGTTGTTTAATTGAAACTTCTGTCATCGGGCTATTGTCCTCCGTCGACCTTATTCTTCGTCGCCAAACCAGCAAATCTGTCTGGCGGCCATAATCAGTTCGCCGGCTTTCTCTTCCGACAACTCTTCAATATCTTCCAGCTCGTCTACACCTTGCTCTGCAAGATCTTCTAAGCTAATCACGCCTTTACTTGCCAGTACAAACGCTAGGTGACGTTCCATACCTTCAAGAGCAAGTAGCTCTTCACTTGGCTCGGCGTTATCTAAAGACTCTTCTTTAGCTAGAGCTTCGGTTACTAGTGCCGCTTTAGCACGTTCACGCAACTCGTTAACGATATCTTCATCTAGGCCGTCAATGCTGAGTAGTTCGCTTACTGGTACGTAAGCAATCTCTTCTAAAGAAGTGAAACCTTCTTCAGCAAGAACGGTAGAGAACTCTTCATCAATATCTAGGTATTGAACAAACGTATCGATAGCCTTTTGAGCTTCAGCTTGGTGTTTATTGTTTGCGTCTTCAACAGTCATTACATTTAGTTCCCAACCAGTAAGTTGAGACGCTAGACGTACGTTTTGACCGTTACGACCAATAGCTTGGGCAAGGTTATCAGCTTCAACAGCGATATCCATTGAGTGGCTATCTTCGTCTACGATGATTGAAGCAACTTCAGCTGGAGCCATGGCGTTAATAGCGAATTGAGCTGGGTTATCGTCCCACAACACAATATCTACACGCTCGTTATCAAGTTCACCTGAAACGGCCTGAACACGCGCACCGCGCATACCAACACAAGCACCAACCGGATCGATGCGGCGGTCATTACTTTTCACAGCAATTTTCGCACGTGAACCTGGATCGCGAGCAGCAGCTTTAAGATCAATCATCTCTTCAGCAATTTCTGGCACTTCGATACGGAACAACTCGATCAGCATTTCTGGGCGAGTACGGCTCATAAACAATTGAGCGCCACGAGCTTCTGGTTTCACTTCGTACAGCAAACCACGAACACGGTCACCCGGGCGGAAAGCTTCACGAGGAAGTGATTCTTCGCGATGAATAACTGCTTCAGCATTGTTACCTAGGTCAACGATGATATTTTCACGGCTTACCTTTTTAACAACACCTGTTACCAATTCATTCACTTGGTCAAAATATTGTTCAACAACTTGAGCGCGCTCTGCTTCACGTACTTTCTGTACGATAACTTGCTTAGCAGTTTGCGTAGTAATGCGGTCAAACACTACAGATTCAATTTGCTCTTCAACATAATCACCAAGTTCAATTTCTGGCTCTTCGTATTGGGCTGCTTCTAAAGTAATTTCACGGTATGGATTTTCAATCGCTTCTTGATTTTCAACAACCATCCAGCGACGGAAGGTATCAAAACTACCGTCTTTGCGATCGATATCAACGCGAACTTCAATATCGCCTTCATACTTTTTCTTGGTTGCCGTTGCTAAAGCAATTTCCATAGCTTCAAAGATTTTTTCACGCGGTAGAGCTTTTTCGTTCGATACCGCATCAACAACCAACAAGACTTCTTTGTTCATTCCTGACCCTCTTTAGTCAAACTGGGGAACCAGATGCGCTTTTTGTACATTACCTAGCGCGATCCGATGTTGTTCTTTGTCTACTGCTAAAACGACTGTGTCGTCTTCAACAGCAATAATTTCACCCTGCCATTTACGGCGATTGTTTACAGGCATACGTACCTGTAGAAAAGCAATCTCACCAATAAAACGTTGATAGTGTTCCGCTTTAAAAAGAGGGCGTTCTAAACCAGGAGATGACACCTCAAGGTTGTATTCAGTGCTAATTGGATCTTCAACATCCAAAATAGCGCTAGCTTGTCGACTTACGTCGGCGCAATTGTCGACATTAATGCCGTTTTCGTGGTCAATAAACAAACGCACGATCGAGTGCTTGCCAGCACTAACATATTCGATACCTAAAAGCTCAAAACCCAGCGCTTCAACCGCTGGAGTAAGCATGTCAGTTAATCGTTGTTCTACAGTTGCCAAGGTTCCCCTCCAGAAACAAAAAAAGGGCGTAAAGCCCAGTTCTAGCACCTAAGGTGCGGCGAGAAAATAACAAAAAGCCCCGATGAAGCGGGGCTTTAAAATTTCTGAGCCTTTAACACTATCACTACCTAAGTATTTGATAGTTGGTTGCGGGAGCCGGATTTGAACCGACGACCTTCGGGTTATGAGCCCGACGAGCTACCAGACTGCTCCATCCCGCGTCCGATTGCCGAGGATTATATCAATCACTCTGACAGGATGCAAAAATAACTATTGGTGCCGAGAGCGGGACTTGAACCCGCACGTCCATAGGACACTACCCCCTCAAGATAGCGTGTCTACCAATTCCACCACCTCGGCTAAAATTAGTTAGGTACGTCGCTACCAGGGTTTGCTGGTGATGCTGGAACATCAGCATCTTGAAGCACTTGTTCAGCAGCAGGCTGAGACAAATCGCTCCATTCATCAACTTGTTGGGTTTGTTTGGCTGAAAGGTTGCCTAACACCAAGCTGATTACAATAAACAACGTTGCACAAATAGCGGTTGCTCTAGTTAAGAAGTTACTTGAACCAGAAGAACCAAATACTGTGTTAGATGCGCCAGAGCCAAAAGATGCGCCCATATCAGCACCCTTGCCTTGCTGAATTAACACTAGACCAATCAAAGCCAGTGCAACAACTAAATAAACTACTAATAAAATTTCGTACATTCTCTTTCACCTAAGTGTGGGTCGGTCTTCATTCCGACCGTCATTTAGTGAAACACAAGTCACCAAAGCGGGCGAATATTAGCGAACCTCTGCTACTAATACAAGCGCCAAGCTCAAAAAACTTCTACTCTGTGTTCAACCGTTTAATTATTGTTCGCTTTAGTTGCAAGCAGCTCTTACAGCATCAGCGATATCGTTAGCGCATTGTTCTACTAGAGCAGAATCCGCCCCTTCGACCATTACGCGCAGTAATGGCTCTGTACCAGATTTGCGAAGCAATACTCGGCCTGAGTCACCTAGTTGATTCTCGGCTTTAGCTTGAGCTTTTTTCACTAAGTCACTGCTTAATGGATCGCTATCACCTTTAAAGCGCACATTGACCAGTAATTGAGGATAAAGCGTTAAATCACTTAGTAAACCTCGCAAACTCTGTTTTTGTGCCAACATAGCAGCTAGAACCTGCAGTGCAGCAACGATACCATCACCTGTTGTGGTATGACCCAAGCAAATAATATGACCAGAGTTTTCGCCGCCGTAAGTCCAGCCGCGCTCAGATAATTGCTCCATAACGTAGCGGTCACCAACTTTAGCTCGGCTAAACGGAATATCCATTTCGGCAAAGGCTTGCTCTAGCGCCAAATTGCTCATTAGTGTGCCAACAACACCGCCACTTAAGTGATTACTTAACTTAGCGTCTTTGGCCAAAATATAGAGAATCTCGTCACCATCAACTTGTACACCATGTTGATCGATCATCATGACACGATCACCATCGCCATCGAGCGCGATACCAAGATCTGCTTTGTGTTCTAAAACTTTTTCAGCTAATAAGCCGGTATCGGTAGCACCACATTTCTCATTGATATTCAGACCGTCAGGCTGGTTACCAATAGCAACTACTTCTGCACCCAACTCGCTAAATACTTTTGGTGCAATGTGATAAGTGGCACCGTGTGCGCAATCCACTACAATCTTAAGGCCTGATAAGTTGTATTTATTAGGAAAAGTACTTTTACAAAACTCAATGTAACGACCCGCTGCATCTTCAATACGGCGAGCTTTACCTAACGCAGCTGAATCTACACAGGTCATTGGATTATCCAACTCAGCTTCAATCGCTAACTCCACTTCATCTGGTAACTTAGTGCCATTAGCAGAGAAAAACTTAATACCATTGTCGTAGTAAGGGTTATGAGAAGCACTAATCACAATGCCCGCTTCAGCCCTAAAAGTACGAGTTAGGTAGGCAACTGCTGGTGTAGGCATAGGGCCTACAAAGCTTGCTTGAACACCCGCGGCGGAAAGGCCTGCTTCTAGGGCTGATTCCAGCATATAGCCAGAGATTCGTGTATCTTTACCGATTAGTACCTTACGTGTTCCCGTGCTCGACAAGACCTTACCGGCTGCCCATCCTAGTTTTAAAGCGAATTCAGGGGTAATTGGGTACTCACCCACCTTACCGCGAACGCCATCCGTGCCAAAATATCGTCTTGTCATTACTTACTCATCTGTACTTTTGAATAAACGTTTAGTGCATCAGCCGTTTCTTGAACGTCATGTACACGAAATATGTGTGCTCCCTGTTGAGCAGCTAATACAGCACCAGCTACACTAGCTGCCATTAAGCTATCTGGAGATTTACCCAGCAGCTTACCAAACATGCTCTTGCGGGAGACGCCCGCCAAAATCGGTAGGCCGAGCTGCTTAAACTCATTTAATTGGGCAAGCAGCTGAAAATTGTGGTCAAGAGTTTTACCAAAACCGAAACCTGGGTCAACTATTATATTCGATTCAACAATGCCTGCAGCTACACAGCTCTCAACTCGTTGCTTTAAGTAAGTAATTACTTCGCTCACGACATTATCGTATTGAGGGTTAGCTTGCATACTTCTAGGTTTACCTTGCATATGCATAATGCACACTGGCACCCCTGAATCAGCCGCAACCTCTAGCGCCCCTGGATTAGTTAAGGCGCAAACATCGTTAATAATATCAGCGCCCGCTTCAACAGCTTGCTGCATCACTTGAGCTTTATTGGTATCTATCGAAACCAAGCAATCAAAACGCTGTTTAATAGCCTTAATCACACCAACGGTTCGTTGTAGTTCCTCGGTTAATGAAACATCCGCAGCGCCTGGTCGCGTAGACTCTCCGCCCACATCAATTATATCAGCACCTTCTTTAAGCATTTGCTCTACACGTGCTA
Organism: Agarivorans albus; assembly: GCF_019670105.1. Classification (NCBI taxonomy): domain Bacteria; kingdom Pseudomonadati; phylum Pseudomonadota; class Gammaproteobacteria; order Alteromonadales; family Alteromonadaceae; genus Agarivorans; species Agarivorans albus. The sequence goes on along the minus strand of NZ_AP023032.1, from coordinate 1,319,320 downwards.
GTGCTTGCTCATGAGAAACATAAGAGCCGCCATCGGAAAATGAATCAGGCGTAACATTGAGAATGCCCATAATCACCGGGCGTTTGAATTGATGAGGACCAATATTGAGTGTAATAGTCATTTTTCTTTACTTACAAAAAAGCCCTGTAAGCGACTTACAGGGCTAACAACTTAATTTAAGCCTTACTGAGCAGGATCTTCACCTATGGTTTTAGGTGGCTCAGGTGCATCAGTTTTTGCTTCGTCAGCTTTAGCTTCATCACCTTTGTCATTAGATTCGGGTGGTGTTGGCTTGTCTGAGTCATCCCAATCAGCCGGTGGACGAGGAGTTTTACGCTCCATCAAATCGTCTATCTGTCGAGCATCAATGGTTTCGTACTTCATTAACGCATCTTTCATGGTATGAAGAATATCCATGTTTTCGGTCAACAACGATTCAGCGCGCTGATAGTTACGATCAATGACGGAGCGAATCTCTAAGTCGATGGCCTTGGCGGTATCATCAGACATATGCTTAGTTTTAGCAGCACTGCGTCCTAAGAATACTTCACCTTCTTCATCAGCATAAAGCAGCGGCCCCATAGACTCTGAAAGACCCCATTGAGTAACCATCTTACGGGCAATTTCAGTTGCTCGCTCAATATCATTGCTAGCACCGGTAGATACTTTCTCATCACCGTAGATAATACGCTCAGCTAAGCGCCCACCGTACAAGCTAGAGATCATGCTTTCTAAATGCTGTTTGCTATGGCTCACTCTGTCTTGCTCAGGCAAGTACATTGTTACACCTAAAGCGCGACCACGCGGAATAATACTCACTTTATATACAGGATCATGCTCTGGTACTAAGCGACCAACAATTGCATGGCCTGCTTCGTGGTAAGCAGTCATCTCTTTTTCGGCTTCAGTCATAACCATCGATTTACGCTCTGCGCCCATCATGATCTTATCTTTAGCTTTTTCAAATTCTTCCATCGAAACAGTGCGCTTACTGCCGCGAGCGGCAAACAACGCGGCTTCGTTAACGAGGTTTGCTAAATCTGCACCAGAGAAGCCGGGAGTACCACGTGCAATTACCGCGGCATCTACACCATCTCCCAAAGGTACTTTACGCATGTGCACTTTTAGAATCTGCTCACGACCACGGATATCTGGCAAGCCTACCGTTACTTGGCGGTCGAAACGACCAGGGCGCAATAACGCTGGGTCTAATACGTCTGGGCGGTTAGTTGCAGCAATAACAATAATGCCTTCATTACCTTCGAACCCATCCATTTCAACTAGCATTTGGTTTAGTGTTTGTTCACGCTCATCGTGCCCACCACCTAAACCGGCACCACGTTGGCGACCTACTGCATCAATTTCATCGATGAAAATGATACACGGAGCAGACTTTTTAGCTTGCTCAAACATGTCACGAACACGTGAAGCACCAACACCTACGAACATTTCTACGAAGTCTGAACCAGAAATGGTAAAGAAAGGTACTTTTGCTTCACCAGCGATAGCTTTAGCAAGTAAGGTTTTACCGGTACCTGGAGGACCAACCATTAATACGCCAGTCGGAATTTTACCACCAAGCTTTTGGAACTTAGTTGGATCTCGCAAGTAATCGACTAACTCACCTACTTCTTCTTTGGCTTCATCACAACCTGCAACATCAGCAAAAGTGGTTTTAATTTGGTCTTCGCTCATTAAGCGCGCTTTACTCTTACCAAAAGACATAGCGCCTTTACCACCACCGCCTTGCATTTGACGCATGAAGAATATCCATACACCGATTAGCAATAGCATCGGGAACCAAGAAATGAAGATAGAAGTTAATAGCCCCTGCTCTTCGGGTTGCTCACCCAATACCTTTACATTGTGGTTGATAAGATCATTAAGTAGGTCTTTATCGTGCAAGGGAATGATAGTGCTAAATTGCTCACCAGTACGCTTGATGCCTTTAACATCTTGCCCACTAATACGCACTTCGCGGATCTGTTCTTGATTCACTTCCTTCACAAAGGTGGAATAGTCCATTTGCCGACCACTGCTTGAATCAGGGCTAAAGCTTTGGAATACAGACATCAAAACCACAGCTATTACCAGCCACAGAATCAGATTTTTTGCCATGTCACTCAAGACGAAAACCTCACCGGTTATTTTTAAATAAGAATTATTATCTAGCGTACTATAGTTTAAAGCCACTAGCCACTATATAGACTTCTCGAGAGCGAGCCCTTGAGGAATCTGGCTTACGAGTTTTCACACTGGTAAACATAGAACGTACTTGCTGGAGATATTGATCAAAGCCTTCTCCTTGGAATACCTTTACTGCGAAGCTGCCTTTTGGCGCAAGCACTTCACGACACATATCTAATGCTAGTTCAACTAAATACATTGCACGTGATTGGTCAACATTATTGTTGCCACTCATATTGGGCGCCATGTCTGACAACACAACATCAACTTTCTTCTCACCCACTCGTTCGAGCAAAGCGTTTAGCACTTCTTCTTCGCGAAAATCGCCACACAGAAAGTCCACGCCAGCAATTGGATCCATAGGTAAAATGTCACACGCAATCACATGGCCATCTAAACCGACTTGCTCCACGCAGTATTGAGACCAACCACCAGGTGCAGCACCAAGGTCAACTACGGTCATGCCCGGTTTTAGCAACTTATCTTTATTTTGAATCTCTTCAATTTTAAATACCGCTCTTGAACGCAAGCCAAGCTTTTGGGCTTTTTGCACATAGTGGTCATCAAAATGTTCAGTTAACCAGCGTTTAGAGCTGGCAGTATGTTTTTTATTGGTCACAAATAGTTTCCACTATAGTTACAAAACCGCACGGTATCATGATTATAAAATAGTATTAGTGATTAGATGGCGCTAGAATGTGCTTTTTTCAACCCCGAGTAAGCAGAAAGTTTCATGCAACTAACCAACAAACAAAAACAGCACCTGAAATCCTTGGCTCATAACCTAAAGCCAGTGGTAATGCTTGGCTCAAATGGATTGACCGAAGGAATTTTGGCTGAGATTGAAGTCGCCATTGCTCATCATGAATTGATTAAGGTAAAAATTGCTACCGACGATCGTGAAATGAAGCAGCTTATTGCCGATACCATTGTAGATAAAGTTTCAGCGGTGAAGGTTCAGGTGATTGGCCATATATTGATTATCTATCGCCCTAGTGAAGATAAAAAGATTGAATTACCACGCAAATAAAAAAAGCGGCTTTAGCCGCTTTTTTTATATCTAAATTGCAATAGAAACTGGCTGATAGGGCTCCGGCTGAGGGTCTGAACCTGAACTACCACCATACTTGGCATAAAACTCAGCAATAGCTAATTGCTGATTTACTTGCTTTTGCTGCTCTAAATTACTGTTAATGCTCTCTAACGCTTTATAGCTTACCGGATTGCTTTCACTACTTTTGGTTTCGTTACCCGTAGAGCTGGTATAGTAAATATCTAATAAATTTTGCTGATGATTAACCGCTGAAACACCAACAACAGTGTTACGCTTAGCATCTATTTCGGCTTGTTGCTTTTGCTGATAGCTCTCAACTTCTCCACCAACATATAGCCGCGCATTACGTTGCTCTTCTGGAGACAATTGATCATATTCATCGGAGATTTTATCGACAATATCGCCATAACTTGGCTTATTTGAGGTACTAGATATAGCGGTTGAGGTCGATGTAGCAGCGGGAGAATAAGCATACATCGAATTGGAGTTTACTTGCATAGACATTAAGCCACCTCTAAATCAGTTAATAAACAACCAATCCATGGTGAACTTTTATACTATAACAAACATCAACTTCGCACACAATTAATCATCTGCATATCTAAAATAAGCCAACAGAATAACTAAACTAAATAACTTTTTAGCAGACGTTTAAACCAAGGTTAAGCCAAAGGTAAAAACTCAGCCAGTTGGAAATTTTTCACAACTACACAATCCATTCCCGCATTGTGCGCCGCTTGAATACCAAAAGGAGTGTCTTCAAACACTAAACAGCGCTTTGGCTCAACCTTTAAAAGTTGCGCTACTTGCAAAAAGGTGTCCGGTTCTGGTTTGTGCGCCGCCACGTCTTCAGCACACACCATAGCCTGAAAATAGTCAGTAAGCTTTAGGTTATTGGTAATTCGGTCCATGTTAACGCGCTCAGCGCCAGTGCCTAAGCCCAGCTTTTTGCTGCTTGCGAATTCAGCCAGTACTTCACAGCTTGCAGGTATCCTCTCGACCTTATGCCACAAAGCGTCAAACCCCGCGCGTTTGTCGTTTAATAGCTTAGGGCCATCAATATTTACTTGGTAATGTTGCTGATATTGCTCTGCAATTTTGAGTGTTGGCATACCACCGCGCTCAGCTACAAAATGAATATGAATAGGTAAACCTTGCTTATTTAAAGCGTCTTCCCAAGCTGCTAGGTGCGCTGGCATTGAGTCAACCAAGGTGCCATCCATATCAAAAATGAAGGCGTCATACTTCGCGTAATCTATTGCTAACAAGGTGCTTCTCCAATAAAAAACGCAGCATAACGCTGCGTTTTTTTAACAAGTTCTGAATCTAAATATATTCAACCGCTACAATTTCGTACTCAACTTCACCACCTGGTGTAACCACGGTGACTTCGTCTTCTACATTTTTACCAATAAGTCCACGGGCAATAGGCGAATTAACAGAAATACGATTCTGCTTAATATCAGCTTCATCATCACCCACAATGCCGTAGGTAACCTCTTTATCTGTATCAAGGTTTAACAAGGTAACTGTACAACCGAAAATCACCTTACCGTTGTTGGTCATTTTGGTCACATCAATAACTTGAACGTTACTTAACTTACCTTCAATATCTTGAATACGCCCTTCACAAAAACCTTGCTGTTCTCGTGCAGCGTGGTATTCAGCGTTTTCTTTAAGATCGCCATGCTCACGAGCTACCGCGATATCGTCAATAATTTTTGGACGAACCACTGTTTTTAAATGCTCTAACTCTTCACGTAATTGCGTTTCGCCACGCACCGTCATAGGAACTGGTTTCATACTTAATAACTCAACAAAACTAGAAAAACAGAAAAAAATTTGGCTGTCGATGACAGCCAAATTTACTTGTACTAATAATTGCAGTGTAACGCTATTTTACGCTGCGGTGAAGATCTTCGCCGCTTTGCTTATAACGATAATTGCTAATTAGCTGATACGTTTATGCAAATCTTGAACAGAAGTCACAGTGCCGCGATCATCAGCATTATGAGCCTGGCAAGTCGCAAAGGCACCGTTAAGCGTAGTCGTGTAATTAACTTTTTGCGCTAACGCAGCTCTACGCAATTGACGTGAATCTTCAATAGATTGACGACCTTCAGTAGTGTTAATCACGTAGCTATATTCACCGTTTTTCAAACGGTCAAGAATATGCGGGCGACCTTCATGAACCTTGTTCACCAAGCGAGGGTTAATGCCAGCTTCACCTAAAGCAACTGCGGTACCGTGAGTAGCGTCTAATTCGTAGCCAAGCTCAAGCAGTTTAGCAGCCAGCTCTGCAACTCGTTTCTTGTCTGAGTTACGAACCGAAAGCAATACTCGACCACCTTTAGGGCCATCGTTACCAATACCTAATTCAGCTTTCGCGTAGGCTTCAGCAAACGTAGCACCTACTCCCATCACTTCGCCAGTAGAGCGCATTTCTGGGCCCAAGATTGGATCTACACCATGGAATTTGTTAAACGGTAATACCACTTCTTTAACTGAGTAGAACGGCGGGATAATCTCTTTAGTTATTCCCTGCTCGGCTAAAGAAATGCCGGCCATTACACGTGCCGCTACTTTGGCAATTGGTACACCCGTTGCCTTAGATACAAACGGCACAGTACGTGCTGCACGTGGATTTACTTCAATTAAGTAAATCTCGTCATCTTTAACCGCAAACTGGGTGTTCATTAAACCAATTACACCTAATTCTAATGCTAGCGCACGAACTTGCTCACGCATACGGTCTTGAATTTGTGGGCTTAGCGTATAAGCAGGTAATGAACAGGCCGAATCACCAGAGTGAACGCCCGCTTGTTCGATGTGCTCCATAATGCCGCCGATAACCACATCTTTGCCATCACAGATAGCATCGATGTCAATTTCAACCGCATCATTTAGGAAGCTATCTAAAAGAACTGGTGAGTCGTTAGACACACTTACAGCCTCTTTAAAGTAGCGACGTAAATCTTGCTCATCGTAAACAATTTCCATTGCTCGGCCACCTAGTACATAAGATGGACGAACAACTAATGGATAACCGATACGCTCTGCTGAGATAACAGCTTCTTCAGTAGTTGAAACCGTATCGTTTTCTGGTTGCTTAAGCTTCAAGCGATCAACTGCAACTTGGAAACGTTCGCGGTCTTCAGCGCGGTCAATCGCATCTGGAGACGTACCAATAATAGGCACGCCAGCCGCTTCCAATTCACGCGCCAATTTTAGTGGCGTTTGGCCACCATATTGAACAATAACACCGGTTGGCTGCTCTACACGTACAATCTCTAGTACATCTTCAAGCGTTACCGGTTCAAAGTACAAACGGTCTGAGGTGTCGTAGTCTGTTGAAACGGTCTCTGGGTTACAGTTAACCATAATGGTTTCGTAACCGTCTTCACGCATCGCTAGCGCGGCATGTACACAACAGTAGTCAAACTCGATACCTTGACCAATACGGTTAGGTCCGCCGCCCAACACCATGATTTTCTTCTTATCAGATGGTTGAGCTTCACACTCTTCATCGTAAGTTGAATACATGTAAGCAGTGTCGGTAGCAAATTCAGCAGCACAGGTGTCCACTCGTTTGTATACTGGCAACACTTCTAAACGATGGCGTAACTTACGGATCTCTTTATCCGATACACCAGTTAATTTAGCTAAACGAGCATCGGCAAAACCTTTACGCTTTAGCTTACGCAGTGTTGCTTCATCTAAACTGGCTACGCCTTCTTTAGCTACTTGGTTTTCTAGCAATACAATGTCTTCGATTTGAACCAAGAACCAACGGTCGATGTTAGTAAGAGAGAATACATCTTCAACAGACATGCCAGCACGGAAAGCATCAGCGATATACCAAATACGGTCTGCACCAACATTTTGTAATTCGTGGCGAATAGTTTCCATTGCATCAGATGCATTTAAATCAACAATTGGGTCAAAACCATCAACGCCAACTTCTAAGCCACGCAAGGCTTTTTGTAGCGATTCTTGTTGGTTACGACCAATCGCCATAACTTCACCCACCGACTTCATTTGAGTGGTTAGGCGATCGTTAGCACCAGCAAATTTCTCGAAGTTAAAGCGAGGAATTTTTGTTACAACATAGTCGATTGAAGGCTCAAACGAAGCAGGTGTTTGGCCGCCAGTAATGTCGTTTTGCAATTCATCAAGCGTAAAACCTACTGCCAATTTAGCTGCAATTTTAGCAATTGGGAAACCAGTCGCTTTAGACGCTAGCGCAGATGAACGAGATACTCGAGGGTTCATCTCGATAATAACCATACGGCCAGTATTTGGACAAATACCAAACTGTACGTTAGAACCACCAGTTTCAACACCAATCTCACGCAGAACTGCAAGCGACGCATTACGCATCAATTGATATTCTTTATCTGACAACGTTTGTGCTGGTGCTACGGTAATTGAGTCACCAGTGTGCACACCCATTGGGTCGAAGTTTTCAATGGCACAAACGATAATACAGTTATCGTTTTTATCACGAACCACTTCCATCTCGTACTCTTTCCAACCGATTAAGCTTTCATCAATCAACAGCTCACTAGTTGGCGAAAGATCTAGGCCACGGGCACAAATCTCATCAAACTCTTCTTTGTTATATGCAATACCGCCACCGGTGCCGCCCATAGTGAAAGAAGGTCGGATAATACATGGGAAACCAACTTCTTCTAATACGCCGTAGGCTTCTTCCATTGAGTGAGCAATACCCGCATTTGGACACGCTAAGCCAATGCTTTTCATCGCTTGGTCGAAACGATTACGATCTTCTGCTTTATCAATCGCGTCAGCAGTCGCACCAATCATTTCAACATTGTATTTCTCTAGCACGCCTTTGCTTTCAAGCTCTAGCGCACAGTTCAAGGCGGTTTGGCCACCCATGGTCGGCAATACTGCGTCTGGGCGTTCTTTTTCAATAATTCGCTCTACCACTTCCCAGTGAATTGGCTCGATGTAAGTTGCATCAGCCATCTCTGGGTCAGTCATAATAGTAGCGGGGTTAGAGTTAACCAAGATGACTCGGTAACCTTCTTCACGCAAGGCTTTACAAGCCTGAGCGCCAGAATAGTCAAATTCACAAGCCTGGCCGATAACAATTGGGCCTGCGCCCAATATTAGAATACTTTTTATATCACTACGTTTTGGCATAAGTTCTGCTGCTCTCTACCTACGCTTGGCCGTTAAGGCGCTGCTCAATTAATTCAATGAAGTGGTCAAACAATGGCGCTGCATCATGCGGACCAGGGCTGGCTTCTGGGTGACCTTGGAAGCTAAACGCTGGCTTATCTGTGCGATGAATGCCTTGCAAGCTTTGATCGAACAATGAGAAGTGAGTCATTGTTAGATTTTCTGGCAAGGTTTTTTCATCTACTGCAAAACCATGGTTTTGCGCAGTAATCATTACGCGGTCATGTTTGATATCTTTAACCGGATGGTTACCGCCGTGATGGCCAAATTTCATTTTCACTGTTTTAGCACCACTGGCTAAAGCGAGAATTTGGTGACCTAAACAAATACCAAATACTGGGATATCTGTTTCAAGGAAGGTTTTGGTAGCTGCGATTGCATAATCACATGGCTCTGGGTCACCAGGGCCATTAGATAAGAAGATGCCATCAGGGTTTAAGGCAAGTACCTCTTCAGCTGATGTTTTAGCCGGAACTACAGTTAGTTTACAACCACGGTCCACTAACATACGCAAAATATTGCGTTTAACACCAAAATCATAAGCAACTACGTGAAATTTACTATCTTCACTATCGGCGGGAAGCCCAGCTTTAAGATCCCAAGACCCCTGTGCCCAAGTGTAAGTATCAGCCGTGGTAACTTCTTTGGCGAGATCCATCCCTTTTAGGCCGGGGAAGGCTTTTGCTTCAGCTAAAGCTTGTGCTTCATCTAAATCTTCACCCGCTACAATACAACCCGCTTGCGCACCTTTTTCACGAAGAATACGCGTTAGCTTACGGGTGTCTATGTCCGCAATACCAACTACGTTTCTTGCTTCCAAATATTCACTTAAGCTTTGTTGGCTTCGAAAGTTACTCGCCACTAAAGGCAAATCACGAATAACTAGACCACAAGCGTGGATAGCGTTCGATTCTTCATCTTCTGGGGTAGTTCCGTAGTTTCCGATATGGGGGTAAGTGAGGGTGACAATTTGGCGAGCATATGAGGGGTCAGTTAAAATTTCTTGGTATCCGGTCATCGAAGTATTAAAAACAACTTCTCCAACGGCAGAACCATTGGCTCCGATTGCGGTTCCACGGAACACGGTACCGTCTTCTAATACCAGCAGCGCTGATTTGCTCAAGGCAACCTCCTAACAAAGAACTGTCGACACGACAAAGTTGAACTAAAGGGTAAACTTTAGCCCAATACGATAAAATTTTGGCAAATTCCGCGGATTATAGAAGAGATATTGAGAAAGGTCTATCAATTTTTATACAAACTTATAAAAACAAAGCACTAACAAAAAAAAATGGATATACACCTTAAAAAAGCATATTTACCTAGCAGGATAGAGTTTCTTGGCATAGCCGCAAGATGAAGAATCTAATCGGCAAATTATCATAAAAAAACCAGCTCCGAAGAGCTGGTTTTTATCACATATAACTTACTCGTTTATGGCTTATTCACCACTACATTCCTGAATAATGAAGTCACCAGCAACACCAGACTCAACAGAAGTATCAATCATCATCTTAAATGACCAAGTTCCATCTTCTAATGTCACAGTGTTGTTGCTTTGACCACCATCACCTTTAGTAAGAGCGTAGTTAAGCTCCGCTTGCAATGCAGCTGGAATACCTTCGCCATCGGCTACAAAGTATTGGCTAGTCCAACTTCCGTCACCAGAAGCAATCTTGAACTGAGCTGAACCGCTGTGAGCAACAACAGCTTGGTACACTTCTTTGTCACCGTCCATGCCTTTGTATAGCATTTGGTAAGCAGAGTCAGCTTCCCAGCCAGTTAAGTCACCACGTACATAGTGCGGCTCAGAAATTGTACCACCTTCCTGTACAGGTAAATCAGTACAAGCTGCAGCAGGCTCTTCATAAGTCACGGTTACGATAGGGTTGTTAACATCACTCGCATTGAAGTTAATATGGTAAATACCAGCCTCAGTGAAGTTAGCAGCAATATTGCCGTTAGCATCGCCAGTACAAATAGTTAGTGCTTGATCAACGGTAAGTTCGTCATCACCGCTACAAACAGAGTACTTGTTGTCCCAAGTGTCGCCATTGGTGAATACCAAACCATGTTCAGCAAATGGAGTCTCTCCGCCGTCGTAGTTCACACTGATTTTGTAGTTACCGTTAGCATCAAAGCTAAGCGCATTGTCAAGATCCCAATGGCCGGTATAGCCGCGCAAGTAAACAACATTGTCACCAAATGGTGGGATTGCACTTAAGTCTTTGTTAGAAGTATCAACTGGAAGACCCGTGCCTCGATCACCATCTCTTGGCTGCACAAATACTGCTGTAGTACGAGCAGGAACAGTAAAGGTTGCATCAGCAAAGCTTGCGCCCATTACAACAGAGTCAGCGGAGTTTTGTTGTACTTCATGCAACTCAAAGCCAGCTGTTCCAGCAATCGGGAACTCTTGCTCTTCATCAGTGGCATTTAGTACAACCACAATAGCGTCATTGTTTTCGTCTAAATCTTCTCCGGCACCCGTGCCGTTGTCGATAGACATTACAATTAAGCCCTGTACTTGATCTTCACCAACGTTGCGGAAGTCAACACGTGCTTGTACTTCTTCAGCGGTAGTTAAGCGGAACAAGTCACTGCTAGAGCGGATGGTTAACAACTCTAAGAACTGCTCTTTAGCAAGTTTAATATCAGCTTGGGTAGGTTCAGCCGTTTCGTCAGCAATAATGGTCTTGATTAAATCCCAGTTACCGCCATCTTTATCTTCACGTGGTAGACCAACGTTCCAGTTATTGTCTGAGCCGTCAAATCTTACACGGTTGAACCAATCGCCAGAGTCGTAGCTATCACGTTGCATAGATTTAGAACGAAGCAGTTCTGAACCCATGTGAATGAATGGAATACCTTGACCTAGCATAACGGTAGACAAACTCACTACTTGCATGCGTGAACGGTCTGCAGCACTTGTACCAGTTGTAGCTTTATAGGCATTGTTGTCCCATAAAGTTTGGTTATCGTGCTTAGACACATAAGAGATATTCTCTGATGGGTTTAAGGTGTAACCAGCTGGAGCACCATTGTAGTTAACGTCCTGACCACGTTTGGTATTACCTTTTGAATCAAGCAAAATGAATTTTTGCAAGTTACCAGCCATACCAACACGAATTAAGTCTTGGTTATGAAGAGCATCTACTCGGTAAGCTTCTGCATCAGTATTTAGCTCATTTAGGGTATCTGCGTTACCAAAACCTTGGGTTTCGCGAATACCATTACCACTATCAAATGGGCTACCACCGCGAACAGCATCACGTAAACGGTCTGAGAAGGTACCAATTTCTGTACCAGCCATGTTCCACTGAGTGGCTTGCTCAAAACGCGCGTTGTTGGCTACTTCACCAAAGTCCCAACCTTCACCGTAGAACAAGGTATCTTCATCAATTTCACGAACAGCGGCCAATGACTCTACCATTAGATCTTTTGGTTGGTGACCCATTAAGTCAAAACGGAAACCATCAACTTTGTATTCCTTCGCCCAAGTAACCAATGAATCAGTCATTAGTTTACCCATCATAAGGTTTTCTGTTGCGGTATTATCACAACAAGTTGAGGTTTCTACGCCACCGGTATTTGCATCACGACGGTGGTAATATCCAGGGACAATCTTGTCTAGAACCGACTTATCATTCACACCTGAAGCATTGGTATGGTTGTATACAACATCCATAACAATCTTAAGACCCATGTCATGTGTAGCTTTAACCATTTCACGGAATTCTAAGATACGCGTAGTACCTTCAGCGTCAGTGGCATAGCTGCCTTCTGGCACAGTGTAATGGAATGGGTCGTAACCCCAGTTAAAGCTATCTAAACCGCGCAGATCATTCATAAGTGATTGAGCATCACCTGTAGTCGGGTCGAAGCTTTCTAATTTAGCTTCAATAGTACCTGAAGCATCTGCACAGTAATCATCAGTTTTCTGAATTTTGTCACATAGGTCAGATAGCGGTGCGTCAATATCAATAGCACCTTCTTCATCTACTGTTGCTATATCAAAAGCAGGAAGAATGTGTAATGTGGTTAAACCAGCATCTTTTAACTCTTGCAGATGAGTAACCGACTCACGCTCTGGCTCTGTTAACGCAAGGTATTTACCACTGTTTGCTGCAGTACCTTGAGTATCACTAACACTGAAATCACGTAGATGTGATTCGTATAAAACGTGGTCTACATCTTCAGCCATTTCAGGGCGTGCGTAACTATCCCAATCAGCAGGCTTAAGCTCATCGGCATCTAAGTCAACAACTAAAGAGTAAAGAGAGTTAGTTGAAAGCGCTAGAGAGTATGGGTCAGTAACCATACGGGTTTCAACAGTTTCTGTGGTTGGGTGGTAAACAGTCACTTCGTAGCGGTAGTATTTACCCACTGCACCAGTTTGCTCAGAAGACCAAACGCCGTTTGCCGCTTCTTCCATATCAAATGAGCCGGCAGAAGTTAAACCTTCTTCGCCATCATTGTACAAGTACAATTTAACGCTTTGCGCTGTAGGAGCCCAAACTTTAAAGCTTACGTCATCACCGCTAACAATAGCACCTAGCTCTTCTGCTAGTGCACCACCTTCACCTTCTACGAATACTTTATCAATTACACCAGGTTTTTGAACTTGAGTGGCTGCAGTTGCAACGCCTTCAGCGTCCATGGCAACTACAACAATTTGGCTTTTAAGAATTGCTTTTAAAGTTGCATCATCAACTTCAATTTCTGCTGCACTCAAACCAGATAAGTGTGGGAAACGCGCTTTAGCTTCATCAGTTAAGCTGCCAGTAGAAAGTGCAACCGCAGTACCACCGGTAACTTCTTTAGTCTCTGGGTCCATGGCAATGCCATTTTCAGGATCGTAACGAAGTTCTAGCTGAGTAGCATTGCCCGCAGCTTCCCAAGCAATGGTGTTGGCATCAACCCAATGCGCTTTTGCGCCATCAATGGCGACTGGGCGCTCAGCAATTGGTGCGTAAAATAGCTCGCTGCTACCGTGGAAACCAAAAATACCTTTATCATCTTCAAGTTTAGTTAATTCAACTTTTGAGTTTGCACTACCAAAGGCTTTATCGTCACCATTGTGCAAAATGAAGTTCATACATTCATGTGGGTCAGAAGCATCAGGGTCAACGGTTAATACGTAATAAGCGCCGTAAGTTTCACTAATACCAGTTGCAGGATGAGGTGATCCCCAATCAGTACCGCCATCGGCAATACCCATAGCTTCTAGGTCGGTACTAGTACAACCTTCGCCATTCCAGAGGTGTAAGCCCCAGCCTTCATAGGCAGACTCATCTACACGCTCATGAGCTTCATCTCGCTTATAATAAATTACAACTTCATTTTCGCCTGCAGTGTACAGTCCATCAATGACGTTACCACCGCCGCCACCGTTACCATTGTCGTCGTCGCTACCACAAGCAGCCAGCAAAGCTGTCGCTAGAATGGGCATGGTAAGCTTGGCTAGCTTATTAATTTTTATATCCATGTCAGCCTTTCCTTTCCTTTTACTGAACCGATATTCAGTAAATTACTGTTTTTATGTTTGGGTTTTAATTACTCTCGCCTTCCGTTGGACGAGATGCACATAAGGTAGGATTTCGCGACAAAAAGGACTGTGACGGCAACGTTACTTTGAGTAACACAATATTACATTAGTGTGTTTTTTATAGGCTTTGTGAGACTGCTCAAAGAACATAATTCTTGAAAACGATTTCAAAGAAAACCTTGATAACGTTTTCAAGATCTTTTTCAGGATAAAGTACTGCCATTAAATTTAGGGAATAAAAAAACGCCGCTTAGCGACGTTCACTATTGAAGACAAATAAAGCTTATTTCTTAATCATTCAAATCGAGTACATCTCGCATGTTGAATAAACCATTAGGCTTATCTTGTAACCAAGATGCGGCACGTACTGCGCCATTAGCAAAGGTCATTCTGCTCGAGGCTTTATGCGTGATCTCTACGCGTTCACCAATATCAGCAAACATAGCGGTATGCTCACCTACTAAGTCACCGGCGCGAATAGTAGCAAAGCCAATAGTGTCTCGATCACGCTCGCCAGTAATGCCTTCGCGGCCATATACAGCTACTTTTTTAAGATCACGCCCCAGTGTATCGGCAATCGCCTCTCCCATACCCAGGGCCGTTCCTGAAGGAGCATCTACTTTATGGCGATGGTGGCCTTCAATAATCTCGATATCAGTGTAATCGCCCATCACTTTAGCGGCGACTTCCAAAAGCTTAAATACTAGGTTAACGCCAACACTCATGTTAGGCGCAAACATAATAGCTATATCTTCGGCTGCATCTTTTAACTGCTGCTTTTGTTCATCACTAAATCCGGTTGTGCCAATAACCATCTTCTTGTTGTTGGCGCGTGCCCACTCAACATGAGCCAAAGTAACAACAGGTGCAGTAAAATCGATGATTACATCGATATCATCCTTTGCTTGCTCAATGTTATCCACAATGGCGATATCTAATTTGCCTAAACCAGCTAGCTCACCAGCATCAACACCGATTAAGCTTGAACCAGGGCGTTCTGTTGCCGCACCTAAGGTTGTGGCCGAACTTTGATTTACTGCTTCGAGTAAATTCTTACCCATTCTTCCGTTACAACCAACAATTGCCACTCTAACTTGCGACATGTTTATTCTCCTTTGAAACCGGCCACACCCGTCTTAATTTGTGGCTCGACTATAACAAAGCAAGCTATATAAAACGAGGTTTAGCCTAAATATGAACCTCAAGTGCTTAAAAACCTATTTGTTCTATTGAGAAGCATGCGCACTAAAAAGGCCACTATCTTTAAGTAGTGGCCTTTCTTGTTAGGAAAAAACTGAGTAACAGCGGTTTAAACAGTAATAATTACGCGGCTTCACCTGATTTAACCAATTTCGGTTTAGCTTTCTCTGTAGCTTGTGCCGGGTTACGTTGACGCTCATAAAGAAACTTAAGCACTTGCGAGCGATAATGGTTGTACTCTTGGTCATCAGCGAGAGCAACTCGATCACGAGGTCGCTCAAGTTTAACATCAAGCACTTCGCCAATGGTTGCCGCTGGCCCGTTAGTCATCATCACAATTTTATCAGACAACAATACCGCTTCATCTACATCGTGAGTAATCATGATTACCGTGTTGTTTAACTCTTGTTGGATTTCCATTAAAGAATCCTGCAAATGAGCACGAGTTAGTGCATCTAGCGCGCCAAACGGTTCATCCATTAACAGTACTTTTGGTTGCATGGCTAATGCGCGAGCAATACCAACACGCTGCTTCATACCACCCGAAATCTCATCAGGGCGTTTATGCAAGGCGTGGCTCATATGAACAAGCTCTAGGTTGTGCTCAATCCAGTCTTTCATTTCAGCCTTAGATTTTTGCCCCTTAAACACTTCTTTTACTGCTAACTCAACATTTTGGTAAGCAGTAAGCCAAGGCAGCAACGAGTGGTTCTGAAACACTACAGCGCGGTCCGGACCCGGTTGGTAAACCTCTTTACCTTCTAATACCACACCACCTTCTGTTGCGTTATATAGACCCGCAACAATGTTTAACACCGTAGATTTACCACAACCTGAGTGGCCAATTAAGGATACAAACTCACCCTTTGCAATTTTTAAGTCCACCCCATTTAACGCTCGGAAAGGACCATTTTTAGTTGGAAAATCAATGCTAACGTGATCGATTTCTAAATACTGAGACATAATGTTTTCCTTATCCTATCGAGCACTTTCTGGGCTTGAATGAGAAATGATTTTTTGTAGGCTTACCATTAACCAGTCAAGTACATAACCAATTAAACCAATCACTACTACTGCCACCATGATACGGCCCAGTGAGTTAGAGCTACCGTTTTGGAATTCATCCCACACAAATTTACCTAGACCAGGGTTTTGCGCGAGCATTTCTGCTGCAATAAGCACCATCCAGCCGATACCTAGTGAAATACGTAAGCCGGTGAATATCATTGGCAGAGAAGCTGGAATGGCGATTTTGGTCACTTGCTTAGACCAATGTAACTGAATCACTCGTCCAACGTTTAACCAGTCTTTATCAATAGATGCAACGCCAGTCGCGGTGTTAATTAGTGTTGGCCATAGCGAACATAAGGTTACTGTAATGGCCGAAGTCACGAATGACTTAGAAAACATTGGGTCACTGCTTACATAAACCGCACTCACCACCATGGTAACTATTGGTAACCATGCTAACGGCGAAACCGGTTTGAGAATCTGGATAATCGGGCTAACCGCGCCATAGAGTTTTTTATTCAAGCCACAGGCAACCCCAATTGGGATAGCAATTAAACTGGCAAGTATAAAGCCGGTAAACACCGTATATAAACTGGTTAGTATCTGGTCAAAGAAGGTTTCTTTACCGGTGTAAGGTCGTATTTTTACTTTTGCATCAGGATTTTTAGCCAGTTTCTTTGCATTGCGAGCCTCTTGGCGTTCATAGAAGGCCTCTTCTTTCGCGCGCTCCTCTTTATGCTCAACCACTAAGCCTTGATATTGCTCCCAAACTTGAGCTGGGCCAGGCAAGGTACCTAGGCTAGTTTGTACTTTTGCCGCCGATACACTCCACAACAATAAGAACAAAGCAATGGCCAAAATCGGCAGCCCTATTCGTTCAAATATTTCGGTGCATTGCTGCTTTGGGTTTTCACCGCTGGCCAAGCGAACCACTGGTACCATAGGGCTTAATCCTACAGTTTCTAAAGAGTGAATTAACTTGTCTTTCATCTCTACAACTCCTTTTGCAAATCTCGATGCCGGGCCCTTAAGCCCGGCCGCTCTCAATAACGATTCGGCTTAGATCTTGTCGTCTTTTTTCAGGCCAATCGAAAACTTATCAAGATACGCATTGGGTTTTGAACCATCGTAAACAATGTTATCAATGAAGTGTTTTTGTGGCGGTTTAAAGCCACTCTCGGTAGCAAAATCAGGAAACTCGCTAGCATCAATCACACCATCAGCAATTAACTCTTTAGCGGCAATTGCGTAAATGTCTGGGCGATATACTTTCTTAGCGATATCCATGTACCAAGAGTCTGGTTTGTTGTCAGAAATCTGTCCCCAACGACGCATCTGCGTTAGGTACCAAATTGCATCGCTGTAGTAAGGGTAAGTCGCGTTGTAACGGAAGAATACGTTAAAGTCTGGCACTTCGCGCTTATCGCCTTTTTCGTATTCAAAGGTACCCGTCATACTGTTGGCAATTACGTCGTAATCGGCACCAACATATTGGCTTTTAGAAAGAATCTTAACGGCTTCTGGACGGTTTTTGTTGTTCTCTTCATCCAACCACTTGGCTGCACGAATCATCGCTTTCACTACGCGAATGTGAGTATTTGGGTATTCATCAGCCCAACCTTTACTTACACCAAATACTTTCTCTGGGTTGTTTTTCCAAATCTCATAGTCGGTAACAACTGGAACACCAATGCCCTTAAATACGGCTTGTTGGTTCCAAGGTTCACCCACACAGTAACCGTAGATAGTGCCTGCTTCCATGGTTGATGGCATTTGCGGAGGTGGCGTTACAGACAACAGCGCATCAGCATCAATTTTGCCTGAGGTATCGCCTTTGTGCGGCGCGTAGTAACCAGGGTGAATACCGCCAGCAGCTAACCAGTAACGTAACTCGTAGTTATGCGTAGACACCGGGAACACCATGCCCATGTTAAATGGCTTACCTTGGTCGATGTAACTATCAACTACCGGCTTAAGCGCATCGGCTTTAATTGGGTGAACAGGTTTGCCATCTTTATGTGGCACGTGCGGTTTCATCTGTGCCCAAATATCGTTTGATACGGTAATAGCGTTACCGTTTAAGTCCATGCTAAACGCCGTGATAATGTCGGCCTTAGTACCAAAGCCAATGGTTGCCCCTAGAGGTTGGCCAGCCAACATGTGAGCGCCATCTAGCTCACCAGTAATAACGCGGTCCAATAATACTTTCCAGTTAGCTTGTGCTTCTAACTGAACATACAATCCTTCGTCTTCGAAGTAGCCTTTTTCATACGCCACTGCAAGTGGAGCCATGTCGGTAAGTTTAATAAAACCAAACTTAAGATCTTCCTTCTCTGGCTCTCCCACTTCTGCGTGACTAAAGCCAATAAAACTGGCTGATACCACTGCAGCGGCGATGGTCGTCTTAATGATTTTTTGTAAGCTTAATGGTGCTGATTTCTGCATTCCCTGCTCCTAATACCCATTTGGAAGTAACTAATTTGTGATAACACTTAGGGAGTAGCTAAGGATGTGCCAAGATCTAGATCACATTTTTTTAACACCAAAAATCATTAACTTACAAACACTATTACCCCTAAAGGAGTATTCGTGTTTTTTCATAAAATTCACTAACTTAGAACAGGCACGCACAATATTGGCGCATAAAAAAACCGGCTTAAAGCCGGCTTCTTTTAATTGAGTTTTCTATTAACCAAGAATAGCTAGTAACTCAACTTCAAATACTAGGGCAGCAAAAGGTGGAATTGCTGCACCCGCACCTTGAGAGCCATAAGCAAGCTCTTGAGGAATGTATAGCTTCCATTTGTCGCCCACTTTCATGCGTTGTAGCGCTTCAGTCCAACCTTTAATTACACCATTTACTGGGAATTCTGCAGGTTGACCGCGCTGTACAGAGCTGTCGAATACTTCACCAGAAATTAAAGTACCTTCATAGTGAACTTGTACTTTGCTGCTAGCACTTGGTGATTCGCCTTCACCTTCAACTAATACTTCGTATTGAAGACCAGATTCAGTTTTATTGATTTCTGGGCGTTTGCCGTTATCAGCTAAGAAGTTTTCGCCTTCAGCCATAGCTTCTTTATGTTGCTCAGCTTTTTTTGCTTCAATTTCTTTAGTAATTTCTTGGAAAGCCGCACTAATAACTGCTTCATCAAGCTGTGGTTGCGCGCCTTGCATTACGTCACGAATACCGTCAAGCATTGCATTCACTTCTAAGCCGTCGAATGCTGCACGCTCAATTTGCTCACCAATTTGAAGGCCGTAGCCGTAACTTGCTTGCGCTGCTGCGCCTTGATATTTATCGCTCATTTGAACTCTTAATTCTGATCGTTAAAAAGAGCCAAAAGATTACCACAAAGTGACTAGAAAAACCGTTGGTCTGCGGCTAAATGCGCCTTTTTTTGAACAAAGTAACTGCTGGCAAATTCTACTTGGCGTTGCTCACCAGTAAATTTAAAGCCCATATGGCGATAAAAGCCCTCTGCACGCGGGTTATCTTGCATCACCCAGCAGTACACATCCTTCTGCGCAGTGCTCTGACAAGCTTGTTCCAATAGAGCTCTGCCCCAGCCTTGGCCAATGACATCTGGTTGTAAATACAGTGCTGCCAATTCAACCTCTGGCGTTTGCTCTTCAAGCATTAAAAAACCCTGTATGCCAGTCGTGTTTAATACCCAAATTTGGTTTTCTTCACTGCTAAGACGTTGCAACCACAGTTGCTGATGCAGTTCAAATGGTAGGGCTTGGAACATATCGGAAATGAGTTGCTGAGAGTAGACATGCTGCCAGCTTCGTCGCTGAACCCGGCAGATGTCTTCGGCATCACTTAGGCTAGCTAGTTTTATCGACATCGGACTGTTTAGAGGTCTCTTTAGCATCAAAACTTGCGGGTCGAATACACTGCGGTGATTTACCCTGGGCAATGGCTTGCTTTTCTAGTTGAATGGCACGTGGCATCCGCTCTTCTAAATCAGAGATACGCGTTTGATTTGAAGGGTGAGTTGACAAAAACTCAGGTACTGAACCACCACCCGCTTTAGCCATATTTTGCCAAAGAGCAACACTTGCACGAGGATTAAAGCCGGCACTGGCCATTAAGTCTAAGCCCATTAAATCTGCTTCGCTTTCTTGGGTACGACCATAAGGTAATAGCACGCCGTATTGCACTCCTAAACCAAGTGCAGCCATAGCGGCTCCCTTATGTTTTACATCGTCACTTACGCCAATCGCCACTGCCGCTACTGCGGTGCCTATTCCAGCAATTTGATTTTGTGATAAGCGCTCGTTGCTATGCTCCGCTAATACGTGTGCTATCTCATGGCCTATAACCGTTGCCAACTGGTCTGGGGTTTCGGCCACCTTGATTAGACCGGTATATACGCCCACATGTGCACCGGGCAAGGCAAACGCGTTTACTTGGTCAGAATCAAATACTACTACTTCCCAGTCTTCATCACCGTAGTGACCAGGGATTTCTGCAGTAACCGCGTTTGAAACACAAGCAACATAATCATTAGTGGCTTTGTCGGTATAAATCTTTTCTTGTTTTTTGATCTCCTCAAAAGACTGAGCGCCTAAGGCACTCATTTTTGAGTCATCATAAAGTAACACCCGTTTGCGCCCAGTAGGAGAAGCAGAGCAGCTAAGCAAAGCTGCAATTGAGCTAACAATAATGGCGTTTTTTAAGATCTTATTCATTCATGCATTCCATTTCATTACTGCCTATATCGGCAATCACTCCTTTAATACTAGCGGTAAGCCAGCACTAACAAATACAACTTTATCGGCTTTTGCTGCTAAGGCTTGGTTTAGTCGCCCAAGTTCATCTGCAAACCTACGCCCCATGGCATTGTCTGATACCAAACCCAAACCCACTTCGTTACTCACGATAACTACATCACTATCCAGTTCATCCAAGCTTGCCAGTAGTGCGGCAGACTGCTGTTGAATATCGAGTAACTGCTGGTCTACAGATTTATTGGTGCATAGCCACCACCCTAACCAAGTAGACATGCATTCTACCAATATTGGCTGCTTTTTAGCGGCGTATCTGAGCACTACTAGGCTTAACACTTCTTTAGAATAATCCAATTCATGGGTCTCAAAAGAAGCTTTACGCAATGACCGATGATGAGCAATCCGTTGGCTCATTTCTTCATCACTCGCCTTCGCAGTAGCAATATATACGGGCTTAAGCTCACTGTTGCTTTTAAACTGCTGTTCAGCCCAAGCGCTTTTACCGCTTCTAATGCCACCTAAAACAAGACTTATCATCATGCTACCTAATGATTTTTAACAAAGAATAACATAGTCAAAGGGCTGCTTGGAACGTTGGTAATGAGACAATATGAGTGAGCGATAAGCATAAAAAAAGCGGCTAATAGCCGCTTTTCTTTAAGTTTTTTAATTAACTGGTTAAGTCATCAAAGAACTTTTTAACACCGTCGAAAAAGCCTTCAGCCTTAGGCTTGTGCTTGCTGCTCGCAGAACCACCACAACTTTCTTCAAAATCTTTAAGTAGCTGTTTTTGCGTTTCGTTTAGCTTAACCGGCGTTTCTACAATTACTTTGCAGATTAAATCGCCAATTGGGCCACCACGTACCGATTTAACCCCTTTTCCACGCATTCTGAACATACGACCAGTTTGCGTTTCGTTAGGTACTTTTAGATTAACTCGACCATCTAAGGTTGGTACTTCAATCTCGCCACCTAAAGCAGCTAAGGTAAAGCTAATTGGCACTTCGCAGTAAAGGTTGTTTTCTTCACGTTGGAAGATTGGGTGCTCTTTAACATGTACTTGTACATATAAATCACCGGCTGGAGCACCGCTCTCGCCCGCTTCACCTTCACCCGATAAACGAACGCGGTCACCAGTATCAACGCCAGCTGGGATGCTGACTGATAGTGTTTTTGAGCGTTCGTAACGACCTTCGCCATGACACTTATGGCAAGGATCTGAAATAATTGAGCCTTTACCTTTACAGGTAGGACAGGCTTGCTGAACAGCAAAGAAGCCTTGACGCATCTGTACTTGGCCTTGGCCATGACAGGTACCACAAGTTTTTGGTGTTGAGCCTTTTTTAGCGCCGCTACCATTACACTGCTCACAGTGTACTAAAGTAGGTACGCGGATTTCTTTCTTAACGCCTTTAACCGCTTGCTCTAAGCTCAACTCTAAGTTGTAGCGAAGATCCGAGCCACGTTGAGGCTGACGACGGCCACCGCCGCCACCGCGTCCACCACCAAAAATATCACCAAAGATGTCGCCAAACGCATCGCCAAAGTCGCCATGTCCGCCACCAAAACCACCAGCGCCACGGTTTGGATCAACCCCAGCGTGACCATAGTGATCGTAAGCTTCTTTCTTTTGAGCATCACTCAGTACTTCGTAGGCTTCTTTAACTTCCTTGAATTTCTCTTCAGAAGCTTTATCGCCTTTAGTACGGTCAGGGTGAAACTTCATCGCCAGACGTTTGTAGGCTTTTTTAATTTCTCGCTCGCCGGCATCTTTGCCTAGACCAAGAACTTCGTAATAATCGCGTTTTGACATAATGGGTGTTCTACTTTCTCGCAACTAAACCAGTTGAAAGTAATGGCTTTTGATAGACACACGGGCGTTGTTCACACAACGCCCGTTATTTACTTACTAAAAGTGTTTAGACAAATTATTTTTTGTCGTCTTTCACTTCTTCAAACTCAGCATCAACAACGTCGTCTTGGGCAGGAGCCGCTTGCTCTGCGTCTGCTTCACCGGCATTGGCTTGAGCTTGTTGCTGTGCTACTTCCATTAGTTTTTGAGACGCTTCGATTAAAGCTTGAGTTTTCGCTTCAATTTCTGCTTTATCTTCGCCTTTGCTAGCGGTTTCTAACTCGCTAACTGCAGCTTCGATTTTCTCTTTATCTTCAGCAGGAAGTGCTTCACCAGCTTCTTCAATTTGCTTACGGGTACCGTGTACAAGTGCATCAGCTTGGTTACGAGCCTGAACTAATTCTTCAAACTTCTTATCTTCTTCAGCGTTTGCTTCAGCTTCGTTTACCATCTTGTTGATTTCGTCA
The DNA here is from genome assembly GCF_019670105.1 of Agarivorans albus. Lineage (NCBI taxonomy): Bacteria > Pseudomonadati > Pseudomonadota > Gammaproteobacteria > Alteromonadales > Alteromonadaceae > Agarivorans > Agarivorans albus. The sequence continues at coordinate 1,296,056 of NZ_AP023032.1, read as the reverse complement.
TCCGACAAACCAGATGATGCTTGAATGGTAATTTTCTGCTCTTTACCGGTATCTTTGTCTTTAGCAGACACGTGTAAAATACCGTCGGCATCCAAATCGAAGGTTACTTCAATTTGTGGTACGCCACGCTGTGCAGGACGAATACCTTCTAGGTTGAATTGACCTAAAGATTTGTTGTCTGCAGCACGCTTACGCTCACCTTGAATTACGTGAACGGTTACCGCACTTTGGTTATCGTCGGCCGTTGAGAATACCTGTGAACCCTTAGTTGGGATGGTGGTGTTCTTTTCTACAACGCGAGTCATTACGCCGCCCATTGTCTCAATACCTAGAGATAGTGGGGTAACGTCTAGTAGTAGTACGTCAGTTTTGTCGCCAGACAATACCGCACCTTGAATAGCAGCACCCATAGCAACTGCTTCATCAGGGTTAACGTCTTTACGTGGTTCTTTACCAAAGAACTCGGTTACAGCGCTTTGTACTAGTGGCATACGAGTTTGACCACCAACAAGAATTACATCGTTGATGTCGCTAACTGAAAGGTCAGCGTCTTGCAGTGCAATACGTAATGGCTCTAGTGAACGTTGAACTAATTCTTCAACCAAAGACTCAAGCTTAGCGCGAGTTACTTTGATGTTTAAGTGCTTAGGACCTGAAGCATCAGCTGTGATGTAAGGTAGATTTACATCAGTTTGTTGCGCTGAAGATAGCTCACACTTAGCTTTTTCTGCCGCTTCTTTTAAGCGCTGCATAGCCAGTGGATCTTGCTTAAGGTCGAAACCTTGGTCTTTCTTAAATTCTTCTACTAAGTAGTTGATTAAGCGGTTATCAAAGTCTTCACCACCTAAGTGAGTATCACCATTGGTTGCTAATACTTCGAAGGTTTTCTCGCCATCAACTTCGTCAATCTCAATGATTGATATATCGAAAGTACCACCACCTAAGTCGTAAACAGCAACTACGTTGTCGCCTTTAGCGTTGTTTACGCCGTAAGCAAATGCTGCAGCAGTAGGCTCGTTGATAATACGTTTAACATCTAGACCAGCAATACGGCCAGCATCTTTAGTTGCTTGACGTTGTGAATCGTTGAAGTAAGCAGGAACAGTAATAACTGCTTCAGTTACCGCTTCACCTAGGTAGTCTTCTGCAGTTTTCTTCATTTTTTTCAAAACTTCTGCAGAGATTTGTGGTGGCGCTTTTTTGTCGCCTTTGGCTTCTACCCAAGCATCACCGTTGTCAGCATTAACAATGTTGAAAGGCATGATTTCGATATCGCGTTGAACTTCGTCATCGGTAAAACGACGGCCGATTAAACGCTTAATAGCGAATACAGTGTTCTTTGGGTTAGTAACCGCTTGGCGCTTAGCAGGTTGGCCTACTAAAGTTTCGCCGTCGTCGGTAAACGCAATAATTGAAGGCGTTGTGCGATCGCCTTCTGCGTTTTCAATTACTTTAGGGGTGTCGCCGTCTAGTACTGCAACACAAGAGTTAGTGGTTCCTAAATCGATACCAATAATTCTACCCATGATGGTGTTCTCCAAATTCTGGTTGTAACTAATATTTCGTTGTTGAGAACTAAGTGGGGGCGGCAAATTGCTTTTCAAGGGAAAAAATAAAAAAAACTCACTAAAAACCTATTCTCGCAAATTATCCAAGACTGCTTAGGTATTGAGCAAGCGATCACACATTTAGCTCATAAAACCAACGAAACAGCCCACTTCAGTGCTAAAAATGGCTATTTTTATAACCTGTGATACTATGCGCGCAACTTTAGGTTATATGCAGAGTTAAATCCTGCATAAAATACAGAGAGAAGGGAAATGAAAAACGATTCAAAACTGAGTCTTACTCATAAAATACTAATAGGTATGATTACCGGTATTGGCTTAGGGGTGTTCTTACAAACCTTTTTTGCTGAGTCTATCTTAGTCAAAGATTACATCGTTGACGGCATCCTCAATATCACTGGCTCGATTTTCGTATCAAGCTTGAAGATGTTAGTGGTTCCATTGGTATTTGTTTCTTTAGTGTGTGGTGTTTCTTCAATGAAAGACACTGCTCGCTTAGGCCGCCTTGGCGGTAAAACAGTACTACTCTATTTGGCCACTACTGCGATAGCCATTTCACTGGCCATGGCAGTTGCACTGCTTATTCGCCCAGGTACTGGCATTGAGTTAACTACCGAAGCAGCCTTTGTAGCGAAAGAAGCGCCAAGCATTAGCCAAGTTATCATTGATATGTTCCCCGATAACCCTATTGCCTCAATGGCTCAAGGCAACATGTTGCAAATCATCGTGTTTGCATTGTTATTTGGTATCGCAATTGCCATTTCTGGTGAGCCAGGCAAGCGCATTGGTAAACACTTTGAAGACTTCAATGTAGTAATCATGAAGTTAGTAACCATTTTAATGAACCTAGCCCCTTACGGCGTATTTGCGTTACTAGCGAAGTTGTTCTTTGAAATTGGTTTTGACGCGATTGCTAGCTTACTCAGTTACTTCATGGTGGTATTGGTTGTATTACTACTGCATGCCTTGTTGGTTTACCCTTCATTGTTAAAGGTACTTACTGGCTTAAACCCGCTTATTTTCATTAAGAAGATGCGTGAAGCTATCGTATTTGCTTTTAGTACTGCCTCTTCAAATGCGACTATTCCAGTCACTATGGAAACAGCTACTCATAAGCTAGGTGTACGTAACTCAACAGCTTCGTTCACTGTACCTTTAGGCGCTACCATCAACATGGACGGCACCTCAATTATGCAGGGTGTAGCCACTATCTTTATTGCAACGGTGTACGGCATTGACCTAACCGCAGGCAATTTCTTAATGGTTATTGTTACTGCAACGCTTGCGTCAGTAGGTACTGCTGGTGTTCCTGGTGTTGGTTTAATTACCTTAGCAATGGTATTGCAACAGGTAGGTTTGCCGGTAGAAGGTATTGCGCTAATTATTGGTGTAGACCGCTTGTTAGATATGGTGCGCACAGCAGTAAACATTACTGGTGATAGCATGGTGACGGTTGCTGTAGCTAAATCGGAAGGCGATTTAAACGTAGAGACTTACAACAATCCTCAAGCAGGTTTATCTGAAGAAGAAGTACATCTTCCTCACGGTGAATCAGATACCAGCTTGGCTTCGGCCGAAAAAGCCTAGGCTTACAAACACACCAACAAAAAACGCGGCCTTGGCCGCGTTTTTTTATCGTTAACAATACAGTCTAACTATTGCCAGATATCGAGATATCCAGATTGTTTAAAATGCCATTCTGAATAGAGTAGATACAACCATGTACCGATAAGTCTTGGCCTTTACTCCAAGCATTTTGCACGATAGAAGTTTGCGATACGTTTTTAACCTGCTCCACCACATTTAACTCACATAAACGGTCGGCACGCTGCTTCTTGTCTTCAATAGCATCAAGCTCAGCTTCATGGTAACGGTAAACATCTTTAAGATGGCGTAGCCAGTTATCAATCAAACCAAACTGTTCGTTTTCCATCGACGCTAACACGCCGCCACAACCATAATGGCCGGTAACGATAATGTGCTTAACTTTAAGTACATCTACTGCATATTGAATAACCGACAAACAATTTAGATCGGTATGCACCACCACATTAGCAATATTGCGGTGAACAAATACTTCGCCAGGGGGTAATCCAGCAATCTGGTTGGCAGGTACTCGGCTGTCACTGCAACCAATCCACAAGAATTCAGGGTTTTGCTGTTCAGACAAATCACAGAAGAAGGTTGGATTCTGTTCTTTTATATTTTTAGCCCAGCTACGATTATTACTTATCAGCTGATTTAAATCACTCATACGACCTCTAGTTAACAACACTTCCCTACTACTAGAGGCATATATTGCCCGATGTGATAGATAACTACCACTATTTAGCGCAGCATTTACTCACCAAATGGCAGTTCATCTTGCACCGAGTTTTGCTGCTGTTGTTCGGCTAACTTCTTACGCTGCATACGAATAAAACGCATCCTGCGCTGCTTGGTTAGCCGTAATATGTTCTGCTGCTGCGCAGGCTCTAAGGTTTGCCAAGCAAAACGTTCATCGCGATTTCGGAAACAGCCCATACACAAACCGCGGCTATTTGTTTGACAAATGCCACGACAAGGATTGGGGATGTCGAAAATCTCTAACTGTTCCATTTGCTGAAATGCTTACCTTTTGAGCAATACGAATAATTTTTATTCATACCTCTACAATGGCATAGCCAAGCAACTTAGGTCAAAGAATTCGCCAAATCGCGATCCAAAAACACGCTGAAATTCAGCCATAAAAAAAGGGCCAAAAGGCCCTTTTTCTCTAAACAAAAATGACTATGCGCTAGTGTCTACCGAGGCAGCTTTAGAAATCATAACCATTGCTGGACGCAATAAGCGGCCATTTAATTCGTAGCCTTTCTGCAGTACTGCAACTACAGTGTTTGGCGCTACACCTTCAACTTCTTGCATGCCCATGGCTTGGTGCTTCTCAGGATCAAAGGTTTCATCCTGCGGTGAAACAACTTCGATACCAAATTTCTTCACGGCATCAATCAAGGTTTTAAGGGTTAACTCAACACCTTCAATCATCGAAGTTAAGGCTTCGTCTTCACGGTTAGCGTGTTGCAAAGCCATTTCCATGTTGTCGATAACCGGTAGCAGTTCATTAGCAAACTTTTCTAAGGCAAACTTACGTGCCTTTTCTACTTCTTGAGCAGAGCGGCGGCGAATGTTGTCTACTTCTGCTCTCGCGCGAATAACACCGTCTTTTTGGTCAGCTACGGTTTGTTCCGCAGTTGCTAAACGCTCAAGTAACTCGGCTACGCTAATTTCTTCACCAGCAGACTCTGCAGCTTCTTCTTCCACTTCACTTTCAAGCTCAGCGTCTATCGCTTCAACCTGTTGCTCTACTTCGTTTTCCGCTACCACTTCTTCGGCTTGTGGTTTGTTTTGCTCACTGCTCATGCAGGGTCTCCGTAATTCTTCACAAATAACTTAAATCTGTTGCATATTATGGGGATCAAACCGCCGCTTTCAAGTGATAGTCACGATAAAACTGGCTGAGTAGTAAAACCACACGTTATAATCACTAGCAACACAATGTTAAATCAACAAGTTATGACTCAAACCTTCAACACTATTGGTTTAATTGGCAAACCCCACCACGAGGGAGCCAATAATACCTTAACAGCGCTCTACCATTGGTTGATTGAACAATCATACAGCGTATTGGTAGAAGAGCAGACTGGCCAGCAACTCAGCATTGATGGGCTTAATCTGGTTAGCATCAACCAAGTAGGCGAACAAGCTGATTTAGCGATTGTGGTTGGTGGTGACGGCAATATGTTGGGAGCCGCACGAGTATTGTCGCGCTACGACATAGCAGTGCTTGGTGTTAACCGCGGCAACCTGGGTTTTTTAACCGATCTAGACCCTTTCAACTTTGAACATCCTTTAAAGGAAGTGTTGCAAGGTGAGTTTATTACCGAGAAACGCTGCTTATTAGAAGCCAAAGTGCTGCGCCATAACGCAGTAAAAAGCCGCAATAGTGCTGTGAACGAAGTGGTGCTTCACCTCGACAAAGTGGCCACAATGTTAGAGTTTGAAGTATATATTGATGACCATTTCATGCTTAGCCAGCGCGCCGACGGCCTAATTGTTACCACGCCAACAGGTTCTACCGCTTACTCTTTATCTGCTGGCGGGCCGATCCTTACTCCTAATTTGGATGCCATCGCACTGGTACCGATGTTTCCACACACTCTTAGTTCACGGCCAATAGTTGTAGACAGCGACAGCGAAATTAAGCTCAAGCTGTCTCACGACAATAGCGACCATATGAACATTAGCTGTGATAGTCACGTATCACTACCGGTAATGCCTGGGGACGAGGTTATTATTCGTAAGCAAAATCACCCGTTGCGCCTGGTTCATCCTAAAAGCTATGATTACTTTAAAATATTACGGACTAAGCTTGGCTGGGGAAGCCGCCTTTTTTAAGCAAATATGTAATAAGGAAGTTTTATTTTGCCAGCTACACCAAGCCCTCGCGTTAACCAACGCCAAGAAGTTGTAGAAATAATGCGACAACTGCGTTTTGGCGACGTTCTAGATGTGCAGTTTGTAAAAGTAGGTAATGTACGAATTAAATGTAAGCTTATTGGCTTAGATGACGCTAACTTTCTTATCTTTGCTGTGCCTAAATATGCTCAACAAGGCCATGGTGATGTATTAGTGGAAGGCATGGCTTGCGTAATCCGTTCAATCATTGAAGGAGAAGCCGGTCAATGTATTGCATTTCGCAGCATCATTACCGACATTATCAAATCCCCTAAGCACTTATTGTTTGTTAAATACCCATCTGAAGTAGAGCGTTTTAGCCTACGCAAACAGCAACGTGCGAGCACGCGCATTCCAGCAACCGTAACTCACCGCTCCTCTGTAAGTGACCAGCAAATCGAAAACGATTTAAGCTTTGACGGCATTATTCTCGATTTGTCAGCCGGTGGTTGCCGCTTCAAGATGGCGTGGCCAGAAAGCAATGGCAAACTGTTACTTGATAGCGTATTTGTGTACATTCGAATTCCTGGCAAACCAGAGAATGACACAGTAATCGAAGGCAATATTAAAAGCCAAAGCCGAGATGGTCATAACCATATTGCAGTGGGGATAAAGTTTGAAGGTGCTACCGACCTAGATGAGCTATTTGCTCACCTAGCCTTAGACGTATAAAAAGGTTACTAGGCACAGTAACTATCTAAAAGGTCCCACAAGCGGTCGACTTCTTGGTGAGTATTGTAATGCATACAACCTACGCGTAGCACCCCGCCTTTATCCATTAATCCCAATTGCTCCATCATGCCTTGCGCATAAAAATGCCCATGCCACGTAGCAATATTATGCTCGCCCAACATAGCGGCAATTTGCTGCGGCTGAATATTTGGCCAGCGCAACGAGAACGTTGCAGTGCGCATATGGGTACTCTGCAAGCTACTCTCACCATAAAGCGTGGCTTGCGGATGGGCAGCCAAGCGCTCCAAAAAATGCTCGCTTAAAGCTTGTTCATGCGCGGCAAACTGCTCAAAACTGGCGGTTAACGCTGCTCGCTTATTTTGCTGAGGGTTCCAATCAGCCAAGTAGTCAACTGCTGCACTCATGCCTGCAATCGCCGCAAAGCTTTGGGTTCCGGTTTCAAAGCGACCTGGGCCGATATTGGTTGCAGGCTCAACTTTATAAGGTTTGAGCAGCTCCAGCCAAGGATCGGACACATAAGCAATACCCAGGTGAGGGCCAAAAAACTTGTAAGCCGAACAGAGCAAGAAGTCGCAGCCCAGTTGTTGCACATCCACTAAACGGTGCGGCACATAATGCACCGCATCCACATAAACCATTGCACCAACGCTTTTCGCTTTTTGGATAACTCTTTGTAAATCAACAATGCTACCACTGGTATTAGAGGCATAAGTAAGCGCAATAAGGCGGGTATTAGAATTGATCAGTGACTCTAGGTGCGCATAGTCCAAATTACAGTTAACTGGGTCAACTCTCACTTGATGCACCTTAGCCCCTTTGTCGGCAGCTGCGTGCTGCCAGCTCGACACATTGGAATAATGATCAAGTGCGGTCACCAGTATTTCATCATTAGCTTGCCAATCTCGGCTTATTGCCCTACTTAACTTAAAGGTTAAGGATGTCATATTGGCATCAAACACAATGTTATTAGCGCTAGCGGCATTCAATAAGGTTTTAGCCTGCTGCCTCCCTTTTTCTACAACCTGTTCAGTATGCTTGCTACTAGCAAAAGCGCCGCCTAGATTGGAATTGCCTTTTATAAAATAATCGTTCATGGCTTGCAGCACCGAAGCGGGCAGTTGCGCCCCCCCAGGCCCATCCAGATAAATAAAGGGCTCTTCGTCGCCCCTAGCATTTAAGGCAGGAAACAGCTTGCGTGCAGCCTCTACAGAAAAACTCATGCTTCATCCTTTGCTGTTAATACAAATACATCCATAAAGCCCGGTTCACTGGGGCGATGAGCACGAATGGGCCTTGCATAGTGCCAAAGTTTACTGTCATCAAGTAAGGCTACCTCGCCACTGTCTAGTGCCAAGGTCATAATCGGTGCTTGATGTTTATCTTTAAACACCATGAAGTCTCCACCATCAATATTATGACGACGAATGCCCACTACGGCGATATGGCTAAATCCATCTTGATGCACTCCTTCAGGGGCAACTGGTGTATCGGAAGCTTGTGCGGCAATTCTAATTTGATGAATTTCAATCTCTTGCTGTTCACTTAAGCTATTTGCTTCCAAGAAAAGGGCACACATTTCATACATGCCTTTGGAAGCAATAATGCTCTGCTCAATATCCTCAAACTGACGAATAACATCGCCTTGAAAGTGATTCACCTGTTCACTTTGCACAAAGCTCCGTCCTGGCAGAGCTTGCACTTTTCCTTCATTAATACGAACAACAGAATAGCGACGTAAACGGTATTGCCCATCGGCATGCTTAGTATGAGGAAGATTATCAAATGAAGAGGATAAATCGTGCACTGCGGCACCGCTTAAATGGTTTAGCTGTAATAAACAATCTGCATGAGTGTTCATGGCTCAATCTCTGGTTAACAAAGTGATAACATCAAGACTAATAACAAACAGCTGCCAGCGCCATACCAAACAGTATTAAGAATCACAAATAACTATAAATTCAACATTTAGAACCAACATATCTTTCCAGAGCTTAGTTAAAACACCAAACCGTAACAACTAATCAGCGAATTAAAGAAAAACTCTCCAGCTTTTCCTTAAGCCGCTGATTTAATGTAGATTTAAAACGATATTTTATGCTTTAAGAAACCGATGATTGCTTGTTTTCAACATCTGGATTATCGAAGCACTTGATTAGCAACAAGCTACTCGCTGCCACTAACCCAAATCCGATAACCACTGGATAACAGGTTTGGTTGAAGCTAAGGCCGATAAGGCTACCAATGGGAATAGCCACCAACGTAGAAATACTCGCGACAAACGCCGAGCCCATTCCTGCAATTGCTCCTAAAGGCTCCATGGCTAAAGAATTTAAATTACCAAACAAAATACCAATGCAGAAAAATGCTGGGATTAAATAAGCCATTAACCACCAAAGAGGAGGCACTCCGCTGCTAGCTATTAGTAATAAACAAAATACGCTCGTAAGGGCAAGTAAGCCCCACAACGCAGCCTTAATCATTAAGCGCATGCCTAACTTAAGTACAAAGCGACCATTCACTAACGATGCAACACCTACGGCAATTGCCGCTAAAGCAAAAAGCAGCGCAAAGTTGTCTGCTTGATTGTAGAGTTGAATAAACAACAATGGCGCGCTATTTAAATACCCCATAAAAGCGCCAAAAATAAAACCAGATACAATGGTGTAAACCAGCGCACTGCGCTTTTGCAGTAAATACTTAAGTCCTTCTACAAAACTTTGTAATGTTAGAGGGCGACGTTTATCCAAGGTTAAGGTTTCTTCTTGTCCCCGCCAAAACCCAAGACCAGTAGCAATAGCCATTAGCAATAACATGCCGAAGATCCAACGCCAGTGGGCCAAACCTAAAATAACTTGCCCCACCGCGGGGGCCAAAATCGGCACTACAATAAATACCGAAAACACCACAGACATAATGCGCGCCATTTCAGCGCCTTTTAACTTGTCGCGCACTAAGGCCATGGTAATAATTCTTGGCGCAGCTGCGCCCATACCTTGCAGTACTCGCCCGGCGATAAGCCAAGCAAACGAGCTAGACAATACACAGATAATGCTACCCACAATAAACAATAGGTAACCAACATAGATAGGAGGTTTTCGGCCAACCGCATCTGACCATGGCCCATAAACAAGTTGGCCAATCGAAAGGCCTATAAACAGTGATGTGATGGTCCATTGGGCATGCGCGGGATTAGCCAGTTCGAAATCTTCGGCAATGGCTACCAGGGCCGGTAGCATTGCATCAACCGACAAGGCTACCAACGACATCATGCCTGCAAGTAAGATAATAAAGGCTTTAGAGTGGGTACTGCTGTGTTTCACCAACTACTCCCTAATACAACAGTGAGCTGTTGGTTATATCACGCTCAAATCGCAATAGCGATAAACAATAATAGCGCAGCTAATTTTTAACTTTTATCGTCAACTTAAGTGCATAAGCCACAACAAAACGTTGTTATTTTTTAAACACTAAGAACTTAATTCTGTTTACTTTTGCCATCAAATAACATCGATACCAAAGCAATAAAAGCAGAGCCAAGCATCAATAATAATGACACAGCATTGAGCACTGGTGTTGACCCCTCGCGTAAACGGTCATACATAGCAATAGTCAGCGGCGCGTCGGAACCCACCAGCATTAAGGTAGTATTAAAGTTTTCAAAAGACATTAAAAAGCTAACCACCGCAGCTCCAACTAATGCAGGGCTAAGAAACGGCAATACCACGGTAACAAAAGCGACCCAAGAATTAGCCCCTAGGTTTAGCGCCGCCTCTTCCAAGCTAAAATCGAACTTACGTAAGCGAGCTAACACCACCAAGGTAGCAATAGTGGTAATAAACGCTACTTGTCCAATCACCACCAACACAAACCCCGGCCTTAACCACTCTAACTCCCAAGCAAAACTGTTCTCAATGCTGTTCGCCAAGCTGCTACTGGCTACCAAAATCGCCACCCCTAAGATCACTCCAGGTATCACTAAAGGCAACAATAAACCAATGTATAACCAGTTTTTCCCTGGGAAATCAAAACGAATGAACAGCCAAGCATTAGCCGTGGCAAGCAGTAAGGAAAACAAGGTAACAAAACACGCTATCGAAGCACTCACCGCAATGCTAGACAACAAACCATCATCGTAAAGAATGCCCAGCTTAGGTTCGGTTTGACCAATAAACCAATCCAAGGTGAAACCTTGCCAAGGTAGTGCTGCAAACAAACTATCATTAAAAGCAAACACCGCCACAATGCTTAATGGCAGTGCCAAAAAGACTAAGAACCCCACCATATAAAACTGATAAAGGGATTTAGCAGGGCCACGTAATTGATGCAACATAAGGCTCCCCTAGCGTCCCAAAGTACGGCTGAATGATTGGCCACTTAGCTTTAAACCCAGCGCCACAACTAAAGACGAAACCAGCAATAAAATCACCCCAAAGGCAGCGCCTAGTTCCCAATTAAAACGCGTAATAAACTGAGTAAAAATCTGCTCGGTAAACCAAAGGCTATCTTTTCCACCTAATAAACGCGGTGTTAAATAATTTCCTAGGCAAAGCATAAACACCATAATGCAACCCGATACAATGCCGGGCATAGCATAGGGGACAATTATTGAGGTAGTAACGTTCCATCCATTGCCGCCCAAATCGTAACCGGCTTCTATTAAGCTTTGATCCAAGCCTTCTAAAGTGCTTACCAATGGCACCACCATGAACAACATTGAGGTATACACCAACCCTACCAACATGCTCACATCGTTATACAAAAACTCAATCGGTTGCTCGGTTAAACCCAGAGCCATTAAACCTTGGCTAATCACCCCCGACTCACGTAGCAATATCATCCAACCGTAAGTGCGCACTAACTCACTTACCCAGAAAGGCAGCAAGCAACTTAACAACAGCAAACGTTTAATTTTACCTTGAGCCACTTTTGCAATGAAAAATGCCACTGGAAAGCTCACTAACAAGGTTATAAAAGTGGCTAACAACGACATCCACACTGTACGCAATAAGGTTCGCCAATAGAGCGGTTCGCCCAAAAACTGTTGGTATTGGTACCAACCAACGCTGTCCCCTGCCATATAATCCCGTTTGATGAAAGACAGCTCTAGCATCTGCAAATGTGGCAATACAATAAGCAGAACAAACCACAGTACAAAAGGAAGCAGCAATAAGTAAAACCCCAGCCCTTTAGCTTTCACCCTTCACCTCTTGGCTGATACAAATTGCTTGTTTAGCATCCCAGAAAATTCGTAACTTACTGCCCGGAACTATGTGCTGCAAAGAAAAGCTCGCACCTGGAGCCACTCGATAACTGTCTTGATGGTGAGTATCTTTAACTACCAAGGTGGAACTTGCGCCATCAAACAAGCATTCTTCAACTTCTACATCAAACTGGTTATCGGCTTGAACTTCCCTTCCCGCTTCACAAATTCCAATGGCTTCTGGCCGCACAAATACATCCACCACCGACTTTTCCGCTTGATCAATAGTAGTCGCTACAATCAGGTGGCGACCTCGAGCGGTTTTAAGTAAAGCAACACCTTGTCGTTGTTCACACACCACTGCTGAATGCGCATTGGTTTGGCCAACGAATTTGGCCACAAACGCCGTATTCGGTTGATAATACAGCTCCTGCGGACTGGCTACCTGTTCAAAGCGGCCATTGTTCATTACCGCCACCTTATCTGACATCACCAAGGCTTCAGATTGATCGTGAGTTATGTAGATAAAGGTTGTACCAAATTCTCGCTGCAAGTGTTTTAGCTCAACTTTCATTTTTTCACGCAATTTTAAATCTAGTGCACCTAATGGCTCGTCAAGCAGCAGTAATCGAGGCTCCAGTACTAAACTACGCGCAATCGCAATGCGTTGTTTTTGCCCGCCCGATAACTGAGTAATTTGCTTGTTTTGACTACCATCTAAGCCCACTCGCTCTAACACATCTTTAATCTTATGCTGTCGCTCGTTGGCTTTAATACCACGGCGCTTTAAGCCGTAAGCAATGTTCTCCGACACATTCATGTTCGGAAAAAGAGCCAAGTGCTGAAACACCATATTCACTGGGCGCTTATTTGGCGCTAGCTCGTTAACCCGCTTTTGATGGATCTGAATCTCACCTTCACTGGGTGATTCAAAGCCTGCCAACATTCTTAATAAGGTGGTTTTACCGCAGCCAGAAGGGCCTAAAATAGAGAAAAACGAGCCAGCTTCAACCGAGAAATTAAGCTTATCTACTGCTGTAAATTCTGAGAAATGCTTGGAAAGGTGTTTACATTCAAGATCATATTTAGCGTTTGCCGCCATAGTACTTCCAAATAAAGCAGAGGGGCGCGAGCGCCCCAATAAAACTAGTTGGCCGCTTGTACGCGATCCAGTACTTTGCCTTCCATTGCTTCTAAACCAGCAGGAACAGCGGGGTACCACTTAATGTTGTCGATGTCGTCGCTACTAAAGCTGGCGTTAAACTGCGACTTTGCCAGTTCGTTTACGTAAGCATCTGAACCTTTAGAAGCGGTGAAGTTACCTGCAGCTTCGGTAATTTTGGCTGCTACTTCAGGGCGCATAACAAAGTTAATCCACTTGTACGCAGCATCTACTGCTTTAGATTTTTTAGGAATGGCAAAAGTATCAATCCAACCCAAAGCTCCAGATTTAGGCGCTACAAACTGGATATTCTGTTGATCGCGATTTAGCTTCCAACCGCCAGCATCCCAAGCCATAGCGGCAACTACTTCATTAGAGCGCATCAAGTTCATTAACTCGTCGCCGCCAGACCAGTAAGTCTTAACCAAAGGCTTACATTCAACCAGAGTCTTTTCAACTTTGTTCAATATTTCTTGGTACTTAACGGGATCAGCGTAAGCAGCAAACGGATCTTCACCCAACGCAAAAGCAAAACCGATTAAGGTTGGGCGTTTTAAGCGATAAGAAATTTTACCTTGGTACTGCTGCTGACATAGGTCGGTGTAATCGGCCACATCTTTTGCCATTTCACCATTTACTACCAAGCCGCTGGTTCCCCACACATGAGGAACACCAAACACTTGCTCACCTACCGCGGTATTCTTTTTAGTAGCATCTAACATTGAGGTAATTATTTGGGCCTGCTCAATACGGGCTAAATCAATAGGCTGATAAATGCCAAACTGCTGTTGCACACCGGTGATACGGTCTTGGCTAGGTTGGGCTAAATCAAACCCCGAGCCGCCAGTTGCGCGAAGTTTAGAGATCATGTCTTCGTTGTTTGATTTAGTCACTTTTACTTCAATGCCGGTTTCTTTCTCAAACATTTCGATAACTTCTTGTGGTGCATAGCCGCCCCAAGTAAGCAAACGTAAAGTTTCAGCATTGGCCTGCGCACTTACCATTGCGCCCATGCTAAGTGCCAAGGCACTTAATGATAAACGTTTATTCAACATAATCTCTTCCATGTAGTTCTACGGTTAAATGGTTTACCGACAAAAGCGGCTTATTTACAACAAGTATTTGATAAACATGCACCAATTTAATGACACTAATGTGACAAGCAAAAGCGTAGTCGCTAAATTTTTAAACAGCAAAGAACTTGAAAGAAAAAATTAACCACAGCAAATTAAGGTAAATTAAATAGCGCCCTGGAGGTAACAAACAGTTTTTGTGAAAAGTCTTTTCCAGCTCGCAATCTCACTTAAAAACAGTAGCTATATTGATGTTAAACCGCTCCAATGCATCTTTCACAAACAAAACTCTGTGTTTTACTTATTTAGCTGCAAAACAGAGCACAAATACCCACGGTAATCGCCAAACAATTGGCCATAAAACGAGGCAAACAATGAACTCGAGAGTAAATACAGCGCTATTGTTTATGGTGTTTATTGTTGCCGGCTGCCAGTCTGCGAACCAACCTACTAGCAGTGATAACAATGCCAGCATCACCGCTCCTGATCTTAGAGATAATTTCATTCGTGGAATGGATATCTCGATGCTGCCTGAGATTGAAGCGCTGGGTGGAAAGTACTACCAAAACAGTATCGAGCAAGACCTAGTGACCATCCTAAAAAACCATGGCGTAAATTCTATTCGGGCAAGATTATGGGTTGACCCTAGCTCTAGTAACGGTGAACCATTTGGGGGTGGCAACAATGACCTTGCGCGCTCCATTGAGCTCGGTAAACGAGCTCATCAGAACGGTATGTCATTCCTAGTAGATATTCATTACAGCGACTTTTGGGCAGATCCTAAAATACAAAGTAAACCCAAGGACTGGGAAACCCTTACCTTTGACAATCTAAAACAGAAAGTTTACGACTATACCGCCGAGATAATGCAAGCTCACCAAGCTGCTGGCATTGTGCCAGAGATGGTGCAAATTGGTAACGAAATCAATGGAGGAATGCTCTGGCCCGATGGAAAAAGCTGGGGACAAGATGGCAAAGAGTTTGAGCGCTTATCACAACTACTTAAAGCGGGAATTCAAGCGGTACATGACAACAACAGTGGCAAAGAAATTCAAATCATATTGCACCTAGCAGAAGCAGGTAACAATCAAACGTTTCGGTGGTGGTTTGATGAAATAAGTGCGCAAGGTGTCGACTTCGACATTATAGGCATGTCTTACTACCCATGGTGGCATGGCCCAATAGAACAAGTAAAAGCCAACATGGAAGATCTAATTGCTCGTTATAACAAGCCAGTGTTACTTGTTGAAACAGCCTTCCCTTTCACACATGAAAATGGCGACTCACTAGCCAATAGTTACTCGAGTGCAAATCCAATAGAAGGCTATCAAATAAGCGTAAATGGGCAGGCACAATTTCTAGTCGACATAATGTCGTTAGTTAACGAGCTTCCAAATAACATGGGCTTAGGTATCTACTACTGGGAGCCCGCGTGGCTACCGATTCAAGGGGCCACTTGGTCAACAAACGCAGGTATGGAATACAGCGGCGATCAATGGGGTCTAGGGAACTCATGGGAAAACCAAGCCTTGTTTGATTTTGAAGGCAATGCCTTACCCTCTTTAGAGGTTTTTAAACAACAAGAGTAAGTGTTCAAATCTGTTAGAAGAAAAATGATACGCAGTATCTCTTCAAGGTAATGCCGAACAACATTTAAGCTTTGATGTGTAGGTTCATACCTAAAAGTGAAATTTACAGAAAAGATGTAATTGTTATTTTTCAGTCAGTTAGGGAGTGAATATACAATTAAGGTTGGGCATATTTTCCAATTAAACCTGTCATTAGAAATAGGATTTCCAGGCTAGAGTGTCATTTTTCTAGCAGAAAAACACACCTTCATAATTGGTGTGTAATGAGCCCTAAACAGCAAAAACCAGCCGTGAAGCTGGTGTACTGATAATCATAGGAAAGGTTAGTTTTTTTGCAAGGAAGTGATGCCGATATTTCGGCATCCCGCAAGAGCGAGATTAGTCTTGCGTGAGAAGGTTAGGAATGGGGCTTTTCAGTTAGCTGTCGTTTTTTACTACTTCAGAAAGAGAACGCTCAAGCAGATCAGATTTTCTAAAAACATAGAATCCTCGACCAGCCATTTCTGAAAACTCAGTAACGATACCTTGCTTCATTAGATAGCGAAAAATGCTTGGAATAGATAGTTTTCGAAGTCGACACCATTGGTTTAGCACGACATAGTGATCGGTGAAGAACAGCAAACTGTTCAGCTCCCCTGGAAGTTTCGCTTTTTCCGACCGAACAAAATCGTAAAAACGCTCTCGTACCTCAGGAGGAACATAGAAGTCTCTCGCCAGTGTATGTTCATTGTAGTCATTTTGTTTGCCCAGCCTTTTATTCAATGCATCGAACAACTGCTCACGATTAACCGCCAAATTCGAAAAATTTAACTCGCTAGCCTTTAGGAACGAATCGCACTGCTTAGATATCAGCAATACGAGAATATCTGCGACTGACCAGTTAAAACGGCGCAAGACTATTTGCGCTTCGAAAACAGTTATTAGCTCCCCTGAGGTATAGCAAGCACTCATCGGTTTCGTACATGCCATCAAACGCGCAAGAAGCTGGTCGATATCACGCACGTCATACCAAGAGTAACGCAAAGATGTTGAGTCATAGCTCGGGCTCAACAGGCCAGCCTTCACCATAGAAGTCACGTCCGAAGTTGCAACACTCAAACAATCAGCTAAGGTTCGGCGATCTACAAGGAAATGAGTGCCAACATCACGGAAATTAAGGTGAGCATGTGGATTTGAAACCCGCTTAGACTGAAAGCTCATCACATGAAAAGGCTTCACCGGCCAAATAAGAGGACGAGGCAAAAACCCCAGCTCCTCAATATAGTTGGCATGTAAATGAATAAAGAAGCTATGAGGGATATGCTCTAGTAGACCCTTTTTCTTCCAGTAGTCGACACGGCTTTGAAACTGTCTAAGACGAAACTTTTCATCGACTAGGCAACGGTAGCTAAATTCGAATAGCGATGAAACATTTTGAACATCATCTGGAAACACTGCGTATGCAGCTGCTTGAAAGTCGTAGAATCGCATTGCCATTCCTGCCATGCGATAAAGATGGCGACGATAATGCTGTTGTTGGACCAGACTTAGCCCTTGCTCAGCCACTTGATACAGCGGCAGAGAATCCACTTTAGACTCGTTCTCCCTCCACTCCACTTGGCAATTCTCACACTTGGAGTATATTTGCGGAGTCCACTTTAATGGCGTTTGGCACTCGGGGCAGCAGCTCACCAACGGCTGGCAATGCTCCTCACAATGAGTCACATGCGTCAAACGCCACTTTGCTTGAATCGGTTTGATTTCTGCAATGCACGCTATGCAAACCTTCGGTGACTTAACCACAATACTTTTGATAACTCGACCATCGTCGAACGCCCCATCGAGCTCGTTTTCAAAATGAACTACAAGCGTTTCTGGGGACAAACGAAGACGTCTGGACATGCTAGACGCCACTCTATCTAGATGCCGGTTGTCGCAGGTGATACTAGGGAGTGGCATCCCTTCCAAGCCAAACAAATCACGCATTGTTTGAACCTGGCGGTAGCCATTCGTATGGCTGACCCGCAACAAATAGCCCAACAGTGTCTCATTAGCCATTGGTCTTGGGCGCAACGGCAGTTCAGAAGGCATCGCTGTCATACAACCCCCGACGTTCTGCTTCTTCTGAAACTTTAGCAATAGACTCGCTAGACTCGCTATCAAGAAGCGGATTAAAGCTCAGCGGTATTTCCAGGTTGCTCGCTGTGTAGAAAGCGTCCGCAAAGTGCTTAAGTTCTACAACTGTATCCGAAGTGGTACGTTCAATAACCGCTTTGAACAAGAACCTAATACTACGAGGGCAGCCATCAGTGGCGAGTATTAACCGAATCAAAGTACTGATGTCTTTCTTAAGTACTGGTTTCCCATCATCTAACACACTGAAAAAATTGAACCCTTTCACCTTACGAGGAAAGAACCCTATCAGGCCTTGGATATAGTCGGCAAAGTCGAAAGCTCCAGCTCTCGTCATACACGAGAAATAACTGAGTGATAACTTACAGCGGGTACGAGAACGTATGGCATCGTCTGCGGCCATCAGCGCAAGTAAGTCTTCCTTACCAGCCAGCAAAATGGGGATTTTCAGATCATTCATCAGCTCAAGCAGCAGTTTAACGTTTGCGGTTTTAGCGTCCGCTCCAGAGCGAGGAATAACTGACTGAGACTCATCTAATGTAATCATCCGAGTTTGCTGTTGAGTAATTAAGCTCTTAAGCCGCATACGACGCTCAACAACCAAGCCGCGCCACGGTAAAGGATCTCCCATTGCTTCAAGCAGATTTCCGAGTAAGCCCGCGTAAGTGTTTTCAGGTGGTATGCGGGCATACAAGATAGGTCTGAACGTTTGCTCATCGGTGTCCCTAATCGGGTAATCGAGCATCAGTTGCTCAATCATATGACTCTTACCCGCCCCGACAGGTCCTATCAACACCACCAGTTCAGCATCGCGACCGCCAAATTTGTAGATATGAGTCAACGTGTCGTAAGCAACCTTGAACTTAGGGTAAAAAATCGTACGTGCCAAAAAGGCATCAAGCTCTTGGTTATGGTTATGCTCATCCATGCTATCGCCCTCCAGACAATTCTCGGGAGTAGTCCGGGATAGGAGGCTCTAGCACTGAAGTGCTGGGTTGCACATACGTCAGTTTAGAGTTGTCTCTCGCAAAGCGATTCACCCCCTCCTCAAGCGTTGTTTGAGGGCAATAGCTGCCGCTCTCTAACGCTTTAGACTTCGGCGCAGACGACGAAGGCTTACGTTTCTTAGGTTTACCGTGCTCACCATGTTTTGATGGATAAGTCTTAGTCTCAGCGTTTTGCGCTCCTTTTTTGGCGGCTTGATTTTGCGCCCGATAGGCTTCAAGGCTGGTTCCTGGAGCGACTGTTTTATCGCGCAGAGGTACAATCATCATCTCCATCTCGCCCGGCACAATGACAGTGACGGATGAAATGTCCTTTTTGTTAAATATGACCTCGACTTTTACTTTGTCACTCCTCGACTTGGTGTCTTTCGATTTGCTATTTGTCGAATTGCGCTTCTGCATGAGCTTGAACCGCAAGTGTTTCAACTCAGTCGAGTTGTAGTACAAGTTTTCAATCTGTACTCCTTGCGTTTCCTGTATGGTGCGCGTATAAGTCGCGCCAACCAGGGTATCTAGCATCGCTAAATCCGCTGCGGGCCTTGGGTAAAAATCGCCTACACACTGAGCCAGCTTTTGTGCCGGACTTAAGCCATCTAACCCTTTATGCGCATTTTGGTGGTAGTAATCGACGATGTATTCTTCCAAGTACCGAATAAACTCGGACAGGGTAATTACTGCCGCCGCTTCTACCGTTTTATTGAAATCTTTCGCATCGACGCGCTTACCTAAATACCCCGGAATTTTCGTCATCAGTTGCTCACGAATAGTGCGATTAAAACGTTCGACAAATGGACGCCGTTGTGACTTTCCGGACTCAGCGCGATGGATACTGCTATGAAGGAGAGCATAAAAGTGAGTCACCGTTTCTGATATAAACCCTGCGCCATTATCAGAATGAAATGCTTCCGGTGTTCCAATCGTATGCCAATCATGTTGAAAATTGCCGTTTTTCAACTTCGGCGAGAGTACATGTCGCAGCAAGTTCATAGCAGCTTCAGCAGATTCTGCCGGTTTAGTGCCGTAGACAATCGAGTATCCTAGGATGTACCTGGTATGCACATCGATAGCGAGGAACAAAATAATACGCCCCAAATACTCTCCCGTTTCATCACAAAGCACCCCTAAATTTAAGTGAACAGCATCGATTTCCACGCGTTGCCCTGGGTGCTTGGTGATGATTTTCTCGTTGCTGTCTCTGAATAGAGCGCGGGCAGCTTTGAGCCCTTTCTGGGCAACCGAAACCTGGAAGGGGTCCAGCTCATCTAATAGGTTGTCCAACGAGGTTTTGGACATGGGTTTACCGCAGAGTTCATATTTTTCTTGGTTAATATCCAGATAAAAAGCTTCTTTGTATGTGCGATATAGTGCAGAACGGTTACCGCCATGCGGTACCAGATAATGTTCATCAATAACGGCCATCGCAAAGTCATACTGAGCTTCGGTGACCGGTTTAGTGCGCGTCAGCTTAGTGTTGAGTAAGGCATAAATATTCCTGCCTTTCCGCCCCCACTTTTTATGCATACGATAAAGCTTCATCTGATGCGGTGGGTTGGGGTCACTAACCCGTTTGGAAACACTGTCGATGACCTTAAGCCTCGTTTCCATCGAGCCCGGTGAACCAGAAATGTCTAACTCGTTCAGGTAGGCTAACCAACGCTCGGCTTCGGCTAACTTTTCAGCATCAGTAATAGGATGGATGGCAACCGTATTTTCTCTTTCGGTAACCTTCAGAAAGCCTTCGTGATAAGCAAGAGACCATACATCCGTCTTCAGCATTTTGGGCTCGTGGGTCAGTGTATTCTCCAGCACCATATAATCCGGCTCAACAGTGCGAACAACGTGCTCCTCCTTGTCGTAACTTAACAGCATGCCTTTGACAAACTGGGTTGGGCGGTCTTGATAGGTAGAGGGTGATTTAGCTGTCTGCGGATTCATGCTGCCACCTCCACAAGAGTGTGACGTCTAATAACCTCTGGAAACACGCAACGTATCACTTGATGAGCAAGCATGACCATAGGATAGGAAACCCAAGCCTCGTGCTCCACACAGATGTGATCAATCTCAGAGAGCACTACCTGACCACCGTTATCTTTAATGAACTGCACCACTTGTTTGTTGAGTGACGGTATCGCCTCATAGCGATGAAAAGCCTTGAGCTGACGCAGTTGGACTAAGCGATCAGGGTGAACCTTTGGCTCAGTGAAAAGCTTTAGCTCTGTGCCAGTTTGTTCCTTCACAATACTTTCGTGCAATGCATGCTTTTTCTGGAATTCATCCGAATAGGTTTTCGCTTCGGGCTTAACTTCTCCGTGGTCAAAATGCCGAGAGTATTGAATCAGCAGGTCAGGGGTATACTGACGCCAGTTTCCCTCCTTCGAGTGGTTCATGAAACTGTCAGGTTGGGTGGTGTAACTGACAACCTCATCGTCAAAGTCCAGCAATAAGCAGACATCGCTTTCGAGCATGGACTCCATGTACTGTAAGGTTCCTGTCTTTATGCTGTAATCGAAGCGAGCGATTTTCATCATTGACGCTTTTCCGATTTTTCTATTTAGGCTCACCTTCTTTCTCCTTAAGTGTTGAGGGTAAGCGAAGAAAGATAGTCGAGAGCTTACAAAATAACCATATTCAAATGCTAATAATTCTTTATTTTTCAACAACTTATTATTAGCAATAATTAATAAAATGTCAGTACAGAGCTTGTGTTTTTTGCTAAACACCTGAAAATTAAGAAGTTTGATTTTTGGCATTTTTCATGGAGTGAAGAGCTAGTGCATCAAGTTTTTTTAGAACTTTTTGCTATAAGCGAAGATTAGTCCGTGGCGTAAACTCATTGCACGACTCGTTACGCTATATTCTCAGATTCATGCATTTACAGAACCGATATGAAGAAGAAAATGTCCCGGCGGTTATCCCCAATCCTTTTCTAAAACCTGGATTTGTTAATCCTGGGGTCTCATTCGCACAAGCTAGTGAAAACCTCAAGGCGAAACTCGTTCGGCGAAGAGGGATTGCTAACACCGCGAAGCGATAGGCAAGAGGTTGGTTGCTCACCCCTTCCTCTAATTGCCCAGAAATAGTGTGTGTTTTGTAATTTTCTGAAAACTGGTATTGGAGTAGAACTGATGACCAAAGATACGAAGGGGAAGATAAACCCGCCCCCCGAGGACGCAGAAGCGCTCTATGACGATGCCTTTCAAGACTTACTGAAATGCTCAGTACCGCTTACTCAAGAGATGCGAGAATCGGTAGATAAGCTCATCGACGGTGTTGAAATAGATTTGAATGAGAAGCTCAATGATGAAGATGACGAGCCTAAGGGTGCTGAATTCTAAAGCGAGCAATAATAGGTTGACTACGGATCTAATATACCAGTGAAGTGACCTGCTATAGCCAATTGCCTAAGACCTTGTTAATGATCCAAAGAGAGTCCGCTAGATTAGGCTCGCTGAACTGCAAGGATAAAAGCAAATCAAGACGTAGTTAGCGGAGCATCACTCCGATGATTATCGTGCTTAATTTGGGTCTTCAATACCCCAAAATAAACAGATATTTTAAGTTGACAACTTAACTTACGACAGTAAATCGCATATCAAATACTGTTCATCTACATAGTAAGTATCACTTCGAAACTAACTGAATATATTAGAAAAACAGGTTTTTCTGCCATGCGAATTATATAGATGTGAATTAGAATTAACTAAAGAGTTTGGAGTGACTGGTGAGTAAATCTGAATCAATAGCGTGTTTTGCTAAGACGTTCTACCCATGCCTCATCGCGTTGTCAGAGACTGAAATTGAGTAAGAGTGAAGCGTACCTTGTTACGGAGACGAAGGAACAGCCTCGACGGGAGCAGTGGTCACTTCACAGATATAGGCGCTAACTGTATGAAGAAGCGACACTTTGTAGCGCGTCGGGTAATTCCCAACCCTTTTGACGGTGATGAGTTTGTAAACCCTGGCGTATCGATGACTCAAGCACGAGAAAACCTAAGAGAAAAACTCTTACGGCGTGGGCTTAAGCTCAAGCGGAGAAGTCGTTAGGAAATTGCCCGCGACCTACTCCGAGTATTGGTTATTTGTTCAAATGTAACGGTCTAAACGGGAGTTGTTTTGCAACATTCAAGCAGCCTTAAGTGCCTTTACAAACAGCTCTCTAAGCCAGGTGAGCGCCCAAAGGTCAACGTTATAAGGAAGCAGCAAAGTATCAACTCGGACTACTTAATACGGGCAATCTCTGAGTATTTGGGTGTGCCGGTATATAGAGTTGTGGGTAGAGGACGAAACCTTAAGCTTGCTGATGAGTTGTTAGATTTAGCGAACCAACTCTCTGAGGTGTTTGCTATCCCTCCCCCGAATTTAACCGATTGGGAGCAAGCTATCGCTGAAACTTGCAAATTGGTACGGAAGGGAGACTGCGTATTGTTTATCGACGACATCGAAATTTTGGCGGGTAAGCATGATGACATTGCAGATGCATTATGGACCTGGTGGGAGCAGTGGCTTAAAAACGCTACCGGATTCACGCTGATTTTTGCTAGTGCTGATAACACATGGTTAGACGAACATATAACCTTTTCGCCAGGATGGTACGGACGATTAAGTTTTGCCGGTGCGATTACCGAAGGGTGAAAAAATAATACTATCTTGAGCCAACTAGGAGTGTCGAATAAAAACTAGGTGCAGGACAAAATCGACTATGCCATAAGAAAACTGAGTTATTGTATGGGCTGATAGAATTGCTAAGCGAGTTTGTCCGATGTTGATATTTAAAAGCTTTCACCATGTGCAGAGATTGCATGAGTTCGTAAGTATCAGTTCCTACAGTGATAGATGTTAGGAATGTATCAAAATACACCTAGCTTTAAAGATTACCATTTTAGTGACATAGTGAATTGTAGTGGTCAAGTTAAATTGGCCACGGTTTTGTATTCAAGCCAATAGCGTTTGGGTTGTCCCTGCGACCAACAGGAGCGATTGCTGCGGCTTATTAAAGGCTTTTAAGGTTTGGATTATCATCTCGTTTGATTGTTGGCTCAATTCGCTCATGAAGCGGAGGTTTTCGTTTCTCTGAAATTACAGCACGGATGACTTTAAAAGTTAATTTCTTAGTTTTATACGTTATAGTTCTTACATCATTCAGCAGCAAAAGAATACTTTGTCTAAGAGACTTATAGTCTTTTAGTGCTACATAAGTGCCCGCAGCGGTTACACCAGTTACGACTGCATCTGCATTTGTAACCAAGAGAGAAATATGCTCAAGAACACATCCTTTTTTCCATGAGGCCTCTATCGAGAAGCCTTCCCGAAAACCATGCTTTTCAGCTAGCGCAGAAAATTCATTAAGGATAAAAATCGCAATATCCTTCTCAGTTCCATCTTCAACTGGCCCTGTTTGAATTTCGAATGTAATTATATGATGTGTCAAAGTCATTGCCCTGTAACGATAAGCTAAGTGGCTGTAAACACCACTACACCCAAATTAACCACCTCAATCACACTAACCGACTTGAACCAAAACCGCCACAGGTTTGCAGTCCACCTTAAGCGCCTTGATACTCATTAAGCCTTCTCCCTCAGCCACTACAGTTTACTGACAAGCGGCCAAACTTTCAGTTAAGTCTTCAATTTCTTTATGTGATAAAAGCTCAGGAGAGCCCTTAAACATCCACTTTGGGGCGCTATTTTGATGTTCAACATATTTTGATACTTTTTGGAAGGTTTCAGATTGGTAAGGCCTGAGAACACTCGACACTTTTTATGGCAAAAAATGTAACTTAACTATAAAAGGTAAAACCATGGCTAAAAAGAGAAAATAGCCTCAAAGTCTATCGGTCGTTTGAATTTCGATTATTAGGCTTCCCTTGATAGGGTTAGGTTCATCATCGCAAAACTGAGTAAATGATAAAGATAAAGAACTCGGTATGCCATTTAAGTAATTGACAGATTCAATATTAAAGTCACCAGATATGTCGTTACAACCTCGACCTGCACCAGAAATATCCAATCCTGCATTCTCCCCTTCTTGGAAAGGATGCCGACTAATATTTTCATAATACTTGGGCTGGAAAGGTTCTCCCTCAGGAACCGCAATAGAAAAGAACCAGTTTTCACCATCTAATTCCATTTGCAGTATAAGTTCGTTTTCAGTCAAAGTATCTATGCTCATTTTTTCTAATCCCGAGGTAAAAACGTAATCCTTACCGTCGGATATGTACTCGTTAGGCTTTCCTATTATGGCAATAGTCGCGAAAGTAATTTCGAATGTATCTTTAACCTGATCATTAGTTGGTTCATATTCATCTGATATCGCCCCTTGTAATAACAGCAAATCACTTGTCGTTGCCGAGCCCCAAAATCTATCAACCTTGACACGAGCCCCCCCCTGAGTTTTGAGAAAAGCATATTGTTGTCCAAAGCTTGCGAAAGACACCGCAGGTAGTGTTTCTGAGTCCAATTTTGGAGACATTATGGAGTGAATGACGTCCTCCAGCTTTACATAGCCTTTTGTTATTGCCCAATGCTTCGAACTGAGTTCTAGTCGACGCGCAAGTGGACCTATGTTATAGGAGAGATTAAGATTCAGCGGCGGTGTTACAGTGCGGACATAGCTTCCCGGATGCGTGGAGAAAACAACTGGATTATCACCATGAAATTGGTTCATAAACTTTAATACATCAGAAACATCTTCTAGATTTTGTTTAGCTGTATCTGATAGAAGCGGTGTAGCAAATAGATCTACAGCACTTCCTTCATAACAAGCATCAATAAGTAATGTGTAAGGAAGGCCAAGCTCTATCAATTTTTCGTTCAAATCTCCCACGTAAATAAGTTGACTTGCTAATGTTTCAACATCTAAGGAATTTAGAGCATTAGGAAATTCTACATTTCCCGGTTGAAGAAAGTAGTTCCAAGCGATCCCTTCTCCGAAGCCGTGGCCTACATAGTAAACAATTAGATAGCTTTTCTCGGTTGCCGTGTTAATTTTTCTTTTTAAAGAATCCAGGATGTTGAATACATCATCCTTACTCACTATTTGATGCTCATCTGAACGGAGCAAGGTTGATGAAGCTAAACCGAAGTGTTTATCTAGCACTGAATTTACGACCATTGCAGACACGTGAGCACCATTAAAATCTACTATAGAGCCCGACCCATCTCGGTTTCTGTCCTTTATTTTATCTACATAGTGACCGTTGCTGATAAGGAGTAAGTGAACATTATCAATTTGTGTGCTTTGTGCCAAATTTGAAAAAAAACTAAAATGAATACATATCAACAAGGTGAATACCTTAGAAGCTGGAAGCATCAACCACCTCATCTATATGATTTTTACTCAAAGATATTATTCGTTGTATACGTAACTTAATCTTATTAGCGGATATCCTATTTTGTTCTAAGTCCCGTAAGTCATCTTTCAATTTAGTCAACTCAGATTTCACAGACTCATTTTCAACCATAATTAACAAACCCCAATAAGCCTTTGAAAACGACTTTAAAGATTCCGATGATATTTTTTTATCAATCTCAATTTCTGCGGCAATACCACCGAGTATGGTTGCCAATAACTTATAACTTTCACGTCGTTCATCCCACAAGCTACGGTGATACTCTACCTGAGAGCGCTGGTCGATAAGAGCTTGCTCCTTCTCTATAGATTCATCTAACCCGTGGATATAGATCACCACACTAGATATCACGCTAAGCCCAGCAATGATTGTGCTGACTAAGCTAATCCAAAGCTTTTTTCGTTCCAGTTTCTCTGTTTCCATCAAGGAATATGAACCATAATGATGTCTTCAGTAGCCACCTGCTTAGACCCATCCATTCGTATAATTAACTCTTCTTCCTCTAAACCTAAATCATTTATTCTCCAAGAGTAAATTAGCCGATATATTTGCTTATCGTAACGAATGAACGTATCTATTCCGTCACTTTCAATGCGAAACGGGAGTTGAATAGTTTTAACATTTGAATTTATGCAAGAACGTATTGTCAAGCTGCGGCTTGAGTTGAAAATATACTGAATACCCTTTGTACAATCACTCGAAGTACCTAAGTTGATATCAAATGCTTCGACTTGCCATATTTTCTCAGAGTTCCCAGCTAGCCTTTTTATCGTGGCAGAATCGCTAGCGTACCCAGAAATTGATATCACCAAAGCGGTAGCGAAAAGAACACTATTCTTGATAAGTATTTCAATTTGCCTACTTCTCAAGAAAACTCTACCTAGCCCCTGCATATGCGAACCTAATTATCTAGCGCTTAATTGATAAATAGCATAGTCGATTTTGGAGCTTTAAGTAACGAGCCCTGAGGAAATATTACTGAGATGTCACTAATTGGATTAGTGTTGATGATTGAGCAGTTCTACTTGCAAAGATTTATTCGCGTACTCATTAAGCCTTCAACCAAAGCTAATGTATCGAAACAAACGAATGATATTTCCGCTTCTTTGTTGCGCAAAAACAAAATATTCAACCATTTAGTTCTGATCTTCCAAATTGCTGAAATAGGTGACTATACTCAGCGATATATTAACAAGGAAGTTATTATGAAGATTCGAATGCTGACTCTAGCGATAGCCGTTTTGACTTCGCATTTAACTCATTCAGACACGCAAGATCCATACTCCCACGACAAATGGGTTACTCAGCCTCAAGATACCATCAAAGAATTTATCGCGTTTACTGCCAGTATGGATTCCAAAGACGATAACAATGACTTACCGGGTGATGATGTAACTGGAACCCCTGAATGGGTTGCATACGAAATTAGAGAGTATTTAGGTGAGTGTATTCCCACGAAAGGTGGCCATAGTTGGAAGGCTGAAAAGAAGTTTGAAGATAATGGGATTGCCCCCAAAGATAATAGCTATGCCTACTCCAATAAGTTCCGAAGTGCGAACCCGGATTGGTATGTGCGAGGCCACCTCCAAATGAAGTTAATAGCGGAGAGGATAAGCAATGAAGCAGCAGCACAAACATTTACATTTTTGAACGCAGTACCTCAGAGAAAAAAATTCAACAGCGGGATTTGGTTGGATTTAGAGTACATAACTTCTGCTTGGGCACAAGAATACGGAAAGCTCTGGGTTATAACAGGGCCCATATACATTGATGGAATGCCTTCAGGATACATAGGTGAAGGTGAAGAGTTCAAAGTCGCTATACCCGATGCCTTATTCAAAATCGTAGTCCGAGAGAGCAATCTGGAGAATCCGGACGTTCTCGCATTCATCTATCCGCAACTAGGTGCTGGTTATTACTCAAAGAATTATGATCATTCTCGCTACCTGACCTCAATTGCTGAAATTGAAGAAATAACAGGATTATCGTTTTTAAATAGTATCAGTGAAATAAAGAGAAAAAAGCTTAAAGCACAAACTGCTTCTGATATATGGCCATACAAGAAAGAAATGATCACAAGAGCTTGTAGAGGGTAAACCACTAGACGACTTACAAATCAGCCCTAGCGTTCATGTTACGAAGAAAAAGAAGTAACAAATATGAGCTCTACTTATAAGTAAAAGGCTTTAAATACAATTATTTAAATAGCATAAAGGAAATACACAATGAAAGTAGCAACCTTTAACCTTTACCAATACTTAGAACCAGGTAATTACTGGTACCAGAAAAAAAGTAAGAATAAATATAGTCCTGAAAAGTGGGAAAAAAAGCGAGAGTGGATTAAGAGTACCTTGAATGATATCGCTGCTGATATTGTTGGTTTTCAGGAGGTCTTTAGTAAGAAATCCCTAAAGCAGCTTTGTTCAGAAGCTGGCTACACAAATTTTGCCTCTGTTGGCTCAGTTGGTCGCGACGAAACAGACCCCACGATCTACAATCACCCGGTTGTTGCAATAGCATCCAAATACCCAATCCGTTCAGTTTCTGAGGTTGGCACTAGTGGAGAACTAGTAGGAACACTGGGTTTAAAAGAAGGATTTAGCTTTAGTCGAACACCTATCAAAGCACTCATTGAAACTGAAAATTTTGGCTTAGTGAGAGTTTATGTTTTGCACCTTAAAAGTAAAAGGCCCTTATACTCGAGGGCTTACGATGTAGAAGATGAATTAGAAGATCGTGTACTTCAAGAAATGATTGGGCAATCAAAGGGTAAAATCGCCTCCTTATTACAACGAGGTACTGAGGCCGCTTGCGTTGCTTCGGACGTAA
Organism: Agarivorans albus; assembly: GCF_019670105.1. Taxonomy (NCBI): domain Bacteria; kingdom Pseudomonadati; phylum Pseudomonadota; class Gammaproteobacteria; order Alteromonadales; family Alteromonadaceae; genus Agarivorans; species Agarivorans albus. Next base: position 1,266,983 of record NZ_AP023032.1, on the reverse strand, counting down.
TGACTGAGCAACGTTCCTCAGCGTTACCAACTATTGTTTTAGGCGACATTAACTGTGATTTCAACAGCGTTGAATATGACTCAATGTGCCCAACAGGCTATTTTGTACCTAAAATCGAAGGTCCTTCAGAATATGAAGACTCTTCTAGCGTTAAGCCAGTTTACAACAAATTAAAACTTTACAGTGGATATAGTGTCGCAGACACAAAAAGTAATGCTCCAACACATTACTTCGGCGGGAAAGGTAGCACCCTTGATTATGCCTTTGTCACTCAAGAATTAGAAAACAGCGTAACAGAACACAAGGTCTGGAACGAGCATATCGCAGATACAGAAACGCTAAAGGAGCTCCCCGGCGCAGACAAACAAGCAACTAGCGATCATGCTGTAGTCTCTTTAGAAATAAACCCGTAGCATCAATTTCGGATGAAAAGCAAGCTATTAAAAATGTGAAATAAAAATACACAAAATGCCAAGCCGCTCGCTTAGCATGCGGAAAAGCAAAAGCAACATAAAGGGAAAGTGAAGGTTTTCCCTTTTTTCATTGTAACGACTGTTTTTCTAATAGAAATCAAAGACAGTTGATTAAGTTAATCATACTGTAACTTACAATCTCTAGTTTAGAGGAATTGTATGAGTTACGATCAGGCAGCAAGTAAGATACGCCAAAAGATCCGATATTTTACCACTGAAAGCTTTGTGCTTCGTATCTTATCTCGGCTTCACAAAGAGCATGATATGGGCGAAGCGTTTAAGAGACCTTGGATCTTATGCTTGGCGATTGACTGGGCATTAGAACTAGATCCCATCGCAGGCGCTAGGGAAGCAACGCAAAAAGATGTTCAACCAATTTTGCAAAGCATGTGGGAATTGCAAGGCAAAGCAATGGGTATCGAAAAAGAGAAAGATATTTGGCTGTCTCTAAGGGCATTTCTACTATCTCAACTTCGGTTTCAAGTACCTCAAATAACTCATAGCTTCTTCTTGCTTAGACTATACACAATCATGTCTCAGCTCGGTTTCAAGCAGTCATTCACAGAAGACTTCAAGAAAGCTACGGGTGTTGATTTAGAAGATTTTTTCCTCTTTGCTATTTGGATTGTTAACTACTTTAGTGATACGAAAAATAAGAATCTAACGCTAGGCCAGATATTGGTAAATTTCCATCCTGCACTTTCCATAGAATCTATCTCCAAGATACTAAAATTAGTCGGAAGCACAATCCCAGGATTGAAAGCGCTCGCTCAGCCGTTGCAATTACCTTTACGACCAGAGACTTATTTCTACGAACCTTTATTGATAAAGAAGCCTCTAATTTTACTAGATATACATATATCTCATGCCCACCCTTACATCGTGAGTATTGGAATTAGTGAGTTTGTCCTACGAACGCTTAAAGCTGTTGACACTCAGCGTTTCCAAAAAAAGTTTACCAAGAGTTTTGAGTCATATGTTGGTACTACACTGGGAGAGTTCAATTTCACTTACATAACAGAAGATGATATCAATGACACCTATAAGCAGCATAAACGTCAGGGAAAAGTAATTGACTTTCTGCATCAAAACAATGGCTCTTCTGTGTTTATTGATGCGAAAGGAGTTGAGCCAAAAGAAAAGTTGCTAGTAACCGACTCAACACGAATGCTCAAAGATAAGCTGAGAGACAATCTATTGAGTGGCGTTACGCAAGGCAGTCGCTGTGCTCAAATATTGGGCGATATAGCCTATGAAGATCTAGCGCCTTATGAAAACAGATACTCAATAGTTGTTACACATCAAGATTTTTACTGTGGAAGTGGCTCTAAGTTAGTTCAATATCTCGGTGAAGAACTATCACATAAAGTAACTGAAGCTAGTAATGGGCAATTTCCTATTGAAAACATTCATTTTTTCAGCATCGCTGATTTTGAAGGAATGGTAGCGGTATGCTTTGAGGCGGGAAAAGACATTGCGGAATTTCTTGATTTTTGTACTGAGCAGGAAAAAGAACCAGCAACTCAAACTTTCGATATGCGGCAACGGATAGAAGCATTTGCAAGCATACATAATCTTCAAAATGCATCACCTATTGGTACTCAACTACTTCAATCTAATGTAGAAAAATTACTGAGCACGTTAAACAAAAAATTCACGCACTCAAGGAAGAATTGGGGCACTGAACCTAAAAAGATTCGCCAATTCTATCAAGCTGTTGCGCAGTTAGAACAAGCGCTAAAATCTAGACTTTAGCGCAACAGTTAGAACGCCTATATGAAGCGCTTTTCTTCCTTGGCGAAATCATGGGTTGTCTATCAAAGTAGAGAGTATCTTCATAATCGACCTAGTATGGCCTGAGACTTGTCGACAGACTTATGATGAAAACTATACCTGAACGACTTACTTCTTAGTCATTATCGATAGTTTTGCCTCAAACTAAATGGGGAAAAACCTTGTTAGTCTATCGACCGGCGTAACACACTTCTGGACACTTTCGAATTATTGATAGAAACAACATTACTTTAAAAGCTTAGAAAGTATCTAGGATTATCAGGCCCTACCAGTCTATACTCAGCCCTATACTGACAAGGAAGTTATTATGAGAAGGTTACTATTTGGCTGCATTTTAGCTGTGTATTCACTTGCGTCTTTTTGCGCACCTAAAGACGGATACTACGAAAGTGCACTTGGAAAAACAGGGACAGATCTAAAAGCCGCTCTACATACAATTATTGACGGTCATTTGGCTTTACCCTACACAAAATCAGGCAATGATGACTGGACTGATGGGGAAAATATAGATGTCTGGGAAGCACTTGCCTACACTGATTCAGCTTGTGCTGATGAAGTTCCTGACTGTGATTTAGTGGTAACACTTTATCTAGGAGAAATTCGCTCAACCGATTTAGCTTATCGAGGTGGAACAGCGGCTATACATGCTTGGGAACGCGAGCATGTTTGGCCAAAGTCCCGATCTTTTCCCAAACCGAATCAAGATGGATATACCGACCTGCATCACCTGCGCCCCGCCGATCGAGACCTGAATAACAAGCACTCTAACTATGGGTATGACAATGGTGGTCAGCCCATCCTTGATAAACTTGAAGATAGCCAGACACGAGAAACTACGGCAAAACTCGATAAGGAAAATAAGTCATTTGAGCCCCCCAACCGCGCTAAAGGCCAGGTAGCCAGAATGCTATTCTACATGGCTGTTCGCTACGAACCACAGGACAATACCGATGAAGAGAAAATGAGTGATTTAAGAATTGTCGACGATAACTTTGTAACTAAAGATCCGCTTATTGGCGATCTTTGTACTCTCCTCACTTGGCATAACATGTACTCGCCTAGCGACTTCGAAAGACGCCGGAACGATAGAGTCGAAGAAATACAAGGAAATAGGAATCCGTTCATTGATCAGCCAGGATGGGCTAATCTGATATGGGGAGAACAATGCTCCTCCCTCTAATAAATCATGTGGTGTATTTTTAAAGCTCAGGACTAGGGAGAAGTTTGCTAGACCTGAGCTTTAACTCGAGTGTGGAATAGTGCTGAGTTAGTTAAAATAACCATCAGGGCATCTTCCCTCGAATTGGTATACCCTACCGCTAAAATCTCCATACTTTCTACAGTCTTGAATAACAGGCCTCGCATTATTAGCCTTTCTTAATTCTTCAGCCATTTCCTTCTGGACCTTGAGTTGTTCTAATTGGATAGCGTATTGAGCGTCATCACTAAAGCCAGGTACATTTGGCCGCTGTTGGGTAAGCCGAACTCCGTTGGGAAACTCTTGCACGTTAACGGGTTGATAGTTAGTTTTAGCTCCACTCACCCACTGCACACTACAGTTGCTTAAATCGAGAACTTCTCGCTCTTTTACGGATGGGTCATAATTTAAAGTTATTGGGGTATGTCCCCAGTTCTTATTCCCACAAACTACAGAAGCGCCTTGAGGATATGAATCGAATGTCACGGGATATTGAGATGAACATCCACTAATTGAGATGGTGAATAAAGCCATGAAGGCGTATTTATATGTAGTCAAATTTACCTCTAAAACAGTTATCAGCGCTTTGATGTGCTTAACTCGTTCCGTGATAAAAGATCTTATACGCTTTGTGGTAGATACTTTGGATTAAGCGCCAGATTATACAGGGCAAAAAAAACATTGTCCTACGTTGCAATTGACCCAAAACAACTAGAGCACACTAATTTAAATAAATTTGTACCAGTTAAACAGCCGGTGCGTCTTTAAAGTGTTCTGATGAAAAATACGTGTCGCGATGATTTCCCTTCACACGACTATGGACAGAAGTTAATTTGAAACAAATACATATCACTGATATAAATATCTGTAGCGCCATATCAAGATGGCACTCAAGGAGGTTACTTTGGCCAAATTTTTGAAAAAAAGCGCCCTACAATGATACTTTTTTGTGGAGTATCAACTGTGCTGGAGTTTACTAATTTTTGCTAGATTAAGTGATAGTCTTGGCGAGGTGATTGAGAGTATCTACCGTGTACACCTTATGATCTGACCCCCATTCGCGCTGTGAAGCTTAACTGAGGTATTACGAGGTAAGTATAACTGCCGATTCTTTTGAGATGGGAAGTATTGGTGACGCAATAGTAGTTATTTGTAGGGTGTAATACCGACCCTAGTTTGAAGGTCGTACATACGTGCGACCTTTTTCACTTTTGACTATGGTGATCTATCGCGAGCTGAATACAAACACAACTCGTTTAAAGAAGCTAACGCCGGTAGACCGGATTACCGAGACGCCTAACTCTACTCCTCTGTCTGAAGAGTTGTACTGGAAAAACTATAAAACCGTGGCCAGTTTTACTTGACCACTACATCAAAATAAGAGTAATTCAATGTCTGATATCACTATTGACCTAAGCACACTTGTTGGCGGAGTCAGAATCAAAAAAGAGCAGTTGTTACAACAAGACGCAAATAAACAAATGGATAGGCTACTACTCTCTATGCAGGAAGGCGCTAAAGAGGAGAGCAGAGAAGGCGAGAGTTATAACTATTTAAAGCCTCTTAGAAGGTGTAATAACACCATCTTTATCCATGGTGAACGTGGGGCAGGTAAAACCACTTACTTGCATTCTTTGATAGAGCGCTACCAAAGAAAAGAGGATACGAAAGCAATAAATGCTATTCCGTTGCCTTTAATCGATCCTACACTTGTTTCCACACAGCAGCACATACTAGTCGATATAATTGCCAAGTTCACATCGCTAGTGAAAACCAGCTTAAGTCATTGCTGTGACTCAGACAAGTTTGAAAGGTTTCGTTCGAAACTTGATGCTCTAGCTGAAGGTGTGCAACTTCTCAGTGGAAAAGTGACATCTTCTCAATATGATTCTTCTTGGTTTCTGAGTAAAGCTATCGACCAGTCTAGCAGCGGTATCCAATTAGAACATAGCATTCATGCTTTAGTGGATGTTATGGCAGATATCCTTGATTCAGAGTTATTCTTCATAGCTATTGATGATGTTGACACTGACACTAAGAAAGCTCACGAAGTGCTAGAAGTAATTCGTTGTTATCTTACTCACCCTCGATTAGTAGTGGTATTGACTGGGGATCTAAAGCTCTATAGCCATATCGTAAGAAGAGCTAAATATCAGGAGTTAAGTTTAAAAGACTCTGGAGGTGACGATGGTACAACGAAGCAACATGTAGATCACTTAGAACAGCAATACTTGGCTAAGGTTCTACCTGTTGAACAACGGGTCAATTTGAAAAAAATAAGTGAAGTTGCGGAGTTACACACCGTGAACATTACTTATTCTTCTTCAACCTCATTTGAAAAAGTAGAAGTAAAAGAGCTTTGCAAAAAGATCTTTAGTGAAGCCTTAAATACTCCGGCAGACTACCTTAAATCACACTTGGATTTTGTATTGAGTCTGCCAGTAAGAACGGTTTTTCAATTGCTTAAAACGATGATTGAGTTTGACATGATTGGCCCAGAGAAGAAGATTATGTATTCTCCTGTAACACTAAAATCAGCTCTTTATCATAGCTTTGTAGGGTCCTTAGTTAAACTAGAAATTGACACCGAAAGCCTTAGTCAGACTACGACCGATGGCCATACTATCAGCTATGAAATGTTTAAATTGCTTCATAGGCATGGAGAGCTGGAAACGGGGTTCTATGTCAGACCTGATAGTGGTTATGCACAAAATGATTACAACACCGCAAAACTCTATCTATCGGCTTGCATCGCCTCTCAGTTTACTTCTTCTATTGATTCGAGCATCTCAGAAGCTATTAAAACGATGCTTTTATGTGGAGCTAGCTCAAACATATACATGAACTTTGTATCTGATCGCCTCGCTACTGAGGCTTCTGAGCAAGATTATATAGATTATATAGGTCTAAATCGCTTCGAGAACATTTCTAGTTTTGCTGCCCATTTAGGCCCTTTAGTTATTCCTGAAGAACAAGGTAAGAAAGCAATTGCCTCAGGGATCGTTCGCACGGTAAGAGGAAAGCCTTCGAAGTTTAATGAGAATTTTTTTGTCGAAGTAATCGCTCCTAACGAAAGATTAACAAAGTTGGAGCGATTGATTTCTGACCATCATACCTTTGAGGACTTATCAGATTACGTAGCTGCTAAGATGTTATTGGTGGCTTCTCATCGAGCTCAAATTGGGAGTGAAGGGCGAGACTATATCTCTGCATATCGCCTTTTAGCCGGGATTGCTGAGCTACTTACTCAAGAACATACTGATGTTGATAAGTTATGTACTATTCCTACTTACTCTTACCCCAGCTTTTTCGATAAGGGTAAAAAAGGCGATGAATATAATGTAGATGAAATCGATTCTGTTTCAGCCCTAGACCAAAACCAAAACCAAAACCAGAGTAATGACAAAATACTAAGTAATGCGTTGCAACGTTGGGTATCTAAATATAGCGGTCAACACAGGCTATCTTCGTTACTATTAGGCAAAATTTGGACTCGTTTACATTATTGCTTGAACCAAGTATCGGAGTCAGCTCGTAACAAAGTTGAGTACAGCGTTGGTCGTGGAGATGTTGTATTAGGGATTGTTTTATCACGATACGTATGGGCAATTATCAATGCATCCCTCATTGAAGAGTCGAGATACGGCTACGATTACAATCAAGCCGTTTATAAGGCAATGAGTAAAGCCCGTAATGTTGACACCTCTTCGAGAGAGCTAGCAAAGAACCTTAACGAGTTCGTAAGCTATAAATCTGATGATTCTAAAATGCCAGTTACTATGACACTTATATCTTGTCCTCTACTTTGGCCATTTTTGGGAGACGATGAGCTTAAAGCTATAGTAGGCAAACTTCTTGCTCCGGAAGAAGTGGAATCATTCAAGCAATTTACTTCTGTTTCAAAACCAGAACGCCTGAAAATATCAGGATTGCCTATCGTTGGCTTCTTTGTAAATTAAGGCCTGTGATGTTTATTAATCCTTATCTTCTTTCAGAACCTCGGCTATACAAATGGCTTGTTGAGCAACTTCCACTATTGCTTAAAGGTCAGGCAGACCTAGATCGTAATGAAATAAAAAAAATTGCGTATGCGGGGTGGCATCGCAGATATCTACAGCACGGAGATCAATTGTTTAATACACATTGGCTCCAACTAGATAAAAGACAACAAGAATCAGGTTCTTTAACTAGAGCATTACTTGGTCAAGTTGCAAGATATCATTTTGAACCATCTGGAAAATTAGCGGTTAAGCTCAAAAAGTTTGATGAATGGCAAACATGGATTGCTAATCAATCAGGGTTACCAGTGATTGCATATCAATTAGCAAAAGCGGTAGACGGAAGTTATAGTTCTGTTGAACGCTATCAATGGTTAGAATCTCAACTAGGATATAGATGCCTGCTGTCGCCATTTCATCCAAGTGTTGAGGACTATATTGAGCAAAATGGATTAAACGATACGCACATTCACTTAAATGGCACTAGCTCTCTTGAAAGTATGTGGAATTTCGCTATGTCCAATCCTCAAAAGGTCATATCTGATTTGGCGGAAGAGTACGTTAAGCCCCGGGTACAGTTGCTCTATAGTTGCTGCCCAGAGCTCGATGATCCTTACAAGTACGGAAAGCTATTGTTGACTGCACGATATGTTAGAAGGCTCCTTATTGCTTGGGTTAGAGGCAGCACACAACTTTCCGAGTTCAAGCAATCTTTAGCTGATTTCTTAGATCACGATAGAGCCGATGTCGATACATCTGGCTGGTTACTAGAAGAAAAACAATTTAACTGTCGCTGGACTCATCTTGCAGAGATAGAGTTGCATATCGCTGTGCAAAGAGAGTTGAAAGAAAACTCAAACATTTGCTTAGATTACTGTTATTTAACCTATTTGCTTTGTATGAATAACTTTCAAAGGCTCATGGTACAACGTGATGATCAGTTTGGTTTTGAACAATTTCAGAAATTTGCTGACAATGGCGTTAGGGAAAGTTATGAAAAAAGCTACATGCAGAGGTTTTATCAACTTCATGGTCCTAATTTAGCAGGAAGACCTGATTTATTAGTTTTAGAGGGTAGGTTCGCACCCAAAAAATCACTAGAAAAAAATGAAGCTTTGGTAGGTGCTGTTTTACGTGGTTTCATTACCTATGCAAATGGGGAAACTGAAGCTGATAGCGTCAAATATGGCAGAGACCTTAATAGCCTTGCTTTGGAAGTGTCGAAATATCAAAGACCTTCCTTAAAATTAGTCGCTCACTTCATAAAACTACCCTCTGATCCAAAAAAAGAGTCCCACTATAGCTTTTTGAGGCAAACACTTAGCAACAATAGTGAGGTTTTGTTTGATCTACTGAATAAATTCACTAGCTTAAGAGAGATTATTACGGGAATCGATGCAGCAGCGAATGAGTTGGAAGCCCCTCCCGAAGTTTTTGCTCCACTTTATCGTAGATGTAGGTCACAGGGTTTGTCCAATGCTACTTATCATGTAGGAGAAGACTTTGAACATTTGCTGAGTGGCATTCGAGCAATATATGAAGCAATTACTTTCTTAGAGTTGACAGCAGGAGATAGGCTCGGTCATGCAACAGCGATAGGTATTGATCCCCAGTATTGGTTAGATTTGATGCCAGAACAATTATTTTTGCCACGAGGTCAGTACCTTGAAGATTTATTGTTCCTAAGAAAGATAGCTCTATCCGACCCTACCAGTGCTCTTCCTCTAGCTAAATTGGAAGCTCGAATTCTTGCTACAGCATCGGATATTTTTGTTGATAACTTCACTCTATCTGATCTAAATAGTTTTTTTGACTACCGTAACTTGGAGCCTTCAATTGTTAAGGCTATTCGAGAAAATCAGGACTCTTTTACTAATCTCTTTGGTTACCAGCAAAAGGAATACTTATTAGCTCAGAGAGTGAGTAGCTCAGTGCAGAATCTTCTTTATAAGCGTTGGTTCGATTACAGAGTGCTAGACAAATACAGCGAACGAGTTGAAATTCCTCTATCGATGTTCTCTTATAAAGAGCTCTTAGAGGCGCAGCAATATGTACAGAAAGTTGTTACAGAGAAACATATTGTTCTTGAAACTTTACCTACCAGCAACGTCAGGATTAGTCATTACAACTCTATTAAGGAACACCATCTTTTTAGGTGGCTCGGGGTTCCAGCTAGAGTAATTAAAGATGATTCTCCGATGTTGATTGCTTTGGGATCTGATGATCCAGGAATTTTTGCTACAGATATGCGAAATGAGTTTTATCACATATTTGGTACTCTTGTTGAGCATTTCGAATATTCTGTAAATGATGCTCTACAGCTTACATCTCGGTTGAATGAAAACGGGCGTGTCTATCACTTTAAACCAAAAATTGCCAACTTTCATAGTAAACGTAGGCCTTTAGCTGAAATGTAATTTTGTTTTCGAATGTTATTTGTCTAGAATTCTCAGGCCTTACCAGTATGCGTATAGTGCTTATCAACGGTAAAGAGTTAGCAAAACTGATGCTGCGCTACAACATTGGTAGCCGAGATGAGCAAGTTCTAAAGCTCAAGAAAATTGATGAAGAGTTCTTCGAAGCATACTAAGGAAAGGTTATGGAACAAGTAAGTAATTTCGATTTTTTAAAAAAACATCAAGATTGGTTATTTAAATTGGCCGAAAGTGCTGAACTCAACTTTTCTTCCGATCCTAATACTTCGCTTATAAAGATACGACAACTAGGTGAGGCTATAGCGCAATCAATCGCTGCTCGTATAGGTGTTGAGGCAGGTAGTAACGTAAAACAAGTCGACCTTCTTCGAGACCTCGATTACAACTTACGTTTAGATGATAACGTTCGAGATGCTTTTCACACAATTCGAAAGCTAGGTAACACCGCCACCCATAATTTTGACAGTACTAGTCACCGTGATGCGTTAAAAGCAATAATGGTCGGGCATGCTTTGTCAATGTGGTTCCATATAACTTTTGGTGGCAATGCAGCCAAAGGTTTTAAGATAAAGAAATTTGTAAAACCACAAGATCCTTCAGAATATGTACGTTTGCTAGAAGAACAAGTAGAACAATTAAAAACAGAATCTCAACGTAGCTCTGAACGTATAAAAACAGCCGAAGAACTGAGACACATTGAGTCTGAAAAGGCTGTTGCTGAGCGAGAGCGTGCAGAGCAAATGGCCGAAGATAAAGCCGTTTGGGAGCAAATAGCGCTAGAAAATGAAAAAGAAGCCGCACAGTACAAATCCGCAGCAGAGGCTGCAAATAAAGAATACATAAAGTCGTTCCAAGCTAAGCCGAAAGAAGAACAAGCCGCAGAACTTAAACGTATTGAAAAATCTCTATTTGAGATGGATGAAGCGGAAACTCGTGTCATCATAGATCAACAACTAGTTGATGCTGGTTGGGAAGCCGATACTGTAAATATCAGGCATGCTGACAGAATTGTTAATGGAAAAAGAATCCCTGGTTCAAAACCAGAGCCAAATAAAAACAAAGCAATCTCTGAATGGCCAACAGCATCAGGTCCAGCCGACTATGCACTATTTATCGGTATGACTCTCGTAGGGGTTATAGAAGCAAAGAAGAATGCTAAAAATGTCTACGGTGCTATCGACCAAGCGAAGCGTTATGCAAAAGGGATTGAAGACCTACCAGTAAATGTAGAAGTCACACAATACGGTGAATTTAATGCCCCCCTTACTTTTGCCACTAATGGTCGGGCTTACTTAAAGCAATTAGAGCAAGAAAGTGGTATCTGGTTTTTAGATGTGCGTGACAAGTCCAACCGCCGTAAAGCACTTAAAGGCTGGTATTCGCCTCAAGAAATTAGAACCTATTTACGTCAAACACCTCAACAAGCAAATGCTGAACTCGATGACATGGGATTTGATTACGAGTTAAAACTTCGTGATTACCAAAAAAAAGCGATTCTAAGTGTTGAGAAGTCTATTAAAGATGGCAAAGAAAGAGCAATGGTTGCTATGGCAACGGGTACAGGTAAAACTAAAACCTGTATAGCGCTTGTTTACCGCTTACTAAAAGCCGAAAGATTTCGCCGCATCCTATTTCTCGTTGACCGAAGTGCATTAGGTGAGCAAGCGACTGTCGATTTTGGCGAAGTGAAAATGGAAAGCATTACCAACTCATTTGCTGATACATTTGAAGTATTGGGCATTGAGCCAGATAAATCAGCGGTACCATTCCCAGAAGATGATACGAAAGTTCATATAGCAACCGTTCAAGGATTGGTAAAGCGTATCATGTACCCATCAGATAATGGCGCTAAGCCGGGTGTAGGGCAGTATGACTGTATTGTTGTAGATGAATGCCATAGAGGCTATTTACTTGACCGAGAACTAAGTGAAACAGAAGTTAAGTTCCGCGATCAAAAAGACTATATGTCAAAATATCGAGCCGTAATTGAATATTTTGATGCATTCAAAGTTGGATTAACGGCAACCCCAGCACTACACACGAAAGATATCTTTGGTGATCCTGTTTTTACTTACACATATACAGAAGCCGTTATCGATGGGCACCTAGTGGACCATCTTCCACCAACACGAATCCATACCAAGCTCAATACGGATGGGATTAAATATCAGGTTAACGAAGAAGTTCAAGTGTATGACCCTCAAACCCATCAACTTGACTTAATCAATACACCTGATGAATTAAACTTTGATGTTGCACAGTTTAACCGTAAGGTCATAGCACCTGAGTTCACGAAAGAAATATGTCGCTGGTTGATCGAAAGTGATTCTTTAAATCCATATTCTGAAGAGAAATCCTTAATATTTTGTGTTACCGATAAACACGCAGATGACGTAGTTGAAGCGTTGAAAGAAGCGTGTGAAAACTACCTAGGTGAAGTCGATGATGATGCCATTCAAAAAATCACAGGTGCATCAGACAAGCCACTCGAAAAAATCCGTCGATACAAAAACGATAGGCTCCCTAATATAGCGGTTACAGTAGATTTGCTCACAACAGGGGTCGATGTCCCACGTATATGTAATCTAGTATTTTTACGCCGAGTGAACAGCCGTATCTTGTTTGAACAAATGCTTGGTCGTGCAACTCGTCGTTGTGATGAGATTTCTAAAGAACGTTTCCGTATTTTTGATGCTGTAGATATCTACAAGCAGCTTGAAAAAGTTAATAGCATGAAACCCGTTGTTACCAAGGTTGATATTACCTTTACTGAACTTGAAAGTGAGATAAAAGACAGCCCAGATCCTAAATTGCAGCAACTCGCTAAAGATCAGTTTCTTGCCAAACTTCAAAGTAAAAAGAATTACCTTTCACATAACCAGCACTCACATTTTGAGCGCATAGTTGGTAAGCCACCGAAAGAGTTCGCTCAAGAAATTAAAAAAATGAAACTCCAAGACGTTGCAGATTGGTTTGTTAATAACCCTGGCTTAGGCGAGCTACTTGATATGAGAGTTAAAGGTACAGGTGGCAACAATAAAGTGGTTATTTCCACTCATGGTGATGAAGTAACGGGCACATCTACAGGTTACGGTAGTGGCCAGAAACCTGAAGATTATCTGTCCTCTTTCAACAAATTTGTTAATGCGAATAGTAACCGCATGGTCGCTATTCAAACGGTTATTCAACGTCCTTGGGAGTTAACCCGTGATAGCCTAAAACAATTGGCGCTAGAGTTGGAGAAAAATGAGTTCCGCGAAGAAGACTTAAAAGTGGCTTGGAAGGAAGTAAAAAATGAAGACATTGCCGCTCGCATTATCGGCTTTATTCGCCAAGCAGCGTTAGGTGAGGCGCTGGTTCCTTATGAGCAACGTGTAGATAACGCGCTAGTTAAAATACTTAATAGCAAGCCTTGGAAAACTCCACAACGCGAATGGCTTGAAACCATTGCAGAGCAAATAAAAGCTAATGTCATTGTTGATGAAAGCAACCTTAATGAAGGTATATTCAAACAAATTGGCGGTACGAAACGCGCTAGTAAGTTATTTGACCAGCCGATTGTAGATATCTTGAGCCATTTCAACAAATCGATTTGGCTTGAGCAGCAACAGTCAGCCTAATCCTGTACAATAGCGTCATATATTTTAGCTCAAGTTGGCGAAGCCCACTCAAGGCCACAGCGTAAACTTGATAGCCTATTTTTGAAGGCGATCTAAGCTAGATACAGAAGACTTAACTTAAAAAGTAGAAACCAATGAGCACACAAGATCTGATTAACAAACTCTGGAATTTATGTAACCTGTTGCGAGATGACGGCGTTACTTATCATGAATACCTAAACGAATTAACCTACCTTATATTTTTGAAAATGATAGAAGAAACAGGGCAAGAAGAGCTCATCCCTGAGGGGTTTCGTTGGTCTGATATTGAAGAGTTCAACGCTGTGACTCGTTTAGAAGAATATAAAAAGTTACTTATTCATCTAGGCTCTCACGGTTCACTAATAACAAAAGCTATTTTTGCTGATGCCTCAACTTGTATTCGTAAACCAGCTACCTTAAACAAGCTTGTCACTGAAATTGATAATCTTGACTGGTACTCGGCTAAAGAGGAAGGTTTAGGCGATATGTACGAAGGCTTGCTAGAAATAAATGCAAGTGAGAAAAAGTCAGGTGCAGGTCAGTACTTTACCCCTCGTGTACTTATCGAAGCGATGGTCGAGCTCATGAAGCCAAACTTGGATGACGTAATAGTAGATCCAACTGCTGGTACGGGAGGCTTCTTAATTGCGGCGCATCATGAGCTTAAAAAGAGCAATAACATCAAAGCCCTTGATGAAACAGCGTACGAGAAATACCAACACGGTACATTCTTTGGTATGGAGTTAGTGCCTGATACTCGTCGGCTAGCGATGATGAACTTAATGCTTCACGACTTAGCAATCGACGATGACAACGCGGGTGTGTTGTACGGCGATACCTTATCAAACGAAGGTAAAGCATTACCTAAAGCAAGTTTAATACTTGCCAATCCACCTTTTGGTACCAAGCAAGGTGGAGGTGTACCTACTCGTGATGACTTAGTGCATTACACGTCTAATAAACAATTAGCCTTTTTACATGCAATGTATCACAGCATGTTAAAACCAGGAGGTCGAGCAGCAGTAGTATTGCCAGACAACGTTTTATTTGAAGGTTCTACAGGCCGTAAAATCCGTAACGACCTAATGGAAAAATGTAACCTGCATACCATTTTAAGATTACCTACTGGCATCTTCTACGCAGCAGGTGTGAAAACGAACGTACTATTTTTTGATAAACCTAAAAATGTAAATAAAGACAAGGGCAACACCAAAAAAGTTTGGGTGTATGACCTTCGTGCCAATATGCCGCAATTTGGTAAGCGTACAGTCTTAACAAAAACACACTTTAATGAGTTTTATAAAGCAGTTGGCAGTGACTTAACTCAAGTAGATGACGCTAAACGCCAAGCCTTTATCGATAATCATAAAGACGGTAGTGAAGTAGGTAACGTTGACACTTGCCGATTAAGAGCCTTTACCCGTGAAGAAATTGCAGCTAAAGAAGACTCCCTAGATCTAGCATGGATACGTGATGACAGTATTGAAGATGCTGCCAACCTACCAGAGCCTGATATTTTGATAAACGAAGCTATAGAAGAGTTGGCGGGTGCCATAACAGATCTACAATCAATTTTAGTTGAGCTGGATGCAACCGAAGCAATTGATGAGGTTGTGGTATGAGCCAATTGCCGGAAGGTTGGGTAGAAAAAACATTTGATGAAATCGGGGAATATACTGATTTTGTCGCAAATGGAAGTTTTGCTAGTTTAAAAGAAAACGTCACACAGACTGACAAAGAAGACTATGCTATTTTGCTTCGGCTGAAAGATCACTCGAAAGGATTCAAAGGCCCGTTTAAATATGTAACTAAGCCTTCTTACGAATTTTTAAAAAAGAGTGAGTTACAAGCTGGTGATTTGTTCTTAGCTAATGTAGGCGCTCCAGGCAGAACCTTCCTAGTACCTGAGCTAGGTAAGCCTATGACTATTGCTCCAAATGGTATTAGGGTGCGAGCTAATGACTTAACTTCTAATAGGTTTATCGACTATTTCATTCGCTCAAGGCAAGGGCAAGATTTAGTTTTGTCGATTACAGGAGGTAATGCGCAACAAAAGTTCAACAAAACAGCTTTGAAAAAAAGTAAGTTCCCATTACCGCCTCTGGACGAACAAAAACGCATTGCAGATAAACTAGATTCAGTATTAGCTAAAGTAGAAACAGCGCAAGCACATCTCGACAAAATCCCCACGATTTTAAAACGTTTCCGCCAATCGGTCTTAGCTGCCGCGACATCTGGTGAACTTACCAAGGACTGGCGAGGGAGTAATGGAGTAGAAGGCTGGGAAAAGGTTAGGCTTAAGGATGTTGGTAAAGGTTTTAATTATGGCTCTTCTTCGAAGTCACAACCTGAGGGTAAGATTCCTGTATTAAGAATGGGGAACTTACAGGGTGGAAAACTAGACTGGGAAAAGTTAGTTTTTACATCTGATGATGCAGAAATTGAAAAATATAAACTTCACCCAGGTGACGTCTTGTTTAACAGAACTAACAGCCCTGAATTGGTTGGCAAAACCTCTATTTATCGTGGTGAAAGAGAAGCTATTTTTGCTGGTTATCTAATAAAAGTTCAAGGAACTAACAGACTAAATACGGAGTATTTAAACATTCAGCTTAATAGCCCTCATGCTAGAGATTATTGCTGGGCAGTAAAGACAGATGGTGTTAGCCAATCAAATATCAATGCTAAAAAATTACAGGCTTATGAGTTTGAACTTCCTTCAATAGAAGAGCAAATAGAAATTATTCGTGTTGTAACAGAACTGCTTTCAAGTGCAGATCTTGTAGAAAAGCAATACAAAGCTACAAAGCTTCGCGTCGATAAAATGACTCAATCAATACTAGCAAGAGCATTTAGCGGTAAGCTTTTCTCTCCAATCTCTGAAGAAGATAGAACAGCTGTTACAGTCAAAGCACATAACTCTGAGTCGCAGCAGACTAAGCATAAGCAACCTAAGGCTATAGCTAAAGAACCAGAACGGCAGACTGAAGTAGTTTCGGCAACAGTAAATGAAAGCAGTAATGAGCAAGCTAGTGAGGTATTTCAGCTATTAAAAATGAATAGCAAAGGCATGTCTGCACAAGCATTATTTGATGCTCAATCCGAAAATACCTTCAACGCAATTGATGATCTGTTTACTGAATTGAAAAAACTTATTGAACAAAAAGTCGTTATTCAAGCTAGTGAAGGTGAAAACAGCACTTTTAAGGTGACTAAAAAGTGAAGGTGGATTTTTTAAAAATCAGGGATGGCTTTAAGAATATCCACAATTTAGAAATTGATTTTGATGATAAAGAATTATTAACAGTTCTTATTGGTAGAAATGGCTCTGGTAAATCGAATGTTATTGAAGCATTAGTACGTATTTTCAGAGCCTTAGACCTTGGTGATGAACAAGCGCCCTTTAGCTATAAATTGATATATTTATTGGGTGCTGATAATGAAAAGATGATTGAAGTTGATGCCTCACCTGACTATGGCAGCACGCCTCATCAGCAGCATAAAATTAAGGTTGCGATTAAACAGGAAGATAATACCTATTCGAAACTTGAACCAGTAGCCTTGTCAAAGGTTAGGCGTGATACCAAAGGGGGTTCAGAATATTTACCTCAACATCTATTCGCCTATTACTCAGGCCCAAGTGATCGACTGGAAGACTTGTTTAAGCCGCATAGAATCAAGTTTTATAATCAACTGTTGAAAAATAAAGTCAAAATTGAAGATGAGGTTCGCCCTTTATTTTACGCAAAACCGTTCCATAGCCAATTTGTACTTCTCGCTTTCTTTTTAAACCAGCAACATGGTGTAGGCCGTGAGTTTCTGGCTGAGCAGCTGGGTATAAAAGACTTTCATTCCGTGCATTTTGTATTTCGTCGGCCGGACTGGGGTAAAAACAATAAGAGAGATACGTTCTGGGGCGCACGAGGTGTAGTTCGCGAGTTTTTAGATAGGTTGCTTCCCTATAGCTATGGGCCTGTAAAATCAACAAGAGAAGAAGCGACCTCGTTAACGGGCAAAGGCGTTGATAATGAGTTCGTACACTTGTTTCTACCAGACATACACGGATTAAAAAAAGTAGCCAAGGGGTTAAAACCTAAAGACTTCTTTAAAATGCTAGAAAGTACATTGTTGTCTGAGCTTATTGATAGCGTAAATATTAAAGTTAAATTGCACAACGATGAGATTGTTAGCTTTAGTGAGCTAAGCGAAGGAGAGCAACAGCTACTAACTGTCCTGGGCCTTTTAGAGTTTACAGTAGAAGATGATTCGTTATTTCTATTGGATGAGCCCGATACTCATTTAAATCCTGCATGGGCAGCTAAATACCATACCTTTCTTAAACGGTTCATACCTAATCAAAAATTCTGTCATATCTTGATGGTAACTCATCACCCACTAGCGATAGCTGAATTGGATAAACAGCAAATACAAGTTATACGCAATAACCAAGAAGGCCAGTCGATAGCTGAGGTGCCCGCTGAAAGCCCAATAGGTATGGGGGTCAATGGAATATTGACCAGTGATATGTTTGGCATGGCGACAACACTAGATAGGCATACAAGCGGTGTAATAGAGAAACGTAGAACGTTACTTGAAAAAGAATCTTTAAGTGAGAATGAAACCAAGAAATTAAGGAAGTTAAACGGCTCTTTAGAACGACTCGGCTATGGCTATACCCACCCAGATGAAGACTATCGACAGTTCTTAATTTCTCGAAAAAGAGCTATGGACGCTATGGACTCGAAAGGTATAGATGACACTCAGTATCGGTTGAAGATAATTGAAAATATTTTGAAGACAAAAGGGCTGGTCTAGTTGCGATATATAGATATTAACTTAATTGATGCATGTAAACCCGCCAACTGGGATGTTAATGCTACGCAGTGGTTAACTGATATTCAGAATGCACAGGATAGATCAGCTGAGTTTAAGCGACTTGGTAGTAAGTGGTCACCATTCAAGGATAACTTTATCAACCAATTTGGTGATAAATGCTGGTATTCAGAAGTTAAAAGAAGCAACACTGATTTTAATATTGATCACTTTCGCCCAAAAGGGGCTGTTAAGAGAACTAAAGGGGCTTATGCCACTAGATTTTTTGGTGGAAAACCACAAAAGCACTCAGGTTACTGGTGGTTAGCATTTGAACCAAAAAATTATCGATATTCCTGCCAGTATGCGAACCAACCGAGAGATAATGGTGGAAAACATGACTACTTTCCTCTTCAAAATGAAACCGCTAGAGTCTGGGGTCGATGTTCGCTAACAAACCATAACGTTGAAGCGCCTGTTTTGCTCGACCCATGCGAACTTGCCGATGTTCAATTGTTATCATTTGAAAAGTCCCCTGGTATGGTACATTCTCGGTACGACCTAGCCACAGATAAAGCTAAATATGAAAGAGTAAAGACGAGTGCTAAGTGCTACAACCTAAACCACAAGACCGTTAAAGGTGACAGGCTTAAAGTAATCACCTCCGTTCAGCAAGACCTAGTGCTACTAGAAAGTATTCATGGATTACCACTGGCTAGTAAACAAGTTATGCAGGTCAATGTAAATAACGCTGAAAATCGACTAGTTGATGCTTGTAACAGAAAATCACCATTCTCAGCCGCCGCAGTAGCTTTTGTTAAACCAAAGAAAGCAGAGCCTTGGTTGGCTAATATTTTACCTAGATTAGACCTTACAGATTGAATATCACAACGATTCTAAACCTAACTCGACTAGAGCTAATCGTTTATCAAAAGGGCGAATCAGTGACTATTCGCCCTTTGATATTTAAACGTGTTAACCAACTTCATTAAGATAACCATCTTCATTAAATCGTTAACCAACTTAATTAATGATCCCCAGTCACAACTACCAAACAATTTAGAAAACCAAGATTAGACAGGAGCACATCAAGTTTCAGTTACCAAGAACATCGAGTTCCAAATTGGTAACGTAAGTTGCTTGAATCCGCTGATCACAACCCATCTGCCACTTAAGCCTTTGATATATAATAATTACATCCAAATGTAAAAAATCACACTGTAAGTAAAACCTACAGATGCTTGCATGTTTAAAAATAGAACTATATATTTATACAGTTACTGTATAAATAGTCAGGTAAGGATATGCTCACTCAATTAAGCGTACAAAATTTTGCGATTGTTCGGTTTCTTGAACTCGACTTACACCAAGGTATGACCACCATCACTGGTGAAACCGGTGCTGGTAAATCTATTGCCATTGATGCCCTAGGCCTATGTTTAGGCAATCGCGCCGAAGCCTCTGTAGTTAGGCAAGGCGCAGATAAAGCCGAAATTAGTGCTCAATTTGATTTAAGCAATAACCAAGGTGCCCAGCTTTGGCTGCAACAAAATGAACTGCTAAGTGATGATGAGTGTATTCTACGCCGAGTGATCACCAAAGAGGGACGCTCGAAAGCCTATATTAATGGAACAGCGGTACCCGCTGCGCAATTAAAAAGCTTGGGCCAATACCTTGTCAGTATTCATGGCCAGCACGCCCATCAACTATTATTAAAACCAAGTCAGCAGTTAAGCATTGTTGACCAATATGCAGCTCACCCTCAACTTATCCAAGATGTAAAACAAGCCTACCAAGCTTGGAAAAGTTTATGTAACGAGAAAGAGCTAGCAGAACAACAGCAAAATGAATTGGCTGCACAACGTCAGTTACTTGAATACCAAGTCAAAGAGTTAGATGAATTCGCCCTACAGCCGGGCGAATACCAAACTATTGAGCAGCAGCATCAATGTTTGTCTCATAGCACCGAGCTACAACAATCTAGCTATCAACTTACTCAGCTACTTGGCCACGATGAGCAAGTAAACGTATTAGATATGCTAGGCCAAGCCTGCAAAACAACCAGCCAACTGCTCGAATTAGACCCTAAACTAGATGCAATCAATAACCTATTGCACGAAGCTCAAATCCAAGTAGAAGAAGCCACTCAGCAGTTAAGTAGTTACAGTGAGCAATTGGATTACGACCCAGAGTTATTTGCAGAATTAGAAGAGCGTTTAAGCCAAGCCTTAGAGCTTGCAAGGAAACACCAAACAAACCCAGAACAACTGCCAGAGCTGCATCAACAGTTACAACATCAACTAGAACAACTAAGCCAACAAACAGAACGCTTTGAACACCTTGCCGAAGATATTGATAAGGCATGGCAACAATATTTGGCTAATGCTAACAAGCTGTCTAAAAGTCGTGAGCGCGCCGCGAATAGCTTAAGCAAACAAATCACCAAAGAAATTCACAAACTAAGCATGGCAAAAGCCCAGTGTGAGTTTTCTTTACAAAGTGATGAGCAATTTACCAACGCCAACGGTATTGATCGAATTGAACTGCTGGTGCGCACTAACCCAGGCCAACCGATGCAGGCCATCGAAAAAGTCGCATCCGGCGGCGAGCTCTCACGCATAGGCTTAGCAATTCAGGTGATTTGTTCTGCCAGTATCTTAACCCCAACGCTAATTTTTGATGAAGTGGATGTAGGCATTAGCGGCCCAACTGCTGCAGTAGTTGGCGGCATGTTGCGCCAGCTAGGTAAACAATGCCAAGTATTGTGTGTCACTCACTTACCGCAAGTTGCAGGCCACGGTCATCAACAAATGCTGGTAAGCAAACAGCAAAAGAAAAACGAAACGATAACAAACATGCAAGCCTTGGATACAGAACAACGCCTTGGAGAACTAGCCCGCTTACTTGCAGGTGATGAAATTACCGCTTCAGCGCTAGCAAACGCGCAAGAATTATTGATTAAGGATTGAATTCTTAGCATTCCAAGCTTCTTTTTATGGCAAGGCTTAGTTATGATGCTTGCCTTAACAAGGAGCTTCGATTCACATGCGTTTTACTGCCAAAATTTTTGTTCTACTAGCCAGCATTGGCCTAAGTGGCTGTTCTGCCTTCGACTGGATGGTATATAAAATTGATATTCCACAAGGCAACTACATTGATGATGCCAAAGTAGAACAGCTCCGCATTAACATGACTAAGGAGCAAGTACGTTTTGTACTAGGTACTCCAATGTTAATTGACGCCTTCGATAAAGAACGTTGGTATTACTTATACAGCTATCAAAGTGGCAACGGTGATTTTGAGAAGCGCGATTTAGTGATTCAGTTTGTGAATGACCACTTAGCCTTCATCGAAGGTGACTACCAAGTCAGCGAAGACTTTATGCAACCGCTCGACGCCGGTTAAAAACAAAACATCATTAAAAAAGCCAGATTAATCATCTGGCTTTTTTGTTTCTAGCTATCTGCTTTTTTCGTTTTTGGCCTGCCGCCAGTTACCTTACTGGCTCGCCCTTCTGCTTTGGCCCTCTCAGCACGAATTTTTCGCAACTCTTTAGGGTCAGCTATCAATGGGCGATATATTTCAACTCTATCACCATCTCTTAACTCCTGAGCGAGTTTTGCTGCTCGGCTAAATATGCCAACCGAGGCCTTCTCAGGCTCAATTTCAGGAAAATGCTGCACAATGCCAGATTGATGAATGGCCTCCAAAATACTGCATCCCTGCTCAACCTTTAGCGCCAACAACACTTGATGCTCTGGCAAGCCGTAAACCACTTCTACATTTATTAGATCCGACACCGTTAATATACCTGCTTGGCCCGCTCAACAAAGGCTTGCACCATATTGCCGGCTAATTCATTAAATACACGGCCAAACGCCGCCGCTATTAGTTTATTGCTAAACTCAAAATCTAAATCCAACATCACTTTACAAGCTTGCTCGTCCAAGGCCACAAAGTTCCATACCCCAGTTAACGATTTAAACGGACCATCCACCAATTTCATTTGAATGGACTGATCTTCAGTAAGGGTGTTTTTAGTCACAAACTTATTTTTTATGCCTGCTTTGGCAACCCCAACTTCAGCGACCATGCTAGAAGTACTTTCTTCTAATATCTCACTATTCACACACCCAGGTAAAAACTCGGGGTAGGCGTTTATATCATTAACTAATTGGTACATTTGCTTAGCGCTAAACATCACTAAGGCACTACGGTTTACTTGCGGCATGAACCCACTCTTTCATCAAATCTGCACACATTTTATCATTAGCTGAGCTAATCCGCACATTATCAGTTTTAAAGCCCCGCCGCATCGGTATAATAGCCGCCATGAGCAAGAAAAAATCAAAATCAAAAGCTGGTTCCAATACCATTGCGCTAAACAAAAAAGCGCGTCATGAATACCGTATCGAAGACAAATTTGAAGCGGGTATGGAACTACAAGGCTGGGAAGTAAAATCCATGCGAACCGGAAAGGTAAATATCGCCGAGAGCTACGTATACGTACGCGACGGTGAAGCCTTTGTTTCTGGTTTAAACATTCAACCACTAATTTCAGCCTCAACCCATGTTGTGGCAGATCCAACACGCATTCGCAAACTGCTTCTTAATCGCCGAGAGCTAGATAAGCTTATTGGTGCGGTTGAGCGCCAAGGCTATACCATTGTTGCAACGGCTTTATACTGGAAAGGCTCCTGGGCCAAACTAGAAGTGGGCTTAGCCAAAGGTAAGAAAGACCAAGACAAGCGTGAAGATGAAAAAGATCGCGAATGGCAACGTACTAAAGACCGCGTAATGAAGCACAGCTTCAGATAGTTTTACCCTATTGGGTAAATAAGCAGCGTTTGAACAGCACTGTATATCCGCACGCCGTTGGCTTGTGTTACAATGCTCGAGAAATTCCGGGGCTGAATTGGATTCGACAGGATCAGGAAGGCTTGTGGAGCATGTCGTGGGGCGGTTTGCCACGTAAAAAGCCGCAAAAAAATAGTCGCAAACGACGAAAACTACGCACTAGCAGCTTAATAACCTGCTAGAGCACTTCTACCCTAGCTTCCGCTTGTAAGACGGGGAATCATAGAAGTTCAAACCCAAACAAGATAGCGAGGGATGCTTTGACTAGAGAGCTGAACCGCGAAATAGAATTCTGGTATGTTAGTAAGTGGCGTGTTTGTTCGCAGCTTGCTAACGAGAATAAAGACAAACTAAGCATGTAGCGCCATTGGTTAGAATGGTTTTGGACGCGGGTTCGAAACCCGCCAGCTCCACCAATTCTACAAACGAAGACACCTAAGGGTGTCTTTTTTTGTGCCTCATATTTACCATCCAAGTTAAGTAAATCTAAATATTCTGCTGCCCTTTTGTTGATATAACTTGATAGACTGCTGTTAAATAAATCAGTATATTCACGAGGTAGTTCAACTAGTTACAAAGTAGTCTTAATAAAAATAAACGATGATTCATGGTGATAAGTAATACTGCAGTAGCTTAATAACAAGGATGTAAGCAATGACTTTTAATAAATGGTTGAAGCTCAGTTTACTAATCATTTGCACCACCACGTGTGCGGGAAGTTTCACCACGGTAAAAGTCAAAGTAGTCGACCAAGACGGGTTAGCAATTGAAGGAGCTGAAGTATTTGCTGGCGGTCGGTTAGGTATTGATGGCGAAAATATTAAAGATTTAACAGATAAAGAGGGAGTTTTCCAAACTATCGGCCGAAAAAATCTAGCTGTATTTTTTAGGGTGAATAAAGAAGGCTACTACCAAACTAAATTAAGAACTAACAAGAACCTCCAAAGCCTCACCATCGAGCTGCGCAAAAAGAAAAAAACCACCGCCATGTATGCCAAAAAGCTAACTCTTCCTGTCCCCAAGAAACGAGAAGCAATCGGCTTTGACTTTGAGCAAAGTGATTGGATTGCACCTTATGGAAAGGGAAATTCGGCTCATGTTTTCTTTTACTTAGATGGTGAATATACAGAAGTATTCAACTACAACAATGAGCTGCAAGTCTCTTTTATTAATGCAAATGATGGATTGGTTAAACTAAATAAAGTTTGGACTAACTCCGAGTACCCCTTCCCCTACCTAGCTCCTCAGGCTGGCTACACTAACAACCTTGTTCTTAAAAAGAATCGCGCCCCAAACTCTAAAACCATTAACACTTACGAAAAATTAGCTTTAGGTTATATTTTCCGAGTCAACACTAAGCTAAACAGTGAAGGTGAGGTAATACATGCCAATTATGGGAAGATATCGGGTGAGTTTTTCTCTTCCACAAAACAAAACAAGTCCAAAGGCAGAGAAAATGGTTTTGTAAAGTTCACCTACTACTACAACCCTACCCCCAACGACCGCAGCCTAGAGTTTGATTGGCGACAAAACCTTTTTCGCGACCTAAAACATGAAGAGAAAGTCTATGAGCCTTAAATACTGGCAACTAAGGCTCCTAAGGGTGTCTTTTTTGTGCCTCATATTTACCGCCGAAGTTATGTAAATCTAAATATTCTTCTGCCCTTTTGTTGATATAACTTGATAAACTGCGGCTAACGACAGCGGCAAGATTATTTGTGGCAGCGTTACTGCACGCCCAACAGTGTATTTGGGTTTATAAAATGGTGGATTAAGTGTTTCTTTTAGTAAGTTTTTTGTGCCTTGCTATTATTGTTTCATTTTTGTGTTCTGTGCTAGAGGCGGTGCTACTTAGCGTTTCTCCTAGCTATATTCAGCTGCAACAGCAGCAATATCCTAAAGTTGCAGAGCGACTCGCCAAGCTAAAGGCGAGTATCGATAAGCCGCTGGCGGCGATTCTTACCTTAAACACTGTTGCTCACACTGCCGGAGCCGCAGGTGTGGGTGCACAAGTAGCAGAGCTTTATGGCTCACAATACTTAGCCATTTCATCAGCAATTATGACAGTACTGGTATTAGTATTGTCTGAAATTGTGCCTAAAACCTTAGGAGTAACTTACTGGCGCCAACTTGCGCCGTTTGCCTCTTGGTTACTGCCATTAATGATTAAAGTGTTTTACCCTTTTGTGTGGTTAAGTGATCGCATCACTGCACGTATTGGTAAACAACAAGAAGATTTTTCAAGCTTGCGTGACGAGATTAGTGCCTTAGCCGAACTTGGCCACCAGCAAGGTGTGATTGAACAAGGCGAGTCGCAAGTATTACGTAATCTACTTCAACTAGAAAAGTTAAAGATTACTGAAGTGATGACCCCGCGCGCTGTAGTGCAGCGTGTTGAACTAAACAGCACCGTGGCAAGCTTTGTTGAAGAGCACTTAAGCCAGCCGTTTTCGCGTTTTCCGGTATACCAAGGTGAGCGCGACAACTTTGTCTCTTACGTGCATAAACAAGATGTTTTAGGCGCAGCTGCAAGCGGCAATGGCGACACACAAATAAGTGATTACTCGCGTAAGTTGCTAATGCTACCAGCTAGCGTAAGTGTTAGGCATGCTTATCAAAGCTTGTTACAGGCTCGAGAGCTTATTGCAGCGGTAGTGAACGAATACGGTGAAGTACAAGGCTTGCTTACCATGGAAGACATTATTGAAACCCTGTTAGGCCAAGAGATTACCGACGAAACCGATGCCATTGAAGACATGCAACGTTTAGCTCGCTTCCAGTGGTTACGCCGTTTACGCAGCAAAAACCAACGCTATAGTCGATAAGTTCTAACGAGCCTAGAAGCAAACGTAACTTTAAGTAAACAAAACTTTAAGCAAACAGCCAATCTTCAAGCGCTAAAGTCGACGGTTTTAGCGCTCTTTTCTTAATTATTAAGCTGTTCTTTAGCTGCCTCTACTTTGGCAAAGTCTAAACCTAATTCTTCTACTGCTTCTTTAATCAAAGCTGGGTTCTGCATCACCTGTCCCATCAGCAATTGCAATTGTTCTTGAGGCAAACCTAATTGGCTAATAGTCGCCATAGCAGCAAGGGGGTTTTGAGTAAGCGCTTCAAAAAGCTCACTGATTTGCTGGTCACTAATATTGTTCTCTCTCAACATGGCAAGAATTGGGTTCATCACATTACCTTTAGACTAAATAAAATTAGGCGACAGTTTAGCTTTGTAGGTATGGAATTGACCAGTACTCATAACAACAAGTTTGTAGATTACGGGTCGAGTATCTCGCCATGTCGTTCGTAAATAAGCCAGCGTGGGGCTGGCTCTCATGCTTCATGAAGCTAACATCTAGAAGGTTTTGTAAGGTAAAAACTTACCCGACAACACTACGTTTACCCTATCACCTTTAGGATCGGCTTCACGCTTAATGTCCATCGAGAAATCAATAGCGCTCATAATGCCATCACCAAACTCTTCGTGAATGAGCTCTTTAATAGTGCTGCCGTATACATTTACTACTTCATACCAACGGTAGATAAGCGGATCGGTTGGTACAGCGGTAGGCAGTGAGCCTTTGTAAGGCACAATTTGTAACCAAGCGATGGCTTCGTCACTTAACTCAAAAATATCGCCCACGGTTTCAGCTTGGCTTTTATCAAAGGTCATTTGCCCTAAACACGCTGCAGTTGTCCACTCCTTCGATAAACCAATAGCGCTGGCAACCTCACTCCACTTAATGCCTTTTCTCACCTTGGTTGATACAATTTGTTGAGTTACTTCTTCTCTACTTGATATCATTTTTTGCTTCCTTCCTTTGATTGAAAAACGAAACAACTCGGTGTTCACCTAAGTAATAGGTACACCACCATAGCCGCCAAAATTGCAGAGATCCCTTGCCATACCGCCACCGGATTGCGCTCTACCAATGGAGCACGAGCCTTATTCAAAAAAGCTTTGTTGGGTTGGCGTAAATCACAGAGAAATTCGGTGATTTGTTCGTAACGTTTTAAGGGGTTTATGTGCAGCGCTTTTTCTAGGGCATCATCAATCCAAGCTGGGATTTCGCTGTCACTGTCAATTACCGATTGATAGCGTAAGCGCTTTTGCGCTGCATGGCTTTTTGCACCCGCCACTTTAGTACCATATGGATAGCGGCCGCTTAGCATGTAGTAAGTAATTACTGCCAGCGAAAACTGCTCTGCGCGGGTGCTGCCGCCAATACCCAAAAACAACTCCGGCGCCGAATATAACGCAGTGCCTAGCAAATGTTGCTGGGTAATATCTTGAGTTTGCTCTGCAAGACCTGCGGCCCATACCGAGCCAAAGTCGATAATTTTAATGGTGCCAGAGCTATCAATCATAATGTTGTCTGGCTTAAGATCTTGATGGAGCATATCCATGCGATGAAAGGCACGTAGGCCTTTGGCAATTTGCTCTACAACCTCCCTCACCTTAGCCAGTTCTGGCTTGGGATTATCGGTAATCCATTGGGCTAAGGTTTGCCCTTCTATGTATTCAAATACCGTATAAAGGTAGTTACGTTGGCGTGGGTTGCGGCTTGCTTTTAACACATAGGCACTGTTAATACGCCGCGCTATCCACTCTTCAGTATAAAAGCGCTCTAAATAATCGGGGTCGTCGCGCAAATCTACCGAAGGTGTTTTTAGTATCACTTGCTCGCCGCTTTGTTCATCCAATGCTAAAAACACGTGGCTTCGACTACTGGCGTGAATTTGTCGAACAATGGTGTAGTTGTCTATGCTCATACGAGCACTTAACTCTGGGGGAAAAGGTAAAGTCTCTATTTGCTCTTTAAGCTGCTGAGAGCTTTGTTCTGCTAGTTGCTCTACCTTTATGATTTGTAAGCTTAAGTTGTCATCACTGCCTGCCTGATAGGCTTTATCAACAATTTGCGCTGCCGCAGCTTCTAAATCGTTGGCACACTGGGCAATAGTGCTGTTGATAAGCTCTGCATCAACAAACTCGTAAACACCATCGGTAGCTAACAAAAAAATATCGCCAGGGCTCACTGACAGCGTGTGGTAATCAAACTCACAATATTCATCAATACCTAGCGCACGGCTTAAGTAGCTTTTATTATCATTCACCCATAGTCGGTGATCTTTGGTGAGTAACTCTAAGCCCTGCTGATTGAGGCGATACACTCGGGTATCACCAACATGAAAAATATGCGCCTTATTGCCTTTAATCACTAAAGCACTAAGCGTACAAACATAACCTTTGTCTTTGTCGTAATGGTAAGGGCTTTGTTGCGATTGGCTATATAACCAAGAGTTGGTGGCGTCTAAGACCTTTTCTGCTGCATGTTGAACCGACCACGTCTCAGAGGTGCAGTAATAATCATCTAAAAAACTTTTTACTGCGGTTTCACTGGCTATTTGACTTACTTCGCTGCTGCTTATGCCGTCGGCCATCACAGCAGCAAAGCCTTTATGATTGAGTAGAGAGCCACGCGGAGTATAGCTTCCATAACTGTCTTGATTAATGTCTTTGCGACCTTTATCAGAACACTGACCGATGGAGATACTCAGCTGGCTCGTCATCTACTGTCCTTTAATTAAGCGTTGCTAGTAGCCGCTTTACTTGGCGCTTCAACCGCTGCTTTAGCTACTTTGCGCTTAGGCGCGGTTCTTACGTGGGTAGTGTAAAGTGTTAAACCAGTGAAGGCTAAACCACCTACTAGGTTACCCAATGCAGTTGGAATTTCGTTCCATAGGAAGTAATCCATGATTGAGAAATCACCGCCCATAATCAAACCAAATGGGAATAGGAACATGTTAACTACTGAGTGCTCAAAGCCCATGTAGAAGAACAAGAAGATAGGCATCCACATGGCGATTACTTTACCGCTAACGTTAGTAGAAATCATTGCGCCTACTACGCCCATTGATACCATCCAGTTACACAACATGCCACGGATGAAAATAGTAAACCAACCAGCAACACCATGTTCTGCATAACCTACAGTACGTGCTTCACCAATGGCGGCAGCTTTAGCACCTACAGCGCCCGCTTCAATGTTAAACCCGTAGGTAAAGATAAAGGCCATCATGAAGGCAACGGTAAGTGCGCCAGCAAAGTTACCTAAAAATACAAAGCCCCAGTTTCTTAGCATGCCTTTAACATCAACCCCAGGCCGCTTATCTAACAAGGCCAAAGGCACCAGTACAAACACACCCGTTAATAGGTCAAAACCCATTAAATAAAGCATACAGAAACCAACAGGGAACAAAATAGCCCCAATGAGGAAGTTGCCTGTATTCACTGCCATAGTAATGGCAAAAATTGCTGCCAATGCCAAGATGGCGCCAGCCATAAAGGCTCGAATAAGAGTATCTCGTGTTGACATGAATACTTTAGATTCACCAGCGTCAACCATTTTGGTTACGAACTCCGCAGGAGCTAAATAAGACATAATATTTCCCTATATTGCTTAAGTAGTAGATAAAAACTGTTGGCTGGTTCTATTCACCTTGGTTTCCCTTGGCGAGTTCACCTTTACAAGTAGAACGGATTTCGTTGCTTCCTTGCTGCTTGGGCCTGTCCCTGACCTACAAAGGGGAAATTGCAATTGTTAAGCCAAGCACCACAAAAAACACACAAAACCCTAACAACACGGCAACTGCAGCCTGATTTTCAAATACAATGTGGCAAAACAAAAAGTGTTTATTTAACTGGATTTGCACCGAGATGTTGATAATTGCACCAATAAAGGCCAAACGACAAGTTGGTGCAGCAGGCTACTGCCGCAACTCCCCAAGCTTGGGCAGCTCAATGATGAAATTAGCCGCTAGCTAACACTTCTTCATGAAACATGATTGGCTTTTAGCACTGCGATAAACTACGCATCAAAAACTGTTATTTTGCTTTAAAGTAATGCCAAACAAGTAAACGCTCGACATGATAGGAAGCACTAATGAAGCCTGAGATGCGCCACGCCATTATGGAAAAAGCCGTAAAGGCCTTACAAGCGGGTAAATATAGCCAAGCCTTATCTACCATTGGCAAAATCAACAAGCTTAAGTCTCAGCAAGACTATAAAAGCCTAGAGTTAGAGGCGTATGTACTTTTTCAACAGCAGAAACTAGAGCGTGCTTTAGCCAGCTATAAAAGTTTATTAGCGCTATGCGAAAACCAACAACAACGAAGCGCCACATACAAAAACATGGCTAAGGCAGAAAAACTACTTGGCTTGTTTTCATCTGCCATTGAGCATTTTGAACAAAGCTTTAGCTTAACCGGTGAGGCTAATAATGCCGATGTAGCTGCAGCTCTGGGCGAGTGCTACTTAGAAGAAGATAGATATCACGACTTAGGCACCTTGGCAGAAAAAATGAAAATGTGGCCGGGGCAATTTGCACCAGCTCAAGCATTGCTCATCTCTAGCGCTAAACGTCAAAATCAACGAGCGCTCATATTACGCCTAATTGAAGAGCTATTGAGCCACAGCAAGTTTGTAGAAGAGTGGCAGCTAGAATTTTCCATAGACACCCTAATGTTCATTCGCGAGCACCAACACGCCGAACAACTGTTACAGCAAGCGCAAATTGATTTTGTAAATAAGGCTTGGATAAGTTTTTATCAGGCAGAACTAAGTGCAAGAAACGGTCACAGCGAACACGTTATAAAGTTGTTGAGCGATGAACTAATTGACCGTCTCGACTTTATGCGCCAAAAGGCGGCTTTTAAACTGCGGGCA
Organism: Agarivorans albus; assembly: GCF_019670105.1. NCBI lineage: Bacteria > Pseudomonadati > Pseudomonadota > Gammaproteobacteria > Alteromonadales > Alteromonadaceae > Agarivorans > Agarivorans albus. The sequence continues at coordinate 1,236,057 of NZ_AP023032.1, read as the reverse complement.
GAGGCCTACGATAAACAGAAAGACTACTCTGCAGCCTTTGCCGATTTTTCGGCCATGGCGAGTTTGAATCACCAACGCGTTCAAGGGCAAACGCGGACAGATAAGGTGGCAGAATTTCAAAAGCTAGACCTGTCTTTCATCAAACAACTAGCTGAGGCCAATGAACCACAACCGGTGTTTATGATGGGCTTTAATCGCTCTGGCACTACCCTGCTGGAGAACATATTAGATACTCAGCCGAACATCGTTGCCTTAAGTGAAACACGTTCTATTTATAATTTAACTCAAAGCATCACTAGCCAATTTAATAAACGTTATCCGCAAGATCTAGCCACACTAACAGAAGATGAGTTAAAACAATTGCGGGAGCAATACTTTAGCTACATCCAAAGCTTAGGTTTGGCTCCGCTAGCCAATAGTCTTATTGTGGACAAGTTTCCGCTTTATACGGTAGATCTGCCATTCATCTTGCAGCTCTTCCCTAAGGCGAAGATTATCTTTTGTTTGCGCCATCCAATCGACACATGCTTGAGTAACTTTCAGCAAAACTCTGCCAATAACCAAGAGCAAGCCTGGCTTAACCAACTAGGCGATTGCTTTAAGCGCTACCAGCAAGTATTCAAGCTGTTTAATCGCTACCAAGCTGAATTACCCTTAAATATTCATTTTGTACGTTATGAAGACTTAGTTGAAGATTTAGAGAAAGAAGCCAGCAAAGTGTTTAAGTTCCTCGGGATGTCTGCAAACAGTCACTATTTAGAGTTTGAGAAATACGCCCAGCAAAAAATTGTTATGTCTGCCTCAAGTAACCAAGTAGTAAAACCGATTTATACAGACTCTCGCTACAAGTGGCTTAACTACCAACAATTCTTGCAACCACACATTCCCAAGGTGGCCGAGTTTATTGAGCGGTTAGGCTACCAACACGACGCTCCCGAATAGAGCTTTAGGGGGCTTAGCGTTGCACTTAAGCCCCCTAAAATTGGTTTAATCTAAAGGCTTATAAACAAAATTTGCTTTAATAATGCCGTGGTCTGTAGCACCTAGTTGCTCGTAATGCTCATCGTTTAAATGATCGTTAAATACCTCTAAACCTTTAAAGGCCCAAATTCTATCTCGGCTTTTATCGTAAAACTGCTCACTAAGTAATATATGGTCTAAGGATTCAAGCTGGTTGTTATGCACATGGGTGTAATAAACATCACGCTGACTACGATATTGCTGCATGGTACCCGCTGAATACAAGGCGTTATCGGCCCCTCCTCGCGCATCGCCGTCTAACAAAAAGCGTGGTTGCTCGGTAAGAATATTCAAGGTATTGCTGGCTTGTCCATCATTCAAGTCGCCCAACACAATCACTGGCGTATCGGTGTGTTTCATTTGCTCAGTTAAGATCATTCTTAACGCTACCGCCTCAGCGGTGCGGCGCAAAGTAGAGATGGCATAACCCAAGGCATTACGATGCGGTTTATGCTGCGCATCGTCATACCAATCTTCATTATCTATTCGTGTAGGCCGTTTCGACTTAAAATGGCAAACATATACATGTACATTCTCCTCATCGGCATGAGGTTTAATCTGAAAATGCAGCACCGGGCGAGAGAAGCTATTAATATCTAAGTCTAAGGCGCCGGTTTGCGCATCATCCCCTTGGCTGGCTAACTTAAAGCTTGCTGGAAACTGGCTAATCCACTCCGCTTGCCCTACCAGCAATTCATTACGCACTGCTGCTGCACAAGCAATTTTACCTTGATGTCCATCGGGCACCAGTAACTGATATTGAGAATCTAACCCAGCATTTTGGAACAAATCCAATAAAGCATCGGCATGCCACAATTCTTGAAAACCCCATAAATCCGCACCAATAGTTTGCAACTGATTTACTAACCAACGCACCTTATTGTCGTACTCGTTTGGCAACCAACCTTGTCGATCCCTATACATAGGTAAATTGGGTCTATTGAGGTTTAAAGTATTCACTGTCGCTACAGAAAATTTCACCGCCATGGCTTGCTCCGCTTAATTAGTAGTCTCTCATTAAGCAAGTATGGTGCAATTTAGCAGTTTTATTATTGCGGATTTATGATTTTGTTTTTAGACAAAAGTTATAGCAAGCTTTAGCGGTATACGGCCTTAGTAGCCAAGTGCTTTGCCCACAAAATCTAGCACTCATGAGTTAGCCATTACTTAGGTAAATGCGCTTTTATTATTTGATACAACTCCGGTCTACGCTCGGCGATCTCCTTTGGGCTTAAGCCTTCAAGAGAATGCGGATACTTTAACCATTGCTTGGTTTCATGCAAGTAGTAATCTGGCACTCGGTCGGTTTTATTGCGCTCTGGCTTAAAATACGGAACTGCAACTCGAATATCACTGGGGGTATTTAACCTCGCTAAGCGGCTCAGCTCATTAATAATCGCTTCAACAGAGCGGCCGGTATCGAATACATCATCAACAATCAACAGACGGTCATGCTGCTGTACATGCTTCACCAGGTAATTGAGCCCAAATACCTTAACCTGCTTTGCTTGATTATCTATCGCTGCAGCGTACGAAGATGTGCGAATGGCAATATTATCGCTAGCAATGCAGTGATAAGCCAAAAACTCTTGAACCGCGATACCAATTGGTGCACCGCCGCGCCACACAGCAATAATAAAGCTAGGTTTAAAACCACTTGCTAATACTTTTTCGCCCAAGCGAAATGAGTCTTCAAGTAGCTCTTGGCCAGTGATGTAAAGTTTGTCGCTCATAATTACCTACGATTAAAACTGACCTTTTGGTCAAAGGTGTAGTATAAAACTATCATTATAGAACTCGTAAACTCAAGGACACTTTTCATGCCAATGAGCCAGCCGACTGCCCAATTACAAAAGCACTACTTAGATGAAGACAGCTTAATTCAAGACTCATTTCGTTTAGCTGTGCATATTTTCGAAAGTGGCTTTCGCCCTACGTTTATCGTTGGCCTGTGGCGCGGAGGCAGTGCAGTAGGGATTTACGTGCAAGAGTGTTTGCAAACCTTAGGAGTTAAAACCGACCATATTTCGGTACGCACCTCCTACCAAGGGCAAGCCAATTATCATCAAATACTCCAAGAGCCCGAGTCGATAAGAGTTCATGGTATCCAGTACTTACTGGAAAACCTAAACGTTGATGATAGCTTGTTGATAGTGGATGACGTATTTAGTAGTGGCCACAATGTAGAAGCTGTGATTAAGCGTTTAAAATCCAAGCTAAAACGCAATATGCCTAGCCAAGTTAAAATTGCCACCTTATGGGAGCGACCTAAGTTTAACCAAACATCGTTAAAACCGGACTTTTGCCTGCACCAAACCGAGCAATGGCTGGTCTTCCCCTATGAATTAACCGGCTTGAGCTTAGAAGAAATAGAGCAACACAAGGGCTTTGTAGCGCCACTGATTAAACCAGAATTATTAGAGTAAAGTTCTTCTGATATAAATAAAGCGGCTACTAAGCCGCTTTATTTATAATCGGAGCTAAATTAGTGCTGATATTCGTAAGCACCAATATCAAAGGCACTGCCACTTGGCCTAGCGTTCCCATCTAGGTCGGTAGTAATCGAATCACTCAAGTCTAAACCGTTGTCAATAGCAATCGAATCAGGTAACAAACGATAGCTGTCTTCAGGGTCTATGCCAGGAGTGTCGGTGAAAATGTTGTTGGCATTAGCGTATTCAGAGTAACGATTTGGAAGAATATTATTCTCATCACTAACATACCTTAAAAAGTACTCATCGTTATAAAGGGGCCCTGTATAACTCACAACCAAATTATTCTTAAAAATAACGGGGGTGTCAGATGCATAGTCTACGATAGACGGAACATTAACTATGGTATTGTTTCGAATTATTGCGTTATTGCTATTAGCTCCGTTGCCCCGCCAAAGAGCAACATGACTATCTAGAGCAAAACTAAACAAATTATTATCGATCACTGTGTCCCGGTTAGAACGAATTAGCCCAAGGTTATAATATTGCCCCCCTCCAGAGCTATTTAGTACCTTGTTTGACAAAAACAACAGATCACCTCTGGTGTAAACAATCTCGCCTGAATGCTCATCAAAATAAAACTTATTATTCCTTAAAGCGCCACTTTCAAATTCAATATTTTCCTGATCTAAATAAACATCAAACCCATCAAGGCTTAAATACTCAGAACTTCTTATTGCTGGGAAAGCCGAATAATCAATAATGGGGGATTGTAGCCATAACTCAACATTACCATTTGCTGTAAGAGCCATAGGCTTGTTAATGGATAGATTGCCTAGATAAATTCCCGGCTCAACCAAAACCTCACTGTCAGGAGCTTGATCGACAATAGCTTGTAATACAGACATATCCTGCCCAAAAGAAAAGTCCATTGTTGCGGCAGTTGTCTGCACAACATTATGCGGGTACACCGTGTTAACTTCGAGGTTAAACTCCACTTTACCTTGTTCGGTTGGTTTACTAAATTGAACATTGATAGGGTCCCAAGAGTCCACATCGTAACAACTAAATCCAGAGGCGTTTACACTACAACGAGCACTGGAATACTCAGTCGTAACCGAGGTGATAGTAACCCCTATTTGATTATCTACTAAAGTTCCCAAGACATTAGCTTTATCTATTGACATATACTCTCGAGTATCTTGGTTTAGTAATATCGAATGACTAAAACCATCTTCAAGTGTATCCAACACATAACCAGAGTATATATCTGAAGTCCAAAAGGCTAGATCACTACGCTTTGGGTATAACTCGAAACCAAAGCCGTGTTGATCAAATGGAAAATCAATATCAATCTGAGCTTGAGCGACGATAGTATTAGCCTGATTAGCCGTCAACGTTAAACTTACGAACAGATCATCTCGGTAATGGTTAGGAAAGTTAGATAAATCTACATGAGGACAAATTAATACTTGTGTTGCCGTTGTTCCATCTTCGATAGTACAACCATAAGGACTACTGTTTACCGACCATGTATGCGGAGAAGGCAATGGTATGGAGATGGAGATATCTGACATAGCCGAGAGTAAGCCTGGCTCAATGTTGCCAGCCAGATACACATTCACCTCAGTAGGCGCCCCTACATACATCTGATAAGTATCAACACTCATTGATAAATAAAAAAGAGGAAAGGAATAATTAGAATTTGGATCGCTGTTAGCTAAAAATTCATAATAATCCGTGAATCCATCTAAGTCAGAATCAGTACCTTCGTTAGAAATTTGAGGATCTAAGCCATTAACTGATTCCCAAGAATTAGGAATTCCATCGTCGTCATCATCTGCTATATCGCTGTAACTTTGGTCGTTTAAATACCAAGAGGGAACATTGGTTTCTAATTCAAAAGCTCCATCTCGATTGCTATCGACTGAAACTTGCACATAACTGTTATTCGCATTGAGTACTATTTCACTATGTTCACTAGTTATGGTTAGCCCTCCACTTAGTAGATTGTCTTCAAAATCTAGTACAATAGGTTCTGGAGTTACTAAATCCAAGTAGCCTTTGTCAGAAAAATAAATCCTTCCCGATATAAGCTGCTGATTATATTCATCAATGCAAGACTGGGTTGTAACCTTTAAATCTTTATCTAATATAGATATTTTATCGGTTTCAAGCAGCATATTGGAATTGACAAGCTCTTCACAGGTGTTTGCTCCAGTCACCTTGACCATACCGTTAAGCAAAGTGAATTCAGCTCCTATCTGATACCGAAGTTCTTCATAGTAAATGTCGAAATTCACTGGCTCGTAGCTGCTCAAATCCCACTTGTGGTAATCTGTGACAACTCGACCAGAAAGCACGCCTGAGCCATCATCACAATTGTTATAGCTTACTTGTAGTTTGCCAACACCAGTTTCTTGATTTAGGTTCTCCGAAATAGTTTGAGAACCACCGTAAGCACAACTTTGAGTTTCTGACGCTCTAGCCCCCACCTCTTTAGATCTAGCGCCGTTAGCTTGTAAAGACTGCATTTTTCTTGCACTTAATGAGAGAGCATCGATATCCCCCTCAAACAAGTACTGCAGCGTGGGGTAAATGTCATCAGAAGTTAGCGAAGCACTTTTGGTGCTGCCATCATACTTTTCCATAAGTAGATCAGCTGAAACTTTTGGCGTTGAAATAGATGTGCCGCTTCCTCCACCACCGCCACCACCGCAGGCGGTGGTAAGTAGAATAAGAGAACTTATAAGTGAGAATTTGAACGATGAGTGAGAACTAAACACGCTAACATCCTTGTTAGTTATTGAAGTTGATGGAGTTTATTGATTTAGTCAAAATCAGTCGAGCCAAATTATGATTAAGTATGATGTAAATCAATACCCCATTTGTGGGATATTCACGTCTTAGCTTTTAAAGATTCTAATACTGCTGATTAGCTTTTCGATAATTACCTTGATAATCAAATATTCGGTGCTCAATAACCCAGTAGTGCTTTTGCTTTTTGGCAATAACAAAATTGGGGGCGACAAGTTTTGTTATTAATGCTTCTGCTTCTTTTGCATCGTTAATAAGAGCAGCTTGCTCAGAGACTCGGCGACTAAACAAGGCGTTAAATTGTTGCTTGGCTTTGGTGTAATCAAAGTTAAAGGATTCGCTAAGCTCTGCGCCATCTTCATCGTGATAAACCAATTTAATTTTATTTCCATCGCAGCTAGCCGAGATGCCGCTGCACCTTAGCACTTTACGATCTTTTAGCTGCAGCGCATCTTTAAGCTGCTTGTCTGGGTCAATTAATTGAAAGCCACAGCTTTGACATTGCCGTGCTGCAATATCGTTTTCGGCATTACATTGTGAGCATTGTTTGTATTTATAGCGGTAAGTACACTGGGTTTGTTTTGCTGGCTCGTCTGGGTCCGCCACTAACCCTTGGCAACGTCGACCATAATGCTCAATAACATCACCATCTTTATCGGTAATGCCCCAAAACATATTGGCAAATTGGCATTGCGGGCAACTTACTTGTACCAATGTACTGTTAGGGTCGGGTTTTACTTGGCCAATTTCTGGCTGATAGAGATCGTAGTTATTACCTGCATAATCGACAATTAGGCAATCGGTTTTGTCTTTGAATAAACGCAAACCTCGGCCGGCGATTTGTTGATACAAACTTACTGAAGCAGTGCGCCGCAAAATAGCAATTAAGTCCACATGCGGCGCATCAAACCCCGTAGTTAACACCGATACATTCACTAAAAACTTAAGCTGCTGGTGCTTAAACTGTTCAATTAAGCTGTCTCGCTCAGCATTACCGGTAGCAGCGGTGATGACCGCAGTTTGCCCTTCTGGTAAATAGTGTGCAATTTCCTTGGCATGGTTAACAGAAGCAGCAAACACCATTACACCTTTGCGCTGCTCTGCCAATTTAACCAGCTGTTTGCATATGGCTTGAGTGACTCGTGGGCAAGCAGCTAAAAACTGGTCGAGCTGTGCCTCGCTGTATTGCTGCGGTAAATCATCAAATTGATAACGCGCCGCAGGCGCATCCACCACCAGCGGCTTAGTTAAATATCCTTTAGCAATGAGATGGCGCATCGGCAGCTCATAAATACATTTTTTAAACCAAGCTTGGTCGCTGCCACGTACATAGCCGTGATAATGATATTGGTAGATCCACCCTCTATCTAAACGGTACGGAGTAGCCGTTAAACCAAGCACTTTTAGTTGGGGGTTTTGTTGCTTTAAATGCTGAATAATTTGCTGATACTGGCTGTCATCGTCTTCACTTACCCGGTGACATTCATCAATCACTAGCAAAGAGTAGTAGCCGGAAAAAGCTTCAAGGTTGCGACTTAAAGACTGCACACTGGCAAAGGTAACTGGAAGTTGGTATTGTTTTAAGCCTAAACCTGCGGCATAAACGCCGGACTCAAAACCATAATCTTTAAACTTTTGATGATTCTGTTCGACTAACTCTTTGACATGGGCCAACACCAGAATAGGGTGACGCGCTAAACGCGCAAGTTCGGCAATCACGATGCTTTTCCCGGCACCAGTTGGTAGCACCAACACAGCGGAATCGTCACTTTTTCGAAAATGAGCGAGAACGGCATCTACCGAGGCTTGCTGGTAGTCGCGCAGTTGAAACATTACTTGTTAACCCTAAGCTAGTTAAAAATCGGCTTATTATGCCATGTTTAAGCCGGTGTGCTTTATAGTGATTATTTAGTTGCGTCATAAAACAGCTACCAAATTGGCATTAAAAAAGGCGGCCTGAGCCGCCTTGTTCAAAAGGTAATAATACTAAGGTAACACTTCACAGCTTGGCGCTTCAAAGCTTCCGTTGTATCCACCTTGCAGACCAAATGAGGTGCTTTGGCTATGCGCTAAAAGACCATTGTAAACTTCGTTCACAGCAGTTAAACCTAAACCATCACTTGAGGCTTGATATTTAGCATTCCAGCCATTTACCAAACTAATTGGTTGAGGGAAGCTCAGGTGAACTTTCCACCCTGTTACCTCTTCACCGCCAGCATTGGTCACCTTAAGGTTGCCTAATACAAAGCCTGTATTCCAAACATTGGCTTCACCAACAGTACAAGTAAGTTTAGAATCACCACCGCCTACAGGAGGCTGTTCACCCGCTTTAACATTTAAGTTTAAGCTAGCTTCTGCTGATAATTCTTCACCTTGCTCGTCAGTAGCAATTACTACAATCACTACCTGCCCTTCTGTTTCTGGCATAGTCAGCGCTACGTTACCGCTGCCAACTCGAGTGGTTGCTAATGCACCATCTACGTATACATTCGCGCCATAAGCATTGGCTAAATCAAGACGAAGCTGAACTTCACTAGCTGGTCGAACTTCACTGCCATTGCTAGGAGAGCTAATTGCTACTGCAGGTACAATCGGTTCTGCAACTGTTACAGTAACTTTAGCTTCTGCAGACTTAGCTCCTTGGTCATCAATCGCCACGAAGGTGAAACTATCGCTACCAAAAGTGCCCGTATTAGGTGTGTAGGTCGCAAATTTACCACTAAGACTAACCGAGCCGTTTGCAGGCTGAGAGGCTATCTCGTAACTAACAACATCACCATCAGAATCACTGCCGCTTAGTTCAACAGACACATCAGTGTCAGACTCAGTGCTAACACTTTGGCTTTGCGCAATAGGCGCACAGTTGATGCCAGTAGTTGGGCCACAAGCAGCCGATGGTTCATTACCCCATACCAACTCGCCGTTATCATACAAAGCAATGTTATTTGCTAGCTTGTATGCATTGCTAAAGTTTTCCCAAGATGGGTCATTACTGTTGTCCCAGTCAGGGTTGTTGGTATTGGTTGGTAGCGATAAGCGGAACTGCACTTCTTTCTTAGAAGCTGATTGACCGCCGGGGTAAATATCTACGCCATCAAAGCTAATCTCAGCGTAATAGATGTTGTCTTCGTTATTACCCCAAGCGTGTAAACCGCTATAACCAGAACCTTGGCTGTAAGCAGTTGATAAACGTACATCATCAACCGAGTAACCGGCATCAAACACTTCTGTTAGGTCTACCCAGTAGCGATAGCTTAATTTATCGGTTACCCGTGAAGGCCACGCAGTATGGTTGTGTACACGAGTCGCTAACTCAATATGGCGAGTGCCTTGTGAGTTAATTTTAGCTTCTACATATAGCTCGGTATCGCGAACCTCTTTAGCTGGAAAATTTGCTTCTGCAATGGGATCACCGCCATGGTCAAGCCACAGGCGCGCTAACGCGGAAGTAAAGCCAGCATTGTAATCGGTTGCCACTTCGTTTTTCACGTAGTCGCCACGATCATCGGCCCACGAATCATCCAAGCCAGGGCCACCAACCAATGCACCAACCAATAAGTGACGGTTTTCTACTGGATCGCCAGAGTTGTCATTCCAAGTACCATGCGCAGTGCGGTGATGCGGCTTGGTTGGGTGATAATCGCCATAACCAATTTGGTAAGAAATATTAAGCGGGTTATCACCTAAAATGTAATCCAGCTGGCTTTTAGCAAAGTTGTAATACACATCGGCTTTAGCGGTTTTGTTGGTGTTTTCTTTAAGGTAATCAGAATACACCAAAGCTAAGAAAGAGGTATTTGAGGTATAACGTGCAGCCCCCCAAGTATCTAGAAACGCTAAGCCACCTGGCGTGTAACGAATTTTTTGACCATTGTAGCCAACGGTCCAATAATCTAACCAACGCTCTGCGTCTGCCTGATATTGTGCTTCTCCAGTTAGGCTTGCCATTAAAACATAAGCGCCGTAAGACTTATCATCCCACGCTTGGCCCCACTTGTAAGAACGCGTATCTGTTTGCGGTTCAGTACCTAAAGAGCCGTATTCTGTTTTAGCTTTATTTAGGTAACTGTCGTCGCCAGTTGCGCGGTATAACCAAATGGCACCCCACACCAATTCATCTTGATAACCACTCCAAGAGTTATAAAAAGCGGTGGCATCGGTGATTGCATCTGAGTATTTGCCACGGTAGTTATCGGCAAACGAATACAGCTGCTTGGCGTGCTCTAACAACATAGCCGCATAACTTGGGTCGCTATCTTTAAACACCATCGAAATAGACGCTAACGCTGCTGCCGTTTCACCTGCTAGATCAGAGCCAGGGTTAGCTGCATCAATTTTGTATGAAGGACGCTCCATTTGCATCACTTCGGCCGAGCCCCACCAAGCGTGATCCACGCTACCTTTGCCAACTTGGCCATAAAACTCATTAGGCGCAGTGTGAGCCTTAACAAAATAGTCGGCCACAAAACGTAAATTGTTTTTGATATGTTTAAGCTGGTTGGTTTGCTCGTAAGCTTGTGGGTAATCAACTACCCCCCAAGCAAGCATGGTGGCAGTGGCCGCCATAGGAAAACCAAATTTTACGTGGTCACCTGCATCGTACCAACCACCGGTAAGATCTACGTTGTTATCGCTACCGTCTTTTAGCGCAGAATCACCACGCCATTCAGTACGGTTCCAACTAGGCAATACCCCTGACTGCTGGGCTTCATAAAAATAAATCGATTTTTGTAGCGCTTCACCATAATTTGCTGCTTGAACAGACATTGCACTGGAAATGATCGCGCTTGCTAGTAAGGTTTTCCTTAACATCTTTAGTTATCTCACAAAAATTTAGAACGTAATCCTTCTTCAGCCATTCTTTGTAGCAGTAAGAAGTAATGCCGTTTACCGAAAACTAAACTCTTTGCCCAATAACCATTGGTGTTGTGCAAGTTCACCGCACAGCTATTGAAGCTTAGGTTTCTAAAATGACCAACAAATATGTTATTCATCAGTAAACCCGCAAGAGCTTACCCTAGTTGGTCAGAGTTTTTTATTTCCAGTGCTAAAAAATACTCGGCAGCTGAAACTGTGAAAAGTTTAGGAAGGATAGTTTTATCATCTAAACAACAAAGCAAAAAACAAAGTAAGCAGCATATAACACTAGTGTTAAGTAAAGCCTTTTCCCAAAAAGTAAAAAAGCCCTCAAATTGTAATGAGGGCTTTACAGCTATACTGCTAATTTAGTCAATAAATTGAAGGTCTTACTAACGCATACGACAGCTCGGTGCAGCAAAGTTACCTGAATGACCACCTTGCAAACCAAAGGAGATACTCGCCCCTGGTGCTAATTGACCATTGTATGCTTCATTGGTGACCTCGATGCTTTGGGCAGAAGCATTAAACACGCCGCCCCATCCACCCACTAGCGTTACACTTTGCGAGAACTCAAGCACTGCGTTCCAAGCTGAAACAGTATTTGAGCCGGTATTTGTAACCGTAATGCTGTTAATCACAAAGCCGCTAGCCCAAGAATCTGCCGCGCCAACTTCACAACTCAAATTTGCCGCTGCCGGTTCAAGCACTTTTAAGCTAATACTGTCTGTTGCATTAAGGTTTTGCCCCTGCTCGTCTTGCGCGGTCACCGTTAAGGTATAATCCCCTACTTCTGCAGGCGCAGTTAACTCACCGCTGGTACCACTAAACGATTGCAGTTGTCCGGCTAGGTTAGTTTCAAACCCTGCGGCATCTTTTAAGCTTACTGTCACACTAAAACTGCTGCCGGCTTCAATACTGGTATTGTTGGTAGGTGCACTTAAGCTCACTTCTGGCTGCAGCGGTACTTCGTTCAGAGCACTTAAAGTAATGCTGTCGCTTACCGCCATCTCGTTACCGTTGCTGTCTACAGCAACAATCATGATGGTGAAATCACCTTCTGCCGAGGGAGCGGTGATACTAGCACTACCTGCAGTAGGTGCGTTTTTCACCAAGCTTCCATCAAGATAAATATTAACCGAAGCCGCTTTGTTCACCGAGTAACCAAGCATGACCTGCGAGCCTGTAAGCACAATGCTGTTTGCAGCCGGAGAATTAATGCTTACCGAAGGATTTAGCCCTTGGTAGTAATCATTCAAACTAATACCAGTGGTACTGCCCTCTCCTCCTAGTGCAACTTCATGATCTAAGCTAATAAATTTGCCAGCATCGTTAGTCCACAAAGAAGGCTTAAACAAAGCATATTTATCTTCGTCCCAGGTAGTCCAGTCGTGGCCTAGCAAGCCTCCGGTATCGCCAGAGTTAGGATTAATACACCAAAAGGTGTGGTGTAATTGATGCTCAATAATCAAATCACGGATTGCTACCATCCACGCTTCATTTGGGCCACCATCCATAAAGCCGCCCCACTCACCAATTAGTAGCGGTGCAATGCCTTCTTCATGAATAAACATCCAGTTATCTTTCCACACATCTTGGTACAAGGTGTCTTTGTTAAACCCTGGATAGAACCACTCTTGCTCAAATACTAAAGGCCCATAGTCGTGTGGTGAGTACATAAATTGCTGTTGGCGTGCGCCTAAATCAATCGGGAATTCGCGTACGCCACGTAAATTGCCGCCCCACCAATTAAAGTGAAAATCATCTTTTCCTTTGCTTTCCCAGTTTTTACCTTCCACGGGATACGCTTCAATGCCTTCACACATCACTAAGATATGAGGGTTAATATCTAACACACGGTTAGATACTGTTTCACAGGCATGCTTCCAGTTGTTTTCATCGGTACTGTCATCCCACTTGGCAAACTCACCAGCGGCACTTTGCTGAGGGTTACCATGGGGTTCATTTTCTAGGTCATAGGCGATGATGGTGTCATCATTTTTATAACGTTCGGTTACCCACTCCCAGGTGGAATAAAAATCTTCTGAAGTAATATCGCCTTTGTACCAAAGCGGCGCAATATGCCCCATGTTATCGGCTTCGGCGCCGTGAACATCAAGCAAGATCTTCATACCACTCGCTTTAGCAGCGGCAATTAAGGCATCAAACACTTCCAATGAAGTAGCTGTCGCTAAATCTGGGTTAGCCGAAGCATTCACTTGAATTGGCACAAACTGGCCATTTTTCCATTCTTTAAGTAACTCGGTAGAAATAGGCACCCGCAGTAAGTTGACACCGCGAGTAGCAATGTCCTGAATGGTGCTCTCTAAGTTTACCGACCACAAACCATGCAATACTCGCTCGGTAGTATTAAAGCCAAACCAGTTAGCCCCGGTAAGCCAAACCGTATTGCCTTGCATATCTTTAATTTGATTGCCTTCTACGTGAAGCCAATCATCGCCAGGCAGCGGAGCCGCCAGTAAACTTGCGCTGCATAACGAGGCCGCAGCAAAACCCACGCATTTAGCGAGTAGTGTTTTAGATGTTTTCATTATGTTCTCCATAACATTTCCCAATGAGAAAAGCGGCCAGTTAAGGCCGCTTTGGGATGTTAAGTTCTAAGGTAAAATTTCACAGGTAGGGGCAACAAAGGTGCCAGAATGCTCGCCTTGTAGACCAAACGAGGCACTGGCATTAGGCGCAAGCTGACCATTGTATACCTCGTTACTAGCGCTAATACCTAAACCATCACTTGAGGCATTTAGCTGGGCATTCCAACCGTTAGCAAGTCTCACTGGGTCGGTAAATACTAGATTTACTTTCCAGCCACTTACCGCTTCGCTGCCTGCATTGGTTACCGTGATACTGTTAATCACAAAGCCGGTAGACCAAGTGTCAGCTTTACCTACTTCACAGCTTAAGCCATCACCTACTGGAGGCTCTGCACCTTGCTTAACCACCAAGCTTAAGCTGGCTTCTGCGCTTAACTCGCTTCCTTGTTCATCAGTGGCAATGACCAAAATAGCCACAGCACCTTCTGTAGCAGGCATGCTAATAGTTACCGCACCACTGCCAACTCGGTTGGCAGCTAATGCGCCATCAAGATAAACATTAGCGCCATAAGCGTTGGCAACATCGAGCTGCAACACAACCTCACTGCTAGGGCTAACCTCTGTACCGTTCTCCGGTGAGCTAATAGCTACTGCTGGGATTATTGGTGCAGCAACTTCAACCGTTACCGTCGCTGTTTGAGAGACTTCACCTTGATCATCAGTTGCGGTAAAAGTGAAGCTATCGCTACCAAAGAAACCTGCATTAGGTACGTAGCTAGCAACATTACCCGTTAGCGTTACCGTACCCTGACTTGGCTGGCTAGCAATGGCATAACTTGCTATAGAACCGTCACTGTCGCTAGCAGATAAGGTGACAGAAGCCGGAGTATCAAAGGCTGTATCTACCGATTGGTTTTGGGCAATTGGCGCACAGTTTATACCGGTAGCACCACCACAAGCGGCACTTGGCTCACTGCCCCATACCAAAACACCCGCATCGTACATGGCGATTTTCGGTGCCAGTTCATGTGCATTAGTGTAGTTATCCCAAGAAGGATCGTTTGCGTTATCCCAATCTGGATCGTTGGTATTGGTTGGCAAGGCTAATCGGAACTGGACTTCTTTTTTCGATGGCGATTGACCACCTGGGTAGATGTCTACACCAGCAAAGCTAATATCTGCGTAGTAGATATTGTCACCATCATTCCCCCATGGATGTAAGCCGCTATAACCAGTACCTTGGGAGTAAGCCGTTGAGATAGTTACATCGTCAACGGTGTAACCCGCAGCAACCACTTCAGTTAAATCAACCCAATAACGAATACTTAGGTCATCAGTAACACGAGAAGGCCAAGCTGTGTGGTTGTGTACCCGGGCGCTAATTTCGATATGGCGCGGCCCTTCTGAGTTTACTTTTGCATCAACAAATAACTCGGTGTCGCGCACTTCTTTAGCCGGGAAATCGGCTTCAGCAATTGGCGCTCCACCATGATCTAGCCATAAGCGCGCGAGAGCTGAAGTGAAACCAGCGTTATAGTCGGTTGCAACTTCGTTCTTATAGTAGTCACCACGGTCATCGGCGTAAGAATCATCATCACCAGGGCCGCCTACTAATGCGCCCACTAACAAGTGACGGTTTTCTTCTGGATGGCTTGATAAGCTATCAGCCCAGGCACCATGGGCCGTGCGGTGATGAGGTTTGGTTGGGTGGTAATCGCCATAACCAATTTGGTAAGAAATGTTGAGCGGGTTATCACCCAAAATGTAATCTAATTGGCTCTTCGCGAAGTTGTAATAGGTTTCCGCCTTGCCTGCTGCAAGGTTATTGGCTTTTAAAAAGTCGGAATAAATCAGTGCTAGAAATGACGTATTAGAGGTATAGCGCGCTGCGCCCCAAACATCCAAAAAGGCTAAGCCACCCGGTGTGTAGGTGATTTTTTCGCCGTTAAAGCCGGTGGTCCAATAATCTAACCAGCGCTCTGCATCATCCTGATAAACTTGCTCGCCAGTAATTTTAGCTAACAAAACATAAGAGCCATAAGACTTATCATCCCACGCTTGGCCCCATTTGTAAGCGCGATACTCTGTTTGTCCCTCGGTGCCTAAATTAGGATATTCGAGTTTGGCTTTATCTAAGTAAGCAACATCGTTAGTGGCTTGATACAACCAAATTGCGCCCCACACCAACTCGTCTTGATAACCACTCCATGAGTTATAAAAGGCTTTTGCATCGGTAATAGCATCTGAGTATTTGCCACGATAATTATCGGCAAAGGCATAAAGCTGCTTGGCGTGCTCCAACAACATCGCCGAGTAACTAGGATCACTGTCTTTAAACACCATGGAAATGGCTGCTAGCGCTGCTGCGGTTTCCCCCGCTAAATCAGAACCAGGATTAGCCGCATCAATTTTGTATGATGGACGCTCCATTTGCATTACTTCGGCCGAGCCCCACCAGGCATGGTCTACGCTGCCTTTACCTACTTGGCCCCATAATTCATTTGGCGCGGTATGGGCTTTAACAAAATAATCGGCCACAAAACGTAGGTTGTTTTTAATGTGTTCTAGTTGGTTGGTTTGCGCATAAGCTTCTGGGTATTCCACTACCCCCCAAGCCAACATTGTGGCGGTAGATGCCATTGGGAAGCCGAACTTAACGTGGTCGCCTGCATCATACCAACCACCGGTTAGATCTACATTGTTGTCGCTACCGTCACCAAGTGCCGAGTCGCCACGCCATTCATTTCGGTTCCATTCGGGCAAAACTCCCGATTGTTGAGCTTCGTAAAAATAAATGGATTTTTGTAGCGCTTCACCATAATTGGCTGCGTGCGCCGACACCGCACTGGTTACCATCGCCGTAGCGAGAAGTGTTTTCCTTAACATCATTGCGTATCTCTCTATATTTGCAAAATTAGCTATTTTCTTCCTCTTCATCTTTGTGAAGGTAAGAAGCACACTGGTGTGTAAACCGCTGCAAACGAAGAGCTTAACCATGCCATGCTAACTCATGAACGCTCTCATTAGGCCTCACACCCTTTTGGCAAACCTTACTTTGAGGTTTTACTCAATAATGAAACTAGCAAGCAAAAAACAGTTCTCAAGGCCTTTATTGACAAATATGAAACTAATCAAGGAAAAGATTTTTGTGATGAAATGAAAAGGAAAAAATCAGGCTTGTTTCATACAAAATGTTGCGCGAGGTCGCGAATGACGACTGATAAGACCAGCGTCATTCCCACTTAAAAGCAGTTTTTACTTTGAGTTTTTTTTAGAGAGGCAAATAAAATCAGGCACTTAAGGCTTCTTCCACTACTACTTCTCGATATTTAATGCGCTTGTAAACCAATACCATAACCATGGTAATGTTGGCAGTTAGTACCAAGGTAGTAGTAACTGACAGCAGAGGATCGCCCACTACAAACACCGTATAAGACCAGGCTAATACCGCATTACATTGGAACATAATCCAACTTAAAAACGAGATATCTTTAGCGGGGCCTTTTATCCGCATTAAGCGAATGATTTGCGGGCTGAAGGACAAAATAGAAATGATCCAACTGAAGGGATACAAAAATTGAATAAACTGTTCCAAGTAAATCTCCGATAGCCAAAACGCGCCATCCGAGGCGAACAGTCATACCATTAGTGCAGGCAAAAATTAGTGAGTAATTCTAAAGCTGCGCGATGATACACCAGCAAAGCTAACTGGTCAAAATACAATCAAATAATTACTCAACTTTATGTTGATACATATCTTGGTCTGCCAAGGCCAAGATGCCCTCAACCTCCATGTTTAAGTCAACATCAATATAGCCGATGGCCACGGTGTACAAGGGTAAGTCTTGCTCGGAGTATTGAGCAAACTGGTCGGTAAAGCGCTGGGCAATGGCATCAAAATCAGAATCATGCTCAATTAATACTAAAGCAACAAACTCGTCCCCGCCCATGCGACCAATCACATCAGAGCTACGTACGCATTTGTGCATCGCTTTAGCCACATCAATCAACACTTCATCCCCTACGGCATGCCCGTAGTTATCGTTAATTTGCTTAAACTTGTCTACATCGAGGTAAAATACACCCAAGCGAGAGCCCATGCGTTTTGCTAAGCGGATCCGCTGCTGAGCTAATGAGCAAAATCCGCGGCGGTTGTTTAACTCGGTTAAAGGATCGGTAACCGCCAACTTTTGCATATGAGTGTACAACTCAAGCAAAGACAAATCGGCTTCTAAAATGTCTTTTAACTGCTCGATAAGTTCAAAGTATGTATCATCGTAATTGGTTTCTCGATAATCCATCACACAAAAAGTGCCAAAGGCTTTTCCGTTTGGCCAAAATACCGGCACACCTAAATATGAGCGAAACCCATCACCATGCACCTCAGGATTGCTATCCCAGCAAGGATCTATCATTGCATTTGCCACATACAAGCTTTTACGCGTTTCAACAATTTTGCGACAGAAGATATTAGCCTGGGGCTCTACCACCATGCCCGCGCTGTAGGGATTAGTGTTCTGCTCGCTAGCAATAGTGATTTGGTAACCACTTGGTGTGTGTTGTACTAAAAAGCCGGCAGGCGCATCAAACAATTTAGCCAGCAAGTTAACTGTACGCTGCCATTTGGTAAGAGATATTAGGTCATTTGGGTTGGATAAAATCCATTGTTCTGGGTCAATCGCGGGCTTTAAGGGCATCTACACCTCCAAAATAACCAAACTCACCGAGTTAGCTAAGTAAGGCCTTAGCTAAGCTGATAAATAAAGTTTAAGAAAGAAGTACTTATAGTGCCCGCTATCAATAATCATTAACTAAGACTTGAAGCCTGATCAACTGGCAAGAAATATTTACTATAGGAAAAGTAAATGGGATGAGGATAAGACGAGTTTCTTTAGTTAACACTATTTATGACCGCCTCCGCAGCCAGAGTTCTGCCACATATCAATTTGCTCTTCGGTAAGAAAAGCGCCTTGCTTGTTGGTATTAGATTGCTTGATAGATGCCAGCAAATCCTGATTATAGTTTTGATTATCTTCAGCCTTATTGTCGCCGCTACTCGTGGTAGCTTGGCTAGAACAGGCTGAAATAAGTACGCAGATTATTACCGGAATTGCAGATTTCATCACTTAAGCCCAATGTAACATTTGCTTAACAACTTAGTCTGAGTTTAGTTCAAAGTCATCCTGTTTTTTCGAAAGACGCTGAATCGAAACTTAATTAAGTCACATCAAAAAAAGATCTCAATGATTTTGCTAGCCTATTCGCCAAGCTTTAGGACTCATTAATGACTGATACCAAAATCAACAAGACAATTGAAAACTTCACTTGCATTGAAGAAGCATTGCGCTACTTCGAAATCGACTTTGACAAGGGTTTTATTGATGAATGCCGAGACTTGTTAGTTAAACGTTTTGGCGGCAACCTCATCTTAAGTAAAGCAGATGACTGGTTTTCGGCACGCCGAGCCTTAAAGAATGCTTACTGCAAAACTCAGCGTGAGCGTTTAGACAAACATACCCGCTCGGCTTGTCGCGGCTGTACTTCCTGTGAACGTAGGTAAACACAGGTAAAATTAATTGCCCACCCACGAGCCATTTACACATTTATAGCTACCTATAGTCGCCCCTTCTGGATACACATTACCGCCGTGTACGCAATCAGCAAAGCTAGGCAAACTAAGTAATAGTGTCACTAGCACAAGCCCTATTTTAAGTATTTTCATGGCTATTTCTCCTCGGTACTATCCGTTGGCGGTTGTTCTGTAGTTTCAACGTGAATACCATTGCGTTCAGTCAAATCCATCGTTGTAATTAACGTAGGCTCGGGGTCTGGATTTATTAAAGTAAAATTTCCATTTAAACATTTCAGATTACCTAGCTGGGCTCCCTCTTGATATACATCTCCTTGCAAGGTGCAATTGGCACTCACAGCAAAACTTAAGGGAAGTAGATAAAAGATCATTTTCATCATTTTTTACACCACCTTTCTATCTTAGCTTGCCATCGCTGTCTCCACCCCTCTTGTTGCGCAATCAATTGCGCTTCAGTGCTATAGGTCTTTCGACTAGCCTCTAGGCTAGCGTCGGGTACAGAGTCAACTTTAAGGAAGTACTCCAAGCTCACTAGCTTTTCATACTTCTCAGCGTCAATGTCTATCATTGACTGCTTTAAATCGTTATCTAAAAGAGAGCCATAGAGAGACTTGGAGTTGAATAGCATCTTAGCCAACACTTCTAGATCTTCCTGCTGTTGTTTCTTTAATTTGTCTGGGTCAAGCGATTCAGATTGTGAATTAGACTTACCTAAACGTAAGCCTTGTAAATTAGAAAATATAAAACTGGTTTGAGAAAATATTAATGGTAGATTCTCTTCCTGACCTGAAAGTTCTATGGATACGTCTTTTAAGTTGCTCCAATAGACTCGAGCGCCATTAAGCTTAGTTTCGTTAAAATTTAAGTTTTCCATATTTACATAGCTAAAATCAGGGAAATTAAAGGTCGTTCTAGATAAATATGAACCCGTCAGGTTCACGCAATACAAACTGGTTGTTGTAAATGTGATGTCGTTTAACTCGATATAAGAAAGATCCTTGCCTGCTAAAGACAGAAACTTCTTCTCTTGAAAATACCTTGTGGTATCAAACAACTTGGCAAAGTCATTATCTGAAATGAACTGAATGACCTGAGCTAATAAAGTAGATGTGCTTAAACTCTCCAAAAGCAACTCAGAACGAGATACTACGAATCTATCTAAAGCTTCTTCATCAGAGTCTTTAAACACCAACAGCGCTTCGCTAATTGCGGAAACATAATTTGCTACGTTTGCCACTTGGGCAGCATCTTTTTGCGCCTTAAGCTCCTCAGAAAAAAGATCTGCCGACGTTTGAATAGATTTGTATGCAACACCCACCGTAACAATGACTGTGACAACTGTAGCGATAAACCCTAGTACGCCGTGATGTAAATCAACCCAACGAAAGAACCGCTTAACAGATGAAAGACTCTTATCACTCATGTGAATTCTTAAACTGATGATAACTTTATCTAATGACTTGATGCATATTTAGTACCTAGAGCGACATAGTTAGTTAAATCAACATGTTTAATTTTTGAACAAAAATCCACAACGCAGCTTTTGTAAAGAAAAGTGACACAATTGTTAACAGTTTCTAAATAAGCAGCTTAAGATCGCAAATCTATCAACAAGTTAATCTTGAATGTGAGCTTTCTCTATAGCCACTTTGCTTTTTCTTGCAAATCACTCATGTTTTTTCAATGCTGAGTCGGCAAGCTATCGGGAAAAACATAATGAAAATAGGGATTACCAGCATAACGCTAAGCTATGCTTTAGCGGCATTTTCAAGCCTAGCTCTGGCCGACACTCAGCAGCCAGAGCTCACTATATGGACAGGCAAAAGTCACCAACAAATGCAGCTTATTGCGAAACAATTTAACGCAGATACCGGCATTATTGTTGAGGTGAAACAACCCGTCGACATCACTGGAAACTTTGAAATTCAAGCTCGTAATGGTGAAGGACCAGACATCGTATTTTGGCCCCACGACAGAATGGGCGATTGGGCAAATGCTGGTCTTATTAAACAGTTAAAACCCAGCCAAGCACTACAAGATTCCGCGGTAGACTACGCCTGGGACGCAGTGAAAGTTGAAGGCAAAATATATGGCTACCCGATAGGCGTAGAAGCGATAAGCCTTATTTACAACAAAGCCTTAATTAAGGAAGTTCCTACTAGTTTTGAGGAAATCTTCGCTCTAGATAAGCAGCTTCAAGAGCAGCAACAAACCAAAGCCATTTTGTGGGACTACAACAATACCTACTATACATGGCCACTATTTGCTGCAAATGGCGCTTATGTATTCGGCAAGCAAGGTGGGCAATACGATGTAAAAGACACCGGGGTTAACCACCCCAGCGCTATGTATGCCGGCAAACTACTAAAAGACATGCTCGACCAACAGATAATGCCGCGTAACGCGGATTATTCAATCATGGATATGCAGTTTGTTAAAGGCAAGGTGGCCATGGTAATTAATGGACCTTGGTACTGGGATGAATTGGAAAGTGTAGGTATGGATTTTGGCGTTGCGCCGTTACCTAAAATTAATGGTAAGCCGGCCAAAGCCTTTGTAGGTATTTGGAGCGCCATGGTGAATAGCGCAACTAACCAACCCGCATTGGTAGACGAGTTTCTAAACTACTACTTAATGAATGTAGACAACCAACGCTTACTGTTTAGCAGCGGAGACATTGGTGCCATGGCAAACTTGCAGTTACAGCAAGAGTTAATTAACGACCCCAAAGTACAGGCAGTTTATGCCAGTGCAGCACAAGGCGAACCTATGCCAAATGCTGCAGCAATGGGTAAGTTTTGGGCCGCTATGGCCACTAGCCTCACCAACATCACCACCGGTAGACAGGCTGTAGATAAGGCCCTAAATGCTGCCGCTAAACGGATTACTCGTTAGCCATTCATGAGGCTGTTGATTCAGCCTCATTCTCTTAAAACAAAGCCTTAGTTTAGCTCATTCTTGCAATACTACGTCTGCAAACCCAAAAATTGCACCTATTCACTCCCCTTCTATTTTGGAGGAGAACCTTACACATTTATGGTTGGTTTACGTGCTCAATAAAGCAATGCGCCTACAGTTCTAATTTAAACAATTCGATAATTGCTTTAAACGATCCTCATCTCCTGGGTGGCTGCTTATCCATGTAGGAATGTGTGACTCGTGGTCTTCGAATAAATGCTGGTAGCCGGCGAGTAATTGATCTTGAGGTAAATCTAGCTGCTTGCTCCAATGACAGGCGAACAAATCGGCTTGTTGCTCAGCTTCTCTAGAGTAGCCAAGGCTTACCCCTAGTACTGCGGCGCTTACTAGGCCATCTACCAGTATGCTTGTATCGCCAACAACTAACACCACAGCTGTACTGATCAAAGCCGAGCGCACTAAACTTGCCATCACATCGTTATGAGCCACATGGGCTAACTCGTGTAATAAAATGCCATTGAGTTGTTCTGGGCTATCTAGCAGTTTTACTAATTGGTCGGTCACCACAATACTGCCATCGGCTAACGCAAAAGCATTTGCGTCTTCGCCCATGCGGTAAAAGTACAACTTAGGCTGCATGGGTAGGCTATCGATTTGTTCTACCAAGCTATTAAAGTTTTGCTCTATTGCTTGGCGTTGCTCTGGGTTGATTTCAGTTTCACTAAAACCTAAAGTTTCAAATTGCTGCAGCGTCCTTTCGCCTAGCTCTTGGCTAATGGAAACCGGCACTTTGCCGGCCAAATAATGGCTTAACCAAGGAAGCCCTTGGCTAGCAGCCGCGTAAATAGCCGCCCCACTCACTACAAAGGCTAAGATAATCATAAAGACATTGCGCTCTAAAGTTTTTAACCAGGAGCCTTGGCCTTGTTTATCCAGCCAACTATTCAAACGGCTTGGTTCATCGGCAACAAAGCGACTGCCATTGCTAAAACCAATGGCGCGCGCTTGCGAGCCAATCGACATCGCAATATCTAGCTCAGATAATGGCGCTCGAATAGCGCTAAATTCATCACTTAGCTCAAGCCACCCTTCATCAGAGCAATGCAACTTGGCGGCTCTAGACACAGAGCTGTTTTCTACAAAAACCTTTCCGGTAATGATCATGGAGCTTAAATCACGCCAATTTCTACGCTAAAGGCATCAGCAACTTCATCAGCAATTGCCGTTTTGCTATCACTTACTTGGTTGTTCGTTGCGATGCTTTCGATATCACCCTGTACTGCCGTCGCTTGTGCCAAAAACTTCGCCATGCGCACTTTTGCAACAGGGGTCGCTAAACCAAATGAGAATACAATAATCAACATATTGCTAAGCATTACGCCCATAAATGCCAAAGGCTTTACTGATGACACCATAAACAACTGGCCTTCTATGTCTGTTTGTCCAAACTGATAGTTTCGCAAACAAGCTTTTAAGTAGGCAGTTACAAACCAGCCCAGCAAAAAAAAGCTGAGATAAATCAGCATGAAGATCCCAACCAACGCGCCGCCGGCTGCTAGGTCTTCAGTACCGCCTTGCTCCAATGAAGCAAACATAGCGCCGAGTTGGCTAAAGTCTGCGCTAAATAGAGCAAACGCCAGCAAAGCTCCCACTAGACATAAAGCCAGTACACCGCCCAAACCAACCGCTGCGGCTTTTAAGAAAATTTTAAACATGGCCGCAGACTCAATATCTGCGGTAAACTTCATGCTGCCCCATTGGTAGTTATTCAATACATAGCGGCTCATGTAAGTAGCCATAAAGGCATACAAGTAAGTACACCCAGCGCCAATAACCACTACACCTAATACACCTGATACTAAAGGTGAAATAACACTACCAAGTCCAATAACTAATCCAGCAGTTAAAGCAAAAATGACGGAAGCTAAAAACGGCATCACCATTAACGCCATGTAGGCTCCGCCATAGCTGCCTACAAAATCAAATCGAACGTTTCTGTAGCGAGTTACCCGAGAATCAAAACGTAAGTTTTTCACTACTAAAACTGGCATCACTGCCACAAACGCCAGCATTAGAACAACTTGAAGCAATTCATTTATCATTGGCGACACAGCCCAAATAATCACCAGAGTCACTGCAATTATCCGTCCCAGCAAGATTTGTAAAGGTTTCGCTAAATACTCGAATCGCTCACCCGCTAATTCACTATTGCCGTAAAAATACTGTTTGTTTCGCACTTTTGCCCAAGCTGAATAGATACCCAAGGTAACAATGCTGAGCAATACATTAACGATCCAAATTCCAAAATACTCGTCGGTTTTTCCATGAAATTTAAAACGGTTTTCACTTAAGTGCTGACTTTCCATGCCAAGAAATCCTGATGTTTAACTAATTGAAAATTAATAAGTCAAAAGACTTTAATGACAATAATATCTAAATAAAACAGATTTTTGTTATTAAAAATCAAAGAGGGGGAAATTTAGGATTAAATAGTGTGATTAAAACGTTTTCAATCACACTCTATATAGAAAAATGAAGCACACTAAGTGGGTGCTTCATTTATATTTGTTCACTTGATACAAACTCAGAATAGATATTGTTGCATGTTCACCGAGTAATGGTCTCCATCATCTACGCCACTTTGCTGCACAATAAATGCCCCCAGTTTATCTTTGCTTAACCATAGCTCGCTGCTCTCTCCTTCGGTATTCAAAGCAAACCCATGGCTAACATACACGCGGTTTGCAGCACTTAATGGTTTCTCTCCTAAGTACTTAACTTGATACTGAATAATGTCAAACTCATCAAGGTCTAGCACTTTGAATACCTGGGTGTTTTGATGATCAATGGATGCCATCAAGTAATCAGGAAAACTCAAAGAATCAGAATCAAAATCGCTGCGTTGTAAAATAGCATCAGGAGCTTGCTCAAAACGATTTAGCAATAGTGCCATGCCATTAGAGTTATGCTCATTCTCAATCAACTGCAACAGCTTATTGGTCCATGTGGAGTTGCTGCTAGCTTGGTTTTCTAAGGCATTAATATGGATACCTTGCTCTAATTTATCATTGCCAAAAATTAAATAGCTTTCTTGATTTTCATCAACCTTAAAAGCGAATTGCTTCAAGGCTCCATTATCCAACATTACTTTTCCGCTGCGCTGATAAAACTCCTTAAACCACAGAAAACTAAAATCTAACTCCACCTCTTCCTCAATGACCAAGCCATTAGGAAACTGGTTATCGATGATTCGGTTCCGCTGGTAAACGCCAACCACATCACCTTCCACAGCAATTTGATAAATAATGGTTCTAGACTCGTGGGCGGCGTTTGCAATACCAGCCCCAAATGTAGCAACCATCACCAATATCAAGCTAAGCCTAGAAAGTTGCGCTATCCACATTACGATTACTCCTTAGCCTGCTAGTTGTTAAAACTCGTAAGCAACACCCATTAACAAACCTAAGGATTTGCTTTGATAGAACTCAATGTTGCTATCGCCTTTATCGTAAGATGCCATCAGGTATACCGAGGTATTCTCAAAATCAAAAGGTTGGGCATATCCATAAATAGCGTTAATACCAAAATCATCATCGCCCTGAGTTTGGTTAAATATCGGATTACGGCCTTTGTAATCACGCTTAGCATAATTAATGTAAATGCTGGTGAAATGGCGCTCGGCAAAGCTGTAGGTGGTTTCTAAGCCAAAGGCATAAGCATCAAAGGCCATTGCATCACCATCGGTATCAGCCTTGGTATAAGTAAGCTGAGGTGTCACGGTAAATCCATCTTCATCGTAAGCCAAGATCTCGGCAGAGATTCGGTGATACTTGCCGTCACGTTGCATTAACTTTTGTTCGTTAGCATCTAAACCAAAGGCTTGACCACTACGCTCATTTTCTATATCTGCCGCCGCAAAGCCGTAACGCAAGGTTAGCGGCGTATCAAATAAATAGCGCCAAGCTACCCTAAAGCCACTGCTGTCAGCATCGGTTTTTTGCCGCGCACTGCCAGTTAAATATGGGTCTTGCCAAGTCTCACTAAAACCGGGCAGCTTAGGGAAATATGCCAGTTCTAACTGTGAATACTCACCCACCATTTGGGTAATACCCAGTTCAACTTGGTCTTGGCCACGCACAATGTTTTCTTCTTGTTGACCTAAGAAAATCTGAGTTTTCTTGTTAGCGAAGGTGTAGTTTAGCTCCGCTAAAACAGCTGGGCTTACACCGCTACTTTTATTACCTGAGTTATTAAGATCCTGAGTCACAGCGTTATCGTCATCAGTATCAAACTGAGATTGTTGCTGGCCCACCATGCCACCCAGCAATAACTCAAAACCAAACCCAGCCTCATCGTCTACATAACCAGTAGCATTGGCAGCACCAACAGATGCAAACGTAGCTAGTACGCTACTTGTTAATAGACGCTTAGTGTGAAATTTTTTCATCCTGTTCCCTATCCCTTTAATAGACTTCCAAGCATGCGTTTGCACGCCGAGCAACCACTTGTTGAGCACATTGTAAAATGCGACAAATTCTCACTCAGTCAGTCTTATGTCAGGGATAGTCACAGTTTTCCGATATTCCAAACTGGATATTGAGAATTAGTTTACATTTAAATGATATTTGTCGTAGTTTTGTAAGTGGTAATTGCATCGGCCTAAGGGCTCTCTAAAATGAGCCAGCTGAGGGAGTTGTCTATGCAGGGAAACAAGTTGAGCCAAGAACACAAAAAAATCGTATTAATTGAAGATGATTCACGCCAACAACAGTTGGTGGCTACGTTCTTGCGCAGCGAAGGCTTTGAGGTTATTTCTTCAGAGCGTGGCGATCAAGCGCCAGAGCTAATTGCCAAACATTCTCCAGATGCAGTGCTGCTAGATTTAATGCTACCAGGCATGGACGGCATTCAAGTATGCCAAGTGGTTCGTGACTTTTATTCAGGGCCGATCTTAATGGTTACTGCACAAGGCGACGATGTAACCGAAGTGTCTGCACTAAATTTGGGTGTTGATGACTTCTTAAGTAAACCATTGCGTCCACATGTTTTGCTCGCTAGGCTTCGCTCTGCACTGCGCCGCAGTGAACGCGCCAGTGCCATCGATGCTTTACAGCTAAGCAATAGCGAACCGGTTCGCCACCCCAACCGAATTATCTGCCAAGAGCTGATCGCCGACAAAACTCAGCGCCGTATTTGGCTAGGTGAGCAACTGCTAGAGCTTACCGACGCCGAGTTTGACCTACTCTATTTTCTGATGGACAACGCAGGCCACGTATTGCCGCGCGATGTACTATTTAGAGAAATGCGTGGCATTGATTACGACGGCCTCGACCGCTCGCTAGACATGCGAGTATCAACTATACGTAAAAAGCTAAACGACAATACGCCACCTTATCGCTACATTAAGTCGGTGCGTGGTAAAGGCTATTTATTTGTAAAAGCAGCATAGCGAGCTAACCCCGCTTGATTACTTTATTTCTAAAGCTGTTTCTGTCTTCGGTGTTATCAATTATTGCTGCCACCTTTATTTACGGCGTGATTATTGAAGAAAAGGTGCAGCACATTGAGCGCGAACAAATACGCCAAATTGTGCTGCCTATTTACTACCTACTAGACCGAGATCTGCTGCAAGCAGAGAACCCAGATGTAGACAAAATACTCACTCGCTACCAAGAAGAATTCCCTTTCTTTATCCGCATTTTTCCAATTACCGAACTAGACGCAGAAGCCCGATTAAAGCTAATGCGAAACGGTGAATACATATCGGTTAAAAGCAATTTTTTAGATGACGACGACATCGTTCTTTATTACCAATGGCCCGACCAACAGGTTCTCGAGTTAGATTTAGACGAAGAGTTTGTGGATTACGGTGATTGGCTATTTTGGTACATGGTAGCGCTAATGGGTGGCTGTTTAGCCGCTACCGTAATGTGGTTCTCTTTCTCAATTACTCGCCATACTTATCGCCTAGCTAAAGTGACCAAAGCCTTAGGTGACGGAGATTTCGACGTGAGTGCCAACGAAAAAGCGCCTTCGCCGATTAATCACATGGCGCGCAGCTTAAATAGCATGGCCGCTAAACTTAAGTCGTTGATTCAAGAGCAAGACTCAATGACCATGGCGGCGTCTCACGAACTAAAAACCCCGATTAACAATCTGCGTTTTGCCTTAGATATGACTCGCTCAATTACCGACATGAAAACCATGCACGAGCATATTCAAGAAATGGATGAAGACTTAGATAGCTTGGAAGACCTGACTCACGAGTTAATTAGTTTTTCTCAGTTAACCAAAGCGCGCGAAATAAACCCGCAATCAATTAACCCCTACCCTTTGCTTTACAACATGTGTGAGCGCCTCTCTAAGCTCAGCCCCAAACTAAAGATCCAAATTGAATGCCCAGTGGGTTTGAGTTTAATGGCCGATGAAAAGCTAGTGCGTCGCGCCTTAAACAACTTGATCGTAAACGCTCAAAAGTATGCCGAAAAGCTCATTCTTATCCGTGCTTATGTGGTCAACAAATCGGTAATTTTTGAAGTACACGACGATGGTAGCGGTGTACCAGAGAAATACCGCGAATCAATTTTCCTACCCTTTGCTCGGGTAGATGATAGCCGCAGCCGCCAGAGCGGTGGTCATGGCTTAGGTTTATCTATTGTCGAGCGAATTGTCACCAACCACTGCGGCAAAGCCAGCGTAAGCGATAGCCATTTAGGCGGCGCTTTATTTACCCTAGAGCTACCACTATTCCAAAATAGCGAAGACCACAAAGAATAATTGGGATTGCCCGCCTTAACCATTGCCTTTTCGCTGAGCGGCGTTACCATTGTGGGCTGAAATTAATGACTAGAAGCTCGCACCATTGACCGCTCAAGCCCCTGCTAATACCGTTGTTGTTCTCGATTTTGAAACCACAGGTTTATCGCCAACTCAAGGCGATAGAGCCATAGAGATTGGTGCCGTATTACTAGAAAATGGCCAAGCTACAGCGCGCTTTCAAGAGTTGATGAACCCAGGTTTTCGCATCTCTTCTTTTATCGAAGACTACACGGGTATCACTAATGCCATGCTACAAGAGGCGGCTCCTTGCGATGAGGTAATGGAGCGCTTTTATCAATTTGTTGGCCAGCACAATATGGTGGCGCATAACGCATCCTTTGATCAGCGTTTTTTAGAAGCCGAGTTTGACCAAATAGGCCGACGACTTAACGGCGACTTTGCTTGCTCGATGTTATTGTCACGCCGCCTATTTCAAGACGCACCCAACCATAAACTCGGCAGCTTAGTCGCTTACAACAACATCGACAACGATGGCGTTTTTCACCGTGCCTTAGCCGATTCTGAAATGACAGCCAAGCTTTGGCTGTGTTTACTCGAGCAATTAGAGCAACACTATTCGTTAATAAATCCAAGCTTTGCGCTAATGCAGCAAATTAGTCGTAAGAGCAAAGCAAATGTCGCGAGCTTTTTACACAAAATTGCGTAACAATATGTGAGATAAAACAAACTATGAATTTGCGCCAAGCTTGGGCTATTGCAACACGCGAGGTTCCCGCCGCCATATTCACTTGCACACATTCACCCGCAATTATAGGTGTTCCATGAAAATACTTGTCCGTAACCTCGCTCGCAGCATTACAGAAGCCGACTTACTCGCTTTATTCGAAAGCCATGGCGCTGTAGAAAGCTGCGATTTGGTATTGGATAATGAGACAGGCAAATCTAAAGGTTTTGGCTTTGTCAGCATGCTTGACGAAACAGAAGCCAATGCAGCTATTGCCGCGCTAAATTCAACCAAGCAAGCAGGTAATAAAATACGGGTTAAATTTGCCGAAGAAAAAGGCCCATCTGAGCAACAAACTGTTTGGCCAGAGTCTGAATAAACTTCAGCCATTAGCGAGTACACCCGTTACTCGCTAATAAACCTAATTTGCTGTTTCGGTTTTGCTATCACTATCCCTTTGTTAGCTAACGCAGCCACCACTTGCTGAGTAAGCTCCTGTTGTTCACCACTTTTACTCGCCTCACTTAACATAGATTGGCTTGCATAGGCGCAGCTCACCAGCAGGCTGTTGGGAAAGCGCTGAAAGTTAACACTGTGGCTAATCCACACAAAGCCCTCACAGCGTTGCTTGGCGTCCTCACATACCTCGGTTAATGCCGCTACGATATCCTTATCGCGTTTTTTGTCCATCTTTCGCATTAGTTTGCTTGCTCGTTTAAATTATTTGCCACTAGTTGTCATTATTTGTTAGTAAGCTTGGCGCTTTAAGCTGTTGATTAAGTTGATCTGCGCGGGCTTCTGGCGAACCACTTAATCCACCGAGTAAATGATACAAACACGGTACCACAAATAGTGTGACTAAAGTGGCCAGCAACATGCCACTAAATATTACTATACCAATTGCAAAGCGCGTTTCGGAACCGGCACCAGTGGCCAAAAGCATCGGTACAGCGCCCAACAAGGTGGTCATGGCAGTCATAATAATCGGGCGTAGGCGATTGGTGGCAGCTTTAATAATGGCTTCTTTAACCGCTAAACCTTGGTCTCGCAACTGATTAGCAAACTCTACAATCAAAATACCATTCTTGGTTGCCATGCCAATTAACATCAACAAGCCAAGTTGGCTGTAGATGTTAAAACTCTCTCCGGTAATCAGTAAGCCCAACAAACCTCCCAGCAAGCCTAAGGGCACCGTAAGCATTACAATGGCTGGGCTAATAAAGCTCTCAAATTGAGCCGCTAACACCAAGTAACATACCAGCAAGGCCAAAGCGAATAACAACCAGATCTCGCGTTGGTTATCGTAAAACTCTTTTGATTCGCCCGCGTAATCAACCGTATAACCACTGGGTAAAATCTCGCTAGACGCTTGATTTAAAAAGCTCAGAGCTTCGCCTAAACTTACATTGTCACTTAAGTTGGCTTTTAAGTTAATCGATTTTTTACGCTGGTAATGGAACAAGCCGCGAGCCGAAGCAACATCTTGCGCTTCTACCAAAGTATCTAAAGACACCAAAGCGCCAGTATCACTGCGCAAATACACTTTGCTTAAATCACTGGGTGATTGAAATTGGTTTTCATCGGCTTTTAAGTATACGTCGTACTCTTCACCAAACTCTTCAAAACGGGTTTGAGCACGTCCTCCCAGCAGCACCTCCAAAGTACTGGCAATGTCATTAACGCTAATGCCTAGCTCTCTGGCTGCTAGTCGATTAACATGCAGTAATATCTCTGGCGTTGTAGGGTTGTAGTCCAGCTGCACACCATGCATTAAGCCACTGTCTTTAGCTTGCTGCTCTAATTCTAAGGCGTATTGGTAGAGCTGGCTGTAGTCGTCACCTTGCAATACAAACTGCACCGGCTCGCCCATTCGCCCGCCAAAACTAGGCTGGTAAGGATACACTTTAACATCGGCGACATCATGGGCTGCATCGCGGATCATCTCTACCACTTCGGCAGCATCTTGGCTGCGCTCACTCCAATCTTTTAAGCGAACAATGAAAAAGCCTTGGTGATCTGCCCAACTGCCAAATGCAGGCGCCGAATAGTTAAGGGTTTCGATTGGCCCATCATCACTCATCATCGGCAATAGCCGCTGCTCAATCTCAGCCATGCTTTTAACCATGCGCTGGTAGCTTGTTGCTTCTACACCGCCAACATAGACGTTAACCACACCTCGGTCTTCTTTTGGTGCAAAGGCAGGTTGTTGCTGTTGATAGGCCCACACCAATAAACCCATGCATAAAGCCACAACCGCAAGTGCAGAAAACTTAAAGTTAATAACTCGAGTCAACAGCTTGGCATAAGCCTGCTGCAAAGCGGTCATGGCGCGCCCCACCGAGCGGCTCATCCAGGTGGCTTTGTTAGGATTTTTTTCAAACAACTTACCGGCCATTACTGGCGCTAAGGTAAGAGCAATTAAAGAAGAAAAGATCACTGCTGCTGATAGCAATACAGCAAATTCGGTAAACAGGTCACCGATTTTTCCTTGCATAAATACCAAAGGCAAAAACACCATCACCAGTACAACGGTGGTAGCAATTACTGCAAAGTTGAGCTCTTTAGCTCCTCGAAATGCGGCAACTAATGGCGGCTCGCCAGCGGCGCGGTGGCGAATAATATTCTCTACCACCACAATCGCGTCATCCACCACCAAACCAATGGCCAAAATTAAAGCCATTAGCGTCACTAAGTTGATGCTGTAGCCAAATAAATAAGCCACTGAAAACGCAGCAACTAGTGATACCGGAACGGTTACTGCTGGAATGATGGTTGCGCTTAATCGCCCCAAAAACAGGTACAACACCGCCACCACCAACAGCGCACAAATTAACAAGGTAGAATACACTTCGCTAATGGCCTGGCGAATAAACACAGTGCTGTCGTAATCAACCGTAAGTTCTGCACCAGAGGGTAAAAAGCGCTGCAACTCCGCCAACTCTTTTTTTACCGTATCAGCTACTTCTAGCGGGTTAGCCTTAGACATTGCCACAATGCCCAAGCCCATGCTGTCCACGCCGTTACTTTTAAAAGTAGTGGTATTTTTTTTAGCGCCAACGTAAATATGCGCGATGTCTGACAAAGTAACGTGGTCACCGTCAAAGTTGGCAATTTGTAGCTTGGCAAAATCATCTGCCTGCTGGTACATGCGCTCCATACGCACCACAATATTTAAACTGTCGTTGCGCACATAACCCGCTGGCAATTGTAAGTTTTCACGGTTTAAGGCATCAATCACATCGTTGGTGGTTAAGCCGCGCCCAGCCATTGCGGTGGGGTCTAGCTCCACATACATCACTCGCTCAACCAAGCCCGAGGTATTTACCGCACTCACGCCGGGCAACAAGCTAAGGCGCTCAATTAAGATCCGTTGGGCAAAATCGCTAAGCTCTACTCTGTCTTGCAAAGTAGCAGTAAGATTAAGCCACATAAACGGGGCTTCTTCGCTGTCGTTTTTGCGCACCACCGGTTCATCAACATCATCGGGCAAGCGATTACGCGCTCGGCTCACCGCATCGCGCACATCACTCACCGCAGCCAACATATCCGAGCCTTGTTTGAAGGTAATAGTAATGCCTGACCAGCCATCCCACGACGATGACCAAATATAGTCGATGCCATCAATTCCGCTAAGCTCGTCTTCAATCGGCTTGGTGATTTGTGATTCAACAATGGAAGAGGCGCTACCGCGATAAGGCGTACCAATAGACACCACAGGGCTTTCAATGTCGGGCATTTCTCGCACTGCCAGCTGGCTATAGCCTACAACCCCAAACAGCATCAGTAGCAAACTTAATACTATCGCCGCTACCGGACGATACATCGACAGATCAGATATTTTCATTAGTTGAGTACTTCAACCTCGATGCCATCATGCAACTTCACCAGACCTTTGTTTACGACCTGTTCGCCAGCATTTAAGCCACTAAGCACTTCCACTAAGTTATCGCCACGCTGGCCTAACTCCAACTCAACTTTTTCTGCAACGTGTTGATTAACTCGGTAAGCAAAACGGCGGTCACCGTTATAAGCAATCGCCTGGAGGGGAATTAATACCCGCTCGCTAGCGCTTAAATCTAATTCGCCAGTAACCAAAGTGCCTGGAGCAATGCCTGCTTGCTGGTTGTCGATAGACAATTGAATGTACACATTTAAGCTTTCGCCGCGCACTCGGCTGTCAATGCTAGTCACTGAGGCATTAAATATTCGTGAGCTTAAACCCGCTTGGTGTAGCTTAGCCTGCTGCCCAACCTCAATTCGGCCTAAATGGCGCGCGGCAACGGGAACGTTAAGGCGTAAAGTATTGGCATCATCTAAGGTGGTGAGCACGGTATCGGAGTCAACTAACTGCCCAGGGCTTAAATCAACAAGGCCGAGTTTGCCACTAAATGGCGCGCGAATAGCCCTGTCTTGCAACGCTGCTTCAGCTAACGCGAGCTCGGCTTGCTGCATAGCTACTTGAGACTCGTAACGGTCAACTTCAGCTTGGGTGGTAGCCCCTTTAGGTAATAATTGCAGCAGATTTTGATGCTGACGAAGAATATCATCAAGCCGTGCTTGCTCACGCTGTAACACAGCACGTTGGTGGCGGTCGTCCAATTGAACCAACAATTGACCAGCACGCACTGCTTGGCTAGAGCTGACCGCAATCGTGTCTATACGACCATCCACCTCTGCTTTCACATTTACCGAATGAGCAGAGAATACATTGCCTAATAAATGCACTTGTTCGCGGAGCTTGCCTTGCTCTACCGTTACCACTTCTACGGTAACGGGTTTACTTGATGTTTGCTCTGTTTGAGCCGCGTCGTTACTGTAATACATCCATGTAACAACAGTAAGAAGCGCCACCACAACTAAAATGATGCGTCGCATTACTCTTTACCTTTTCAAACTGAGAGAAGACTCTAGCGCAAGCAAAGGTTGCGGGTCTATCTTTAGTTGATTACAAACTGCATAAATGCGAATCAAACAGCATCATGCACTACAAAAGATAACAATAAACGAATTTTAATTAAAAAAAGTCAGGTAAATGCAAATTATTTGTTTAGACAAGCAAGCTTGTTTCTTTTGCCACAAGCCACGCCAAAGCTCACTCTACGCTAAATTAAATAGCCAGTTTAGATTTACTCAACAACAATCCCTCTCTACACTGAATGCGAAATGTTTGCGAAAAAATGCAACTTTTCCAACACTTATACACCTAAGTAGGACGGATCCTGCTCGGCATATTGTACGTGTGCTTAAATAATTAATTGCTATAGGAAGTTATATGGGTATTGAGTTTGACAATGGAGTTCTATTATTTGACTCCTTTTTTACCGCCACCATTGGTATTTTGGTGCTATTTATCGGTAGACGAATAAATGCAGCGGTAGGTTTTTTGCGCGAGTTTAGTATTCCCGAACCCGTTACCGGCGGTATTCTGTTCTCGGTAATGATTGGTTTAATCTACGCCCTCACTTCTGTTGAAATTGAATTTACCCTAGTGGCCCGCGACATTTTGCTAGTGTACTTTTTCACCACTATTGGTATTAACTCAAGCCTTAAAGATTTGCTCAAAGGCGGCATGCCACTGGTTATTCTCTTAGGTATTACAATCGGTTACATGATCCTGCAAAACTTAACTGGTATTACTGTAGCCAAAATATTTGGTTTAGAGTCTGCCGTAGGTATGCTAGGCGGCAGTGTGTCGCTGATTGGTGGTCACGGCACCGCTATTGCTTGGGCCCCTAGGATTGCTGAAGATTTTGGCATTAGTAACGCCATGGAAATTGGTATTGCCAGTGCGACTTTTGGCCTAATACTAGCCAGTTTAATGGGTGGTCCAATTGCCCAGTTCTTAGTTAATCGACACAACTTAAAGCCCAAAAAAGAAGAGCCTTTGGATGTAGGTGTAGCTGAAGAAAACAAGAACAACAGCATTACCGGTTTTGATTTCTTAGATGCGATCTTAGCCATTCATGTATGTATTATTCTTGGCTTCTTGTTAAACGAAGCCATTGCGCAAGCGGGCCTGCAATTACCGCTGTTTGTTACCTGTTTGTTTGCCGGTATCGTTATGACCAACTTGGTACCTCAGTCGCTTCCGCGCTTAACCGGTACCCAGTGGCCTTCTCGCAAACCAGCGGTTGCTCTAATTGCCGACATATCCTTAGGTACTTTTTTAGCTATGTCATTAATGAGCATGCAGCTATGGACCTTAATTGATTTAGCCGGCCCAATTTTAGCGATCCTTGCCGCACAGTTTTTGATTGCTATCTTGGTGAATATTTTTGTGGTGTTCCCAGCCATGGGCAAATCTTATGATGCAGCGGTGATATGTTCAGGCTTTGGTGGTATTTCTTTAGGTTCTACTCCCACTGCAATGGCAAACATGTCGGCGGTTTCGCAACGCTACGGTAACTCTCACCTAGCCTTCATCATTGTGCCGTTGGTCTGTGCATTCTTTATCGATTTAGTGAATGCCCTGCTAATTCCATTCTTCCTAGCTAATTTCTAGCGTCATTGAGGGTAAGGTTATTAAGCCTTACCCTCAAAATTCTTAAACTTTTGTTTCTTATATCTATTTACAGCAAAATCAACACACCTTCCTAGGCTTACTCATCTCACCTGCCCATTGTTCTGCTATAACTTTAATGTTTAATTGTTCAAAATTCACCCAAGCCTAAGGAGGCGCTTCCTATGACAATGATTAGCGCTAAACAGTTTTCAAGCTGGCTACGAGATCGCTTTGGCGAAGACAAAAAAGGGGTGTGTTTATCACGAGAAGACATCAATCACCTTACTGGTCGGCAAAGCTTTTCGTTAAGTTTTGTACACGATATTCACTACGAACTGATGCCCCATGGTATGGCTTTTGTTACCGATACCAATCGAGAAACATTCTACCTAGTGCCAATAAGCCAACGAAACTGGCGCGAACACCTAGAAAAACAATACGAAAAGGACTTGTTCTGCAACGTGTTGCCATTAGATAAGTCTGCCAGCAACAACTAGGGGCTGTTTATCTTTAGAGCCTAGTTAAGCGATCTATTTGCCACCTTAATGCGTTTTACTCATAAGCGTTAGATGAGGTGGAAGATTGGATAGTTTACAACGAAACTACAAGTTACTCGGGTACGCTGGCTTAAGTGTTTTTATCGCTTTGGCATTGGCGGTAGTATTTGGAGCAACAAATATTGGCCCATCGCCTACCCAATTATTTTTGTATTACAGCGTCAGCATTTTGTGTTTTTTGTCCGGTAGCTTATGGGCGCAAACCGTTTCGGGAAATGCATTTGGTGCAGCTCAGCTATTTATAAGCAATGCCCTTACCGTGCTAGGTTTTGTTTGCTTGGCCATTAATTCTCCAACTTTTGCACTCGCGATATTAGCCTGTGCTTTTAGCTACCTTTACTACTGCGAATGGCACAGTGCTAATCCCAGCCGATTAGGTAAAAGCTACCAATCTATGCGCTTTAAACTCACCACCGTAGTGGTACTTTGCCACCTTGTGGTTCTTAGTAATCAGTAATCTGGAGCCTGTATGCAATTACGAATTTTTTATGATGCCCAATGCCCACTTTGCGCAGAGGAAATGCGTCAACTTAAGTTTTTTGACCATCGCCAACTCATTGAGCTGCAAGATATTAATCAAGCAGATTTCACCAGCAAATATCCACATATTGACCGCTCCGAAGCCAGCGACATACTGCATGCGGAAACAGAAGAAGGCACCTTGCTGCTAGGCTTAGATGTTACCGCGCAAGCATGGGGCTTGGTCAATCAAAAACCTTGGATACAACTGTTACGCACGCCCTTATTGCGCAAAGTATCCGACAAAGCCTATTTGGTTTTTGCCAAAAACCGCTTCAAAATATCTAAGCTGTTAACCGGTAAAGAGCGCTGTGATGAACAAAGCTGCGGCGTGGGCAAACAGTTTGATTGACCAACAAGGGCAGCCTTAAGATGCAACGACTAATCGATGTCAACTTAGTACTTCGGGTCTATGAAAAGATTTGTCGCTTAGGAAAAAAGCAGCAAGACCACTACTTGTATGAAGGCCTAAGTGCCAGTTCAGACTGGGATGGCTATACCATTGTTGTTGCTAACTCCCAGCTTGAGCTAAGCGTGTTTTTTCATAACAAGTATCAGTTCTCTAGTCACGACGACAAAGCGATTGAAGGCTTTATCAAACAGCTCAAATTTGTTGATGAACAGTGAACGCTGCGAGATCTAGCTCGCAAACTAACGCTCCAAGGCTACTGGTCAGAGCTCCAACTGCTACAGTAACAGTTTTTTAACAAGTGAGCAGGAAGCTTATTGTGTCGAAGCCAGTCCAGCAATGGTTTAAGGAATATGCGCGTAGCCATCAACATCCTACAAACAAGGCCATCCACTGGTTTATGGTGCCTGCCATCTACTTTAGCATTGTGGGCTTGTTGTGGTCAGTTCCCCTACCGGGAACAAACTCTGCCGACAGTAATGCGCTATGTTGGCTCAATCTAGCCAGCTTGCTAGCAATACCGGTTCACGTCTTTTACTTCCGCTTATCTAAACCCCTTTGCTTAGCCATGGCGCTGTTTACTGTAAGCTGCTTTTTAGTTTGTGATTTGATTACTCAATTTAGCCCAATTGCCATATGGCAGGTGAGCCTAATAATCTTTGTCGTCGCTTGGGTTGGCCAATTTATCGGCCACAAAATAGAAGGCGCTAAACCTTCCTTCTTTGAAGATATTCAGTACCTACTAATAGGTCCGCTGTGGTTGATGGGTTTTGTATTCGATTACCTAGGTTTAGATTACCAACAAAAATAAGCCGTAAGCTTTAGTAAGCAAAAAAAATACCCCGCTTTAGAGCGGGGTATTTTTAAACAAAGCGATAACTAAAGCTTATTTCTCAGTGTAGCTATCGTGAGTTGCTTTTAGCTTATAGAAGGTAGCTTGAGAGTAATCATCTAAATCGCCAGAGATGTTTTGGTTGTAAACACCTGCTTTAAAGTACATGTACTTACCACCAACATCGTAACCACTGTCGCTCATGTCAACTACCTGAACAGCGTCTTCTTTGCCTTCTCGAGAAATGGTAACAGTCATGGTGTTGCCAACCACTTCGATACGGTAGCTAAATACTTCGCCTAGCGCGATACCATCTTCACCAACCTCAGCCGTTAAATCACCCACTAGCGGATAGAAATCCTCTTTGGTAGCGTCTTGGCTTTCGTGAGCAAAGTAAACAGCACCAGTTGCTTGGTTTGGCAGCTTACGGTAGTACAAACGAATTGGCTCATCGTTTTGGTCGTGGATTTGACCAATAATAAAGCGACCTACTTCGTTAGCCGCACCAGTAGTGGTGGCGTGGTCAATTTTAAGGGTAGCTTCTAGAACGCCATCAATACCGCCGGCAGCTTTTAAGTCTGCTTCTGGAGCGCTTGAGAATACCCAGTTGTTTTTGTTCACACCTTTAGTTTTGTGCGACATGTTACCGCGACGTAGCATTTCACGAAGCTCGGTACGCGCATACTTAGTGTTTTTAGAGGTACGAACCCCTTTCACGTATGACTTGAATACTAAACCACCATCGTCTGCTGTATAGAAGATCTCAGGGTGCTGATAACCGTTTGCCAGGTTCCATTCAGACACGTCATCTGGGCGTTCATTTTTGTCGTGGTCGAAAGGCTGCGATAAGTACCAGTAAGACAAGTCAAAGTTTTCGCTTGGTGCGTTACCTGGTAGCGGCGTTTCTGGTAAAGCCGGAGTTGGAGGAAGCTCAGAACGCAAACATGTTACTGTGGTTTCACAAGGGTATACGGCTGGCGCACCAAAATCACCTGAACGAAGGTCTTTACGCGCTGCTTTACGTGCTTTTTCTGCCGCTTTCATTTCTGCAATCATTGAAGCTTCAGCGGCAACTACTGCACTAGTAATGATGTGGCTTGATGGACAAGCGTTAATGCTACAGTTAACGGCTGCGAGTTCAGTTACACTGTTCCAACCATTTTTGGTGTTGCCGTGTCCTACATATCGTACGTAGCGGGCATTTACTGCAGGCTCGAACTGAAAACGCTCTAAACCAAGGGCTCTACCAGAGCTCTCTTGAGCTTCTAAAACAGTGGTCCAGCTTTCACCGTCAACACTCATTTGGATATCAAATTTAGACTGACGCTCGTTACCTTTACTAAAGGCAGCTTGAACAGCATCAAACTCTTGAACTGAGCCGTAGTCTAGCATTGCCCATTCGCCATCACCGGCGGCTGACCAACGCGTTGTAATATCTTGGTCGAATAAACGGTCAGGGCCGTTACCATCATGGCTACTTGCAGTAATGGCTACTGGCGTTAATAGAGCTTCACCTGTTTCTTTGTTATTCGTAAACTTTTCAACAGAATCAGGAGTAGAAGTTGATGTACAGCCTACGGCTAAAAAAACAGAAGTTGCTAACAAGCTTTTAAGATAGATATGTTTCATGTATCCATTCACCTAATGTTGTATAAATCAACTATATAGTTTTTTATATAATCGACTCAGTGCTGTGTGTTGACGTGGAAATAACAGCTATCTCCGTTTCCACATTATCTGAAACCCTATACGAGAGCGTTTTCAAATCTAATGAACCATAAAGATAATATAATTTAATAATACAAATATATATGAATGTTGATAAATGCGATTAAGATCTAATCCTGCAGTCCGCAATAGTGATCTATGTTCAAAAAAATAGCACATATTTATCCGTTTCCTAGGCGATTCAAGTTGTCATTTTGGATAGGCCACAGCCTTTAGCTCTAGTAAGGGCATGTTCTACTTCAGCGTTTTATAGTCGGCGATTTCACCAAAAATGATGCGCCCTATTTTACTTGAGTCAAGCACCGTGATGATTGTAGTAGTGATGGCAGCACTTCAATTTACCCGCTACCTAACAAAGAGGAGGTCTACGATTTTTGGAAGTTCGATATTTACAGGGTAGTCTACTAGGGAGATAAGGCTTTATGTATGACAACTTAAGCGTTGAAGACGCAGATAAAAAATAAGCCGCAAATGCGGCTTAGTCTATTTACACTTTTATATTTATATTTTCGCCTAGTCCAGCTCTAGTCGCAGGTGCGGCTTCTGGTACGTCAGCTGCGGCCACTAATTCTTGCACCGCTTTACCGTCTTGCTCTTGCTGACTTTTCGCCAGCTTGGCTGAAATCACTTCCATTGATTGCGAAGTGCTTGCTCCACTGATTTCCATTCTACCTCCTATTCCTGGACATCAAGCCTATAGCGGCAATACTGAGCTTTTCTTTAGTAAAATTTGCTATTTAATTATCACAAGCTTCTGTTGTGAGTTGGTGCTCGCCTTTATCTTCACCTTCGGCAATGACAAAATCGCTAACAAACTGATAGCACTGCACCCCACCCTGCATCGCCAAAGCTTTAATGGTAATCACTCCACTGTTGCCAGACTTGCGATTACTCCATTGCTCCTTAGCACCTTGTTTTGGCTGCTTCATCAGCTTCTTCATGGCTTGTTCGTATTCATCTCGATCTTCATCAGTAATGCTGTCGGTGCTCTTAAGGCCTAAACGCTCTGTAGTACTGTCGCCAATCCTACCAATGAGATTAAACGGCGAGGTTAATATTCCACCGACAAACCCTGTCACTAACCCTTTGCTGGCTTCTTTACCTGCATCTTCGGCTTTGCTCACTAAGTCATCGGCACTGGCAATCATCTCGGGGATTTCTATCCTTAAGGCCTCGCTCTCTGCCAAAATAAGCGGCACTTGTGGCACCACTTTAGCAATCTCTTTATTGGTACCTCGCACGGTGGTGTTGGTTTCATCCACTCGCTTGAGGATCGCCGGTAGTTCTTCGCGCCACGCTTCTGTTTGTTCTAATACCGGTTCAATGGCTTGGCTAATTGCGGCAACTTCATCAATGATTAAAGGAAGTTGAGCGTTGATGTCATCAACTCGGCTTAATACCTCGGGAATCAATTCTTGGTAACCTTCACTCTGCTCAATAATTTGCGGAATAAAGGTTTGTAGCTCTGCGATTTGCGCCACAATTGGGTCAACCCGCTGAGCAGTACTATCCACCTGCTCTAACATGCTCGGCAATTGGATCCGCACTTGGCGAAGTTCTAAGGTAAAAAAAACAATCGCTGCGGCTAGTGCAAACAACCCCAAGGCAGTGAGTATTCGAACAAAGCGTAAAAGACCTTCCATTTAAGCCATTTTCCCGTTGATTCTTCTCGCATAACCATAACCTATCTCTAGAGCCGAGTCTGCGTAAACCGCGGCAAAACCATTAATACCAATCACACTCAGTAAGTAATCAGAAATAACGCAAGAAACATACTCGAGAATAAGGCAGGATTTTTTTCGATAAGTC
Organism: Agarivorans albus; assembly: GCF_019670105.1. Lineage (NCBI taxonomy): Bacteria > Pseudomonadati > Pseudomonadota > Gammaproteobacteria > Alteromonadales > Alteromonadaceae > Agarivorans > Agarivorans albus. Next base: position 1,194,010 of record NZ_AP023032.1, on the reverse strand, counting down.
GTTATTCTACAATCAAAAACTCTATCGCAATTATCGAGTATTTTAACCAGATAGAATGAACAGGTACTTAGTACGATTGGTATAATAGCTTTAGCTGTGACTAATTGAAGCTGATACAATTACTCGGTAAGAAAACAATAGGCTTCAACATGACTCAAGTAAACAATCCCCTGCACGGTAAAACTCTCCAAAGTATTCTCGAAGAACTGGTTGAATTTTATGGTTGGGAAGAATTAGGCGCGCGTATTACCATTCGCTGTTTCACCCACGACCCAAGCATTAAATCTAGCCTTAAGTTTTTGCGTAAAACGCAGTGGGCACGCGACAAAGTAGAACGTTTATACCTACGAATGAAAGGCTTAGCATAAGTTTTTAGCCCCGCTTAACACCTTGTCGCTAGCGAGCAAAGCTAAACGAGCATATAGTAATAAAGCAGCTAAGTTGCTGATTACTAAATAGAGGCTAATTGTGGAACTTCGACTAATACTCAACGGAAAGAAAGCTCACCTGCCCGAGATACGCGAAGCCGTGCAGCAACTGCGCAAACAAGGGCACGACATTCAGGTACGAGTCACCTGGGAAGGTGGAGACGTTGAACGTTTAGTCGCCGAGGCCCACCAGCAAGGTTGGAATTCACCAGACAAAAAACTAGTTATTGGTGGTGGTGACGGCTCGGTGCAAGAGGTAGTTTCTGCACTTATGCAATACCCCGCAGAGCAACGCCCAAGCTTTGGCGTATTGCCACTTGGCACAGCCAATGACTTTGCCACTGCCTGCCAAATCCCCGATACCGCCTTAGCAGCGCTCGAGTTTGCTTTATCAAACAGCGCCAAAGCAGTTGATGTAATCCAAGCGACCGATTTAGAAAATCAGCAAAAGTTCTATTTTATGAACGTGCTCACCGCAGGTTTTGGTGCCCAAATCACCGCAGAAACCCCAGTTGAGCTTAAAAACTTTTTAGGGGGTGGTGCTTATACCCTCTCTGGCATTGTGCAAGCGCTAAACTTTAAACCTTATATCGGCGAGATAAATAGCCCCGACAAACAGTTTTCTGGCGGTATCATCATTGGCGCCTTATGTAATGGTAAGCAGGCTGGCGGAGGCCAAGTATTAGGGCCAAATGCCTACCTAAACGATGGTTTAATGGACATTTGTTTAGTTCGCGATTTCCCCGCTACCGCGCTAAGCCAAGTGCTGCAAGAAGCATCAGCCTTTGGTAATGACGAACAAATAAATGCCGACTATGTAGTGTCTTGGCAAACGCCTTGGTTAGAAACAAAATCTGAACAGTTTATTCCCACCAACCTCGACGGCGAACCGCATAAATTTAGCCACGCGCGCTTTGACGTTGTTCCCAATGCTTTGCCGCTAATAGTGGCCGACTCTTGTCCTTGTTTAATGCCTTAAAGGGCAGACCAACAACGAAATTTTTAGCCTCTAAGGCTTGCTTAACTGCCCTAGCTTAACGAGTTTCGACTAAGCTGAAAGGTAGGCCAGCAAGCTAACGAGGCAAACATGTTAGGTGAAAACCACGCGCTTATTTTCGAGTTTCCGGAACATCGGGAGAGAATTCATCAACTTAAAGTAGCAGACAGCGATTTTAATTCGCTGGCTAAGCGCTACCATCAACTCGACCATAAAATACGCGGCTTAGAAGCCACGCAAGTTCCCGCAGAAGACCAATACTTCATGCAAATGAAGCTACAACGCGTTCAACTCAAGCAGCAAATCTTTAGCATTTTGTCACAAGCCAATACAGCAACTGCAGAATAATGGCTAAAAAGAGTAAAGCTAATAAGTTAATTTTATTCGCTTTTACTTGAACCTTGTTGCTAAAACTACCTATATTGGAACTAGTTTTTATTGTCGCTTGTCATGCAAGGCTAAAAGGAATTACCAATGCCAAAGCAGAAAAACAAAGTATTACTGCTATTTGCGCACCCGTCGCAAGATCGCTCCGAAATCAATAAGCCTATGTTCAAGCTTGCCAGTAAAATAGATGGTGTAACCGCCATAGATTTATATCGCGAGTATCCCACTTTTCGAATCGACGTAGACAAAGAACAACAACGCTTGCTCGCGCACGATATTGTGATTATGCAGTTTCCACTTTATTGGTACTCCACCCCAGCCATCTTAAAAGAGTGGCAAGACTTAGTGCTGGAATATGGCTTTGCTTATGGGCACGACGGCACCATGCTGCATGGTAAAACCTTGCTTTGCGCCATAACCGCAGGCGGTGCAGAAGCGGCTTATAGAAAAGAGGGTTATAACCACTTTACTATTCGTGAATTACTGCACCCCTTAGAGCAAACAGCCTCGCTAATTGGTATGCGCTACCTAGCGCCTTTCACCCTATTTAGCTCTCGTACTGCTGCCGAAGAAAGTCGCGACAAAAAGCATTTAGAAGATTGGACTCAGCTACTTAACGCATTAGTAAACAACCAACTCGATTTTGAACTTGCTGCAGGCTTAGCCAAGCTAGATGTGCAAAATATTGACCTTATTAAGGAGTTGCTATGACCGGTTACTTCTTACAAGCCTTTGTTTACTTAATTGCCGCCGTGCTGGCCGTGCCACTGGCCAAGCGTTTAGGTTTAGGCTCGGTATTAGGCTACTTAATTGCAGGGGTAATTATTGGCCCAGTGATTGGTTTGGTAGGCGCTGAAACCGCCACTATTCAACACTTCGCCGAGTTTGGCGTAGTGATGATGTTATTTGTGGTAGGCCTAGAACTAGAGCCTAGAATGCTCTGGAACATGCGCCATAAACTCATTGGCCTTGGCGGCTTGCAAGTAGGCATCACCACCTTGGTGGTGATGTTAGCCTGCTTAGCTTTTGGGCTGCAGTGGTCGATAGCGCTGGCGGTTGGTTTAATATTCTCGCTCTCCTCCACCGCCATTGTGCTGCAAACCTTTAACGAAAAAGGTTTAGGTAAAACCGATGGAGGGCGCTCTTCCTTCTCGGTATTGCTGTTTCAAGATATTGCAGTAATCCCCATGTTGGCACTTATCCCTTTGCTAGCTTTGCCAGAGCTAGTGGCCTTATCCGAAAAACTGGGTGAAGCAGCCGCAGAACACGGCGATAGCTTAAACCTAGTGGCGCACCTGCCTGGTTGGGCCTACGCCATTGTGGTGGTTGTGGCCATTGTAGCGTTAGTGGTTGGTGGCCATTTCCTTAGTCGCCCACTGTTCCGTTACGTGGCTAGCTCTGGGCTTCGCGAAATTTTTACCGCCGCCACTTTAATGCTGGTTATTGGTATCGCCGCGCTAATGGGCTTGGTAGGTTTATCGCCTGCCTTAGGCGCATTCTTAGCTGGCGTGGTACTCGCCAACAGCGAGTTTAGGCATGAATTAGAATCCACCATCGAGCCTTTTAAAGGGCTGCTATTAGGCTTGTTCTTTATCACTGTGGGTGCGGGTGTCGACTTTGGCGTATTGCAATTGCACTGGGGTAAAGTTATCGCCATGGCTTTAGCCATTATGCTAATCAAAGCCACCATTTTATTTGTTCTAGCGATTATCTTTAAGATTAAAAACAGCGACCGTTGGCTGTTTGCCCTTAGCTTGGCCCAAGCCGGTGAGTTTGGCTTTGTACTGCTTAACTACACCGTGCAAAACCATGTTATTCCACATGACTTATCACAAATCCTGTCGTTAGTTGTGGCCTTCTCAATGTTCTTAACACCGAGCCTGTTCATACTCTATGACAAAGTGATTTTGCCACGTTACGAACGCTCCGAAAACCATCAAGAACCCGATGAAATTGATGAAAAAGGCACGGTAATTGTGGCGGGCATTGGTCGTTTTGGGCAAATCATCAACCGCTTTTTAGTGGCTAACGGCATTAAAACAGTGGTGCTCGATCACCAAGCGGGCCAAGTAGAATTAATGCGTAAAATTAACATTAAAAGCTACTTTGGCGATGCCACCCAACCAGACCTATTGCATACAGCAGGCATAGAAGAAGCCAAGCTTATGGTGGTCACCATCGATGATAAAGAGAAGGTGCGCGACATTGTTAAATACGTAAAGCACGCGCACCCGCATGTGCGTTTAATGGTGCGGGCGTTTGACCGCGGCCATGCTTACGAACTGCGCAGCTTAGGTGCCGATCACATAATTACCGAGGCCTACTACTCTGCACTAGAAATGGGTGGCCGAGCACTTAACGAATTGGGCTTTCATCCCTTTAAGTCTGAACAGCTTAAAGCCGCGTTTGACCAAATAGAAAAAGACAATAAAGAAAAGCTCTACCAAACTTGGTTAGCGGGTAACGAAGACAACCGCTTTAGCAACGACTACCGCGAACTGTTTTTGCAGTTAGAAGAGTTACTAGGCAAAGCCATGAGCAAAGATCGCAGCGACGGTCACTCGCTTACCGAACGTGGCTGGACACCGCCACCTAAAAGCTATCAAGACGACTTTAAGCAATAGTCATTAGGGTCTGTTGATCTTTGGTGTGGAAATTTTGTTCGAGATAAGCGGGCTTTAATCGCGGCGAGCACTTAGAGGCCTAGTGGGCTAAGCAAGAAGTGCTTAACAAAGAGTAAAGTTCGCTTATCCGAACCCTTGGGGCAGCATTTATTAGCCATTTATTCAGCGTTAGCGAGTGATTATTAAGCCCACTTAACTGCACACTCACTGCCTTGCCTAAATGGCTAATAAATTGCTGCAAAACCATCAGCAAAGATCAACAGCCCCTATTACACACAGCCCCATAGCAAAAGCCATGGGGCTGTTTGTTTTTAAACGGGTAAAAGCTGGCTGCTAGGCGTTGCAGTCAATCTGCGCTTAAGGCTTAATAGGGCAAATTTTTGATATTAAGCGCAGTATGCATATCAACCAAGCTGAACGAGACGCCCTGTATAAAGTTATCTACTCCCGCCGCGATGTACGTAAAGACTTCTTAAGCACCCCAATTAACGACGACGTTATTCAACGTATTCTAGCCGCTGCTCATCACGCGCCCAGCGTAGGTTTTAGTCAGCCTTGGGATTTTATTTTGGTAAGTAAAGAGCAAACCAAACAAGCGATTAAACAGGGCTACCAAGCCGCCAGTGAAGAATCTGCCAAACTGTTTGCTGATGATAAACGCGAGACCTACCAAAGCTTTAAACTTGAAGGCATTTTAGAAGCACCCTTAGGCATTTGTGTTACCTGCGATAGAGAACGCAACGGCCCGGTGGTAATAGGCCGCACCATTAAGCCAGAGATGGACTTATACAGCACCGTGTGTGCTATTCAAAACATGTGGCTGGCCGCCCGCGCCGAAAACCTTGGCCTAGGCTGGGTAAGCATTATTCACGACGAGGTTCTTCGCTCTGCCCTTAACATTCCAGAGCGTTTAGAAATTATTGGCTACCTGTGTATCGGCTATGTATCCGGCTTTGAAGACAAACCAGAACTGGAGCAATTTGGTTGGTTAGAGCGAGAGAACTTAAGCCAACTGGTTCATCACGAGCAATGGTCAGATAAAACTAAGTAAACGAGGTAACTGGCTATCTGGTGTTGGACCACAACACATCAGTAAAAGCTAGCTATCGTAATCAATCAATTGATTTAAATTGACTCTGACACCTTTAATTTCTTGATTAATCTTCATCTGGGTCAAATGTATATTCAGGGTAATAGTTGAGGACATTGTACATTTTAGGTTTACCTCTTACGGTTTGAACTTCCACATCTACAACAAAAGCGAGTTCTTGCCAAGGCTTAACTAATGATGGGTCAGGGTGTAGCATGGCTTCCTTTAAGGCGTTGTTTTCGAAGATAACCTTTAATGCTGTCTTTGAAATATCATCAATTATTGCTTTATTACCTGTATCAGAGTTTGGGTCAAATTTAGTTTGATACCAGTACATTACCTTTTTCAGGTGTTTGTTTTCTTGCGGAATATCGATATCTTCAATCAAGCGACCGATTCGATTTTGTATAGCGGCAGCTTCATTAGAGTTTAATATAAATTGATTGACGACCTTACCGCCATCAGAAACATTGATATTCATTTGTGAACCATTATCTTTTGCGATGGGCTCAACAATTTTGTTCCACTCCTGAAGGTCTTGCTTGGCCATATCTTTTGGTGGCCTGTCGCTTTTACCAAGTAACCAGTTACAAGTACTCTGGACTACGTTCGCCCATTCATACAACGAGCCTCCTGACCAGATTAATGGAACTATCGGGGCTGCCTGTGAAACCAGTTCGACGACAATTGAGCCTTTTCTCACTTCTTTAATGAGCAACTCAGAGCCTACATCCGTCAATTCATCGGTTTCAGACTCTACGAATTTGTGAAACTGTTTATTGAATGACAACAAGGATAATGAGAGATCTTCTAACCCAACCGGAAGCTTATTGTCTATCTTAATTTCTAACTTTTTTGAGAAATCTATTTCTATTATGTTCGACATTGTTTCCTAACCATTTAACGCTTCAAGCAGGGGCGTAGCTTTGCTGCGCCCCTTGCTTTAACTTGTTAAGCTGCTTTGCTTTCTTTTTATCTCTAACCCATAAAACTGAACCATTTGTTTTTTTCATTTCAAATAAATCTATAGCTTGAAATAAGTCACTTAATTTCTTAAAGCCATAATTACGCTGATCAAAAGAAGCATGATTAGAAATATGCGTACCAATAGGACCTAACATAGCCCAGCCATCATCTTCTTCAACGGCTTCAATTGCTTGCCTCAGTAAGTTAATTAATTTGGTGTCACTTTTTATGGTCTTTGTTTGTTTTTGGATAGGTAATTCTTTTTCGCGATCTTCATCAAGATACAGAAATCGAGAACAACTATTTACGAAAGCTAGCGGTGCTTTACGTTCACCAAAACCAATCACAAACTTGCCATCGGCCAATGAACGAGTAACCAAGGGTGTAAAGTCACAATCAGACGAAACTAGGCAAATAACATCAATGTCTTTCGTGTACAACACATCCATAACATCAATTACCAATGCCATATCTGTGGCATTTTTGCCTTTGGTAAGATCGAACTGCTGCATTGGCTGTATTGCAAATTCATGAAGCACATCTTCCCACGGCTTCAAATTTTGATTTTTCCAGTTTCCATACGCTTTACGAATATTGACTACTCCATAACGAGCCAACTCAGAAAGCACCTTATCGATCTTTTGGGCAGGTGCGTTATCCGCATCAATGAATACTGCAATTTTTTCTTTATCTTTCATAGATGCCTCATCGGAACTTAAACTCTATTACTGCGGCCTTGCAACTTTCCTTACTAGGCTGCCACCATTAAACGCCAAGCATCAACAATCGCTAGAAAAACGTCGTTTAATCATACAGTAACAACACACTTCAAATAACTATTTAATCAACAAGATAGTCTTTAATTGAGTTAGCTCACTTTTATGAAGTGACTATGTGGGACAGTTCGGGGGGAGCAAAACACTGGTGACGAGAACATTAGACGTAGGTGCGCTAATAGGACAGGTTTAAGTTCCTCCTCTTCAAAAGACAATAAAAAAGCCAGCGAGCGCGTCTATTCACTCACTGGCTCCTATACCAAAACCCTAGCAACTAGGCCTTATAACTTGGGTAATCCGTTAGGCCTTTTTCGCCACCGCCAAACAGGCTGTTTGGATCGTGTTCGGCCAGCGGGTAACCGTGTTGTAATCGTGCGGGTAAATCGGGGTTTGCTACAAAGGGGCGGCCAAAACCAATCATGTCGGCTAGGCCTTCATCAATAGCTTGTTGGGCGCTGTCGGCTTTGTAACGGCCAGCGTAAATAAGTACACCTTTAAAGGCATCACGCAGCGCTTGTTTAAAGGCTTTTGGCGTTTCTGGCGCGTCGTCCCAATCTACTTCAGCAATGTGTAGATACACAATGTTGTGTTTATTTAGCAGCGCAGCAGCGGCGGTGTAGGTTTCTTCTGGCTTGGCGTCTACAGTACCATTTAAAGTCGTGAGCGGTGCTAAGCGCACACCTACTCGCTCGGCGCCAATGGCGTCTACCATGGCAGCAACTACTTCATCTAAAAAGCGCAGACGGTTGGTTAAGCTACCGCCGTATTTATCGCTGCGTTGATTCGATTCTGAATCGATAAACTGGTTAATCAGGTAACCGTTGGCGGCGTGAAGCTCGATGCCATCAAAGCCTGCGGCAATGGCGTTTAGCGCAGCTTGGCTGAACTGCTGAATAACTTCATCAATGTCTTGTTGAGTCATTTCACGCGGGGTGACTACGTCTACAAAACCTGGTTCGTCGCTGCCGTTATCAATAAACACTTTTACATTTTCGGCTTTAATGGCAGAAGATGAAATTGGCTGTTCACCGTTAATATTGTCTGGGTGAGTCACTCGCCCTACGTGCCAAAGCTGGGCGAACATAGTCCCGCCTTTGGCGTGAACAGCATCGGTGACTTTTTTCCAGCCAGCAATTTGTTGCTCGCTATAAATGCCCGGTGTCCAAGCGTAGCCTTTACCCATTGGCGAGATTTGAGTGCCTTCGGATACGATTAAACCAGCACTGGCCCGTTGTGCGTAATAGCTGGCCATCATTTGATTTGCCACATCGCCCGGCTGAGTAGCACGAGAGCGAGTCATAGGTGGCATAACAATGCGATTATTTAGGGTGTGGGTACCAAGCTTTATTGTATCAAACAATGATGTGGTCATGAGTGAGGTTCCTAGTCATTTGCTACCAGCATAATAGCAACTGCTCAGTTATCTATTTAGATCAAAAACAACAAATTAATGTTGCACTGGCAGCAAATAAGCTTAGCGCCCAATTTAGCGCGATAGTTGCCAATTTCTCGGCAACTCCGCATACTCTAAACTTGTTTAATGAAAAGGTTGCTTATGTCTGCTGGTATTTCTTTGCGCATCGATATTGTGTCGGATGTGGTATGCCCTTGGTGCATAGTGGGTTACTTACGCTTGCAACAAGCACTGTCACAAGTTGACGAGAGTATTCGACCACATATTGAATGGCACCCCTTTGAGCTAAACCCGAACATGCCAAGCGAGGGGCAAAACTTACGTGAGCATATTCAAGAGAAATACGGTAGCACCCTTGAGCAAAGTGAAGCGGTTAGAGAGCAACTAAAAAACTTTGGTGATGAACTTGGTTTTAACTTTAAGTTCAGCCCTGACTCTCGTATCTACAACACTTTTGAAGCACATCAACTGCTGCATTGGGCACAACCTTACGGCAAACAAACCGAATTAAAACTGGCACTGTTTGATGCTTACTTTAGCCAAGCTAAAGATCCTTCCGACCGCAATACCTTATTAGATGTAGTTGAAAGCATTGGCCTAGGCCGAGATTTAGCCGAGCGAGTGTTGGTAGATGAAATGTATGTTGAAGCGGTAAGAGACAGCCAGCAGCAGTGGCAAAATCAGAACATTAGAGCGGTGCCAGCTTTAATCTTTAATAATCGTTACTTATTGTCTGGCGCGCAGCCTGTGGAAACCTTACTACAAGTAATTAACGAGTGTACCAACAGCGCTAGTTAGCGCCCACCAACTTTCTTTGCAGCTTAAGGAAGCGGCTGTCTTCAGATAAGCAAATGCCTGGAAAAAGCTAGTTAGACTTAGTTAGCGCCAATCAGTTTACGTTGCTGTTTAGGGAATCGGCTGTCTTCTGATAGCCAAATACCCAAGAAATGCTGGCTAAATAACTTATCTTCCAAGGAGCCCAGCAGCTTACCATTTAAGTAAAACTGACCTTGATTAGCTGACTCGGCGACCAGCTTTAGTTGGTCGCCTTTTTTTAAGTCTGGCCAAAGTTGCGAAAGCTCTGCTAACCATTGTTCACAAGGTGCTTGCTCGCATACACCTAAGCGCTGCCATTCGTCCTCGGTTGCTTCTAGCAATTTATCGCGTTTTATTTTGCGTAGGTAATCAATGGTGAGTTCCATTGGGTAACGGTTTTGCTGGTAACGCCCATCTGGGCTGTGCAAGCTAACCGTGTAAATGGGCCAAAACAATACTTGCAACTTAGCGTTACCCACCAGCTGCATTTGTGTTTCTGCTTGGCTAGAAAACGCCAATAAAATACTGGCTAATGCCATGGCTTTAAACATAGCGTTTCTCCAATAGCGAATTAGCTAAGTAAGCAAAGCCCGCCCACAAGGGGAATAGGATAAGCAGACCTAATATTGCATCGGGCTGTATCGCAAATACCTGCGCTAAACTGGCTAGGTAGTAAGACACCGGGCCCATTACCGCCACAAATAAGGGCATGAAGGGTTTGGGGAAACTGGCTAGGCTTGGCAATAACAAGGCAAAGCTTGCCCAAAGCAACATCATAAACAGCGGTAAATTTGGCGAGCTAAAGCTCAGCACTCCCATTTTTACCAAACTGAAATCTAAAATAACCCCAACCACGCTGAGCATTGCACAGGGAATAAGCACAGCCCATTGGTAACGGCGAACTTGCAAAGCCACTAAGCCGACTAACCCCAGCGCCATAAACATCACCGCTTGCTGCCCCCAAAAGAAGGCCGCTAACCAGTTAAGCTTAAATAGCAGCAATACCGGCCATTGCATGAGCTTAGGCCTTAACCAAAGTAAGTTGCTCGGTGCCAATGTTATGGCTTCTAAAACCTGCTTCGCAGTATGCGAAGTAGAAATGCCATAGACGGTAGAACTGCTCGTCGAAGCCAAAGCGTTGATTATTGTTGTGCTGCTGTTGCACCCGCTGATGCCAGTGCTGTAGGGTTTCGGCGTAGTCGATACCTATCTCTAGTCGTTGTAGAGATCGTAAGCCTTGCTTGGAAAAGAGCTGTTTGAGTAGCGATGGCGAAGGTAAGAAGCCACCAGGAAATACATACTGCTGAATAAAGTCGACACTTTTGCGATAGGCCGAAAAGCGGCGGTCATCAATGGTAATGGCTTGAATAAGCATTAAACCACCGGCCTTTAACCTGTTGGCACATAGCTCGGCAAAACCCGGTAAAAATTTCTCGCCCACCGCTTCAATCATTTCAATAGAGACCAGTTTGTCGTACTGGCCTTCTAAATCGCGGTAATCTTTATTTAGCACAGTCACTAAATGACTGAGCTTACGCTCCGCCACCTTCTCCACCACATAGGCGTGCTGTTTGTCGGAAATGGTGGTGGTGGTTACCTTGCAACCGTAGTGGCTAGCCGCGTACATTGCCAACCCACCCCAACCGGTGCCAATTTCCAAAAGATGGTCACTCGACTCAAGCTTTAGCTGCTCGCATATGCGCTTGAGTTTGTTGTCTTGCGCCTCGGCTAAGGTAATATCTTGGCCGCCAAAAATGGCTGAAGAATACTGCATTTGCGGGTCAAGAAACGATTGATAGAAATCGTTGCCAAGATCGTAGTGAGCCAGAATGTTCTTTTTCGCTTGGCGTTTATTGTTGCGGCGAAAGAAGTGCTGCACTTTAAACCACGCATCGGTAAACCAGTGCAGTTTTCTGTCTAAGCTATCGAGGTGATCTTGGTTGTCGGCCAAAAGCTGCAGTAAGCGGTGCAGATTAGAACAGCGCCACAACCCTTCCATGTAGGTTTCGCCAGCGGCAATGCTACCGCCTTTTAAAATACGAGAAAAAACTTGAGAATCGAGGATATGAACTTCAACGGTTTCGGGGTGGTCTGCTTCACCTAAATGAACCGACTCGTAACCTGCTTGACTCATTAAAATGGCGCCGCCTTTTAAACCGTCAAAGGTTTTTAATACAAGGTGGCGGGTCCAATCTAAACCACTGGAAACTGAAGCAGAAGAAAGCGATTTTGCAGTAGCCATAGTTTTTCCTTAGGGCAATTTTAATTATTTTTTAGCACTGGCTGGATGACCATAGAAAGGCACTTTTTTCATCCATAGCTTCAATGCTTGCCAGTAAATTCCTGTAACAACCTTGAGAGTCATTAAAGGGTATGAACTTATTACGCGGCGAAGGCTAGAAGAGTTTAACGGCTGCTTAATTAAATTTATGCCAGCACTAAATTCTTTCTGCTCGCGCCAGCAATTAATCACAATATTCACCTGCTGTTGCACTAGCTTTACTTGCCAGTGATAACGCATGTCCATGGGATTAAAAGGGGAAACGTGAAAGGTTTTATCGTGATCTTTTAACTCGTTTAAATCCAGCCAATATTGGTGCTTTTCTTTCCAAGGAGTATTGGTGACTTCGGCCAGCATGTAATCAAACTTATCGCCGTCGCCATAAAGCACAAAGTTAACCGGGCTAAAGTACCAACCCAAGCAGCGCAGTTGACCAAGCAAGACCACTTGCTTGGCTTGATAGTCGGGCTGAAAACGCTGCTGAGCGCGCAAGGCTTTATCACCGATAGTGCCTTGTTCGCTGCCTAAATAGTCGCCCGCTTTTAAGCGAAACCAAGGTAAAAAACGCCCAAAGCTTTGCAGCGTTTGCTGCACGGTTTGTTCTTCGGCCAAATCAATCCAGGCGTAATACAGCCGATAATTAAAGCCGTGTTTGCGCGGCACAAAGCGTTGATGAAAGGTATCGCCGAAGGCGATAGCCGAGTGCTCTATGCTCATAGGTCCACTCCAAACTTACGACACACCTCCACAGCCGAGCGTACGCCATCTTCGTGAAAACCGTTGTGCCAATAAGCGCCACAAAAATAGCTGTTGTTGTGCCCGCAAATATTGTCGCGTTGTTGTTGAGCTTGGTGGCCATCTATGGAAAACACCGGATGCATGTAATTAAAGCGCTTAATTACTTTATCTTCGGCTATCGGCTCTAGGGGATTTAGGGTAACGCAAAACTGCGGCGCATCGCTTAGGCCCTGCAAACGGTTCATGTCGTAGGTAACACTGGCTAGGCGGTCGCCTCTATCACCACTAGGCGGTAATAGGTAATTCCAACTGGCTCGCGCACGATGAATGCTTGGCAATAAGCGCTCGTCGGTATGCAGAATTACTTCGTTATTTTGATACTTGAGTTTGCCTAGTACCGAACGTTCATCATCACTGGCCTGAGCGCCTAATGCCGACAAAGCTTGGTCACTATGACAAGCAAAAATTACCGCATCACCCTGCCATTGCCAACCATCGCTGGTTGTAATCTTAACGCCAGTATCATCTCGGTGAATGCTACTCACTTGACTATTCAAACGGATCTGCTCATCTAAGCCCGCCAACAGCGGCTTAATGTATTGTTTTGAGCCCCCAGGGATGACATACCATTGCGGCCGGTTGGCTACGTCTAACAAACCGTGATTAACAAAAAAGCGAGCAAAAAACTGCATCGGAAACTGCATAATGCCGTTTAACGAAGAGGACCAAATGGCCGCGCCCATTGGCAATAAGTAGTTCTCTTGAAACATGCGCGAGAAGCGATGCTGCTCTAAAAACTGGCCGAGACTTACCGCGGTATCTATGTCTATCGCTGCTTTAGCTAACTTATTAAACCGCAGTATTTCATTGATAAACTTGTAAAAGCTGGGTTTGAGTAAATTGCTGCGTTGGGCAAACAGTGTATTTAAATCGTGGCCGTTATACTGCAAGTTGAGCTCGGGATTTACTACACTAAAGCTCATTTCGGTTTCTTGAGCTTGAATGCCCAACTTGGCTAATAACTTGTTAAACAGAGGATAGGTGCGGTCATTAAACACAATAAAGCCGGTGTCTACTGCATGCTCTTTGCCCTCTATAGTGACTTGGTTAGTGGCGGTGTGGCCACCTAAGTAGTCATTTTGTTCTAATAGCGTTACGTCATGCTGCTCTTTTAATAAGTGCGCACAGGTCATGCCGGAGATGCCGGCACCTATAATGGCGATTTTCATTCTATCTATGCTCCTTCCTTGTGAGCTAAACGGCGACAGATATTTTGCTGCCAGCGATATGGCAAGCAATTGAGTATGTGTAGAAAGCCGCTGAATAAGCTAGGGAAGTTAATCACAGTTTTACCTTTATTGAGGCCTTTGATGATTGCTTGACTAGCTTGCTCGGGGCTAATAATACTGGGCATAGCAAAGTTGTTTTTGTCGGTAAGCGGGGTTTTAACAAATCCTGGTTGAATACAATGAACGCTCACCTGTTTGTCACCCAAATCAGTTCCTAGGGCTTGGGTTAAATAATGCACCGCGGCTTTGCTACTGCCATAAGCGCCAGCTTGGCTAAAGGGCAATAAATGAGCAAGGCTACCAACTAACGCCAGTTGAGAGCCCGGCTTTAGGTCACCCCACAGGGCATCTAAGCAGTTAGCGATGGTAAGCACATTGCTTTGCCACACTCGCTCAAACAGTTTGGCGTCGAAACGTTGAGGGTCTAAGTATTCACAATTGCCGGCACACAACACAATGAGGTCCATTGCTGGCAAATCGGCAAAGCTACTGCGCACCTGTTCTAGCTCGCCAAGTTCTACTTGCAGCGGCGTTATGCCTTGTTCGGCTAGCTCTTGCAAACGCTGTTGGTTACGCCCCTGCCCCCACACCGAATGGCCTAGCTTTTGGTAATCAAGCGCCAACTGCTTGCCAATGCCGGAACTTGCACCAGTGATTAGAATATTCATTGTGCTAGCCCATTTTTAAGCTTTTTGGATAGCCAACCAATTACCGGAATATGGTCATGCAGCATCGCGCTTACGTCATAGTAATCACGGTGGTAATAAATTTTGTCGTTAAACTTAAGGTGGCTTATGCCATCTAGCGACAAAATACGTCCGTTACCTAATTTGGGATGAGCAAACTGCATTTGCCAAGTAAGGCTAAATTCACCTTCTGCAATTAGCCGAGAGTGAAACTCAAAATGGCATTGGCTGGTATTTTGTAAAAGATGTTCAAAATAGCTTCGTAAATCTTGTAAGCCATGAAGATGATGCAGAGGGTCGATAAACTCGATATCGTCGGCATAAATATCAGAAAGGCGCTCAACCTGCGCCATACCTAGCTCACTGTAAAACTGCTCTAGTTGCTTAACAATATGCGGTGCAGATGCCGTGATACTCATTCAATTTTCCTTTACCAAACAAATCTAAGCATTTGTTTCTATTGTCGTTAATCATAGTACGTCAGATAAATTAAGAAAGATCATTCATCCTTTTGGCAACTTTTAGCGTTATATAAGACAAACCATCCATTTCTAGGAATATTTACTTGAGCAGTAGTTGTTGTTTTCCATTAATGATATCTCGTGAGCACTTTATGCCGCAGCGCTTTGCACGGATGAAGGGGCAAGGCGTGGTTTTTATCGCCAGTTTGCGTGCTGCTGAAAAAGCCGGTGGGGTGTGGCTCGCCTTTCAAGACAGCGATGGAAACAGTGCGGTACAAGCTAACGACTTAGTGAGTTTTGCCCAAGTCAGCCATATTGATTGGTTAAGCAAAGCACAAATTGAAGTGGAATTTAAAGTTCTGCATTGGGGCAAAGTAACGTCGGGCAAACCGGGGTTTTCTTCTACTTGGGTATCGCCTACTCTTTGCGCCGATAAAATTGAGCTTTGGCCCAACACTTCCATACAAAAGAACACTGCAGCACTGCAAAGCGCTTTGGCTAACATCAACTTACAGTACCCAGAATTGCAAACCGCCAACTTAGAACAAAGCGTGCAAAGCGTGCAAAGCGAGCAAGTAAAAAACCTTTGCTGGCGTTGGTTAGAGCTGCTACCACTGCCCATTTGCACCAAACAGCGCTTGCTTAAATCACCTTCTGCTTCTTTGTGTATTCGTTATTTAGGATTTATTTTGCGACAAAGTGATCGTTTTACACACCTTGCTCGTTAACTTGTTATCAATCCGTAAACGATTTTGGCAATATGGAAATACACAGTTCAGTATCAAAAATCGGTGGACCCAAATCACCTATGGCTAGTCAAGTAGCTCAGCCCAATAACGACGATGATATCGCTTTGTTATTGGCAAACATTGCCAGTGAGCAATGTCGTAAAAGTTATGACTTATTGTTCCGCCAAGTAGCACCACGTTTATTGAATTTGGCCCGGAAGCAATTTGTCGATGAATCTCTTGCCCTAGAAATGGTGCAAGAAACCATGCTTAAACTTTGGCTTAAAGCTGGTCTTTACGATTCGTCCAAAGGTAATGCAATGACTTGGATATTTTCGGTATCAAGAAACGTTAAGTTTGATTTGATGCGAAAAGGCAAGCATCAACAGAGCTGGGTACAGGGCGATGACTTATGGCCGATTCTTAGCGAAGAAGAAGACGCTGATAAAGTGTCGACCGAAGACCAAGAGTTGGTAACCAACGAGCTAAAACACTTAATTGCTAAGTTGCCAGAAGAACAAGCAGATATCGTAAGGCGGGTTTACTTACACGGTGAATCACAACAGCAAGTGTCTGAAATATTAAACCTACCGCTTGGCACTGTAAAAAGTCGCCTAAGATTAGCGCTGAAAAAAATGAAGGAGGCATTGGATGACTAACATTCAATTTCATCCGGCTGATGAAAGCCTTGAACTTTACGCCGCCGGTCAACTGGACCCAGCCATGAGCATTATGGTTAGTGCTCACTTAGAATACTGCCCAGAATGCCGCCGCCGCGTAGAGGCTGCTGAGCAAAAGATGGCCACTCAACTTGAGCAAGCCCAGCCCGAAGCCATGAACAGCGAACTCGATTCGATGTTAGCGATGATTATGCAGCAAAGTCCCGACAGCGTGATTGAAAGCCCACAGCCAGCACTGCAGCAAGAAATCACCCTCGGCAATAAGCGCTTTCCACTTCCCCGAGCCTTACAAGCTCACCCGCAACATATTGGTCCTTGGGGTCGTTTACCGGGTAAAATCCAACGTGCTCGAGTGGATGCAGTAAGTGACAGTAAAATGAACTTCATTTACATGGATCAAGACAGCGCACTGCCAGAGCATACTCACCAAGGGCAAGAAATAACCTTGGTACTGGCAGGCACCTTTATTGATGACGCCGGAACCTACGTACCGGGTGACTTTATCATTCAAGATGCGCAAAACAAACATACGCCGCGAACGGCCGCTAACCAAGATTGCTTATGCTTAACCTTGTTGGATGCACCTTTGCATTTCACCTCAGGCTTAGCATCGCTACTCAATCCATTTAGCCAACTGTTCTTTAAATAAAGAATGCTAGAAAATAAAAAACCAGCCTAATGGCTGGTTTTTTATTGGCTGTTATTTTAACGATTCGCGCATTCGCTGCTGCACTACGTCTACTAATAAATCTGGCTGGAACTTAGAGATAAAGCGATTACAGCCCACCTTTTCCACCATGGCGTCGTTAAAGCTGCCACTAAGCGAGGTGTTTAAGGCTATAAACAGTTCGCTCATGCGCTCATCACCACGTACTTCTGCGGTTAAGCGATAACCATCCATCTCTGGCATTTCGGCATCGGTAATCATTAGTAAGATTTCATCGTAAACTGATTTACCTTCATCGGCCCAAGCTTTTAGCATGTTCAAGGCCTGTAGCCCATTCTCAGCTTCTATAATCTCCATGCCGAGCTGGCCTAGAGTGGCTTTTACTTGACCGCGCGCGGTAGAAGAGTCGTCAACGACCAATACTCGTTTTCCATTTAGAAGATGTGAAACCTCTTCATCTAAGGCTTCGTCTGAAATTGCGATGTTGTAACTAACAATTTCTGCGAGCACTTTCTCTACGTCAATAATTTCTACAATTCGGCTGGCTTCTTCATGCTCGATACGGGTGATTGCGGTGAGGTAGTTACTGCGCCCCACCGAGCTTGGTGGAGGTAAAATATCTTTCCAAGATGTATTCACAATGTGCATTACTTCGCCCACCATAAAACCTTGCACGCTGCGATTATACTCAGTGATAATCAGATTACAGTCGACTTTGGCTTCTTCTTTGGCTGGTGGCATTTTTACCGCAGCACGCAAATCAATAACCGGAATAGAATGACCACGAATGGTGACTACCCCACTAATATGTGAGTGAGAACCCGGTAGTTTGTTCATGCGAGGTAACTTAACTACCTCTTTAACTTTAAATACATTTATCGCAAACAACTGCATAGAGTTGAGTTTAAAAATCAACAGTTCTAAACGGTTCTCGCCGACAAGTTTGGTACGTTGATCCACTGTGGCTAAAACACTAGACATACTACTCAACCTATTCCATGTTAGATAATTACTTCATTATAGACATCTCATACCACTGAGCAAAAACGCAAGTAGCTGTAGAGACTTGATTTAGCGGGCTAGAACACAATTTTAGCTGTTTTTCTGGAAAAAGCTCACAACAAAAGCTCAACAAAGCACCACAAGATTGCTGCATCTTTTAGCATTTTCATTACAATGGCCTTCTTTAAAAATCATGCTCTGGGATTACGCCCCAAAAGGCAGGAAGCTAAGTCTATGAAAGAAATAACTATTTGCGCCCTTTATAAATTTGTTCGCCTAGATAATTATAAAGAGCTTCAAGAGCCCTTGTTAGCGTTAATGAAACAACAACAGGTGCGAGGCACATTATTACTGGCCGAAGAAGGCATAAATGGCACCATTGCCGGTCCAGACACTGGCATAAGCACGGTGTTGGCTTGGCTTAAAAGCGACAGTCGATTAAGCCAACTTACCGACAAACGCTCGTACAGTGAGCAGCAGCCCTTTAACCGCTCTCGAGTTAAGCTCAAAAAAGAGATTGTAACCATGGGTGTGGAGGGCATAGACCCGAACCATGTGGTGGGATCTTACGTTAAGCCTGAAGACTGGAACGCCTTAATTGCTGATCCGGAAGTGATGGTGGTTGATACCCGCAACGACTACGAAATTCAACTCGGTAGTTTTAAGCATGCGGTTAATCCACATACCGATACCTTTCGTGAATTTCCAGACTATGTCGCTGAAGAACTAGACCCAGAAAAACACAAAAAAGTAGCAATGTTTTGTACTGGTGGCATTCGCTGTGAAAAATCCACCGCTTACTTAAAAGAGCAGGGTTTTGAAGAGGTATATCACTTAGAGGGAGGCATTCTTAAATACTTAGAAGAAGTGCCTGAAGAAAACTCCTTATGGCAAGGTGACTGCTTTGTATTTGATGAACGCGTAACAGTTGATCATCAATTACAACCAGGTGACTACGAACTATGCAGTGGTTGCAGAATGCCCATTTCACCCAGTGATAAGCAAAGCGCCAAGTTTGAACAAGGCGTTAGCTGCCCGCACTGCCATGACAAGCTAAGCGATGAGCAAAAAATGTGTTTTAGAGAGCGTGAAAAACAAGTTCGCTTAGCTAAGCAGCGTGGTGAGCAACATGTGGGAATGGAAGCGGCAGAGCATAGCCAACAGCGCCGAGAGCAAAAGTTGCAACTGCGCCAAGCGCAACGAGCCGACAAAAAATAGCGAGTAGTTGGGGCTTGTTAGCTATCGACTAACAAGCCTGACTTTATCACTTAGCCTTTAAGCGGTTGTTCACATCGCGGCTGCTACGAATAAGAGCCTCGCCACCGCTGGCTTTATCTGATTTTGCTAAGCGATCGTAGAGCACCACATTCACGGTGGCGGCCAAGTTCAAACACCCTTTGGTGGGAACATAAACCACCTCATCAGCTTTATCGACTAACGCTTGGCTAATTGAGCCATCTTCAGGACCAAACACATATAAAGCCTGCTCTGGGTGAACAAACTCCGGCAAGGGTGTTGCCCCTTCGGCTAGCTCGATACACACTAGTTTTACCTGATCGTCAGCTTGCTCAGCAAGCTCATCAACGCCGGTTAGCGATATGTTCAAACTTTGGTTTTTAGTATCGGTATTAAAGCGGGCTGCACGAGCATAACGCTGGCCGGTGTAATACACGGCAGTAGCACCAAAACACCCAGCGGCACGCATTACCGACCCCACATTGCTAGGGCTTTTAGGGTTAACTAATCCAATTTGAACAGACTTTTGAGACATATTTATCGATAAAACCTATAAGAGAGCGCAGTATTATTACAGCAAAATCAACGAGGCGAAATTATACCTGAATTTACTGCCTCACCCACTCACTAGAGCAAACTAATTAGCCTGAGATCAGGTTATTTAGGCGAATCAGCCCATGGGTCTGCACTATCAATCTGATTAGATTTCTCAGCTTTAGGTTTTGCGCTACGAGCTTTAGCAGGACGGCTAGGTCTCGCTTTTGGCTTAGGCTTGTTTTGCACTTGAGGCTTGGCAGTAATATCTATCACTACTGGTGCGCGCGGCTTTTGATCTAAGGGCACTAAACGGTCACGCGGCGGCAGCGCATATTGAACATCATCTGGACGCGGTAAATGCTTAAAACGATAGAGATAAAAACTCTCTACCTTTTCGCGGGCCCAGTCGGTTTTGCGCAGAAACTTAAGGCAAGACTTAGTATTTGGGTTATTGCGAAAGCAATTCATATTCAAGGCAAACGCTAAGGTTTCCCAGCCGTAATGCTCAACAATTTCATCGAGCAGCACTTCCAGCTTTAAGCCATGCAAGGGGTTGTTTTGTTGCAAATCTTTCATCAAGTTTTCCAATATTTAGCGCTTGAATTAAACAGTGATTGTAGCAGAGTCAGGCCAGTCGCATTTAGACCTTAGCCATTCTTCGCTTTGCCCAACGCTCATTAATCGCCAGAGCAGCTAATATAATAGCGGCACCAATGCTTAAGCGCATGATGTCGGCATCGTGATTCCAAATCAATAGGTTCACCGCAATGCCCGCTGGAATAAGCAAGTTATTAGCCACGGCCAACGCACCAATGTTGACTAAGGTAGCCCCCTTATTCCAAGCAAAATATCCCAAGCCAGAGGCTATTGTGCCCAAATACACCAATACTC
Source organism: Agarivorans albus (assembly GCF_019670105.1). Classification (NCBI taxonomy): domain Bacteria; kingdom Pseudomonadati; phylum Pseudomonadota; class Gammaproteobacteria; order Alteromonadales; family Alteromonadaceae; genus Agarivorans; species Agarivorans albus. The sequence continues at coordinate 1,173,316 of NZ_AP023032.1, read as the reverse complement.
CCCATTGGGTTGCAGTAGTTGGCAAGCGCTCTGAATTACCCATCGCCAAATAGGCAATCACAGCCACCACCAAAGCACCGACAAAGAACCAAGCAAACACGGTTTGCTGGGCTAAGTGCTTAGGCTCATTAGCCATGATCCGTTTGTAAGCAACTTGCCCGGTAGCAAAACATAAGTTGGCCCCTTGCACCAATAAAAAGCCAGTCACAAAACCTTGGTCTATCCCTTCATAACGGATCGCCACTGCGCCTAAAGTAGCGATAAAAGCACTTAACAAAAACTGCCAATTAAAACGTCGCTCAAAAGCATCATTCACCAAGGTGACGTAAATGGGAGTCATCACTGTAAACAGCAATACTTCAGGAACCGACAAGAACAAGAATGACTGATAATAAAAGCCATACATGCAACCTAGTTGAATAGCTCCCACCAACATTAGTTTTAAAGCTAAGCTTCGGCTAACTTGTTTAGGTTTCAAAAACGGTAGAAAGACCAGTGTTGCCAGTGCAACTCTCATTAACACCGAAAACCACGCGTCTACTTGGCCAGCTAAATACACGCCAATTAAACTAAAAGAAAAAGCCCACAATAGGGTTGTCGACAATAGATACTGCATAGATGTTCTTTGAGTAGGGAACAAAAGCTAGAGCATATATCAGGAAGAAATTAAACCATTGATATAAATAACTTTTTAAAAATTCATATTAGGTGTATAGCGAACTAGTCGCTTATACACCTTGTAAATATACTACTTTGCTACATCAACTAAATAGGGACCACTAGGTAAGTATGTAGCTGCGTCAGAATAAAAAACCTGATAATTGGCGGTTCGAGTTAAAGGCATGTAATCAGGCGCGGCTCTATTTATGCTCGCCGTAATAACTGCACCTATTAAGTCAGCTAAAGCGTTTCCTGTAGAAGAGTTTTGTGGTGTATATTCCATATGCTTATCAGCTTGCCAAAGAACCTCTCCTTGACGCCCTCTAATTTCATAGGAAATATCAACAATGGTGGTGCTAGCAAGCAACAAGTAAGTCGTATCCCACTGATTGATGGTTACATACAAAACACTGTCAGCATCAAACATTTCAGCAATAGTATTGCTAGGTAACTGATGGATCTCTTCTGCTTCGTATAGTCCTTCATACTCCAATATAGTTTTAACTGTATTGATAGGAAATATGTAATAACCTTTCTCAGCTAACATTACTGGCAATGAGCTGTATACAGACAGTGGAGCATTTACATCTACGCTATGATTTACTACAGGTAAAATCAAAATCGAACTTGGATCTCCAAGATCAAACTCTTGTGTAACTTCTGGAGTAGTTTGACAAGCACTAACGAAAATAAGAATGACAAATGGAATTATTCTTTTAAACATTTTAGTTTTTCTCTTCTGTATCAGTTTGTCTTTCTAAGTTTTGAACAATAGCATCCATCAACGCTTTACTCTCCGGCCAAGTCGAAGCTTCTTTTTTATAATAAGTAATTGCGTTTTCAATATCGCCCGTCTTTAATTTAAACGTTCCAACCTCCGCATAAAGGCCAGGAGCAGGTGTTTGACTATTACTTTCAAGCTGGACAATGTGAGCTTCAACCAACTCAGGAAAACTAGCAGCTTCCACTGGATCATAGTAGTACTCATATATACCTTCATCATACCCTCCCCAATCATATAAGGTCGTTTGTGTAGATGCGCAGCCAGCAAGAATTGTTGTAATCAAAATCACGCCTAGTTTAAGAAACTTCATTAGTTAACAACCACCTGTTTAGTTACTCCATCACCTAGGTAAATCTTTTCTTTAAGGATCACCTCTTCATTTCTTTTTAGCTCAATAACATGGGAACCCGGCAATAGTCGCAGCGCTGCTGAGTCCGCCTTATAATCGGAAGCCAATCCAGATTCCAAACCATCAACCCACACTCTATACTCGCTAAGAACAACATTATCCGACGCAGCAATAAAAGATAACTGCGGACGGTTGTCAACAGTTGTGCTCGTAGTAGTAGGCATTTGAACACAACCAGCTAAACCAAGAAAACTAAACAATAAAACAAATACGGTAGCTTTCATCATTACTTTATCTCCATGATATCAACAGTAGTAATATCTAAATTATCAATCGAGCCTTCAACGACCTCTGCTATTGCACCCTCATTGGTTTCGCTTTCTCCGAATAATTGAATAACTTTAATGGCCCCAATTTTCTTACCTGGGAGCGTTACTAGGAACCCTGTTTGCTTAGACTTTATTTCCTTGCCTTTTGTAACAATGCTGAACTCCATGTCTTCACGAACCCCCTGGCTTTTACCGCCGCTGACATAAACTAAGCCATCTTCAATCGCTAAAATATCTGTTTTCCAAGGCCTTTTTTGAATTTGAGCAGTCAATTTATTTACGGCGTCAGAGATTGCATTTGAGATAGCTAAATCATTGAGTGTTCCATCATAGGAAGCTTTAGAGCCAAAACCTGCAACTGAAGCTGATTCGGTAGAAGCTTGGCCGGCACCAGAAAGTGAGTGATAGACATGACCTGTTTTCGAATCAACTAAGCGTAAGTCAACTTTCGCGTGAGCAACTTGAGTCTTTGTAGAAGATAAGAACCCCGACTCGCCCTCTGTTTTTCTGCCAAATTCAGTTAAAGAGCCAATAATCAGCGTATCAACGCCGATTAATTCAATACTTTCACCTGTGAGTTCTGCTTCATCCTTTAAACGTTCGATGTCGGGGCGTTCAAATACCAAATAACTACCTGATTCTGTTAAAGCCTTTGACAACATATCAGTTACTTGCTTACCTAACACATCACCCTTTGAGTCTCTCAGCAAACTCTTACCATAAATGGTTTCATTAGTTATACGACCTAATGCCACTTTCCTTTTAAGTAAAGGCTGTGCAGGCTTAGCCAAAGTTTGGTTTTGAGCTTCAAGCTGCTGCTGTTGAGAATTCTGATTCTCTTTAGATTCAACTTGCGGGGATTGAGTAGAACATGCAGAAAGAAATAGCAAGCCGATAACAGGTAAACCTATTCGGTAATGTACACTTTTCATAGAAACATCCAGTTTGTTAAGTAATTCGAGAATATATCACAGAGTAAATAAACAGAAATAACTAAACACCTAAAGACAAGTAATAATTTTATTTTTAACAAATAAATTCGAAAAATTGAGAATAAAAATCGAAGCCACCCCGATTATTAACAAATAAATAACATGTGAAAGAATTTCAGTGTGACTAATAAAATCGACATCATGTAAACATTCATTTTAAACCCAGTTCTTTCTGTAGTTTTTTGGTTAGGCCAAGAGAAACAATGCGATGAGATTCAGTGAGGTAGTATATAAGTTGCTCATCAAAAGCCGGCTCACTTTGATATAACTGGATCCACTTCATACCACGCGAGGCCATATAGGGAGCAGGCCGATAACCCGGTTCTTCACGGAGAAACTCAAAATTGAGTTCTGAGGTTTTAAATGTAAACGCCGGCTGATTAAGTTTTTCCCATCCGCCAATCGCAAACACTTTTCCACCAACTTTCCAAACATGAGCGTTGCCCCATTGCACAATGTAAGTGCTGGCAGCTAAATCACCACAAAACTGGTTAAATTGTTGGTAATCCACGGCTTTACTCCTTGCGTCGAATCGGCTTTACAAACCATCTTAGTTGTTCAGCATACAACAGCTAAGTTTGGTATTTAATTCTTTGCTAAAACCTGCCAAAGTAGCGCTCTATTTTTTGCTGAGGTTTTTCCATGTTTTACAGCCCATCTGAGGCATTTGACGCCTATTTAAGCATTCCTGAGCGTATGCCTAAAAATGTTCCGGTAGAGAAGTGTCAAACCATTAACAACATTACGGATATCGTAGACGATGTTGATGTTTTCTTATTTGATGCCTACGGCGTACTAAACGTTGGTGGAACAGCGATAGATGGGGCTAAGCAGCAAATCGATAAGTTACGACAAGCTGGCAAAGTAGTAATGGTAGTCACCAATGCCGCAACCCAAAACAAGCAGCAACTGTTCGACAAGTTTGTTCGACTTGGTTTTGATTTTAGTGACCAAGAGATCGTAAACAGCCGAGAAGTATTACTGCAATACATGGATTTACACAGCAACTCACGCTTAGGGGTAATCACCCTCCCTGAGTTTCGCTTAGATATTCAACGCCCTTGTTTATACCCAGAGGACCAAGAGTTTTGGCAAGCCGAAGAGTTTTTATTTTTAAGTGGGCAGGCTTGGAACGAAAGCTTGCAACAGCGTTTTATTACCGAGCTTAATCACAACCCTCGCAGAGTGTGGGTGGGCAACTCTGACCTAATTGCGCCCCTGGAAGATGGTGTATCACAAGAGCCGGGTAGTTTTACCCTTACCCTGCCTAAAGAGCTGTACCCTAACGTTCGTTGTTTTGGTAAACCTTATGCGCCAATATTTGAAGAAGCACTCAGCCGAATAAAACAAAGCTATGGTGGAGTAAATCCGCAGCGCATAGCGATGATTGGCGATACTCTGCATACCGATATACTGGGTGGCAATGCGATGGGTTTTAAAACCGTACTGGTCACACAACACGGCTTTTTGCGTGGTTTAGATGTTGCAGAGCATATAGCTAAAAGCCAAATTACCCCGCACTATCAGTTAGCCTCTATCTAAGTCTTACTGCCCGTGAGAGCGAATTGGCTAAACGGGCCTTACTCTCAACTTAGTGAACAGTAGCCTCAGCTTGAGTAAGAAAAGCCTGCAAGGTTTGGCATTTTTGCTGACGCTGTTGGCTATCAAGTTGGCCCCACTCCTGCTCCGCAACGTGAACTAGGTTAGACACCACCGAATCCATCGGTTTATCCTGCTGTTGAGCCATAGCGGCAACTTCTTCTCGTCCTAATTTAATTGCTTCTTGATTACCCAATCGCCAGGCTTGAAAATCACCGGTTAAGCTTTTGTTTCCAGGTTTTGCTGCGCAAAGGCCACTTAGTGAATGATAAATAATCGACTGAGCAAATAATTGCTGATTAGATGACACCGAAGCTTGTGGAAATGCTGCCGCTGGCAAACTCACTAGCACACTAAGCGTTGCGACAACACTGAGGCAAAATGGCTTAATCATTGGTTTATCCTTTTCCAAATGCGATTTACTAGGGGCTGTTTATCTTTCGAGCTGATTTTTGCAGCTGTTTGTGGACTATTTATACAAGGCAGAAGCTTTGATGTGTAGTGAGCCTACATGAGAAGCTGATAACGCAGTAGAAATAAGCCACAAACGCTGCCCGAAGGGTTCGGCTAAAATCGTTTTATGCTTTGTTAAGGCCTGTTTACTTAGAATGCTAGGCTACACACTCCTTGCCGCGCCTAAAACGATTTTTTCACGAACAAAATTTAATCGCGAAAGATAAACAGCCCCTAGCCTAAGCGAATAATCGAGCGCTTGCAGCAGAAACACTGGTTCTCATGATATGCATCAACTGAGAAGTGACTTTAAGCTCTGCAACTGCTCACTCGCAGCTTCAAAGTCATACTCAGCTGCGGCCTTGTTAATGCCCAACAATTGCTTTTTCACCTCGGGCGGAAAAGCAAGCTCTGCTAGTTCATCGATTCGCTCTACTGCATCAACGTCGCACTCTTCCAACTGTGCTTCTAGGGTGCTCAGTTCAGCCTTAAGTTGCTGCAGATTATTTTGTTGTTGGCTATCGTCTTCAGCTATCTCATGAGTAGTGCCTTTAGGCAATAACAAGTCTATTTCTTGAAAGACCAGCTCTAGCAAAGTACTTACATCTGACAATAAAGACTGGATCCGTTCGTGACTATTTTTATAACTGTTGCTGCCCTCTGCCGACAAGATACTGGCAGCAACTGCTTCAAGTTCGGCAGCTGCAGCTTGCAATGAAAGCGCTCCAATATTCCCAGCGTTGCCTTTTAGAGTATGTATTAAACGAGTAGCTAATACCCAGTCTGATTCACCGCAAGCTTGCTCAAACTGTTCCGCAAAACTGCGCTGGTTAATACTAAATTTATTCAGCAGTTTGAAGTATAAGTTGGCGTTGCCATTACACGTTGCTAAACCAGCAGCCTGATCGATAATTTCGGGGTTTAAGCCTTCGGTAATCCCCGAAGGCACTGGTTCTTCCTGCGCACTAACAGGTGCTGTTTGTTGCAAACCAGAAGCGCTAATCCACTCGGCCATGGTGTTTATCATAGCCTCAACATCTATCGGTTTGCTGATGTAATCGTTCATGCCAGCGCTTATCACTCGCTCTCTATCGCCACTCATGGCGTTCGCGGTCATGGCGATAATCACCAGTTCTAAATCAAACTCTCGGATCTTTTGGGTGGCAGTGTAGCCATCCATAACCGGCATTTGGATATCCATCAATACCCCATCAAAAGCACTTTGATGTAGCTTCTCTATAGCTAACTTGCCGTTTTCTGCTAACTCGCAACTTACCCCTATGCTGTTAAGTAGCTCTATGGCTAAGTCTTGATTTAACTCGTTATCTTCCACCAACAGCACATGTGCGCCCTGCAACTTTTGTTTAGCTAAAGTAAGTTTGTCGCTAAGTTTGGCTAGTGGCGTATACAAGGCAACATCGCGCCCACTTACTTCAGCTATAGCGTTAAAGACTTCCGAAGCCGTAATCGGTTTAGCTAAATATGCACTAACGCCAGCATCTTCACTTTGCGCTTTAAAGCGGGCATGGTCATACGCCGACACCATAATAAATTTAACCGGATGACTGCCAGCTTCTTGGCGAATTGCTTCACAAGTGGCCACGCCGTCCATATCTGGCATGTTCCAATCAACAATGGCTACGTCAAATTTGTTAGGATGTTTAGCCACTAAGGCCTGCGCTTCTGAGCCAGCATGTACCACGCTAACTTCTGGGCTAAAAGACGACACGATAGAGGCCATAATTTCAGCCGCACTTTCATTATCATCCACCACTAAAATGCACATATTTTCTAAGCTAGTTGGGCTAATTGCACTGCGCATGGCAGGCCGTTCATGGTTTAGCTTAAACCATGCAGTAAACAAGAACTCGGTGCCCTCACCCAAGGCGCTCTCTAGCCAAATCTCACCTTCCATTAGCTCAACTAATCGCTTACAAATAGTTAAACCTAAGCCGGTTCCGCCGTATTGACGGGTGGTAGAGGCATCTGCCTGAGTGAATGATTGAAACAGTTTTTGTTGTTGCTCGGGCGAGATACCAATGCCGGTGTCGCGCACCGAAAACTGCAATTTGGCACGGTTAGTTTGCTGTTCCAATAATTTAACTGAGAAAGCAATTTCGCCCTGCTCTGTAAACTTAATCGCATTGCTGGCCAAATTAGTGAATATTTGCCCTAAGCGAAGCGGATCGCCCATTAGGTTATGCGGCACCGAAGGCTCGACCACTGTGAGCACCTCAACCCCTTTATCTTGAGCCTTTAATTCGATTAAGTTGAGCTGGTTTTGCAAGATATCTTGAATGCTAATATCTAAGCATTCCATGTCTAGTTTGCCAGCTTCAATTTTCGAGAAATCGAGAATATCGTTAATGATCCCAAGCAACGAAGCCGCAGCATGAGAAACTTTATTTAGATAACCGCGAGTTTTGCGGTCCAGCTCCGCATTTAGCGCCAAGTGAGTCATGCCAATAATGGCATTCATTGGGGTACGAATCTCATGGCTCATATTAGCCAAGAAATCAGATTTAGCTTTGTTGGCATTGTCGGCTTCATCAATGGCCAAGCTCAGCTGATTATTCAGATCTTTAAGCTCACTAATGTCGTAACACCAAAACAATACCGCGGGTTGGTCTTTAAACTGGGTATTTAAGTAGTTAGCCGAGCCGATAAATTGGCTACCATCGGTGCGTTTAAAACTCATTTCAACATTGGCAACTTCCTCTCCCAAGGCCAATTTTCTGTAGCATTCATCGCGCTGGCTAATATCACAATAAATATTGGTAACTTGAAAATCATCTAGTTCGTTTGCAGCCACACCAAACATGTCACGGCAGGTTTTATTAGAAAAAACGGTTTTATTATTTTGTACAATGGCCACCCCAATAGGCGCAGCATTGAGCATATCGAACAGCAGCTGCTCACGTTGTTGGATTTTTTGCTCTGCTAACTCTCTGGCTTTGATATGTGAGGCCAGCTTTCGGTTCCAAAACAGCGTTAAAAATATTAATACCAAGGCACCCATAGAAATTTGAGTAACCAAGCCGTAGTCTACTTTTTCAACCAGTTTGTTAGGTACCCAGCTTAAAGTAATGTCATCACTTTGCTGTTGGGTTACGGCATCAATCGCTTTATTAATGATGCTATGTAACAAAGGCTCTGACTTAATCACAAACAACGTAGATACAATCTCTCGGTCAAAGTCAGCCGCGATTGCCATCTGGCTGTAACCGCGCGTTTGAATCAGGTAGTTAAGCACCAACAAGCTATCGACCATGCCGTGATATTCACCATCGGCCACAGCGATAAACCCTTGCTCGGTGTTCTCTGGGTATTGCCAGTCAATATCGGGATAACGATTAACAATACTGCGGGTTTGCGAAGCTCCTTTTATAATGCCTATTTTCTTACCCGCCAACTGCTCAGCTGAACCAAAAAAGCCATCTCGCTCTAAACCCATGTAGGCCAACTCGCTTTCCACCAAAGGCAGCGCAGGGTGATAATCTAACTCTAACCACTTATTATTAAGTGCCGCAGATACTAGCTTTACCTCGCGATTTTGAATCAACTTAAGAGAATCTTGCCAACTCTCGACAGGCACTGGTTTAAGCGTTAAACCCGTGCTCACACTTAATAGCTGCAAATAATCAGCCACTATCCCAATGTAGTTGCCACCTTCATCGAAGGCTTCATAAGGTAAGGCAGAAGGATCAACAGCTACCGCAACTTCAGGATTGTCGGCCATCCAGGCTAATTCTTCTTTGGTGAAATTTATTTGCTGACCAGATAATTGATGGCGCTCGTAACTGTCTCTTAGATCGGCTGTTTGCTCTTCGTTTAATAAAGTAAATCGACTGATATTTGGAATGCTGGGGCTACCAATTTGCGAGGAGCTTGTAGCCTCAAAATACAGAATAACCTCTCCGACTTTATCGGGGTTGTTGTTATGCACAAAGTAGCTCTCTTTAGACAGCTTACTCAGGTGGCTAATTTGCAGCACGTCAACCTCTTTTAGTTGACCGTCTATTTCTTGAGCTTTAAATATCACCTTAGGTGGGGAGTCGGAGCTAACAACAATGGCTTTTATATTCGAGTTTTTCTGAAAAACACCCACGATATGTTTAATGATTTTAAGGTCATCATTGAAAATATGTGGCGCAAGCAGATCACTCAACAAACTGGCGCGCTTTATTTGATTGCTAAAGTCTGACTTGGCGTATAAGTCGTTCAATTTGGAGTAATCAGTACTTTGCTTAAACTCCTGTAAAGCTTGATTAAAGATGTCACGATAATAATCATTTCTAAAAGCAACGGCGTAACCCACGTCGGCTTGCTCAAAAATGTCGTGAACCACAAAATCACTCTGCAGTAAGGCCGTTAATCCCGAATGTTTTATCGTCCATTCCAGTAAGCTTTGGTCTGCAATAACCACTTGAGCATTGCCAGAAAAAAACTGCTCCAAGGATTGCTCTTGAACACCATATTCTTGATAGCTCGATGATACCTTAGCAACGCCGGCTAAGGGCTTACCTAGCACCTCAGATGCGCCCTCAAAAGCCGTTACGCTAAACTCAGCAAGCTGAGAGACCTTAGTAATATTTAGCTGGTCGGTTTTACGGGTTAATGCCACATTGTGAAACTGCACAATGTTATCGGAATAAAATAGCTCACCATCTTCTTTTGCCACTAAGCCAGCTGAAAAATCTAAGCTTTGATCCTCACTTAATATTTCATGAGCCCGCACAGTAGGAATTTGTTCTATATCTCCTAACTGATAACCAATAGAGGATAAGACTTCGCGAACAATTTCCAGCTCTAGGCCCACTTCAGAACTTTGATCATACATGTAGGGGGGGCGGCCAAAACCAAATGCTCCCGGCAGCAACTGCTGAGACGAACTGTCTGTTAACCAACGCCCACGAATTTTGTTGCGGGTGGCGATGTCTATTTTTTTGATTGATTTGTCGATGATGGATAGCAATACAGGAGAGTGTTTAGCCAAGCCCATATGAATAGGAATGTTTTTCCGCCCCAACACCACAGAGTTATTTTTAATGTTGCTTAAACGCAACTTGTTTTTGATATACAGCGCGGAACTCAGCTCGGCAATAGCTGCGTAGGCTTCACCGTCGGCCACTGCTTGTAACGTATGCGATAGCTCAGGATAGGTTTTAAACTTCAGCTGGGGAAAGTTTGTTTTTAACCAATTTACTTGCTCAAACCCTTCAACAATGGCAACCACTTTTCCGGCTAAATCATCAACACTGGCAATAGTAGGAACGTCGCTTTGGGTAAAGACATATTCGGTGTGTAGCAAAAATGGATGCGAGTAATTAACAAAGTCTTGTTTGGCTGAGTCTAAGTACATCATTGGAATCAACGAGAACTCGCCGCTTTTTAGGCCCTGCAACATGTCTTTCCATTGCATACCCAATTTGTAATCGAAACGAAGCCCAGAAATTTCTTCAATAACATCAAGGTACGAGCGAGTCACTCCATCAAAATCACCTTGAAGGTTTATAAATGCATAGGGGTAGAAGTTTGCATCGGGGGCCACCGATACAACCGTATTCTCAGCAATCCATTGTTTTTCTTGTTGAGTAAACTCTTCAACTTGAGATTGAGACCAAGCGTTAACAGTTAGCAGTAAACTTAATATCGCTCCAATTGCAGCGGTGATTCGGCTCAGCATATTCCTTTATCCAAGTCTGATGTGTAATTTCAACGGGCATTTAAGCTGATGATTTACTGCAAGAAGTGGAGAGCTACTTGGCTTAAATGCTCACTAAAAGAGTAGTCTATTACTTGGAAGCTGCCGAATAGAAAGTGAGATTTGCGACGATACAATTCACATTAATGATAAGTATAGAAATATGGCAGCTGACGCTGCCATATCAGTCAATATCGTTTAGTTTGCGGGAGAGATTTTAATCCAATTTAGATTAAAGTTACCCTGCAAAACATTAAAACGAAGGGTTTGGGCACCACCGCTTAGCGCTATGTTGGTTTTGTTCTGGCTCACCCAGTTTTGCCAACCACCGGTAGCCGCCACGTCACTAGCCGAGACTACAGTTTGACCATCGGCCTCTAAGCTATAACGCCCGCCACCTGGATTAGAAGCTACTCTAAACTCGATGTTATAGCTGCCTGCAGGCAAATTAACCGAATACTCGAGCCACTCCCCTGCTGCGGTCCAACCAAGGTTATAACCGCCACCTACATCGGAAGTGATTTGTAAATCTACATCGTCACTACGGTAACTGCCACCCGCATTGCCACTAGTGGTATCGTAATATTGGCTATAGTCTTCTGCTTGAATGAGCACTTCACTAGGTGTGCTCGGATTACCCCCACCAGTGCTGCCGCTATATAGCTGGTACCAATCGAGCAAGGTATCGTTTTGCCCAACATCGGTTTCTAATACAAATTTAAGTGAGCTTGCTGCACTAGTTAAACTAAAACCAATCGTTTGCTCGGTTCTGCTGGTACCAATAAAGCTAGCTGTCCCTACTTTTACATTGTCGGCATAAACACTAATACCCGCAGCTGTGTTATTGCTGGATGAGCCATTAATCACCAAGCTATAGTCGCCTGCTGCTAAGTTACTGCTGCTAACCGTTACCGCTTCACCATTTCCGTAAAGAATAACGCCAGCGTATGGTGACGTAATAGGTTGGCGATAAGACGGTGTAATCACCCCAGTTTCCAACTCAACTTGCTCAAGTAATTCTCCCTCTGTAGGCGGTGTGCCTCCATTATCATTAGCTGTAACAGTTATAGTCACCGTTGCGCTAGCGCTGGCTTGGCCATCACTAATGGTGTAACTAAAACTATCGCTGCCAACAAAACCACTGTTAGGGGAATAATTTAACGAATCACCAACTTGGCTAACGCTGCCGTTGCCCGCTTGGGTATAACTGGTAATAGATAAAGCATCACCGTCGGCATCGCTATCATTTTGCAGTACCGCAATGCTTACTGCGGTATCCTCGGTGGTCGTGCTGCTGTCGTTATTGGCGTTTGGAGGGTTATTCCCACCAGATGGTGGAGGGGTAACTACATCACACTCACCCGCTGGACAAATAATTCGATAGTTGCCACTTAGTGCCAACATGCCAAACATATACAAGGTACCGTCGTAGTAGCGGTATTTGCCGCTAGGTACAGGAGTATCCCAAAAAGCTTGAATAAACTCCCATGAACGTTGGTTGTTAGAGGCCAAACTCGCCATAGCATTCATGGCTACTAAGCCTGGGGAATGATCAGAATTGTTTTGATAAGGCGTTCCATCTAATTCATACAAACTCGCGTAAGAATCGATACCTTCACTCTTAAAGAAGCTCTGCAGACTATTTACGTAGGTAGTTTGCCAAGGGTCGGCTTGCCACCAAGCGAAGTCCATTGCTGCGTTGCCCACGGTGCGCCAAGCATCGTATTGGAAGGTATCTTTCCAGTTTTGGAAATCACCATGTGGCGTGCCATCAAAATAAGCATAATCGGGGCTTAAACCGTTAGCAGGGTTAACCGTTGTTTTTAAGAAGGCTCGACTGGTGACCGCTAAATCAGCCCAAAACGTATTATTATTGTCGGCCCATCGCGCCCACAACTCATAAAATGCTGGCAGATGGTATGAAGGATCGGTCCAGTTTCTGTCGGTTGGTGTAGCCGGAGAAAACACTATTTGTTTTTCCGCATGGTTGAACAAACTAAATTCTTCTAACTGACCTTGATTGTTGTAACGTGTCTCGCCGTTACCATACATGTCTTTTAAGATTTGATTCGCTTGCGCGCTGTAGTTGAAAATACCGCTGCCATCTCCCCAAAGGTGAGAGGCAAAAAATAAGGCGGTTACAAAATACTCTTCACCATCGGGGGCCGGATTCGCATCTTGAATATTGCCTGAAGTGCTCACCTTCCAAGCAAAGTAACCTTTGTTATTGCCCGATTTGTTGAGCGAATAGGTGTGCGCCCACTTCCACAACTTGTTAAAGTCATCCTGACGGCCCATTTGTACTGCCATCATCATGCCGTACGACATGCCTTCACTACGCACATCGTTGTTGCCCACATCCCAGATATAGGCCATGTCGTTGCCAACCGGAATAAAAATCGCTTGGTTAGTCGTATCACTGCTATGGAATAGCTGGTCGTAGACCGCTTGTACTTTGGCATCTACTTCCGCTTTGGAGTAACCAAGCTCTTGGAACATGTTGCGATATACACCGGTGTCATAAGCACCTGCGCTAGGTAAAACGGGTGCATCAGGCAGCGGTGCAATGTCACCGACTCGGTGTAACTCATACCAGTCGAGAAAGGTGTCATTACTTCCGTTATCGGTTTCTAGCCTGAATTGAAGATTAGCCGAACTTGGCTGAGTATCGAGCTTAAAATTGATGCTATTTACTGAGGCACTCGTCCCCGAAAACTCTGTAGCACCGATCTTTTGGCCGCCGAGATAGACGCTAATACCAGCGGCATTATTGGCACTACTTGCTCCTCGAATATCAAGGCGAAACTCACCCGGAACATTTGATATTTGAGCCGATGTTTCAAGCCCATCATTATTGGCATAAGCAGCTACACCATTAAATGGGCTGTCAATTAGCCCCGAATAACCAGGCAGTAAACTGCCATTTTCCATTTCGAATTTTTGTAGTACTTCGGCCGAACATATTGGAGATAACATTCCAATACTTAACAGCGTTAATACTGTTCTTTTAAAGATCATTCCTTTTATCCTCATCTATGCAATAACGCAGTTCAGCCATCGAATATTATTTGGTTTTTAAACGATTAGATCGCTCATATTAGTATTGGTAACTAGAGCAAAGGCTGAATGCAGCATAAACCATAGCATCGCTCAAAGATTATCCAAGGCAGAATGGAAGTGATCATGAAAGAGAAAAGAAATAACGTACAAATTTCATACAGAAATGTGAACAAGGTTAACAAAAAGTTAACGTTAACATCCACAAAATTATGATAAGGATTTTTGCATTAAGGCGCTAAAAACCAAAGAGAGGCTAATGCCTCTCTTAAATTGTTTTGCTTTAATCAATTAGCTTAATTACAGCTTGAGCCACCAAGTGTGACTACTTCAGCTGGTGTGTTTACTGTGCCTTTAGAGCCTTGTAAACCAAAGGTCACCGATTGCCCAGGTTGAATGGTCGAGTTCCAAGATAACGAGCTAGCCACATAAGGCTGACTGCCTGTTAGCGTGCTATTCCAGCTGCTAGTAACGGAAGATCCGTCACTGTATGCCCAGCTCACTTGCCAGCCATTTATCGCGGTTGTGCCTTGGTTGCTAATAGTAATACTGGCCACAAAGCCACTATTCCAATCATTATCTACCGTGTAGCTACACACCGCGCCGCCAGGGCCATTATCTGAGTTGCTAACATCAATACTTACGCTATAAACATCACTAGCACCCTTACCATCGCTTACCGTTAAGCTTGCTTGATAAGTACCAGCAGCACTGTAACTGTGGCTAGCTGTAGCCCCTGTGGCGCCATTATTATCACCAAAGTTCCATGCATAACTCAGCGCATCACCGTCTACATCGTTGGCGCAACTAGCGTCAAAATCGATTGACTGACCAACTGTTGCCGCGTCGATGCTCACAGTAAAACAGGCACTAGGGGGATTATTCACCGTAGTGTCTGTTACCGTAACAGACACAGTAGCACTTGCTTCTAGTTGCCCATCGCTAATGGTATAGCTAAAGCTATCGCTGCCCGAGTAATTGCTATTTGGAGAGTAACTTAAACCATCACCTACTTGGCTAACACTGCCGTTGCTTGCTTGAGTGAAACTCACAATGCTAATGGCATCGCCATCAGGATCACTGTCATTTTGCAAAACACTAACCACTAGCGGCGTATCTTGAGCAGTTGTGACGCTGTCATTTACCGCCACCGGAGATCTATTCTCGGTAGGTGGAACAACCGCATCACATTCTCCAGCTGGGCAATAAATCTGATAGTTACCACTTAATGCCAGCATGCCAAACATATATAAGGTGCCATCGTAATAACGCCACTGACCACTAGGTACAGGAGTATCCCAAAGGGCTTGCACAAACTCCCAAGCTTGTTGATCGTTAGCCGCTAAGCTAGCTAAAGCATTCATGGCCACTAAACCAGGAGAGTGGTCACTATTGTTTTGATAAGGCGTACCATTAAGCTCATACAGGCTTGAGTAAGAATCTATTCCTTCGCTCTTAAAGAAGGCTTGCAAGCTATTTACATATTGAGTTTGCCAGGGATCCTTTTGCCACCACGCAAAGTCCATTGCGGCATTGCCAACGGTGCGCCAAGCATCATATTGGAAGGTGGTTTTCCAAGCTTGAAACTCGCCATGCGGAGTGCCGTCAAAATAAGCATAATCAGGGCTTAAACCATTGGCTGGGTTAACGGTGGTTTTCAAAAATGCGCGGCTGGTAGTAGCAATGTCCGCCCAAAATTGATTGTTGTTATTCGCCCAACGCGCCCACAACTCATAGAATGCAGGGAGATGGTAGGAAGGGTCTGTCCAGTTTCTGTCGGAAGGTGTGGCTGGCGAGAACACAATTTGTTTTTCATTGTGATCAAACAGACTAATTTCTTCTAACTGACCTTGATTGTTGTAACGCATCTCGCCGTTACCGTACATATCATCAAGGATCTGATTAGCCTGCGCGCTGTAATTGTAAATACCTGTGCCATCACCCCAACGGTGAGAAGCAAAAAACAAAGCTGTGGCAAAGTATTCTTCACCATCGGGCGCTGGGTAGGCATCTTGTACGTCACCGGCGGTGCTTACCTTCCAAGCAAAGTAGCCTTTGTTAACACCCGATTTGTTTAGTGAGTAAGTGTGCGCCCATTTCCAAAGCTTGTTGAAGTCGTCTTGGCGGTTCATTTGCACCGCCATCATCAAGCCATAAGACATGCCCTCACTACGCACATCGTTGTTGCCTACATCCCAGATGTAGGCCATATCATCACCCACCGGAATAAATATCGCTTTATTGGCGGTATCAGTACTATGGAATAGCTGGTCATATACCGCTTGAACACGTGCTTCAACCTCAGCTTTTGAGTAACCTAGCTCGGCAAACATATTGCGGTATACGCCGGTATTGTATGCCCCATCACTTGGCAATACTGGCGCCGCAGGCAAGGCAGCTATATCGCCTACGCGATGCAGCTCAAACCAATCTAAATAGGTATCGTTACTGCCATCATCGGTTTCTAATTTAAACGAAAGGCTCGAATTAAGCGGCATCGAGTCTAGTTTAAAACTAAAGCTACCAAGCGATGCAGCAGTGCCCACAAACTCTGTTGCACCAATTTTTTTATCATCAAGGTAAACACTAATACCCGCTGCATTATTGGCGCTACTTGCGCCGCTTATATCTAACCGAAACTGGCCGGGTGTATTACTAATTTGCGCTGTTGCTTGCACGCCATCATTGTTTGCATAAGCTGCAACACCGTTAAACGGACTATCAATTGCGCTTGAGTAACCGGGTAACAAACTTCCATTTTCCAGCTCAAATTTTTGTAGTAACTCTGCTGAACTTAATGGCGACCATAGCGCTAGGCTCAATAAAGCCAGCACGGGTTTATTTGAGATCATTCCATTTATCCTCTTACATAGTTGGCCCTGAGTGGCAGGTGTTGGCTAAGGCTATGAACACCCCTCACCTAACAGCTCAAGTAATTGTTTGTTGTTTGCTGTAGTTGCTTTTATATGCAGCGCAACCATAGCAGTAAGAGGAAAAAGCCCAAGTTAAAATGCAATCTATCATTATGAGTGATGAAAAATTGTACGTTCTTATGTTTTTTTTGTGAACAAGATAAACAAATGTTAACGCTAACACCGCCTATACATAAGGATTTAACTAAAAAATAGATATTACTTAATGGATAATAAAATCTGCCAATTACGCGGTTCAGGCACTGGGCAAATCAAACCAAAGCGCTTCTAGGGCGTAGCTTTCCGTTTTTATGCTTAAGGCTTCTTCACCTGATACACCTACCCCATCGCCGGGTCGAACCGTATAAGCACTGCCAGAAGCTTGCTGCAAGTTTGCTGCACCGCTTACCACATGCAAATAGCCACACGCTTTCATCACTTCTAATTCAAATTGGCTATTCGGCTTAAGTGCAAGGCGATAGAGAGCAGCGTCTTGATTCATAATTAGCGAACCATCGCGGCCATCAGGAGTGACAAGTGGGGTTAGTAATTCCCCTTGGCTAATCCGCGCTTGCTGATAGGCAGGAGCCAAACCCGTTTGCTGCGGTTTAATCCAAATTTGCAAAAACTCTAAGTCATCAACATCAGAGCAATTAAACTCGGAATGGCTAAGCCCAGTGCCTGCACTCATGACTTGAATATCACCGGCAGGAACTTGATAACGATTACCCATGCTATCTTTATGCTCAACGGCACCATGGGTTACGTAGGAAATGATTTCCATGTCTTTGTGCTGATGGGTGTCAAAGCCCTTACTGGGCGCAACACTATCTTGATTAATAACTCGCAATACTGAATACCCCATGTGTTTGGGGTCGTAATAATTGGCAAAGGAAAAACTGTGCTGGCTTTTAAGCCAACCTAAATCAACAGTTCCGCGTTCACGTGCGGGTCGAAAATAATGCATACCCTACTCCACTTCTCTTGCTCGTGTTAGTAATTAAGCTTTAATAAGCTATACGCAGTTATTCATAAGATCGTTTTAAACAGTGTGGCTGTTAAGCCTTAAAGATCCAAGACCTGATTTGTCTCAATAGTTATTCAAGTAATTGTGGGGTTCGCTCACATCATTTGCTATTATTTAGCCGATTTTTAGTCAATAGCGAGGATACAAAATGATTGTAATCACACCTTCTCGGGCTCAGGAACAAGCGTAACTCTGTTACTCCTGCTCAGCCCGGTTATTACCGGGGCGTAACAACGACCCCTATATTCTTTTTATAGCACAACTGTGCTTGGGGTAATCTCAAATGGGTATTTCTTTTTCTCTATCTCAACTTGGATGGAAACCCTTTTTTCAACAACAACTTAATT
Organism: Agarivorans albus; assembly: GCF_019670105.1. Classification (NCBI taxonomy): domain Bacteria; kingdom Pseudomonadati; phylum Pseudomonadota; class Gammaproteobacteria; order Alteromonadales; family Alteromonadaceae; genus Agarivorans; species Agarivorans albus. Next base: position 1,155,103 of record NZ_AP023032.1, on the reverse strand, counting down.
TAGACGAACTAAGTTCGTACACTGCTGCGCGCGTATTTGAACAGCACCGCAGTGAATATTTGGTCGCCAGTGAACTTGGCTTACAACGCATCACCATTCACCCCAATATGCCTAAAATGGCCGTAGGTGACTGGTTATTGTTAGAGCAAGCCAATACTCCCGAGGCTAAATTTGTAAAGCAACTCGAACCCGCTACCTTATTTAGCCGTAAGGCAGTAGGTACCCGTGCTGAACTACAGCTAATTGCCGCCAATGTAGACACGGTATTTATCGTATGTTCATTGAACAATAACTTTAATCTAAGCCGTATTGAACGTTATTTGGCCTTAGCTAATGAAGCAAAAGTAGACCCAGTGGTGGTGCTAACTAAAGCCGATACTTGTAACGACGTACCCAGCTTTATCCAGCAAGTACAAAAGCTTGATCCCATGTTAATGGTTGAAGCAGTCAACTCGCTGGATGCCAACGAGGTGGCCAAACTTAACCCTTGGTGTAAGCAGGGCCAAACGGTTGCCTTTATGGGCTCTTCTGGGGTGGGTAAATCTACCCTTATTAATACGCTGTTAGGTGAACAAACTAGCCAAACAGGGGAAATTAGAGAAGCCGATAGTAAAGGCAGGCACACAACCACGGCGCGCTCAATGCATCTAATGGAGAACGGCGGCTTACTGCTAGACACTCCCGGTATGCGTGAGCTACAACTCAGCGATTGTGAAGAAGGGGTAAATGCCACCTTCAACGATATTACTGAGCTCGCCGAGCAATGTAAGTTCGCCGATTGCCAACACAACAGTGAGCCCGGCTGCCAAGTGCAGCAAGCCATAAGCCAGGGCTTATTAGATGAAAGGCGCTTAGTTAACTACCACAAACTAATGCGTGAGCAACAGTTTAACGCCGCCAGCGTAGCTGAGCGACGAGCCTCCGATAGAGACTTAGGCAAGTTTTATCGACGTGTTCAAAACAGTGTTAAGCAGTTGAAACAACGCGGGTAAACCTTATAGGCGATAGCGCATTGCTATCGCCTATCTTTCAACCATCCTATCTATCAATAAGTCACCTAAAACTGTGTACTAACACTGATTTTTTCTATCAATGCTCAGATAAACTCTTAAGCGATGGCGTTTTAGCTTGAGGAAATAGACTGTGAAACGAGTATTACTCAGTGTGTGTTTAATTGCTAACGGCAATGCCCAAGCGGGCGATTTGCAAATCCCTTCTGCCCAACGCTGGCTTGATAGCGTAGAAAACGAGCTGGCTCCTTTTTGGTTACACCAAGATGCTCATGGCTCTCCGATGGGTAACTTTCCAACTTTTCGTTGTAACGACGGCTCAGCTTTTACTCAAGCTAGCCCCTGTTATGAACTCAACGCAGCTCCCAGCTGGATGAAACCCCATTTAGGAGAAAGCTACACCCGCATGCAGGCTAGGCACACCTTTGTTTACGGAGTGATCTTTCACCTCACCGGTGATAAACAGGCCTTGCAACTCGCCAAGGCTGGCGTTGACTATTTGCGCACGCATTTATTAGAAGAGCAAGGCTCGGTAGTGAGTGTGACCGAAAACGGACAATCAAAATTTTCAGCTAAACAACGTACCACTCAAGACCTTGCCTACGCTCAATTAGGCATGGCCTTTTACTACTACTTAACTGGCGATAAAGCAGTACTCAATGACTTACTAAAAGTTAAAGATTACATATTTGATAAATATTGGGACGAGCAACAACAGCGCTTGCGCTGGGTAAATGCGGCATCCACCAACGGTACTGGAGAAGAAGTTGAGCTTGTGGCGCAACTCGACCAAATAAACGCCTATATGTTGCTAATATCGCCATTACTACCAGAACCTCACAAAAGCCAGTGGGATAATGATCTTTCTAAACTGCTTAACACCATCACGCAGCAGTTTTTGCGCCCCGATGATTTTCGTTTTTGGGGAACCAAGCATGGCGATAATTACCAACCGGACTCTGCTCGGCATAATGATTTTGGTCACACGGCTAAATCTTGGTGGATGAGTTGGTTAGCCGCCGAGTATTTAGGCCAACAGCAACTTGTTAGCCAAAGCAAACAAGGCCTTCAGGCCACCTTGCAAGCCGCCTTTATTGAACAAGGCGAAGGCGGATGGCGTCGCCTGCCCAATGGCGCTCCAGCTATTTGGTGGGAATATGCAGAACTAGACCAAGCAGCGGCAAGCCTAGCTTTAGTCGAACCTAAGGCTAAACGTTACCTAGCCAATACCTATCCACAATGGTTTGAACGTTTTATCGCCGAAGATGGCGGCACCTATCCGGTTGCCAATCAGGGGCTCAAAATTCATCTTTGGAAAAGTGATTACCACGCGCTCGAGCATGCACTCGTCGCCTATCTCACTAGCGCTCAACTAAATGGCGAAAGTGCCCGTTTATACTTTGCCATGCCTGCAGAACAAGCCGCTTTACGCCAACCATATTTTTATCAAGCTAAAACAAGCCAAGCTAGAGCCTTTGATAACTGGCAGGGTTTAGCCATTAGCCAAGTTAACTACCAAGATATTGGCATTAAGCGAGCGAAATAAGCTGTTAAAGCACTTGGCCGGCTATAGCTGTTCGGCCAAGTGTTTAAAGCGCTTTTAATAATAACGCCCTCTTCTACAAGCACCTCTTAACTCCACCTGTTCTTAACTCACAAAGATGCTGAAACCCGATGAAACAAAACATCCCCAAGCTACGAAGTGTTACCATCGATAAGGGTTTAATGAGATGAGATAATCCCATTCAGTGGGCATGTTTAGCAAAGGAACAAGAATGTCGAAGCAATATACTGTGGAATGTATTTGGCCAGCCGAAGCACGTTTGGGCGAAGGCGTAGTATGGATAGAGCAAGAGCAAGCGCTCTATTGGGTAGACATTCTTAAAGAAACTTTACACCGCTATCAGCCAAGTTCAGGAGAGCAACAAAGCTGGTCGCAAAAGCCAATGATTAGCGCAGTTTTACCGACCCAGATACCCGGAGAAAGCACCACCTTTGTCGCCACCTATGCCGACGGCGTTAAACTGTTACGCGACGGAACAGTTTATCCTTTACTAGACCCAGAACCTCAGTTACCAGACAACCGCCTTAATGATGCCTGGGTTGCCCCAAATGGTGATCTTTGGTTAGGTTCAATGGATTGCCAAATTAAGCAAGACTCAGGAAAGTTCTACCGCTTAACGCCAGCGCTTAGCCTTAGCTCATTAAGTGAGCAATACTGGGTCACCAATGGCCCAACCTTCTGTGATAAACAGGGCTACGGATATTTTGTAGATACCGAAAACTTTACCATTCTTCGTAGCAAGTTGACTGATGATGGTGATGCATCAACATTAGAGCCTTGGCTGGAGATTGACCGCAGCTTTGGCAACCCCGACGGAATCACTATCGACGCAGAGCAACACATTTGGGTAGCCCATTATAACGGTGCTCGAGTAAGCCGCTATACGCCAGAGGGAAAACTCGAACGGCAGATTGCCATTCCAGCACTTAATGTCACTAAATGTGCCTTTGGCGGACCAAACTTAAGCACCTTATATGTAGTGAGCGCTCGTGAAGGCATGAGTGACCAACAACTGCGCGATTATCCGCTAAGTGGCGGCGTTTTTGCCATAGAACTTGATGATATTAAAGGTATAACAACACCAGCGTTTGCTATCAAAGAATATCCAGCGCCTTAAACAACTAATCACAGCAGTAGGCTCAAGCGCTAAGGCTTGAGCCTATGAACTATTTGCTCTTACTGTTCCGTTTCCACTTGCAAGATCCGCTGATAAAGCGAGTCTTTTAGCAAGGAGCGATCGTGCTTCAACTGGTGCATAGCTTGATCGTCAATCTGTGAATTGCTGAGTTCTAACTCTCTAATTTTATTGTCTAAGTTTTCGTAGTGCTGAGCATCTTTAGCAAAATTTTCGTCGCTGTTAACTAAGCTTAAAATACTTGCTTTAGACTTGGGAAATTCGTGCAGTAAATGAATGGCTTTCACCTAGCATAGTGAACCTCTTATTTTGTTGATTGGGGTGAATAAACTATTCGCTTTAGCGCTTGGCTTGATGAGCTATAGAAATAAGAAAGCTCCGCGTTTCTCTTTCGAGTTAAAACCGTAGGAGCTTTCTTGTTAGCTTGTTCTAGTTAATATCTTGAACATTCATAACTAACTGTTCCCAGTTACGTTGGTTCTCGATATCGTGCTCTAAGCCCTGCTCGTCGGCGATTTGGAAACGCTTAACAGCAGGTGTTTTACTAGTCGCTTGGTATAGCCAATATGCTTCTGCTTTAAGCGCTTCATCTATCGGTTTATCGATTGACTCGTACACCATCTGCTTACAAGCGTTAATTGATTCTGCAGGGAATTTAGATATACGTTGCGCGAGCGCATCAACATAAGGGCCAATTTCATCGGGTTCTAAGGCCTTATTAATGGTGCCGTAAGCTTCAGCTTCGTCGGCGCTAAAATCACGTGCGCTTAATACAATTTCTAAAGCGCGGCCCAAACCTACTTGGCGAGCCATACGCGAAGCACCTCCGCCGCATGGCAAGATGCCCATGCCCACTTCCATTTGCATGAATTTGTATTTGCCGCGTGCAGCAAAGCGCATATCACAAGCTAAGGCAAACTCATGACCGCCGCCACGGGCAAAGCCTTCGAGTTTAGCAATGGTCGCTTGAGGCAGCTTACTAATGCGCTCAAGCACTGCTTGTAAGTCGAGTAGTTTTGCGTCTTCGCGAGATACCGCCTCAGTCGACATATCTTTAAGCAAGTCCGTATCATAATGACATACCCAAATTTCTGGATTTGCCGATTGAAATACCACCACTTTTACGCTGCGATCGCGTTCTAAACGCAGCGCCAAACCATTTAGGTCAGCTAGCATCTCCTGACCTTGTACGTTAACCGTTCCAAAATCAAACGTGACATATAAAATCGCGTCATCTTGTTTTGCGCTAAATGTTGTGTAGCCTTGGTAAGCCATATTCAGTTCCTTCCATTTTATGATTGTTTCGTTATCAGCCCGTGGATAACTAACTACAAAGTATTCCTAGCTCATTGTTTAAACAATCAAAGAAAAAACGAAACTAAATAAAGAAAAGATTAACAATATAAGCCATTGAATTTAATGATCAATATAGAGGTTAAACATAAGAGAAACCTAATTAATGAATGGCTACAGCAGGTCGAAAAGTGTTTCTAACCTGAACACAAAAAATGCAGTTCATCACTACAAACCGAAACTCGCTTAATAAGAAAAACCTTGAGAAATAACAGGTGGTGGTGATTGGCAAACTAGCATTAAAAAGTTACTTTAAGCTTTATTTAAACCAATAAAAAAAGCGGCTCTAGTACAGCCGCTTATTAACTTGATATTGAATGTTTTTAGATTAAATCTCTGGGCAACTTTCTACCATGCATAGGTCTCAATCGCATTTTTCTTCGCCATTGGATTATGCGCGATATGCTGATTAATATTCTGCAAGAAAGATTGGCGAACCTCGGGCCAAACCCCGCGCATAGATGCTATGTTGTTGCCATGGTCACCCCAGTAATAACACGGAAAATCATCCATGTTTTCCAGCAAGTACTTTTCCTCTTCTAAAATCTGTAGCGGTGTGGGCAGAGCAAACTCTCCCCGATGTAGCTCCCGCTCCAACTCGCTACCCGGTTGAATAGCAAGCGCCATTGGCGCAATCGCATCTGGACGCATAATATTAAGCAAACTAGTGGTGTTTTTAGCATGCTCAACAGAACGCTCTTTGCCACCAAGACCAAAAATAAACGAGGCAAGCACTTGAATATTTGCTTCACGCGCCATCTCCATACCTTTAATTGCATGCTCACGTGTCATGCCCTTTTTAATCCGCTCCAGCACAATAGGATCGCCAGACTCTAATCCAGAATAAGCAGTAGTAAGCCCCGCCGAACGCAGTTCTTTTAGCTCCGACATACTCTTACGACGAAAATCATTAAAGCCCGAATACAGCGCCAAGTGCTTTAGCTCAGGAAAGGTCACTTTTATTTTATCTAGGATCTTTAACAGCTTGTCGGTGCGCATCGCCATTACATTACCGTCGATAAGAAATATTGACTCGACCTTGCGATGTAACAATCTCGCTTCATCAATGTCTTTAAAGATCGCCTCAAGCTCACGCACTTTAAAACGTTTGTCGTCGAACATAGTACAGAAGGTACACTGGTTATTGCTGCAACCTAGCGTGGTTTGAATAAGTACACTCTTGGCTTCCATCCAAGGACGATAGATTTTACCTTCATAATGCATATTAGGCTCCTCAACCTAGGGCGTTTATTGCCGAGAAGTCTACTGCTATGTCTGAGCAGGGATAAGAAAGTGAAACGCATAATCAGTGTTAATAAAAATTTAATAATGCAGCTAAGGTAAGGTCGCTGATAAACCTACTTCAAAAATGTTATTAGGGCTTGATAGGTATCACTATTCCAAGTGACACTTCATTATTAACAAAAACTTAAAACTGATTTTGTATTTGTCCTTCTTATCAAACTAAGCATGCTGCCTATACTGAACCCCAATCAATGACAAACAATAACGGATAGAGGTTCATCATCATGAAAGCAACTGTGATTCGCGCATTCGGTGACAGCAAGGTATTTGAAACAGCAGAAATAGCAAAACCAGAGCTTAAATCAGGTCACCTGTTAATAAAGGTTGCGGCGTCTAGCGTTAACACCATCGACATGATGATTCGTGACATGGGTGAAGCCTTACCTTTTCACCCTAAGCTCCCAGGTGTTTTGGGAATGGATTTCGCGGGTACAGTTGAAGCGGTTGGTGAAGGCGTAAACAACTTTAAGGTTGGAGATGAAGTATACGGCTGTGCTGGCGGTCTTGTTGAACTGCAAGGTTCGTTAGCAGAGTACATGTTGGCAGACGCGAATTTAGTGGCTCACAAGCCAAGCAACATCTCAATGCGAGAAGCCGCTGCGCTACCGTTAGTGGGTATTACCGCCTACGAAGGTTTGGTTAGAGCAGGCATTACAGCTGGTCAAAAAGTACTTGTTCATGGCGGCGCCGGTGGCGTGGGACATGTTGCACTACAACTTGCTAAACATTTTGGTACTGAGGTTTTTGCAACTGGTGCCGCTGGCGAGCAAACCGATCTCATCGCTGCGCTTGGCGCAACAGCAATCGACTTCAAAACCGAAGCCGTTGCAGACTATGTTGAAAAGTACACCAAGGGTGCTGGATTTGACGTAATTTTTGATTCAGTGGGCGGTGCCAATATCAATAACTCAATTGAAGCGGCCAAGCTAAACGGTCAAATTACTACCACGCTGTCTATGCACGAACAAGACTTAACCATGGTGCACATGAAGGGTCTGTCTTTACATGTAGTGTTTATGCTTTTACCGATGATATACAACCAAGGTCGAGCTGCACACGGTAAGATCCTTGAAGCACTGGCAAAAATTGTTGAGGCTGGCGACCTAAAACCAGTACTTGATAGCCAACAATTTGCCTTAGCCGATGCCGCGGCAGCGCACGATCGCCTAGCCAGTGGTCAAGCAATTGGCAAGGTTGTCATTGATATCAACTAGGGTCTGATGATCTTTGGTGTTGAAATTTTGTTCGAGATAAGCGGGCTTTAATCGCGGCGAGCACTTAGAAGCCTAGTGGGTTAAGCAAGAAGTGCTTAACAAAGAGTAAAGTTCGCTTATCGAACCCTTCGGGCAGCATTTCTTCGCCATTTATTCAGCGTTAGCGAGTGATTATTAAGCCCACTTAACTGCACACTCACTGCCTTGCCTAAATGGCTAATAAATTGCTGCAAAAACCATCAGCAAAGGCCAACAGACCCTAGTCGCTACCCGTAACGCTTAGTGGCTTGCCGTAAAGCAAGCCACTGCTGTTTCTGCCCTCACCGAAACCAAGGTTATCTAGATGTTTGCTGTATCGCCAAGCTTAACACTCATCATCAAGCGCACGCTGCCACTCACCGTGGGTTTGTTTGCCATTATGTTGGTGCAACTGGTGGATTCGGTATTTATCGGCATGCTTGGCCTTAACCAGCTTGCGGTTCATGGCATTACCTTACCCTTTCAAGCGGCGTTTATTGGAACTCAAGTAGGTATTGGGGTTGCGGCAACGTCTATTATCTCTAAGGCCTGTGGCGGCCGCGATAAGCTAAAATCTCAAACCGTTGCCACATTAGCAGCGGCTGGCGGCACCTTGTTTATCACTCTACTGGGTGTGGTGTTGTGGCTGTTACAAGATCCAATATTGGCGACCTTCATTGCCTCCGATGTAAGCTCGGCAAAACAACTAGCGTTGGCAGCAATCTTTAATCGCTATTGGCCAGCTTGGCTGTTGAGTGCTATCTCTGTGGCCGCACTATACTTGGTATCTTGTGTCTATCGAGCAAATGAAGATACAAAAACCACCGGTCAAATGTTTCTGTTGGCCAGTATAATCAACCTGATACTAGACCCTTTGCTTATTTTTAGTTTTAACATGGGCATTGTAGGGGCAGCCCTTGCCTCTACCTTAAGTTACAGCATTTGTACTCTGTATATGCTGTATAAAGCACGCGGCAAACAGTGGTTTGCTGCTATAAACTTAAACTCACTCAGCACCAGTACTAAGCAGCAAGCCATACAAAACTCGCCCTATTTTTACTATGGCAAAGAGTTAATTCGCACTACGGTGCCAACCATATTGAATCAGTCGCTACCTTCATTAAGTGCTTTTATTTGTATGCTGCTAATTGCTCAGATTGGCACCGAGGAAATCGCCTTCTGGAGCCTATTATCTCGACTAGAAAGCTTTCTTCTGGTTTTTACTTTAGCTTTAACTATGGCCATTCCCCCTATTATTGGCCGCTACCTTGGTGAAGGTAAGCTAAACGAAATTGTTGAGGTGTTAACGGTTACCGCTAAGTTTTTACTGGTATTCCATCTAGTAATTGCTCTTATCGCAGCGATTAGCTCGCCCTATATTATTCCGCTGATAAGTGCTGATATGATGATGCAAAACTGGTTTAGTATCGCTCTGTGGGTCATTCCTTTTAGCTATGCACCTCTTGGCCTTTGCATGCTGGTGGTTTCAGCATTTAATGCCCTAGGGGAAGCTCGCCGAGCCTTGTTTGTATCTATGGTTCGTTTATTGGTTTTATATGTTCCAGCCATTTGGCTTGGCACAGCAACACAAAGCATTATTCAAACAATTGTCGCGGCTTGTATTGCCAATACACTTGCAGGCGCTTACGCATGGTTTAAGCTAAAACAGTGCACTGCGCTTCAGTTTACCCGTTCACAACTTGCCTAACAAAAAGGTCTAAATAACACGATGAATATTGAGCACCTCCGCTTGTTTGTAAGAGTCGCAGCCACCCATAATATTAGCCTTGCGGGAAAAGAACTTGGCTTGTCTGCACCAGTAGCCAGCATGCATATCAATAAGCTTGAAGAAAGCATCGGCGCTCGACTTATTCATCGCACCACCCGTAAGGTTTCACTCACCGAGGAAGGCGAAGCTCTTTTACCCTATGCAGATGAGATATTGGCTAGTGTTGATGCGGCCCGCTCAACCGTGGGAACTGGCAAAGCACAAGCAACGGGTACATTAAGAATTACCGCTCCCGCCTCCTTTGGCCGGATGCATGTTATACCTGCTTTAAAAGGCTTTTTAGATAAGCATTCAGAGCTATCTGTCGATATTCGTTTGACCGACTCCATGATAGATATGATTGAAGGTGGCTTTGATGTCGCCATCCGAGATGCTGATCTGAAAGACTCAACCCTTATTGCTAAAAAGCTGGCTACCGATAAACGGATTATCTGCGCCTCGCCGGATTACCTTGCAGCTTACGGAAACCCAACATCCCTCGAAGATTTAAAGCACCATAGCTGTATTAAGCAGATGGGTTTTGATACTTGGAGCTTCAATACCCCTAATGGCCTGCAAAACATAAAGCTAAAAAGCAGAGTTCGAGTAGACCACGGAGAAGCAGTACGCGACGCAGCCTTGCAAGGCTTGGGTGTTGCAATGTGTGCAGAGTGGTTAGTCTACAAGCAGCTAGAAAATGGCAGCTTGGTCGAAGTGCTACAAGATTACAGCCTTAATGATGCGGCCGCCATTTGGGCGGTGTATCCCAGCTCTCGGCTATTGGCACCTAAAGTGAGAGCCTTTCTTGATTACTTCGCAGAATACTATGGCGCTCCCCCTTATTGGGAAAACTAGGCAAGATTATTACTCCCCCTTATAAAACACTTAGGCGATGCCTTAACCGGATAACTGGCAGCCCAAATAAAGCTCATTGTTGAGCGTTATATCGCCTTTAAAGTGCCCTACAAAACACCCTACAACTTAACCCTACGGCTAATACAAAACCGCTAATTAATTGTTTAATCACTTATTAATTGAAGTGCATTTTTATCAATGATTTAATAGCCCCTTTGCACCTGTAAAGTTGAAGCTAAAAGCGTTTCATCTGAAGGTAGTTAATCAAATATACACGGAGTTTTAGATGAAGAATGTTCTTATCGCAGGCGGTTTGTTAGCCATTGGGGCCGGAGCGGGTGGCTACTGGTATTCTCAGCAGGCTACAAACCTTAATAGCGAAGCGGGTGCACTCGCGTATATTCCTGCCGATACTGCGGTATTTTCTGCTCAACTAAAACCGTTCCCAATCAAAGCCTATGTTGATTCAATGGCAGGTTCATACAACAATTTACCAAGTGACGCCTTTGCCGATACAGATGTAAGTGACCCACGCGGTAAGTTTTTCATTGCCTTATTCGAAAGCTACAACGAAGCACTAAAAGACGGGCAAACCTTTGTAGATACCTTTGGTTTAGCCAACGATATTCACAGCTACTTTTATACCTTAGGCATCATCCCGGTGATGAAAGTAGAAGTAAGCAAAGCCGATGCTATTTGGGCTTGGTTAGATAACGCCGAACAGAAGAGTGGTTTTAGCCATACTAAACAAACTCTTAGCGGTGTTGAGTATCGCGCTTATCGTTTGAGCGATGACAGCGACTCAGAAACCGCAGATTTAATCGTAGCCGTAAATAATGGCCTACTTACCATTACTTTAAATACCTCGCTTAATGAAAACAGTTTGTTAGAAACCGCATTAGGCCTTAAACCAGCAGAGCAGCCAATCAACGCCACCACATTAATCCAAGACAGCCTAACCAAGCATGGTTTCATGGAAGAAGGCATTGGCTTTATTAACCACCAAGAGATTGCTAAAGCAATAACCACAAAAGATGGCAACCTACTGGCAAAACACCTTACTAAGTTAGCCCAAATGGATAATAGCAACGAGCTTACAAGCTTACGTACTCCAGTGTGTGAGCAAGAGTTTGCCAGCATTACCGCTAACTGGCCAAAAACGGTAATGGGGTTTGACAGCTTAAGCATCAACGATAAAGAAAGCAGCTTTGGCGCGCGCATGGTGGTAGAGAGCAACAACAGCGTATTACTTAGCGCCTACCAAGCGATGAGTGGCTTTATTCCTTCTTATGCTTCAAACACCGAAAATGCGGTATTTAGCATGGCTTATGGCATTGATGTAAACCAACTGGTGCCTTCATTGCTATCAGTTTGGGAAGAAATGCTTACCCCTGATTACCAGTGTGAACCGCTACAAAACGTGCAAATGGCTATGCAGCAACAAAACCCAGGCATGGTAGGCATGATGACCGGCATGGCTAACGGCCTTAAGGGCATTGGCATGGCTGTGTTTGATTACAAACTGGCTGACATTAGCCGCCCAGAAGAGCTAGAAAGCCTAGATGCCATTATTAGTGTGTCTGCCGACAACCCAGGTGCCTTGTTCGACATTGCCAAACAGTTCTCACCAGAGCTAGCTAGCGTAAGCTTGCCAGCCGATGGTACACCGGTTGATGTTAGCCATTTATTGCCGCTACCACCTACCACCAACATACAGCCTCAGCTAGCACTTAAAGGTAACCACCTTGTATTGTTTAACGGCCAGCGCGCTGCAGAAGTGAGTCAGCAACTAGCGTCAGAACCAGTGGCGAACAACGGGCTTTTAAGCATGTTCATCGACTACCAGCAAATGTTTGAACCGATTATTAGTGGTATTGAATTAAGCGGAGAAGAAGTGCCACAAGAATTGATGGACTTAAAAGACTACCGAATTAAAGCGCAAATGAATATGGCCGTGAACGACCAAGGTATTTCTTTTGGTTCAATCATGACTAGCCAAGCAGACAACGCTGTAAACTAAGCAACTCTTTGCAAAGAATAAGCAACGCTCTGTAACTAAAAGGCTCGCAATAGCGAGCCTTTTTGATTTTAAATTCTGGTGAATAACTTTTAATTAACCCGATGATAGACCCGCTCTGGCCGGCCTACGGCACCATAAGCCACCTCTGGTGTGAGTTCATTACAGCTCACTAAATACTCCAAATAACGCCTTGCTGTAGTGCGGCTACTGCCAATTTGTTTGCCGGCTAACTCGGCAGTTAATGAAGCATGTTCACTAAACAGTGCGCGCACTTTATCTAGCGTTACCGCGTCCACTCCTTTGGGCAAGCGCTTTTTACTTTCGGCTACCGCGCCCTCACTCATTGGCATTAACTTATCTACATCTTGCTGCTCAAAAGAGCTGTTTTGATCAAGCCTGCGTAAGTAGTTTTTATAGTTATTTAAGGATTCTTGTAAACGCGGAAATACCACCGGTTTTAGAATGTAGTCAAACACGCCATTACGCAGCGCTTCTTGCAAGGTTGAGGCTTCTTTAGCGGCGGTGAGCAACATAACATCAATAGCAAGATCTTGGCTGCGAATGTGTTTTAGTAACTCTAGGCCGGTGCCGTCGGGTAGGTACACATCTAACAGCAAAAGTTGTGGAGGTTTAGCCTTAATGTGGATCAATGCATCGGCAATGCTCAAGGCAATGCCAGATACTTCAAAATCACTCACGCGCTGTAAGTACTGGCGATGGATCTCGGCAATGCCCGCATCATCTTCAACAATTAATACCTGAATCAAATGGCTACTCCTGCTTTAACTGCTTGGGAATATACACCGTAAAACGGGTGCCCAAATTGTCACTACTAAACTCAACGTTTCCACGCAAAATTTGCACGGTTTCTTTTACTAAGTAAAGGCCAATGCCATGGTCGCCTTGGGTTTTGGTGGTCACTCCCTGCTCGTAGATATTGGCTTGTAAGTTATCTTGAATACCACCAGCAAAATCTTCCACTTCAATAATTATGTCGTTGCCCAAATCGGTCATTGAGAGATTAATCGACTCGCGGCCATTGCTAGCGCGAGTTGCCTCAAATGCGTTATCTAAAAGGTTAGCCACTATGGTAACGATTTGCTCCGAGCCACAGTGTGCAGGTAAGTCGCGCAAGCTGCTGTCGGGGTCAATATTTAGGGTTAAACCAAGCTCCCTCGCCCGGTGAAACTTACCTAAAATACAGCCTGCTATTACCGAATCTTCTACTGCTTCAATCAAAAAGCGGATCAGTTCTTGGAATTGATCATTTGCTTGGCCAATAAAAGATAAGGCTTTATCACTTTCGCCTAACTGAATTAAACCAGCAATGGTATTTAGCTGATTAGAATGCTCATGGTTTTGTACCCGCAAGGCTTCTGAATGCGCCTTAATTTGCGATAACTGCTTAGTGAGCAAGGTGATCTCGTCTTTCCGCCTAAAGCTAGAAACCATGCCAATAAAGTTTTGTTGCTGGTCTTTCATTGGCACTCGGTTAGCAATCACTAAATGCCCGTTAAGCAATAACTCCACATCACTTTGCGCTTGCGGCTGATCGAGTAATTCAGCCATATCACTATCGGGTAGCCAATCTCGCAGCGGTAAACCAACCGGATTAATCGATTTTCCTTGCAGGTCTTTGCCTAATAAGCGAATCGCATTAGCATTCACATTAGTAATAATGCCTTCTCGGTTAATCGCTATCACCCCTTCACGAATGGTATTAAGCGTGGCTTGCAGCTCTGCATATAAGCGGGTCATCTGCTCTGGTTCAAAACCCAACAATGTGTCTTTAATCCGTTGTGCCAGCCACCAACCAATCAGCATATTGAGAGACAACACCGCCATCACCAACAGCACCATAAAGTGCAAATAGGGTTGCAGTTGTACGTCGATTTTCTCTAGCAAATATCCAACCGAGACAATACCTATGATCTGCCCCTGTTGATCTTTAACTGGCACTTTACCGCGTACCGATACCCCCAAAGATCCCTTGGCTTGCGACACATACTCTTGCCCTAGAACCAGAGCTGCGTAGTTATCGCCTCCCACCATGGGTTTGCCAATACGTTCACTTTTGGGGTGAGCCAAGCGGATCCCATCAACATCCCCCACCACAATAAAACTTGCGCCCATGGTGCGGCGTAATTCTTCTGCTAAAGGCTGTAAGTTTACGCTGTCTCGGCGCTCTACCGCACTCACTACATCGGGCAGCTTAGCCACCACTCGCGCTACATCTAAGGCCCGCTCCCCTTTGTCTTGGTATTCAGAGTCACTTACATACCAATAGCTGGTCACTACCACAATGCTTAACTGAATAAGGCTGTAAATCAGCATTATTAGCAATAAGCGAGCACGGTAGCTTGGTAAGCGAGCTTGTTGATACATCTAAACTTTTTCCTGTTTGTTTCAATTTAGCTTAGCACGAGCTTAGCGAGCAGCTCCCGTGAACAATATGCACTTAATTACCAATATGGACTTTAAAGCCATTACTTGGCTTACATTTCAAAATCTCAGGCTTCCATTAACATTAATTTAACTTTATTCGCCAGCTAGCGGTATTTAAGCATGGCAGCAACCACTTTCAGCCACGCTGAAAGCCCTATGCAACAAGGAGAGCAAACATGTTAGCCAAGATTAAATTGGTCAAAACATTAATAGGGGCCGCAGTATTGGCCGCAGGCCTAAGCGGCACAGTTCACGCAGAAGAAGTGCACTTTTTAATCCCCGGAGGCGCAGGCGGAGGCTGGGATGGAACCGCCCGTGGCACCGGCGAAGCCTTAATGAAATCGGGCATTATCGATAAGGTGTCTTACCAAAACATGAGTGGCGGAGGCGGCGGTAAAGCCATTGCTCACTTAATTGAAACCGCTAAAACCCAAGAACATACCTTAATGGTGAACTCTACCCCGATTGTGGTTCGCTCATTAACCGGCGTATTCCCGCAGTCTTTCCGCGATCTTACTCCCATTGCTGCCACAATCGCTGACTACGGCGCGTTAATAGTTAGAGCCGATTCCAAATATACTCATTGGAACCAAGTAATTGCCGACTTCAAAGACAATCCCAATAAAGTAAAAGTTGCTGGCGGTAGTGCGCGCGGCAGTTTAGATCACTTGGTAGCAGCCGCTGCCATCAAAAACGAAGGCTTAGACCCACTAAGATTACGCTACGTTGCTTACGATGCCGGCGGTAAAGCCATGGCAGGTTTACTTTCTGGAGAAACTGCACTGCTTTCAACTGGCTTAGGCGAAGCGCTAGAAATGGCGAAAAACGACCAAATTCGTATCTTAGCCATTACCGCAGAAAAACGAGTTAAAGACGCCCCCGAAGTACCAACTTTAAAAGAAATGGGCAACGACACTGTGTTTGCTAACTGGCGTGGCTTTTTTGCGGCACCAGGCACCAGCAAGGCGCAAGCTGAGAAGTTCTCAGACATGCTTAAAGAAATGTACACCACCCCAGAATGGGAAACCGTGCGTTCACGTAATGGCTGGGTAAACAACTTTGTGCCTTATGGCCAGTTCTTCGGCTTTTTAGAACAACAAGAGAAAACAGTAGGCAGCCTAATGAAAGAGCTAGGTTTTCTAAAGTAATCCTATTAGCCAGCAACTCCCTTGCTGCTTTATTTGCTTATCAGTAGTACTCAGTTAAGCACCGGTGCCTAGGCACCGGACTTTTTTTACATTTGGAGCTAACAATGCAAATTAGCAATCAACGAATTGGCGGCCTAATTTTTTTGCTGCTCTCTTTGTTCTACGGCTATTTTAGCTACGACATTCCGCTATTTCCTGGTGCGGAATATGAACCGTTCACCCCGCGTACTCTGCCGCAGTTTTTAGCGCTGTGCGGTATTGCTTGCTCAATCATTTTGATGCTCACCGGCGGTAGTGATTTTAGAACCAGCGTAAAACATTTGGTATGGCGCCCCGCCGCCAAATTGCTAGTTGCTATGTTCGCCTACGGCCTACTCGTCAATTGGATGGGGTTTGTATTAGCCACCATTATTTTCCTGGTTGTGAGCTTTCGCATTATGGGTGAAAGCCAACATAAAAAAGCACTGGTGGTAGCCATTTTGTTCACCGTGGCTTTTTGGGCGCTATTAACCCAAGTATTAGATATTTATTTAGAACCTGGGCAACTCTGGCACTGGTTTAATGGCTAGCAAATTAAGGACACGATGATGTTAGATGGAATTTTAGCTGGGCTTAGTACCGCCGTTATGCCAATGAACTTAATGATGGTAATTGTAGGCTGCTTAGTGGGTACCTTCATTGGCATGTTACCCGGCCTTGGGCCAATTACCGCTATCGCTTTAATGATCCCACTTACTTATAGTTTAGAGCCTTCATCAGGTTTAATTTTAATGGCGGGTGTCTATTATGGCGCTATATTTGGCGCATCATCCTCGTCGATATTAATTAATGCGCCAGGCTGTAGTGCTACCGTAGTGACCGCTTTTGATGGCAACCCCTTAGCTAAAAAAGGCCAAGCGGGTAAAGCTTTAGCCGTTGCTGCTTATGCCTCGTTTACTGGCGGTACTTTGGGCGCAATTATGCTGTTAATTGCCGCGCCTGCTTTGGCCTCTGTCTCTTTGAGTTTTCAAAGCGCCGACTACTTCGCCTTAATGGTACTTGGTCTTTCTGCCGTGGCTGCATTTTCAGGCAAAGGCCAAGTATTAAAAGCGGTAATGATGACCATTGTGGGCTTGATGTTAGCCACCGTAGGCACCGACAGAAGTGAAGGTGTAGAGCGTTTTACCTTTGGCCAACTGGATTTAATCGACGGCTTTAGCTTCTTACTTTTAGCCATGGCAACTTTTGCCTTAGCCGAAACCTTAATGTCGGTATTAAAACCCGAGAACCCCAATAACAGCGCTACCGAACAAAAAATGATGTCGGAGCTGGGTAGTCTTAAGCTCACCAAACAAGAAGTTAAAACCGTTGCAGCGCCAACTCTTCGCTCTTCATTTCTAGGTTTTTTTGTTGGCGTGCTTCCCGGTGCTGGCGCGACCATTGCCTCTTTTCTGGCATACGGCGTGGAACGAAATCTCGCCAAAGGCGACGCAAAAAAAGAATTTGGTGAAGGCTCGTTAAAAGGCTTGGCTGCGCCCGAATCAGCCAACAATGCTGCATCAACTGGCTCTTTTGTTCCCTTGCTTACCTTAGGAATTCCCGGCTCGGGCACTACCGCGGTATTGCTCGGAGCCTTAATAGCCTACGGTATTCAGCCGGGGCCAAGAATGTACATCGAGCACCCCGACCTATTTTGGTCGATCATCATCTCTATGTATTTTGGTAATGTGATTTTGCTAATTTTAAACTTGCCGCTAATCCCCTACCTCGCCAAGTTATTAAGCATTCCTCGCCCTTATTTGGTACCGATGATTTTGCTGTTCTCAATTACTGGGGTGTATTTGGTGTCGTTTAATAGCATGGACATCATGATCATGGTGGCGATATGTATGGCAGCCTTGGGCTTACGTTTACTCAACTTCCCTATGGCGCCGATGTTGTTAGGTTTTATTCTTGGTGGAATGCTCGAAGACAACCTGCGGCGAGCACTATTAATAGGCGATGGCGAGCTAAGCTTTTTATGGGAGCGCCCCCTAACTCTCACCTTTATTAGCATTGCTGCACTGGTGTTATTTAGCCCACTCTTAAGGCCTTTGTGGGAGCGCAGTAAAGCTAAAGCCGAGTATGAACAAGCCAAACAAAAGGCGGCAGCTAAGTAATAAAAAAGGCGCTAATTTAGCGCCTTTTTTTGTTCTCTTTAAGTTAGTTAAGATATTGCTTATAGCGTTGATAGCTCGCTGATTTTAAATATTCTTCCCCCCTATCAAAGGTAAGCAAATCTGTTTTGCTATAGCGCGTATCAAACCTGTCGTAGAGCACTTTTAGAATAAGCTCTGTTTGCTGATATTGTTTGGTATCAATAGACAGGCCCAGCAACCAAATGTAACCAAATGGCTCTGAAGGTGCCTTTAATAAGGCATTCACTAGGTAATCTTCGGCTTTCTCGGTTTGGCCACTTTCGTACAAGGCATTGCCAATCTCTACTTGCACTCTTACGTCTTTAACAACGGTTTCTGGGAAGTGCTTTAAGCTTTCAATCGCTAGGTCAAATTGCTGGTTGTCGTAGTAATAAGCGTAGAAACGCGGATGAACCGGCTGGTGCTTCTCCATATACACAACAAAAGATCGTGGCATTACCAAGCTGGGTTGGTTGATATAAGCTTTCATTAAGCCTGCCAGTACTAAAGGCTTTTGCTGAAACGGCTTAGGAATCTCGTTGTAGGCAAACAGCATCTCGGTATAGCTAGCTTGTCGAACCGCCTCAAAGAAATCGCCCATGCGCTGGATACCGCTATTGGGGTGGGTTTTACGATATTGCTCCATATCGATAACCAGATCGAAGCTGTCTGAGATCCCAACCCCCGTAAACAAATTAAAAATATCCACGATGTGGCCATCTAACCAGCTTATTTCGTAGTAGGCAAAGGTGCCATCTAGGGTAAAACGGTAATAGCTAGTTGCTTGCTGCTTAGTATGAACATCACTGTCTACATATTTCCAGCTACCGCCTGGCTGGGCCAAAATGGCTGTAATCGAAGTATCCGTTAAGCTAGACAGAAGTTGAGTAACGTTTGCTCGCTGATTGGCATTAAAGGTAAACGCTAAATCAGTTTCCAGTTTTTCAACCATTTTAGCTTCAACAATTTTACTTCTAAGCGCATTTTCGGTGTGTTGATTAAGCGCATTAGCATAGTTAACAAAATATCTATCACTGTATAGCTCTGCCGGCTCTTGGTTTTTAACCACCGGGTTATTCGTTTCAGATACAGAGGGAACTGAACGGCCAGTATCGTTACTTGCACAAGCACTCAGCATCAGGCTTAAGGCTAAAATATAAAAAGCTTTCATTACAATGCCTCCTGCTGGTTATTGGTTTGCTTTTCAAGCAAGAAACTCACTAATTCGTTCATCGAATCGTAGGCTTGGTCTTCGGTCACTCTGGTCACGCTGTAATTAATTTCTAAGGCCTTTCTGGCTTTCCTCATTAACTTGGCATATTGCTTTACTTCACTGGCGGCAACGGCCATTTGCTTATTCTGATATTGCTGTTGATAGGTGATCACTTTGTTGCGATAGTCAAAACGTGTATACAATTTAAAGTGTTCATCTTCTAGCGTTTGTTCTTCATTAGCCCAACTAAAATCGATGTCGTAGGGCAAATATAGTTTTGCTTGTTGCTGGATGTTTATCGGACGCCCCAAAGAGTAAGGCTGTTTACGTTGAATTTTCTGCGGCACTTTTAAGTAATGCTCAACCGCATCGGAAACCAACACAAACTCAGCGTCGCCTTCAACTTCATGCCAAAACTCATTCACCAAATAATGCTCTTTAATTTCAATACGATTGCTAATTTTGTCATCACTAATTTGCAAATCTTGTTTTAGGCTAATCGAGGGATAAAAGCGCTGGTAATAAGACAAATACGATTTTGTCATGCGTTTAGCGCTCTGGCCTGCAATTTCATAACGCATTCTGTCAGCTTCTGCGCCAGTAAAGGTATTAACAACCGTGAGTTGTACAGGCGAGCGAAAATCAGAAGCAATAAACTCTTGGGTAACTTCAACAAGGTTATCTTCAGCGACAAAATCAGGAATACTGCTTAAGCCTTGATTGTCTGGCGAAATAACCAAAGCTTGTCCAAAAGCCGCTGGCACTATGGTTTCCAACAGGTTTGACTGATATGCGTTAGTTGGGTCAACCCAATAGTCTTGCCCCTTATAATTCAAATACACAATCGCATGATTAAAGGCGTTGTAACCCGGCAAATGCTCAGCCAAGGTATTGTGTTTATAGCTAGACACCAATACTGGGTAAGCATCTACTCCCAACTCGTTTAATGCACTTACCAACAACAAAGACTTGTCTTTACAATCTCCATAACGGTTCGCTAACACCTCTGATGGAGAATGTGGACGGTGTGAATTTTCGCCAATCTCTACCCCTAAATAACGAATATCTTGTTGGGAAAAGCGTATCGCTTCTTCAATGGCTAATTTGGTGGGTTTAGCTTTAAGTTCACTAAGCCAGTCGTCGAAGGCAGCAGAATGCTTAGCCGAGGTTTTAAATAAAGACTCAGCCCAACTAGATACTTGCGACCAATCTTCAAAGCTAGTGATTTGCCAAGTAGGGTAAGCCGAATCCCAGTTTGGAGCTTGGCCATCTTCATAATAGGCCGGCGAATTTTCGATAAGCACCGAGTAGCGAACTGTGTTCCCCTCGGTGTTTACCTTTACCTCTGTGTCAATATCGGCAAGTTGATTGCTAAGTTTTCGGCTTTTGTGCGCCACGATACTGGCATGAGTCATTCCCACCGGAACGCTCCAACCTAAACCAAAGGTATGGCTAAAGTGGCCATCAAATACTGGGTTTTCACCAATTACGCTAAAGCTGTAATCGACAATGTCGCCCGCTCTTACATCCTTTAACCAAAGCTGTAATTGCTTTTGTCCTGAATACAGTTTGCTATGTTGTTCGGGTTCAATGTCTACTGCTCGAATATCATCAGCAACCAAACGGTTAAACGATTTATCGCCTCGTATAATGTTTATGTGATGCAACTCAACCCGCTGAAAATCCGGATTAAAGGTGATGGTTAAATCTGAATTGTCTTCAACGCCAGCACTGTCATTCACTTGAAAGCGGATATAACGATAGTAATGCGGCTGCTTGCTAAGCAAACTTACTTGAGTATCCGATACCAAATAATCTACAGATTCTACGCCAAGATCAGCTTGGTTTAACTTGCTTAAATCCGCTTCTACAATCCACTTAGGTTTATCACCTACTCGCCACAACGCATCGTTAGCAGCTAATGAAATGGTGGAGTAAAAGAGATTGGCAAACAGCAGAAAGAATAAAAAGAATGGTCGACTAACTAGCACTGCACTTCCCTTGCATCAACATCAAAAAGCCATACTAGTAATAATTATTTTAAAGTTAAAGCTCAACACGCGGCTTATTAGAAAAGAACTGCAATATATTGATGTTGTTTAAATAATTTTCAAATTTTAAGGTAATTGCCAATAAAAAAGCAGCGCCTAAGCGCTGCTTATAAATACTCATTATTGAATAACTACTTTTCTTCAGCAGCCTTACAACAAGCAGCCGTAAACAATACATCGGTAGAGCTGTTTAGCGCAGTTTCGGCAGAGTCTTGCAATACGCCGATAATAAAGCCTACAGCAACCACTTGCATGGCCACATCGTTAGACACACCAAATAAGCTACACGCTAATGGAATAAGCAATAACGAGCCACCAGCAACACCAGAGGCACCACAAGCAGACACCGCTGCTACTACGCTCAGCAACAAGGCAGTAGCAAAATCTACTTGAATACCCAAGGTATGTACTGCCGCTAGTGATAACACGGTAATGGTAATTGCAGCACCGGCCATGTTAATGGTGGCACCTAGTGGGATAGACACCGAGTAAGTATCTTCATCTAGCTTTAAGCGCTGGGCTAAATCCATATTTACTGGAATGTTCGCAGCAGAGCTACGGGTGAAGAAGGCGGTTACACCACTTTCACGTAAACACTTAAATACTAATGGGTAAGGGTTGCGACGAATTTTATAGAACACTAGCAGCGGGTTCATCACTAAGGCAATCAATAACATAGAGCCAATGAGTACCAACAATAGCTGGCTGTAGCCTAGCAATACCGAGAAGCCGGTTTGCGCAATAGTGTTTGCCACCAAGCCAAAAATACCAATTGGCGCTAAACGAATAACAAAACGCACAATGCTTGATACACCCGCAGCCACGTCATTAAACAAGGTTTTGGTGGTGTCCGATGCGCTATGCATGGCAATACCTAAACCAATTGCCCACGCTAAAATGCCAATGTAGTTGCCATTCATAATGGCGCTAATTGGGTTATCGACAATTTTAAACAGTAAGGTGTGTAATACCTCGCCAATGCCTTGCGGAGGATTAGCCGAGGTTTCGGTGCTCACTAGCACTAACTCGGTAGGGAACATAAAGCTCATGGCTACCGCCGTTAACGATGCGGCAAAAGTACCAAATAAATATAAATAGATAATCGGACGAAGCTGAGTATTTTGGCCACGTTTATGGCTAGCTACCGAGGCCGCCACCAACACAAAAACCAATACCGGCGCTACGGCTTTTAAAGCGCCAACAAAAAGGCTACCTAACATGCCAATAGACGTAGCCGCACTAGGTGCTAAAACGGCTAAAATGCTACCGGCGATAATACCGATAAGGATCTGCAGCACTAAACTGCCCTGGGTAATAAACTGTAATATGCTGTTGTTTGATTGTTGTTTCATGCTTCTTATGGTCCTTTCGTGAAGCTATATAATTGGCGAAGGCGTAACCTTATAGGATGAAACACCATAATCACAGATAATAACCACATTAAATTGACACATCGCAAAAACTTTTCACTCATCTAGATTGTATAAGCAATATACAAGTAAGGTTTACACCCAAAAGCCCAACATTTTTAGCTATTGCTCAACTAACTTAGTGTTGCAACTTGCCCTTAAGCTCAGTATTTACTTACACTTTGATCAGCTGTTCAGGTTTTTGTGGCAATTTTGCAAGTCGTCATTGGCTAAACAAACAGGCGCTTAAACTAAATTAAGCACCAAAAGCAAAACATCAAACATAAATAAAACTTGAACAATTAATTATCAAGGCGTATAACTTGACGAATCGTCACATTGTGACGAAGTGTCAATAACGAGAAAAAATGAATACCAAAACCAGAAAAGCCCAAGAAATTGCCAACCGCGAAGAGCTGCTGCTAGATATAGCATTGGAGCTGATGGCTGAAACCGGCTTTGCTGGCCTTACGATGGATAAAATCACCCAACGTTCGCAGTATTCAAAAGGCACCGTGTATAACCACTTTGCCTGTAAAGAAGATGTATTGTGTGCCTTGTGCTGCCGCTCTATGCGTTTACAAATAGAGCTATACCAGCGGATTAATGATTTTGCTGGTAGCACTCGAGAGAAGATGATTGCAATGGCCTATGGCTATCGCTTGTTTAATCGTCTTTACCCCACTCTGTCGATGGTAGTGTTAAGTATGAAAACACCTAACATCATGGAGAAAACCTCGAGTATTCGCAGTACCAGCGTAAGTGAACACGAAAACAAAATTGTCGGTATTGCGGTTAAGTTGATTGAAGAAGCTGTTGCTTTAGGTGAAATACCAGCCAGCCAAAATGTAGATGCCAATGCCGCTACATTTGCCGCTTGGTCGATGGCCTTTGGCACCAATGCACTAAGCAGCGCAGTGGTAAATAAATCCAGCAAGTTTTGCTCTGCTGGCTTCGACAGCCAATACGCATTGCTATACAACGTAAATTTGTTGTGTGACGGGTTAAATTGGAAACCCTTGTCTAATCAACAAGATTACTTAGCCACTTGGCAGCGAATAGGCCAAGAACTATATGCCAAAGAGTTGGCCATGCTGGAGCAAAACGAAACGCTGTATTAAGCGCTTTACGCAAACCAGCAATTAGCGAATAAAGATTTGTAAGTTCTAAGAGTAAAAGTGCCAAGTTGTTCTACTGTTGTTAAGTGGAATAATAAACGCACGCATTTAGATTCAAAATAAGCCGCCGATTACTGCGGTTTTTTAAGCAAAGGAAGTGACGATTCGTCAATTTTAGACAAATCGTCATAATTCACTCTAAACCAATTGAATGGTGCAATTGGTAAAGGACAGGGCTATGGAAAAGAAATTTTTTAATCAAGTGATTGCCAGACCTTGGCTAACACTCATGTTATTAATGTTAGCCGTTGTAGCAATGAGCTCTGGCGGACGCTTTCTTACCTTTGTAGGCGATTACCGCATTTTCTTTGGTGAGGACAACCCTCAGCTGCAAGAATTCGAAAGCATGCAAAAGGTGTTTAATAAAACCGATTCGGTCACCTTTGTTATCTCCCCTAATGAAGGCGATGTCTTCAACCCGCAATCTCTTACACTCATTAAAGAGCTTACCGACGACTCTTGGCTTATTCCCAACTCTACACGGGTCGACTCCATCACCAACTTTCAACATACCGAAGCCGTAGAAGATGACCTTTGGGTAGAAGACTTACTGCTTGAGCTAGATATGCTAGATGCAGAAAAAGTATCTAAAATTGAGCAAGTTAGCCTAAGTGAACAACTGCTAGAAAACCGCTTAATTAGCCTAGATGGGCGCGTAGCAGTAGTGGCTGCAACCATTACCATCTCTGAAGATGATATGCAGGCCGAGGTACCTAAAACCTCGCAATTTGTACGTGAGCTACAAGCCAAGTATCAGCAAGCCTACCCAGAACATAAAATCTTGCTCTCTGGCATGATCATGATGAACAACAGCTTCATCGAGCAAAGCCAAAAAGACATGTCCACTTTAGTGCCGCTAATGTTCTTGCTCATTTTGGTGATGCTAGCCATTTTACTGCGCTCGGTATTAGGCATGTTAGCGACCCTAGTGGTGATTGTTGTGACTATTGCCAGCACCATGGGCATGGCCGGTTGGATGGGCTTTGCACTCAATACCGTTACGGTAAATGTGCCCACTATGGTGATGACCTTAGCCGTGGCCGATTGTGTGCACGTTATCGCTTCAATGCTTTATGAAATGCGCCAAGGCAAAACCAAGAAAGAAGCTCTCGCCTTTAGTTTAAAAATAAACAACCGCGCTATCTTCCTTACTAGTGCCACCACCGCGATTGGTTTCTTAACCTTAAACTTCTCAGATTCACCGCCGTTTCAAGCCTTAGGCACCATTGTGGCAGTGGGTGTAATGCTGGCCTATGTGTATGCACTTACCATATTGCCTGCTCTGCTTAACATTCTGCCCATTAAACAAACGCCGAGCATTAGCAGCCGTTCAAACTACGACCGTTTAGCAAACTTCGTGATTGATTCTCGCAAGTGGTTAATGCCAGTTACGGTAGTTATGATTATTGGCTTCTTGGCCATGATCCCACGCAACCAACTTAACGACGTAGCTACGGAGTACTTCAGCAAGCAGGTGGACTTTCGTCAATCCACAGACTTTATGGAGGAAAATATATCCGGGATTACCACCATTTCTTATGAAATAAGAAGCGGTGAAAGCAGCGGCATTAACCAGCCCCACTACATGCAAAAAGTGGCCGACTTTAGCGCTTGGTTACGCCAGCAGCCAGAGATCGACAACGTAAATAGCATCTCCGACATTATGCGCCGATTAAACAAAAACATGCATGGTGACGACCCAAGCTATTACCTAGTGCCCGAAGAGCGCGAACTCTCTGCCCAGTATTTATTGATGTACGAAATGAGCTTGCCCTACGGCCTAGATTTAAATAACCAAATCAACGTAGATAAATCGGCAACACGCTTAACCATTACCACCAAGAACATGGGCTCTATCGGCATGATAGCGCTAGAGCAACGCTCCTTAGATTGGTGGCAACAAAATGCGCCCGAGTACCGAGTAATCGCCGCCAGCCCTAACCTAATGTTTGCCCACATTGGCGAGCGCAATATGCCACAAGCCCTCAAAGGTGCATTTTGGGCACTGGTGCTTATCTCGGTGTTAATTGGTATTTCGCTGCGTTCACTACGGCTAACCTTTATTAGCTTGCTACCCAACCTAGTACCAGCAGGCATTGGCTTCGGAATTTGGGCGCTAATTGATGGCAACATAAACCTTGGTTTGTCGATTGTTATTAGCGTTACCTTAGGCATTGTGGTCGACGACACCGTGCACTTCCTTACCAAGTACCAATATGCCCGCAAGCAAGGTAAATCTGCCGAAGACGCAGTGCGCTACGCCTTTGTAACTGTAGGCAAAGCACTGGCTATTACCACCGCGGTATTGGTGGTTGGCTTCTCAGTATTAATTGGTTCAACCTTTACTATTAACTCCAATATGGGGCTACTTACTTCTATTATTATTGCCGTAGCCTTAATCATCGATTTCTTACTACTACCATTACTCTTGATTAGTTTTGACCGTGCAAAGGGAGCAGAAAATGCAGCAGCACTTCAACAAAAAACCGCTTAGTATGTGGCTTAATCGTGCCGCAGTTATCTGTATTAGCCTGTTGTTTAGCCAACAAGCATTAGCAGAAACCGCAGAAGAAAAAGGCTTACGCATAGCTCAAGAGCGCAAAGCCTTTGATTTAGGTTGGGTTGACTCGAAAGCCGATACAGAAATGGTGCTGTACAACGCGCAAGGCGATAAAAGCACCCGCTCTATTCGCATTCAATCTTTAGAAGTAGAAGGCGACGGCGATAAAGCCTTAAGTGTGTTTGACCACCCAGCCGACGTAAAAGGCACCGCCTTTTTAAGCTTTTCTCACGCTCTAGAGCCCGACGAGCAATGGTTATACCTACCTGCCTTAAAACGGGTAAAACGCATTGGCTCACGCAACAAATCGGGCCCTTACATGGGCAGTGAGTTTGCCTTTGAAGATCTAAGCTCATTTGAAGTAGAAAAATATACCTACACCTACCTGCGCGACGAAACCATTGCCGGCTTCGACAGCTATGTAGTGCAAAACGTACCGGTAGATAAGTACTCAGGTTATACCAAGCAAATTACCTGGATGGACAAAGAAGCCTACCGCGTACACAAAGTAGAGTTTTACGACCGTAAAGGGCAGCTACTTAAAACCCTCACCATGAGTGATTACCAAGTGTATGCCGACAAACATTGGCGCCCTTCAAAAATGTTGATGGTGAACCACCAAACCGATAAAAAAACCGAAATGTTCTGGAATAATTATCAGTTTAAAACCGGTGTAAAAGAGTCAGACTTCAATAAAAACAAGCTTAAGCGAGCCCGCTAATGAACGCACAATACACGAAGCTAGCCCTAGCGTGTAGCCTAACGGCGCTTAGTTTAAGCAGTACCGCCATGGAGCTGCGCGGCAACGTGGCAGTGCAATATCGTGGCTTTTTCGAGCAAGGTGCTTTTCCGGGCCAAGACCAGCAACACCAAGGCTCGATAAGTGCCGAGCCCGAGCTGTACTGGGAGTGGAACGATGGCATCGACAGCATCACCTTTACGCCCTTTGCACGGGCCGACTCCATGGATAGCGAGCGCACTCACGCCGACATTCGCGAGCTTAAATGGCTACACCTAGCCGACGAATACGAGCTGGAAATTGGCATAGCCAAAGTGTTTTGGGGCGTAACCGAAACCCAGCACTTGGTAGATGTGATAAACCAAACCGACTTTATCGAATCGCCCGATGGCGACGAAAAGCTTGGCCAACCCATGCTGCACTTTAATACCTATCAAGACTCCGGCATTTGGGATGTATTCATTTTACCGGGCTTTAGAGAGCGAACCTTTGCCGGCGTAGATGGCCGCTTTCGCCCACCATTGCCGGTAGACCAAGATAATGCCCAGTATGAATCGGGCGCTAAAAACAAACACGTTGATCTAGCCCTGCGCTGGGCGCAAACTTTTGGCGACTGGGACGTAGGCACCGCCTATTTTCGTGGCACCAACCGCGACCCACTGCTAATTGCTAGCGCCGACGGCACTAAACTTACCCCTTATTATGAGCAAATGGACCAACTTGGCTTAGATTTACAAGCCACCATTGGCGATTGGTTATGGAAGTTTGAAGGCTTATATCGCAATACCAGCAGCAACAGTTACACCGCAGCTGTGGGCGGTTACGAATATACCCTAGTGGGTTTATTCGACAGCATTGCCGATTTAGGGCTACTCACCGAGTACAACTGGAATAGTGACGGCAAAGAAGCTACCTCTACCTTTCAAAACGACCTCTACTTAGGCGCTCGCTTAGTATTAAACGACGCGCAAAGTACCGAGTTTTTGTTAGGTGGCGCGATAGACCTCGACTACAACACCAACGTAGTCACCCTAGAAGCCAGCCGCCGCTTTGGCGAAAACTGGAAAGGCGAGCTAGATCTTTGGTACATCGACGCCGATGACCTTGCAGACCCAACCTACGCCTTTAGTAAAGACAGCTTTGTTCAAGTAAACATGGCCTACTTTTTCTAAAAGCTACACAGGAAAGGTATTGCAAAAAAGCCCTCGTTGTTGAGGGCTTTTTGTTGGGAGTGAGTAAATGCGCTAGGCGAGAAGTAACGCCGCAATCAACTGCGTAGCAAGCTGGCGCTGGTTTTGCCGGATTTATGGCAAAACGAGTGACAGGTTGCGAAGTCAGATTGCATTGCCTTGTTAGAAGCTTAGCTGACGATGTAAATGAATTGCTCGTCATTTGACCACCCAGCCTGTGCCTTTATTTTGTATAAATCAAATGCTGCCTGATATGGATCAGCATCGTACTCTTTTTCTACCATAGCCCATGCTATCCAGTGTGAAACTGAGTAATAGCAACCGGACAACTGATATAGAGGCTCACTTAAAAAGAAAAAGGCTTCATAACCTTCCTCACCACAGTGTTTTTCTATGATTTCACACAGATCATCATCTAAATGCACAGTTGGTGAATCAGCATTTTTAAGTACTTCACGTCTCAGTGATTCGCCTCCTCTATAAACGGAGCGTTTCTTCGCTGTAGACTTTTCTCCATTTAATTCGATGAGTCCGCCATCTCCAAAATCTCGGAGTACAGTTTCGATATCCTTATTTAGCTGATCAAGCTTGTTTAAAAGTTTCTCATCATCGATTTCTGTAGATTGAGGATGAGTTTTCCTTACTTCGTTAACTCGCTTTAGAAGTCGGTCGCCATTAGGGAATATTGAAAAACATTCTTGTAGTTTGTCATCACCGACATTCCATATGTCGAAATGAAGAGCATAATCCTCTCTGATATCAGGCATTGAATCAGTGGGCTCACCTAAAGCTTCTCTCCACTTCCTTTGCCATTCTTGTTTAATGCTCATATCTATCCATGGCTTCTAACGTTTGTAGCAGTTGCGCAGGCTTTTACGCGTCGACTGCCTGCATTTGTTAAATGCTTACACCGCGACGACTTCATAAAGACCATATTTCTCATTACCAATATCAGTTTTGCTAAACAAGCGCAGTTGAACTGTATTAGTTGCCTCTGGGCCTTCAATTAATCCAGATATGTTGATTGTATGACGATCCCCTAATTTTGCTTCAAAAGTAAGGTTACCAAGAGCGGTAAATACAGATCGGCACCATTCTTCAGAAAAAACGCCAATTGAAAATAGTTCAAACTTCAATCCTTCGGCGCTAGCTTGCTGTTCTGGATATGCTGCGAGTTCACAGGTTACATAGAGCTTTCTATCTTCAATTTTTGATAAAGAGACAGGACCACCAACTGAAAAACCCACTATGGACGTGCTCGTATTGTCATCCAGCTCCCCGTATTTTTTCTCAAGAGGAGCAAATAATTCTTTATACATCTTATCGTAATCCATAACTTCCTTTTGCATTTAACGCCCCGGTCAGGCGGCGCCTGAAACGAAGTCTTTTTTGCGTTAATATTGAGCGCAGCGAATACGCAAAAAAGTGTAGCGTAAGGCGCTCGCTTGCACCGGTTTGTTATAAGCGCCACCTAGCGCGATAGTAAA
The DNA here is from genome assembly GCF_019670105.1 of Agarivorans albus. Classification (NCBI taxonomy): domain Bacteria; kingdom Pseudomonadati; phylum Pseudomonadota; class Gammaproteobacteria; order Alteromonadales; family Alteromonadaceae; genus Agarivorans; species Agarivorans albus. Next base: position 1,125,285 of record NZ_AP023032.1, on the reverse strand, counting down.
TATTTAATGCCGAACCCCGCCACCAAAAGAATGATGCCAAGCCCGAGCATATACATTGGCCCATAATCAGACTTATCACTGGGAACTACCTTATAAAACTGCCCACTCGGCTGATCGGAACCGACGCCAATTGGAAGAAAGTCTGTCAGTTGCGGAAGACCAGTAATATAGGCGAGTAACGTATAGACAACTATCAAACCGCCAAAAATAATTAAAAAGTAACTCACAGCCTCACCAGCTTATAACGCTTTTAGCAACGGCGCAGCTTTGCTGCGTCCGATTGCCTAAACTTGTTACATGCTGGTGAGCTGAGAATCATGCCATACATCCTCGTACTCGCCAGCAACTAAAAACCTATAACCTGGAGGCAACGATAAATACGGCTCAACTTCAGGTAGATACTCCGATATATGGCTTACGTGCAATGGCTTGAAAAAGTCAGCGTCTTGGGACATTTCTTCACCGCACCAAATATACCAACCACATGTTCCATTCTCGGGGTCAAGTCGCAAGCCATTAACTGGCAGCATGCCAATAGTTTCGATAGCTATACCTAGCTTTTCACCCGCTTGTGAAAGAAGTGGTATTGCATCAAATTTTTTACATATTTCCTTTTGGCTGGGCACAAAATCTCCTAAGGCAGGTAACGCCTCAATAACCGGCTCAGCTTTGCTGCGTCCGGCGCCGTAGGCGCGTAGTTAATTGACTTGTTAGAGTGCAAATGCACGGTTAATCACGTTTTCATATTCTGTAACGTTAAATTTAAAAGGGCCTATCCCATGAATTAGTTCCGGTTCTTCATACCCATTCTCGTATGCAAAGTTACTCCAGATGTATTCATTGTCAGTTTTAGTGATTTTGCACCCGTAAGCACCACAACCTATATCAGCGCACTCTGGACAAACATAAATTAGGCTTCGACCTGATTCAGTTTCAGGTGGTGCTTGTAGTAAAAGTTGTTTTAAGCTGTGATCATTCAAATTATCCCAGCCTCTTGCAAAACAGCCTAGGAAATCACCTTGTCCGCCCGCGCTTCTTACTATATCAGTTAAAAGTGATTGCCCATTTATCATGAAGTCAGAAGAAAAACTTTCATGAGTATTATCACTTCCCTTTCGATGGAGGATATTCAAACTTAATTTCTTAGGGCTCAAGTCAATTTCAATGGTTTCACCACACGCAGGACATACGAAATATTCAATTTCATCAACAATTGATGATTCTTTAATGAATTCGCAGCAACTTCTACATTTCATCATTGCACTCTAACATTTGTATATTGCGCATGCGCGTTTACCTCATTAGACCAGAGAAAACGCGCACACTTAATCTTTTGAATTTATTGAAGAAACAAGAAACAGGCTCAATACACTTTTGAGCAAAACGCGCATGCACAGTTAATAAACCTATTATCTAATTTAACACTAAGCTAAGTAATTGATACTACGCCTGAAAATTCTTAGCCTCAAGGATTAACGCGCAAAAGTTACTCTCTTTTATTTGGCAAAATGAAGCAAAACCAATAACACTGTATATGAACACAGTTAATGGGCCATTTTTATGCCTTTAGCTAAGCGCTCTTTCACCGTAGCACACGCGCCAAATGCAGATGTGGGGCCTTAACTCAGCAGAGCTAAGCGCTACTGAGTTTAAGCTGAAGTTACACTAAAAGTAGACACTGGCTTGTAGCCAACCTACAGTGTCTTTTTTCGAGATTTTGCTTTCTGCAGTGTGGTCAATTTTAAAGCCGACCGACATATTGCTATTAATCATGTATCCACCACCTACTTCAATTTGCGGCACAAAATCTTTGGCTCGGCTTACGTAAGTGGCTTTGGGGTTGGCGTAAAGCCAATGGCCGTCGTCGAAGGCGTACATGGCGTATAAGCCGCCTTGTACTAGTGATGAGTCTTTAAAGGTTTCGCTACTGTCCTTTATTGGCATATCTAGTTTACTTTTCATGTAGCCGCCATAGAGCATCGGGAACAGTGAGATGTTCTTGGTGATATCAAATTTGTACATACCACCTACCAATGCTGTAGTGGTATTTCTATCGCCGACTACATCAACTGAGTAACCCAAACCATCGTTTACTTTGAAGTAACGAACGCGATAATCAAAATCGATTTTGCCTTGTTCATCTTTTTTATCAGCAGCGCCTAAATCGGCAAAGATCATATTGCCCGCTCCCCAGCCATAGGTGCCGTTTAGCTGAGTACGTTCGTTGCTGCGAGAAATACCTAAAGAGCTAAAGGTGGCGGTTGGGTCACCATAGTTCACATCGGCTTTTGCCTCGACAGTTTGCTCTGCCATTACGCCAGATGAGATCGCCGCCAAGCTTATTGCTAATATTGTCTTCTTCATTTTTTTACCTGCTAATAATGAAATGCCCTTTAGAAAAGAGCGGCATTCCATAGCCGCAAATAATGGCGCAAGTTTAACCTTGCCTAAGAAGGCTACTAAATGAGTACCTGTTAGTTCATCTTACAGGTGAGAAAGTGCCAATACAGTTTGCGCCGCTGTTAAGGCTGTAACGCTAAACACTTAACTTGAATTGCTCATCAATACTGTTAATCTTCGCTCAGTTTGTATCTAATTTGGTGACAATATCTTATGCGAGTAGAAGATCTTTCTTTATTCATAAAAGTGGTGGAATCGGGCAGTTTTAGTGCTGCGGCCCACTCTCTTGATTTACCTCGCGCTAATGTAAGCCGACGCATCAACGAATTAGAACAAAGCCTAAGTACCCGTTTGTTTGTTCGCACCACACGTAAGCTAAACCTTACCACCCAAGGCCAGCAGTACTACGAAAGCATGCAAGACATTATTCGCCGCCTTAACGACGCAAACAGCGCTTTGCATAGCCACACCGCTAGCCCAAGTGGTTTAGTAAAAATGGGGGTTAATGTAGGTAGTGATCACTATGTAATCGACATCCTAAAAAACTTTAAACAGCGCTATCCCGATATTAATGTTGAGGCACGTTACTCTAACGAAAGCTACCAAGGTTTATTTGAGCATGGCCTAGATATGGCAATGTATGTAGGCTCGTTAGACGACTCTAGTTTTATCGCAAGAAAGCTAGGTGGCTTTAGCAAAGTGATTATTGCCAGCCCCGAATATTTAGAACAAAACCCAGTGCCTATTACTCCGCAAGATTTACTGCAACATAGCTGCATTATTTATCGAAGCTATAGCCAAAAATTAGAGAATCGCTGGCAGTTTACCAATCAAGAAATCGAAGTAAGCCATCACCATATTAGTAATAACTACGCCCACATTGCCCAAGCCGTAGAGGCGGGTTTAGGCATAGCCTTAGTGCCCTATATTTTGGCTTATCCGATGATAGAAAAAGGCACGGTATGCCACTTAATGAAAGATCACGTCTCTTCTTCTGAAGACGCATGGATGGTCTACCCAAGCCGTAACGGTTTAACCCATACGGCGCGGCTACTGTTAGATTATATTGCTTCTCGTGTACCAGAGTATTTGTAATTGTCACGTTTTTTGTGACACACCGAAACAGATTAGCTAGCAGATAGCCTTAATAAAACTGTTTACCATGCGTGCAATTAATCCTTCCACCGGAGCACGCAATGAAATACTCCTATCTCGCTTTAGCACTAAGCGCTACTTTGCTTAGCGCATGCAGTACCGAACAAACCGCAGACATTAGCAATGTAAAGCTGCGCCCTGTTAAAGTAGTCAGCCTAAGTGCCGCCACCCAAGCTAATAACAGCTATTACAACGGTGTGTTGCAATCAAGCACCAGCTCTAAGCTGGCCTTTCGTGTTCCGGGCACCATTCAAGAAATACTGGTAAGCAATGGCCAAAGCGTGACCAAAGGGCAAGTGCTTGCGCGCCTAGACCCACACGACTACCAAGTAAGCCTGCTTGAGCTAGAAGCCAAGCTACTTGAAGCGGAGTCGGCCCAAGCTCTCGCCCACAACGAATACCAGCGGGTTGAGCAAGCCAGCCAAGACAACGCCATAGCACCGGTTAACCTAAACCGCGCACTTAGCGGCAAACAACGCGCCGATGCCAGCGTTGAAGTAGTGAACCAGAATATTCAACGCGCTAAAGATGCACTGCGTTATACCGAGTTACGCGCGCCTTTTGATGGGGTAATTGCTCAACGCTTTGCCGAAGAACACGAACAAGCAGTACCTGCGCTGCGCGTGTTTACCTTACACCAGCCCGAGCACTTAGAAGCCGTGATAGAAGTGCCAGAGAATCAAATTAATGCCTTTAGCATTGGCCAAGCTGCGCAAGTTAGTTGGCACGATAAAACCGATAGCATAAACGCCAAGGTGAGTGAGATTGCCACCGTGCCAGACCTCATCAAGCAAACCTATACGGTAAAACTTAAGCTTGAGCAGACTCTCGATGAGGTGTATCCGGGCAAATCGGTTCAACTAAGCTTAGCGCTCTCGCAATCTGAACAAGCTCGCTACTGCTTGCCGCATTCAGCCTTAATTCTTGAGGGAGCAAAGGCCAAAGTTTACCGCGTTCACAATCACAAGGTTGAAGCCGTAGCCAGTGAAATCGTAAACCAAACTCAGCAACACGTATGCGTAAGCGGCGACTTTAAAGAAGCCGATAAAATCATTGTTGCTGGTAGCCGTTACCTAAGCGAAGGACAGCAAGTAGGTGATTTATTAGATGCGAAGGAGGGTTAAGATGAACCTCGCAGAATTCGCGATTCGCCAACGCACCTTTGTATGCTTTTTTACCGTGTTATGCATTATTGCAGGCATTGGCTCTTACATTGGATTAGGTAAATTAGAAGACCCTTCGTTTACCGTAAAAAGTGCGGTAGTGGTTACCTTGTACCCTGGGGCATCTGCCCAGGAAGTAGAGCTGCAAGTTACCGACAAAATTGAAACCCGCTTGCAAGAGATGGGCTCGGTGTGGAAGTTACGCAGTCTTTCTCGCCCTGGCAGTTCAATGATTTTTGTTGATCTAAAAGAGAGCACCACCTCAGAAGAGCTTCCTCAGCAATGGGATTTATTACGCCGCAAAGTTAACGACGTAAAACTAGAGCTTCCTGCCAGTGCCCAAATCAGCATCGTGCAAGATGAGTTCTCGGAAGTATACGGAATGCTGTTTGCGGTACACAGCGACGACGCAGCGCCAGCTGAGTTAAAAGCCCATGCTAAAGAGTTACAACGCCGCTTAAAAGCCGTTGATGGCATTAAAAAAGTAGAGCTGCATGGTGTTCCCCAGCAAATCGTTAATATTGATTTGCCAAGCGAGCGCTTAGCAGAGCATCAGCTCTCGGCTGCTCAAGTATTTAGCCAATTAACCACCCAAAACATGGTGCTAGATTCTGGCAGCTTTAAACTTGGTGAAGAGCGCATAAGAGTTAGCCAAAGCGGCACCTTTGAAAACCTAAGTGATATTCAAAATCTATTGCTTAAATCTGGTATTGCCGAACTCGGTTCTGGCTTAATTCGCCTTGGTGACATCGCCGATGTGTACTTGGATTACCAAACTCCAGCTCTATCAGAAAGCCGTTATAACGGTAGCACTGCGATTACCGTTGCAGTAAGCCCAGTAGATGGCATTAACGTAGTGGCCTTGGGCGACACCCTAAAACAGGTAATTCAGCAGTTTACTAGCGAACTCCCACTTGGCACCGAGGTTGGCACCATTGCCTTTCAGCCCGACGAAGTGCAAAAGTCTATCAATAACTTTGTAAGCAACTTAGTAGAAAGTATTCTTATTGTGGTGGCAGTGCTTTGGGTATTTATGGGGCTGCGTAGTGCTGCCATTGTTGGCAGTAGCTTGCTTATTACCTTGCTTATTACCCTTATTTACATGCTAGTTGCTGGCATTGATTTACAACGCGTATCGGTTGGCTCGTTTATTTTGGCGCTAGGTATGCTGGTTGATAACGCCATTGTTATTACCGACATGTTTAAGGCTAAACTCAACCAAGGCATAGAACGCTATCAAGCCGCCACAAACAGTGTGAAAGAAACCGCTGTGCCCTTACTCGCTGCTACCGTGATTGCCATTATGGGTGCTACCCCGGTGTTGTTATCGCAAACCGATGCAGCCGAGTTTTCTATTTCGGTATTCCAAATACTTTGTAGCTCACTGCTATTGTCTTGGTTAGTGGCGATGACACTTACCCCTCTGATGTGTTGGGCCTTCATTAAACCTAAGGCTAAACAAGTAGACCAGCCAGAGCCAAAGTTTGCCCAAATTGCGCGCAAGGTTCTAACCTGGGTAGTGGCAAAACCTTTTAGCGCTATTGCTTGCATCATTCCGGCATTACTTGTTACTGCCTTAATTGTGCCAAAAATTGCGATTAACTTTATGCCTGGCTCCGATAGACCCATCTTATTTTTAGATTACTGGCTACCCAACGGCGGACAAACCGAAGTGGTGTCACGTGATATGAAAGTGATTGAGGACTGGTTATTAGAGCAACCCGAAGTAAGCAGCATTTCAAGCTACATAGGTGCCAGTGCTCCGCGCTTCTCGGTAACCGTTGAGCCAGAACCGTTTGATAGCAGTTACGGGCAAATTCTGATTAATGCAAAAGATTTTGAATCTATTGCACCGCTTATTGAACGTGGTGATAACTGGCTAATGAGGCAGTTTCCTAATGCTGAACCTCGCTTTAGAAACTTAAAGCTAGCCACCAAGGATAAGTTTGCCATTGAAGCGCGCTTTAAAGGCCCCGATCCGCAAGTTCTGCAAGACTTGTCAGCGCAAGCTCAAGCCATTTTTAATGCTCATCCTAATACCAAGTATGTACGTGATGATTGGCGACAAACCAGTAAACAGCTGGTGCCAATTATGAACCAAGACAAAATGCGCCGCGCAGGTATTAATCGCAGCGACGTAGCACTTGCTATCCAACGAGCGTCTAGCGGTGTAGTTGTGGGAGCACTGCGCCAAGGCGATGAAACATTGCCAATTAAAATGCAAAGCAGCAATACCGATATAGCGCAATTAGAGAACATTCCTGTTCGCTCATTATTGGGTTTACACACTGTGCCACTTAGCCAAGTTGTCGACGGCTTCGAAACCCGCGAAGAGCAAAGCATTATTTGGCGCCGTAATCGGGTACCAATTATCACTGCGCAAGCAGAAGTATTTGGCCAAACACCTTCCGATGTGCGCAAAGAGTTAGCCGAGCAAATTCAAGCTATTGAGTTGCCTTATGGTTACAGCTTTGAATGGGGCGGTGAGTACTACGATGAAAAACGCGCAATTGACGACACCTTAAAGCAAATTCCAAAAGCGACGTTGATGATGGTGATTGTAATGGTGGCGCTATTTAATGGCTTAAAACAGCCAGCGATTATTTTAATTACCTTGCCGCTAGCCGCGATAGGTTGCGCTTGGACGCTGTTCTTCTTTGGTAAACCCTTTGGCTTTATGGCCCTAACTGGCGCAGTTGCGCTATCGGGAATGATCATCAAAAACGGCATTGTGCTCATTGATCAAATCGAACTAGAACGCAAACAAGGAAAAAGCATTAGCGAAGCCGTTGTAGAAGCCACAATTAACCGCACCATGGCCATTTCGATGGGCGCACTAACCACCGTACTAGGCATGGTACCGCTACTTAGTGACCGTTTATTTGACCAAATGGCAGCCATTATTATTGGCGGCTTGGTGGTTGCGACCTTCTTGTCGTTAATCATTATGCCTGCGTGGTATCGGATTTTTTACCGTGACCCACAAACCGAAAACAAAGCTGAAGATCTAAGCGTAAGTTCGGAGCTAAACCATGAACAAAACTAAGCCTTTAACTACAAGCAAAGCCCTGTCGGTAATGGTGTTCTCAGTATTGGCAACCGCTTGTGCTAGTGCTCCCGAATATCAAATGCCGGAGGCATCGGTAGACACCGTGTACTCTGAGCAACAGTCTAATCAGTTTGTAAACCAACAAACGGTTGAGGCGGCATGGTGGCAGCAGTTTAACGACCCCATTTTAAATGATTTAGTGCTGCAAGCTCAGCAGCAAAACTTAAACATTAAAATGGCGGCTAACCGCGTTCAAGCAGCGCAAGCTTATCGCAGTGCGGTGGCGTCTTTTAAAGTACCAACCGTGAGCTTAGGTGGTGGCTACACCAGCTACCAACTCAGTAAAAACGATCCTTTAGCGGGCCCTGCTTTTGGTATTGAAAATCCCATATCGGGCGGAGAGTTCGACTTAATTGAGCAGCAAAACGGCGGCTTTTTTGCTGGCATAAATGTAAGTTGGGAAATGGACTTGTTTGGCCGAATAGACAAGCAAGTAAACGCTGCAGAAATTAGGGGTGAACAGGCCGAGATTTTCCATCAAGGCATGCACACCTTAGTGAGCGCAGAGATCATTAATAACTATCTACAATATCGCGGTGCTCAACAACGTATTGCCATTGCTAAACGAAATATTAGTGAACAAGAAACCGTGCTTAAACTGGTTAAATCGCTTAGCGCCAGCGGCTACGGTTCAGACATGGATGTAGCCAAGGCAGAAAGCGCACTGGCTTTAAGCCGCGCCGCCCTGCCCCAGCTTAACAGTGCCGAAAGTGTGCATTTAAATCGCATGGCTTTAGTACTTGCGCAAACCCCGTCTAGCTTGGCTGAGCAACTTGGGGAGCCAGAAGCCTTGCCAGACTTTGAAGGCATGATCCCCTTAGGTTTGCCCTCTGATTTACTTAACCAGCGCCCCGACATCAATATTGCCGAGCGCGAGATGGCAGCGGTGAATCAAGAACTAGCGGCCAGTTTGGTGGCGGGTTACCCACGCTTTTTCTTAACCGGAGGACCGGGTTTAAGTGCTGAGAACTTTGATGACTTATTCAAAGCAGACTCTGCCGCTTGGCTGGCTAGCATAGGGGTGCAATGGAACCTATTTGATGGCGGACGAAACGACGCCTTGGTAGAAATACAGCAGCAAAGATTTAACGACAGTGCTTTGCAATACCAACAAACCGTGAATGCAGCCTTTGTTGAAGTAGAAACCATGTTAATGGCCTATGGCAATAGCCAAGTGTTTGCCAGCAACATAGAGCAAGCAAGCGAACAAGCCGATCTTGCATTGAGTAAAGCCAACTCACTATACCGAGCTGGCCTACTGGACCACTTGGCTGTTTTAGATGCGCAACGCCAGCAAAACTTGCTTGAAGACGCACAAGTGCTTGCTCAGCTACAAACCGCTAGCAGCATAGTTGGTTTACATAAAAGTTTAGGGGGTGACTGGACGATGCAATAAGTTTGGTCATGTTGACGCTTTGGCAGGTAAGCCCAATTAGTTAGCCAAAGCGTCCTTTTTCTCGCCCATTATCAATTTGAGAACAAATCAATTTCTGGGGACAAATAGAAACCATCATTTAAGTGAGTAAGCTGTTTTTCTGAAAGATTCGCAGGAGTGTATTCATTGGAGGGCTTTTGCTTATCCAACAAACCAATATGTTGGTAGGCCGCTGCCACTAATTCACTGCAAAACAATGAATCTAAGTTTTCTTGGTTCTCACCAAATGGGCCTTCCCATCCAGCCCGAGCCAGCTCCCAAAAGTCTTGTTCATAATGGCGTAATTTTAATTGTTCAAGCAATTGCATTAATTTGCTTAGGTGCTCATCCGACAAGGTTCCACCTAACAACTGGCGAATTGAAATACTGCCCAAGTGTTGTTTAACGCGCTGGTGTAGCGGCACTACCTGCACCCCATTGCTGGCTTGTTGGGAGTACAAACAGGTATCTTTTGAATTAGGAACGGCTTCCCAAAGGGTCACAAAGTCATAGGCTTCTAGTTCTAGCACCATGCCAACATGTGACCATTTGCTAAACGTGCCGTAACGAATAATGTCGCTACTTAAACCTTTACCAGAAAAGAACACCAAATCGCCAGTTTTTAGTTTTTTGGCTAGTGGGTCGGGCTTTAGCATCCTGCTAACTCTCTCGATAGTCCTTATAGTTAAGCTTTATATGATAAAAACAAAAAGCCCGCAATAGAGCGGGCTTAAATCAAAGAATAGACAATTAGCGCTAGCGATTACAGCCACCTGCACATTCGCTGGTACTAACACAATCAAAAATACCACTGCTTACAATCACGCCTTCTATAGGTTTGATGCGTTAAGCTCTGGGTCAGATTTTTATGAAAACGCTTAGCTAAAAATTGAACCAACACCAATTAGTTACTTTAAAAGCAACCAGCGATTATTTTAATCACCTTAAAATTAAGACATTAATTTTCAACGGTTTATTAATTCAAAATAGAAAAAGAAAGCTTTAGGTGAACGGACACCTAAATGAGACATTAATCACAATTTAACCAGCCTTAATCAGGCTGTTTCTGCACCAAACACTGTTGCATATTGTCGGTGACCAACTTAAAGCGGGAGGCCAAACGATGATAACGGCGCTGCACCAAATAAATGGTTTCACTCACTGGATTAGCTAAATGGCTAGCAGCAATAAGCTCAGGTTTGGCAAAAGCGGCCACTGCGTGTGCAGGCAACACCGTAAAGCCCAAGCCCATTGCAATCGGCTCTAAAATCAAACTAATTTGGTTAGAGAATCCGCGAAGTTTAAATTGGCTTGTTTGCTCAAACTCTGGGTAGTTGGCTGACAATAACAATTGTGAATGATGGGCGCCGTCGGGGTGGTCCACATAACCTAAATCTAATAAGTCTTGCCAACTAGCATTGTTATATCGTGCCGGTGTTACCAATACCAAAGCCTCTTCTGCGAAGGCTTGGGTAGCCAGCTCGCTTAGGGTACTGGGTCGAGTAATAAAACCTAAATCTAGCTGACGATCGGCCAGCATTTGTTCGATGCTAGCATTGGGTGCAAATTTATAATCAAACACCAAATCAGGGTATTTTGCTTGTAAATCCAACAGATTTGGATAGAGCTTCAAACCCACGCTGCCGGGGCTGGCAATCCGACACAAACCGGCATGAGGATCATCTTGTTTAAGTGACAGTTCAAGCTGGTTAAGTTGAGCCAAGGTTTGCTGTGCTTGCAAATACACTTGATTGCCCGCCTCTGTGAGCGTGAAGCTTTTGCCTTCTCGTTGTAACAGAGTTTTCTGGTAGTAGTGTTCTAGCTTACGAATTTGCTGGCTTACGCCAGGTTGAGTCATCGCAAGCTTTTCAGCGGTGCGAGTAAAATGTCCGGTTTCAATTAAGGTGCAATAGGTTTGTAGCCAGTCGATATTAATCATAATGAAACCTTATTAAAGTAGCCAAGAAAGATAACATTATGCAGAAGTAGATTTTTCAAACAAGGCCGCACAACAAACAAAGCCTATCGCTCCCCGAAAAACCTTACAGACTAGAGAACCGCATGCTTGCAGTAACGAATACAAGCGCTAAATTAGGTGGGATAAGCACTAAGATTGTTGCCACGAACAGCAAATAGAACTGCAGCTTTGCAAATAGCAGGTTTACTATGAACCCAACATAAACAGTAACATCGCTAGCGCAGAAGCAAGGCTGCGCCAGTGATTCCAATAGGTCCACTCCGCTAAATATTGCTGCCACTGCAAGCTTTGTGCTTCGCTTTGCGCATCATCCACGGAAATTAGCGCCAGCGCTTTATTTCTTGGTACGTTGGCAAACGCGGTCACCGTAAAGCAGCCCAGTAAATAACAAAGGCCTGCAGCCACCAGCCATAAGTTAATTGTTGCGGCAAAAAATACCTGCCAAACAAGCACTACTAAACACAGAATTGCCGTGCCCATAAACAAGCCTAAGAAACCAGGGTTAAGCACCGTAATGTTTATGCTTTGCATGGCCGCCAAACCTTGCTGAGTATTCAGCCTAGCCAAAGCAGGCATTACGAAATTCGAAAATGCCACAAAAATACCAGCCACTAAACCACAACCAAAAGCCGCGGCGATTATTAAGCTTTGTTCAAACATGTATTTCCCCTAAACCACTAGCTTTAGTCCTATAACACTAATGCAAACTAGGCTAATCATTGCCCACTGTTTGAGCGTAGGCTTTTCCGCTAATAGCCACCAGCCGAGTAGCATACTAAATACCATCATAGTGCTTAACACAGCTGCCGCAATGGCTAGGGGGCCTAAGGTCATCGCTAAGGCATAGCAGCCAGTGCCAATGACCGTAGGTGAGGCAAAAATGAGGATCTGTTTAAATTGCGCAGCTGTCACCTTTTGCATTCCGGCTTGGCCACTAAGCTTGCCTCGCGCGAACGCCATTAACATAGCCACCACGCCAATCATCACTTCCCAGCTAAAACCCACTAAAAATGGGTGACTGTCGCGCGACATTTTAGCCACCAGTATCAACGCGCAAGACATTAAAGCGCCATAACAAGCACTGGCTACAATGCCAATAAGCGGTTTGTATTGAGCGGCACTCTCCGAGGATTTAGTGTTAGTACGAGTTTGACTTGCTCCCAACAGCAGCACAGCAAGTAAGGTTAGTCCGGCCATTAACCATTGCAATGGACTCAAACGCTCATCTAACAGTAATTCGCCCAACAAGCCGACAAACAGCGCCGTAAATGCCATAGATAAAGCGCTAGCAATGCCCACAGATAACCTTACAAAGGCTATTGCATTAGCCCAGTTAGCCAAGGCGGCTAAACCCGCCGCTAGTACCAACCAACCAGCATGATTAATAAAACCAGAATACGCAGACAGCGGCACCAATAGCAGTAAGGGAGACATGCTAATTAACAAACTTAAACCGCGGTAGGCCACCGCACTAAGCAGATCTGATTGGCGATAAACCTTGGCCATTAGCACCCCTTGTAGGGCATAGGCAAAGGTAGCGGTTAAGGCGATAAAAAAGAACAAAGCGGCGTACTCACTAAAAATTTACCCCAGCCTACGCAACAAACTAAATAGCAACAAGGGCTTAACTAAGCATCGAAATAGCGTAAGCAAAAAACATTAGCCCTGCTTAAGTTTAGCCACCCTATTTAAACGCTTGATGTAACTTCAATCACTAGCGCGCTCGCAGCGATTCTTGTTTTGCTAGGCTCTGTTTTAAGTAATCGATGAGTAAACGCAACTTCTTAGAACTCGCCGAGCCTTTAGGAAAAACACAATACACATCAATATCTTGTAATTGATAATCAGCCATAAGCACTTCTAGCTTTCCGGCCTGTATTTTTGGCAAGGCGTCGTACAAGGGAACACGGCCCAGGCCATGGCCACCTTCAATAAAGGCAGTACGCACTGCTGCATTATTGGTGCTCATGCCACCTTTGGTTTTAATGCTAAAAGAACGAGAACCTTTGCTTAGCTGTAAGGTACTTGAGCCTGCGGTATAAATAACCCATTGGTGGGCATCTAAATCTGCAGGTTTAGTCGGCCGGCCATGCTTATTTAAGTATTCTGGGGCAGCGCATAAGCAGGTACTTAAGGTGGTTAGCTTGGCGGCTTGCAAACCAGAGTCGTTAAGCTCTGCTCCGCGGATGGCTAAGTCGAAACCATCTTGAATAATATTTACCACATCATCACTTAATACCAGCTCGATATTCACCTTGGGATACAAACGGCGAAACTCGTTAATCACTGGCACTATAGTTTGTAGGCCAGCGTTTACCGGACAAGAAATTTTCAGCGAACCTTCCGGCTCTTGCTTAAGGTTTTCTATCTGTAAATTTGCGGCTTTAGCTTGCTCGGCAATGTTATGACAGCGCTGATAGTATTGCTCGCCAGCCTCGGTTAAATGCAAACTTCGGGTTGAGCGATTTAATAAGCTAAGCCCTAGTTGCTGTTCCAGCTTTTTGATGTGGTAACTAACCACCGCGCGGGTAATGCCAATATGCTTTGCGGCAGCGCTAAAACTGCCCTGCTCCACCACCTGTGCAAATACCACCATACTTTTTAGCTGTTCAAAGCTAACGCTCATTGTTCTATCTCTCTTTTAAAACACCTCCTAATTGTATCAATTATTCTACCAATCATGTCTATTTAATCTGCATTGTTGGAATGAGCTTACCCACCTACACTAGGTGCATTGCTATTGCGAGATCGCATAGTTACTCATCAATTTTAAGGAATGCACCAATGAGCACAGCTAAGAAAATCCTAATGGTTCTAACTTCTCACGACCAACTGGGTAATACCGAACACAAAACTGGTTTTTGGGTAGAAGAATTTGCCGCCCCTTATTATGTGTTTTTAGATGCTGGAGCAAACATCACCTTAGCATCACCTAATGGCGGCCAACCACCCATAGACCCAAATAGCGAGCTCCCTGATTTTCAAACCGATGCCACTCGCCGCTTTGACCAAGACGACGCTGCAAAACAACAGTTAGCCACTACACTTAAGCTCGCCGACGTAGATGCTGGTGATTACGATGCGGTGTTTTACCCCGGTGGTCATGGTCCATTGTGGGATCTCACCGACAACCCACAATCTATCTCACTACTAGAGAACTTTGTTGCGCAAAACAAACCAGTTGCAGCAGTTTGCCATGCCAGCGCAGCCTTACTAAATGTAAAACAAGCCGATGGCCAATTACTGGTAAAAGGCAAAGCAGCAACCGGCTTTACCAACAGTGAAGAAGCCGCAGTACAACTTACCGAGGTGGTGCCATTTTTGTTAGAAGATGAGTTAAAAGCCCGCGGTGCAGATTACCAAGCAGTAGCCGACTGGAACCCTTTTGCGATTCAAGATGGTTTAATGATTACCGGTCAAAATCCGGCATCTTCAGAAATGGCTGCAGAAAAAGTACTACAACACTTGGCCTAATCGCCAAGCTAGTTAATTGAAGGAAATATGATGTTAAATTTTTCGTTCCAAAACAGTACCCAAATCCATTTTGGCGAGAGGCAAATAGCTACCATCGCTAACGAAATCCCGGCGGATGCCAAAGTATTGGTCACCTATGGTGGAGGCTCAATCAAAAGCAATGGCGTTTATGACCAAGTTGCAAAGGCCTTAGAAAATCACCAGTGGTCTGAGTTTTCGGGCATCGAGCCTAACCCTAGCTATCACACGCTTATGCGTGCTGTTGAACAAATTAAAGCGGAAGGGCTTGACTACATTCTTGCTGTAGGCGGTGGCTCGGTAATTGATGGCAGCAAGTTTATCGCTGCTGCAGCTTGTTACCAAGGCGATGATCCTTGGGACATTATTGCCAAGCAACACCCGGTTGATACAGCCTTGCCATTAGGAGCAGTGCTCACCTTGCCAGCCACTGGCTCAGAAACCAACCCAGCAGCAGTGGTCACCCGTGACGGCACTAAATTACCTTTTTATGCCCTAGCAGTGCGCCCTAAGTTTGCAGTTTTAGACCCAAGCGTAACCTTAAGTTTATCGCCCCGCCAAGTAAGCAATGGTGTGGTAGATGCTTTTGTTCACGTAATGGAGCAATACCTCACTTATCCGGTAAACGCCAAAATCCAAGATCGCTTTGCCGAAGGCATTTTACTCACTTTAATTGAAGAAGGCCCAAAAGCACTTGCCGAAGAGAGCAGCAAAGACTTAGAGGTTCGCGCTAACATTATGTGGGCAGCCACCATGGCCTTAAACGGCTTAATTGGTGCTGGCGTGCCGCAAGATTGGGCAAGCCACATGTTGGGCCACGAGTTAACCGCCGCTTATGGCGTTGACCACGCACGTAGCTTGTCGATAACTTTACCTGCGGTAATGAAAATTCGCCGTGAAGCAAAAGCCGACAAATTGCTGCAATACGCAGAACGTATTTGGGGCATAAGCGAAGGCGACAAGCAGCAACGCATCGATCAAGCGATTGCCGCTACCGAAGCCTTCTTCCGTAGCATGCAAGTTCCAGTGCGCTTAAGTGACATCGAACTAGGCGCTAGCGATGTAGAGGTTTTGTTGACTAAGTTAGAGCAACACCAAATGGTGGCTTTAGGTGAAGATAAAAAAATTACTTTAGAGGTTAGCCGCGAAATCCTAAACGCCGCGCTATAAATCCAATGCTTATAAAAAAAGGGCCTGAGGGCCCTTTTTTATTGAGAACAATACAGAGTTCTAAGTGCAATCATAAGCACCTACATAGATTAGATCGTTTTTAGGTACTCAAGTATCGCGTCACATTGCTGCGAATCAAAGGCAGTGCCAATCACCCCTTTAGGTTGATCCAAATAATGTTTACCAGGATCGTATAAATCTGAGAAGTGATGGCCACTGTTATGATTACCCGGTATTGAAGTATCTAAGATAAAGTAGCCTTCAGCGGTATATTGCTGACCTTTTCTCAGCGCTTTGTTAGCCACTTTTTCAAAACCTTCAGGCTGCTGTAATCCTAGATTCACCGCGTCATAGCCAATGTTACCCAACTGCAAATACTTAGGACGCTCGCCTCCCTCTGGGCAAAGCAAATCACGCAATGTTGCTACAGAACCGTTATGCAAAAATGGCGCAGTAGCCCAAACACCATTCAGTGGGCGAGCTTTATAGCCAGAAGTGACTCGAATACAGTTGGGGCGTCCTCCTTCAAACTCAGCTTGTAGGGCTTTATCACTCACGCCCTGTTGTTTAAACCAAGCGTTAACGGTTTCCTGCACTATGGCGCCCAGCGCTAAGCCAAATAATACTTCGCCGCTATCGTTTACCGGCAAGTCCACCAGCTGGGCTGCTTTTTTCTTCGCAGCGTTATTTTTCTTCCAATAGTTAGCGCCAACCATTTGGCTGCCATAAAGCTGGTTAGGGTTTTCGCCACAAATTGTTTCATCAATGCCTAAACCTGGAGTCACGTTCGCAGCAGCTACATTGCTTACTCCAGCCGTGCTTAAGGTGCGAGTAGCCAATACATTTGCCTGAGCAGGATCGGTCCCAACTTGCGACAAATCAATAAGCTTAAGTTGCAGTACTTTTTCTGCGGTTTGTTTTTGCTCGCCATTTTGATGATAAACAATCGGTGAAAAGTATTGCTCTTGCCAAATCTCTTGGCTGTCTAAGGGCGGTAAATGGCAGCCCTGACACTTAGCTTGATAAAGTGATGCCCCAAGCTCGGCTTTTTGTTGATCTATTGGGCCAAATTGCCACTTAGGTGGCTGTAAACCGGAAAAGCCCTTAGTTTGGCTAGGTTGTTCGCCACCAAGAAAGTGTTCTAGCCACACTAAGTTTTGCATTGGGATTGACGAGCTAAAGCGATTGTCATCCATAGCGCTTTGCATATCCACGTAGGCATTTACCCCCATCGCTTCGCCCGCATTGCGAATCAGCGGGCTCATAATTGAAGCATCGTACTGCACCCAGTTAAACCAAGAAGCGCTCCATAAATGCGGATAATTAACTGGCGCATTTATCGCGTGGTAATTTTCACGGCGATTAATGTTCTCGGCAAATACCTGGTTACCAATGCGGTTTAGCGCATCTAAGCGCATAAAGCCTTCGTTTACTTGAATAACATCTTGCTGCCCTTCGCTAGCTGCAACAATGCTGGCTAACTCTTCAGCCAAAGACAGCTTGTTGGCTGGGCTATAACTAGCACCAAGCACTCGGCGAGCAAAGCGGTCAAATCGCCCATCTAAAATGGGTAACTTACTCGAAAGCAAAGTTTGCCCCAGCGCAGCGGCTAAAGTTTCGGTAAGCAAACTTAAGTCGGTGGTGGCGGGAGCGCCATCAATCACATACTCGGTTTTGTTCTCCCCTTCCCCATGAATAAAGTGGCCGGTATGACAAGCCGCACAAGTAAAACCAATGCCCGCGGTACGGGTTGGATAACCAGGCAAATTAACGGAATCGGTGCGAGCAAAACCAATAGGTAAACCATCGGGATTTTGCTCAGTAACTTGTGAACGAATAAAGCCAAAACGCAGCAAAAACTCGTTTGCCGAAAGCAAGCCATTATCAGAAAAACCGTTTAGCAACAGCAAAGACCAAAGTGAGCCGCTGGGTTGCTCTAAACTCACAAACCATTGGTAAGGAATGGGAATGGTGCGAGTACCTTGGGAAATGTGATGGTACTTCCTAGCATCATCACTAACATAATCACCTTTGCTGCCCCAGTTTTGCTCTGGCCAATACTGTTTTAGCCAAGAGCCATCTTGGTGAACAACTTGCAGCTCGGGCAAATTAGGCGGCGTTAAGGCATCGGTAATGCTCTTCACCTTGTCACTGCTTAGTAGCATCAATAAATACACCACTAGCAGCACCAACAATATGATGCCTAAACGAGCCAGTTTGCTAGATAACACCTTACTCATACATTTATTCCTTTCTTCCATGAAGGGTAACAAGCAGATGATGATTCACTATTACTGCGCTGAGCAAGCGCATAACATCCTTGAAAAAATCTCTCTGCTAAGGCTAAACCATAGAGGAAAAGTGGCTTTAATGTAAATCTATTAACTGTGGTGTCAGTACCGTTAGCTTTACGCACGTGCGTAACACCTAGAGATAAGGCAGCTAAAGTAACAAAGCTGCCTAGCATCGCTTAAGCCTTTAGTTTTTGAGTAAACTTATGCCCGCTGCTTTGCCGATTATTTTTGTCACTATGGCTACGCCCAGCGTTACCTGCTTGCCAAAAAGGTTTACTGCCTTCAGCTAAGGCTTGCGCTCGGCTTAAACCAATATCTTTGAGCAACTCGTCATTCAAGGCTAGCAAAGCTCTGCGACTGCGGCGACGTGCTCGATACAGGGCAAGGCGCTTAATCAGTGCATGAAACCCCATATGGAAAGAAACTTGTATCTGCATATTCCGCTCCTTGTTTTAATCAGCTACCCCTCTAGCTTAAATTTTGAACAAGCAAGCTTACAGATTCAGAATATAAGAATTTTTCCATTACAGATGCCGCAAATAGCTATCTGTAATGCTTGTTAATGTTCAATCTGTACTGCTTTGCTACGCAACTTTGCTTAACTGTATTCCTCTGTGTTATTAATGAACGATGTTTTGGCTAAGGAGTTGCCAATGACCCTCTACGAGCAATTTGCACAAGAACTTAAGGAACAAATCTCTCAAGCCTATTACCCGGTTGGCCAAAAGCTGCCTTCTATTCGCGAGATGAGTAAGGCGAGAGGGGTAAGTATTTCTACGGTGCAAGAGAGTTATCGATTGTTAGAAGATGCCGGTTTTGTTCGCAGTAAGCTCAAGTCGGGTTATTATGTTCAACAACCTCCAAGCACCGCACAGCTGCCAGAAACCAGCCAACCAGAGCAACGCCCTGTGCCGATCGACAATTGGCAAGCGGTGTTAGAGCTTATGATGACAGAAAGCAATAGTCACTTTCTCGCCTTAGGCAGAGGCTCACCTGATACAGAGTTAAGCAGTTTAAAACCATTGCAGCGCTTACTTAGCGACAATATTAAGTATCAAAGCAAACAAGTTTTTAGCTGCTCAAAAGGCAATGGTTTGTTTAAGTTACGGGTGCAAATTGCTCGCCTAATGCAGAACTCTGGTTGTCATATTCATCCCGATAACATCCAAATTACCGCCGGTTGCCAGGAAGCACTATCGTTAAGTTTAAAAGCACTCACCCAGCCTGGTGATATTGTGGCGATTGATTCACCCAACTTTTATGGCTCGATGCAGGCGATTCAATCTAACCAATTGAAAGTTATTGAGATCCCAACCCATCCAGAAACCGGCATAAGTTTGCCCGCCCTAGAACTTGCTCTAGAGCAGTGGCCAATCAAAGTGCTGCAACTAATCCCAACATCTAATAACCCTTTGGGTTATGTGATGCCCGAAAAGAACAAACTAAAGCTGCTTAAAATGGCCGAGAAGTACGATTTCGCCATTATTGAGGACGACATTCTAGGCGACGGCTATTACCAAACACCTCGCCCGCGCAGTTTAAAGTCCTACGATAGCCAAGATAGAGTGTTGTTTTGCTCGTCGTTTTCTAAAACCATTGCCCCAGGCTTGCGTGTGGGCTGGGTAGCACCTGGCCGTTATGGGCAAATGCTCACTCACTTAAAATTTGTTACCTCACTGGGCGCTAACAGCTTACCCCTGCTGGCAGTGGCCGATTTTATCGAGCAAGGGCACTACGAAAAACACCTCAGACTGGCAAAGCAGCAGTATCAAGCAAGGCGCGATTTGATGCTCCATTGGGTACAGCGCTACTTTCCTAGCGGCAGTAAAATGAGCTTTCCTAAAGGCGGATTCTTTTTGTGGGTAGAGTTACCAGAGTCAATCGACAGCTTGGTGCTAAACGAAAACTTAAAGCCGTTTAACATTGGTATCGCGGCTGGCAGCTTGTTTTCTGCAGCTGGCAAATATCAAAACTGTTTACGCATAAGTTACGCCAACAAACCCAGTGAGCGCATAGAGCAAGCCATCAAAATTGTTGGCGAACAGGCAAAGATTCTCTTACAGCAAGCCTTAGCGCGAGCTTAATAGCGTTAAGCTCGCCCGCTTATTTATTACAGTTTCTTCCACTGTAACTTAGTGCATTTGCCGTTGTCGTCGTGCACACGGCAACCAAAGCGGTAGCCATCTTTTACTAGGCTTTTATTGTAATACTCTGCATTTTTATCGAATTCGCTAAGCGCTGGCTTGCTGCTTGGTTGTTCGGCAGCAACTGTAGTTACGCTAAGACCTAAACCGAACACTAGTGCAACTGAGCTGATTAAAACATTACGCATTTTTCTTCTCACAATTATTGATAAAAGTAATTTCTGCGTTTTATACCAGCTATTTTCCGCAGTGCAATCTGCGACAGTTTTGTGAAAAAACTCACAATATAAAGCAGACGTAAAAATGACAGCATTTTCACTTCTTGAGTATCAGGAAATTAATTATGTAATCAGTAAATAATAAAAATGACATCGATTTCAACAGAGGGTTATTTTTATTTAATTGTTAGTTTAAGTGGCTATTATTTACGCAAATTCTGTGAAAAGCAGCCAAACATCATACTTTAAACATAAATCTTTAAATTTCAGTCAATTAAAACTAACGCCAAGTAAACGATTTCATAATTTAGCATTAATGTTAATAAGCATACTTTAAGCGATCATGTTTATTAACAAACCACAAATATTAAAATTTACATGACGAATTAAATAATAATTTCAAGCCTAAAATCTCAATTTGTTAGTTTGACAAGTATCATTGCTTGGGATAATTTTTGGGCCACAGTAAATGGATTTAAATCATATTTAACGGCAATTGCTATTAGATATATAAGGTAACAATGAAATTAAAACACATAGTTAGTGCCGCTGTTATTTTACTTAGTTCTCAAGCCAGTGTGGCCAATGAAAGCATTGATAGCTCTGAGCTTCCTGCGCTTAAAAACTATGCTTTTGCCGCTTGCATGTACCACATTCAAGCCAAAATCGATCCCACTCCGGCCGCCACGCTAAATGGCTTACGCGAAGAAATGGAAGTGTTCTACCAGTACAGCGTACTACCTACCGAACACTTTGAAGCGGTATACGCCGAAGCTGAAGCTGGCGCTAAAAATGTCCCACCTTCCGGCTCTATTCGCTACTGCATTAGCTGGCTACAAGAAGACAAAGTAGAACAAATACTGGCTAACTAAATTTGCCCTACTCTAGCGCTTAACGCCGTCTGACCGCATAATAGCCACTTCTTAGAAAGTGATGAGATTATGCAATGCAAAACGTATTAGTAACCGGTCTAAATGGTCGACTTGCACCTTACCTTAAACAAGCGCTAGACAAGCAAGGCATTGCAGTACATGGCTTTAATCGCCAAGAGCTAGACATTACCAACCGCGCGCAGCAGCTAGGCTATGTTCGCGGCAACCACATCGATGCAATATTTCACTTAGCTACAGGGCCCGAAGAGTGGCTGGCTTGTCTGGCTGGCATTGCTGGTGAACAAAATATTCCAATGCTATTTACCAGCACCGAAAGTGTATTTAACCCAGAGAGCACCGGCCCTTTCACCCCAGAGCATCCCGCAGATGCGGTAAATGATTATGGGCTATACAAAATAAGCTGTGAACAGGCAGCCCTTGCCGCTAACCCCAATACCATTATTGCTCGCCTAGGCTGGCAAATGTTCGACAACTTCGAGCAAGATAACCTACTTACACATGTTAGAGATATGCATGCTGAGAAAGGTTACTTGGCTGCTAGCACCGAGTGGTTACCAGCCGTGGCCTTTGTTGAACATAGCATGCAGTGCTTAGTCACTTTGGCTAAGCAAGCCAAACCGGGGATATATCATGTAGGCGGTAATGAGCAAGGCTTGTCTTTCTACCAACTGGTGCAAATGATCAATCAAAAGTACCAGTTAAACTGGGACATTCGCCCCGGTAGCGATCCACAGCGAGATGGCCGAATCATCGACTCACGAGTGGCATGTGGCAGCATCGCCGAGCAACTGGCTATATAACTTGGCCACTTGCTAAATCAGGGCCTCGCCTTTTCCAACTAAATTGAAGAACAGTAAACATGTCAGAGCAAAGTATTAAAGTAGTGGTAGGGTCGCGTAACCCAGTCAAAGTGCGAGCAGTTGCTAAAGCCCTCGCGATGTATTACCCAGATGCAGAGATTGACTGCCAAGGCATTGACGCTCCCTCTCTAGTACCCGAACAACCCATAACCACTCAGCAGACTCGCGATGGTGCAGTAAATCGCCTACGTTACTGCCAGCAGTACCAAACTGCCGATTTTTATGCCGCAATTGAGGGTGGTGTGGATATGTTTGAAGATGGCCCCGCTACGTTTGCTTATGTGGCAATCGCACGTGGTGAGCACCTTTCGGTAGGGCGTGGGGCCAACATGCCCCTTCCGCCAAGCGTTTATCAAGCGCTAGAGCAAGGTGAGGAACTTGGCCCACTAATGGACAAACTGTTTAATACTAAGAATATTAAGCAAAAAGGCGGCGCCATTGGACTACTCACCAATGGCTTAGCAACCCGCGAAGATAACTATGTGCATGCCATGCTGCTGGCACTAGTGCAGTTTGCTCACCCAAGCTTGTTTCAACAATAGGCGATAGGTCTTAAAGCGACAAAAGTTGACTTTCCGCCACAAGTCTATAAAGTGGCGGCCATTAGAAATTCAGTCTATTTTTTGAACTCCGCTTTAAGGTTGCCTTCTTTTAACCTTCGTTTCGTCGTTTTAAATTCAAGCTTGTTTTTCCAATCTTGCCTTTCGGCAACTATATGATTGTCTGTCATCTATGTGTCACATAAGCGGCTTATAAGTCAGACCAACTACATCACTTGCAAGGCCAGCTAATGGCGCCAGCAAGTAACAAATTTTAGCGACTTGCTTTAAAGCAAGCGCCCAGGCCTAACAACCTTGAGAGTTATATCTGAACTGCATACTTAAAACATTTCATGATTTCCCTAGAGCAAGGTTATTGGCCCTATTAACAGAGAACAATAACTATGAGTAAACACTCAAGCTCTAAAGAGCAACAATATGCTAATCCCATTCCCGACCGCGACGCGATTATTGCGCTGCTCGATCAGCAAGGCCAAGCACTTAACCGCGAACAAATAGCGGTAGCCCTAAACCTAGACAGTGAAAACGATCTAGAAGCCCTGCGCCGCCGTTTAATTGCGATGAGCCGCGATGGTCAATTACATAGCGACCGTAAACGCAATTACTGGCCAGTAGACGACAGTGAGTATTTGGTAGGTAAAGTGATCGGTCACCGTGAAGGGTTTGGCTTCTTAAAATGTGAAGGCTACGACACCGACTTTGTATTACATAGCTCGCAAATGAGCAAAGTATTTGATGGCGACCTTATTCAAGCGCTGCCAAATGGCTTTAATAATCGCGGTCGTGAAGAAGCGCGAGTGATTAAAATACTGGAAAAGAACACCCAGCAAATCATTGGTAAGTTGGTTGAAAGCAATGGCCACTTTAGCCTGCAGCCAGACAACCAAAAAATTAGCCAGATCATTGAAATACCAGCAGAGAAAACCTTAGGTGCTAAGCATGGCCAATACGTGACTGCAGAGCTAATTAGCTACCCACATAAACGTGACAATGCCATCGCCCATATTAGTGAAGTGATTGGTGATCCTATGGCGCCGGGCATGGAAATCAACCTTGCGATCCGTAGCCACGATATTCCCTTTGTATGGCCTGAAGAAGCACTAGCCCAAGCCAAACAATTAGCCCCAGAAGTGGCCGCGCGAGATAAACTACACCGAGTAGATTTCACCGCAACGCCTTTTGTCACTATTGATGGTGAAGATGCCAAAGACTTCGACGATGCTGTGTATGCAGAGCCGCTAAGCAACGGCAACTGGCGCTTACTGGTGGCGATTGCCGATGTATCACACTACATTCAGCCTAACAGTGCCTTAGATATAGAAGCCCAAAAACGCGGCACCTCGGTGTACTTTCCTGGGCACGTCGTTCCGATGTTGCCAGAGGCGATATCCAACGGCTTGTGTTCGTTAAACCCTCACGTTGACCGCTTAGTAATGGTGTGCGACATGACCATAAACAGCGCCGGTGAGTTAGCCAGTTTTCAGTTTTGTGAAGGGCTTATACACTCTCATGCTCGCCTTACTTATAGCCAAGTAGGCACTATGTTAGAAGACGCAAATAGCAACGAGGGACAGCAGCTCACTCAGCAGTTTGCCGAAGTATTACCGCACCTGCAGCAGCTACATAGCTTATATCAAGTGCTGAAGGTAGCACGGGCAAAACGTGGCGCTATTGACTTTGAAACTAACGAAAGTCAGTTTGAGTTTAATCCGCAACGTAAAATTGAACGCATAGTGCCACTGGTACGTAACGACGCTCATAAACTAATTGAAGAATGTATGCTGTGTGCAAACGTAGCTACAGCTCGTTTTCTAGAGCAGTTAAACATTCCCGCCTTATACCGGGTACACCGTGGGCCAAAAGAGAAAAAACTAAGCGCTTTACGTAGCTTTTTAGGCGAATTAGGTCTTAACCTTGCGGGCGGCGACAAGCCAAGCCCAGCAGATTATAACCAGCTATTAAGCAGCATTAGTGAGCGAGAAGATGCCAGCATTATTCAAACGGTGATGCTGCGCTCTATGAGCCAAGCCATTTACACCCCAGAAAACGAAGGCCACTTTGGTTTGTCTTTTGATGCTTACGCTCACTTTACCTCTCCAATTCGCCGCTACCCCGACTTATTGGTGCATCGCGCTATTCGCTCAATCATTCGCAGCAAAGAGTCTGGTGGCATCATGAAGCGTGCCCTTAAGAGCCTAAGTGGTAAAGGGTTTGATCCTGTGCAGCGCCTAAAAGGTGCTACGCCACTAACCATTGAACAAAGCTATCCTTACGACACCGCGCAAATGTTGATGTTGGCAGAGCATTGTTCGTTAGTATCTCGCCGCGCCGATGAAGCCAGCTGGGATGTTGATGCTTGGCTTAAATGCGAATACATGCAAGACCAAGTGGGTGAGAGCTTTGAAGGCATTGTAAGTGGCGTAAACGGCTTTGGGTTGTTTGTAGAATTGCCTGCTACTCAGGTTGAAGGCAGTATTCATATTTCTGCTTTAAAAGGCGATTTCTACCATTACGATGCCAACAAGCAACGTTTAACTGGTGAAAACAGCCGTAAAAGCTATAGCATTGGCCAAGCCATCTCGGTAACCATTGCTCGAGTAGATATGGAACAGCGAAAAATTGAATTTGTCTTAAAGCAAAGCCATAAAGGTTTAAGTAAAAACGTCGCTTAAACCTTCATCTAACAGTGGTTTTGAGTCCTCCTCAAAACCACTGTTCACAAAACGCATAAGCACCGCAGCTAAAAGCAAAACACAAATCTGGCCATAAGCTATCTAGGGCCTAACTTGGCTAAGGTACTGCTGCAAAAAAGCCACAAAATGCTGCAAGCGAGAAGAGTGTTCAATTTTAGGTGGGTAAAGCATCCACACCTGCCGCTGCTCTACTTGGTAGTCACTAAGCACACGCTGCAAACGTCCCTCTCTGACTAATTGCCACAACAAATGCTCAGGCACCCTAGTGACCCCTTGATGATTTAGTGCAGCCTTAATCAAAATATTGTTGTCGTTTACCGCAAACTGCCCTTTTGCTTCAATTTCTTCAACTTTCCCTGCTTTTACAAACTGCCAATTGCGCCAACTTGGAAATGCTAAACACTGCAAATTTGCTAAATCACTGGGTTGAGTGGGTTGTCCGTTAGCCGATAAGTACTCAGGTGAGGCAACCACCCAATGGCAATATGGCATAAGCTTACGTGCCACCATGTTTTCTGGAGGCTTTGTGGTTACCCTAATGGCCAAATCAAAGTTTCGTTCGTGCAAATCTTCTAAGTGGTGGCCTACATCAATTTCAAAGCTCACTTCTGAATAACGCTGCGAGAACTGATAACACACATCGGCCAAGAAGCTATCGGCAAAGGCCGCTGGAGCGGTTAAGCGCAAGATACCTGCAACCTTATCACCACTGTGTTCAAGCTCGCGCTCTAGGTCTAACAATCCGTGGTGCATAGCTTGCGCTTGCACAAACACTTTGTGCCCTTCGGTCGTTAAGCGCACCTTACGGGTAGTTCGTATTAATAACTGAGTTTGTAAATCTTGCTCCAAGCTGCGAATTTGCTGAGACAAATAACTACGCGAAATAGCTAAATGCTCAGCAGCTTTAGAAAAGCTCAAATGCTGAGCAACTTCATAAAACAGCAACAAGCGCTCCAACTTTTTATGATTCTTAGACACTATCACCCATCCACGCGTTTAGTTGTAAACAATAATACTCAAAAATTAGAGTTTGTATGTTATATCAAACAGTATTTTTGCTTTTACGATCTTTTTTCATGCTTTAGCTACGCTCTATACTGGTGCCAATTTCCTCTATTTAAGTAGGTGTAATATGCAATATCGTCGTTTAGGCCGCAGCGGCCTGCAAGTTAGTGAATTTGGCTTAGGCTCGTGGGTAACCTTTGGTAAACAAGTGGATTTATCAGCGGCTAAGCAGATCATGGCAAGGGCTTATGATGCTGGTATCAATTTTTACGATAATGCCGAAGGCTACGAAAGCGGTGAAAGTGAGCGCTTAATGGGCCAAGCCATCGAACAGCTTGGCTGGTCACGCGACAGCTTTGTTGTGTCTAGCAAAGTATTTTGGGGAGGCGACAAGCCCACCCAACGAGGTCTAAGCCGCAAACATGTGTTTGATGCTTGCCACGCTGCTCTGGCCAGATTACGAGTAGATTATTTAGATTTGTTTTATTGCCACCGCCCAGATATTGATACGCCAATATACGAAACTGTGCGAGCTATGCATGACTTGGTTAGCCAAGGCAAAGTAATGTATTGGGGCACATCGGAGTGGAGCGCCCAACAAATTACCGAAGCATGGGCAGTGGCTAAAGCCGAAAACTTACATGCCCCAGTAATGGAGCAACCACAATACAACATGATGGTTCGTGACAAAGTAGAAGCCGAGTACCTGCCGCTTTATTCTTTAACTGGACTAGGCACCACTATTTTTTCTCCATTAGCGAGTGGCTTGCTCACTGGCAAATACCTGAATGGGGTGCCAGAGAATAGCCGCTTAAGTTTGCCTGGCTATGAATGGTTGCGCGACATGTTAATTGGTGAAAACAACAAACTTGAGCAAATCGCCCAGCTAAACCAGCTCGCCCAGCAACTAGACATGCCATTACACCACTTGGCCTTAAACTGGTGTTTACGCACTCCCAATGTAAGCAGCGTGATTTTGGGCGTATCTAAACTGGAACAGCTTGAAGATAACTTGCAAGCACTAACCAACAGCAGCAGCTTAAATCAGCAAGTTTGGCAGCAAGTGGATGATATTCTGGGTAATAAACCAGCAGGACCAGAACGCTTCTAGTGTTTTAAAAATAAGCACTTACAACAATAGAGCAAAAGCTCTACCACGACATACTACCCCTTGGGTAGTATGCTGATCACAGTATTTGGAAAAACCACCTGAAATAAGCATATTGCGAGTTACTTTTGTCACAACTTGTCTATACTGACAAAAAGGTGTTTACACCTACAAAACAACAATAGTACTAAACGCATAAATCGATTAGGGGCCTTAGGGCCCCTTTTATTTTATCGTGCGAAAAACGATGATACCTGCTTAAGCACTTGTTCTGAAATACTATTCCAATAACGCCAAGTATGCCCTCCCTCAACGGTCAAGTAAGAAAACTCAACTCCCTGCTGATTAAGTTGTTCAACTAAACGTTGATTAGAAGGGTAACTGATTGAGTCATCTTCTCCACAAAACAGAGTAAGTTCAGCATCTAACGTGAAGTTTTGCCAACTAAAACTGGGATACATTTCCATATCAAAATAACCACTAAGCGGCAACGAAAGGCCAAATTGCTTTGGGTACTTATGCGCTAAATAAAACGCACCTGCGCCACCCATTGATATGCCACTAATAGCTCTATAATCAGGCCCTGCTTTAACTTTATATTGCTCAGCAACATGAGGCAGCAGCTCCTGCATAATGAAACTTTCATGCTGCCCTTTGTAATAGCTAGTTCCTGCAGAAGGCATTAACACAATAAACGGCTCAATACTCTTATTGGCAATCATGTTATCCATTAAGTGTTGAATCTTACCGTCTATAACCCACTGCTTATAATCTTGACCATAACCATGCAATAGCATCAATACTGGATAATCTTGCTTAGATGTTTGGTAACCAGGCGGCAAGTACACGGCATATGGGCTGGCTTGATTTAAGCTGTCACTCTTAAACTCGGCTTCAACAATGCTGCCATGAGTAATCCCTGGCTGAGCTATTAACAGCGCATCCTCTTCGCCAATAACAAATACAGAATTAACGCCACCGTAGCCATCGGGCACCGATTGCGGGTTTTGCTGGTCGGCCACCCACACCCCGTCTATCACAAATTTGTATTGCCATGCCCCTGGTTTTAAGTACAAGGTGATAGACCAGTGGTCTGCTTCGCTTGGCTGCATAACAAGCACCTTACTTCGCCAATCACTCATTTCTCCGGCTAAGTAAACCTGTCTTGCATTTTTTGCTTCCACGGTAAAAGTATGAGCAACAGTATTCTCGCTGGGGGAAAGTAAGGGATGCTCAAGCTGTATGGCAGTTTCTCCCAATTTAGCGTTAGCAGCTTGTTGCTCTGTTAAGATATGCCCTTTAGCAGTGACAGTACCAGAACAACTGAAACTGTCGTTACTCCATTGCCAATCATAAGCGCCAGTTATTTCTTTGTTGTTTACTTCGCTATAGGCTGAGGAGTAGCTAAGCGTCCCACCGTCTATTTCAGTACTAGGCGATGTCCAAGTAATCTTTCCCTGGCTTATTATGCCGGTACTACCTCCTTCTATACTTAACTGACATTGATTCTGAGACACCTCAAATACTTGTTTATAGCGTTGGCCTAAACCGTTGCATTCGTAATCATCAACATCAACAACTAACTGCCAAGTACCTGCTACGTTATCGCAGTCTTTTGTGCTGTTGTTAGAACATCCAACCAGCATCCAAAAGGCCAAAAGCGCAGTGACAAGGCATGCCAATTTATTGCTCATTGCTTTACCTCCCTATAAATAGTTCTCCGGCAATGGAAATAAAAAGATATATATCAATAGTATATAAACACAGTGTAAAAATAAGCTAAATAAGTAAGCGCAATATATGTGATAGAGGTAAATAGTAAGATTAATTTAGCTTATATGTTTAACTTGGAGTGAAGAGTTAGCTGCGCGCGTAAAGGTAAACTTGGCTGCAAAGTTACGTTGGAAATATTCGTCGCGCATCGCAATGTACTTAGAAAAGGGAAAGGAAAGCCAAGTAACAAAGAGGCCCTTAAGCCTCTTATACAATTTGAGCTCAGCTAGCCTTGCTAACTAACGCTTTGCGATACTCCACAATATCTTCAATACTACACACTGGCATGGCATGCTGCCTGGCAAAGTTAACGATCTGAGGAAGACGCGCCATGGTGCCATCTGGCATGGTCACTTCACACAATACTCCGGCAGGTTTTAAGCCCGCCAAGCTCATTAGATCTACCGTACCTTCGGTATGTCCTCGCCTGGTTAATACTCCACCCGGTTGGGCACGCAAGGGGTAAACATGGCCAGGCCGGGCTAAGTCACTGGGTTTAGCGTTATCGGCAATGGCAGTTTTAATGGTAGTAACGCGATCGGCAGCCGACACCCCTGTGGTGACCCCTTGTTTGGCTTCAATGCTTACGGTAAACGCGGTGCCAAATTGGCTAGAGTTATCACTAACCATAGGGGGTAAATCGAGCTGTTTAACTTTATCGTCAGTTAAACATAAACAGACAATGCCGCTACATTCACGGATCAACATGGCCATTTGAGCATTAGTAAGGGTTTCGGCGGCAAAGATTAAATCGCCTTCGTTTTCACGGTCTTCATCGTCAACCACCAACACACCTTTGCCATCACGCAAAGCGTTAAGTGCGGCGTTAACACGTTCAATAGGATTGCCATATTCGGCAAGTAGAGACTGATTCATGGTTTAATTCCTTAAGGTACAACATTAAGTTTTCCAGAATCAGGGCACACAGGAATAGCGCCACACCAATAGGAATGACGTTGTTATCGGCATCACTAAGTGCTCAGCCACAGCCAAGTACTTTGCTTTAACAATATAAAGCAACTAAGTGATACTAGATTCTCTTCCATCCGGACTTATTACAGCTACGCTGCAAATTACCGTCGGCTCTGGACTATTAACTCATTAAGTTAAGTCACCAGATCTGCTGACCCCAACCACTGTTGGGCGCTCGCGGGCTTTTACTGTCTCGTTTGCTAACGACACACTAACTACCGCCGGTGGGGAATTGCACCCCGCCCTGAGAATTATTGATGCTCCAATTACGAAACAACCCGCTTATGTTGCCCTGCTTCTGCTAGAAACTCAATCTTGAACTGAGTTAACAAAATCACCTTTAGCTATTGATAAAAAACAAAGAAGAAATCAAAGTAGCACTTGGTTTAGCAAGCCATTGTTATTCCACATTAATACTTAGCGCTTACAAGGTTTCGTCATGGAAGACACAAACAAGCCTCTAGAAGAAAGAAACGAAGAGTTTATTGCTTACGAATTGGCCATTTTAAAAGATCGAGGCCAATGGACTAAGTATTGCCGCATTGTTGCTAATGCCATGTCGGCGATACCTTGGGTTGGCCAAGTACTGGCAAGCAGCGCCTCCATTCATGGAGAAAACGAGCAAGGTAGAGTTAACGAACTGCATGAAGAATGGCTCAAAATCCACCAGCAAAAAGTTAACCAACTGATGTTAACTCTAGATGAAATGGCGTATCGATTAGAGTCGGTGCATGCTACCAATAAATCTCGGATTCAATCAGACGCCTATTTAGCATTAATACGCAGAGCGTTTAAGTCTTGGGATGCTGCAGAAACACAAGAAAAACGTGATTACGTGGTGAACCTAATATCTAACGCTGCGGCTTCTCCTCTTTGCCCTGATGACCAAATTCGCTTGTTTAATGACTGGCTCGATAAATACCACGAAATCCACTTTAAGGTGATCCGCGCTATTTACCAAAGCAAGGGAATAACCCGATTAGCCATTTGGCAGTCGGTAAGTGAAGAAATGCCACGTGAAGATAGCGCAGAAGCCGATCTGTTTAAGTTGCTTATTAGAGATTTAAGTGCAGGTGGAGTGATTAGGCAAACTAGAGAAACCACCTATGAGGGCGACTTTGTAAAACAGTCAAGCAAAGGTAAAGTTAGAAAACCAGCAAGCCCGCTCTTAGAATCTGCTTTTGAAGAAACCAAACCCTATCAACTCACCGAATTAGGCGCTCAGTTTGTTCACTACACCATGAATCAAGTGGTCAAAAAGCTAAGCAGCGTTTAGCAAACCTTTAAGAGCGGCTTTATTCCAGAAACTAGGCAGGGTTTAATTTATGCCCTGCCGATACGCCTATTTTGGTAACAATACGGTGTCGACAACATGAATCACACCGTTGCTAGCTTTTACGTCTGCAGCCACTACCTTTGCGTTATTAATCATTACCGATTCACCGCTAGTACTAATAGCTAACATTCCTCCTTGAACGGTTGTAGCGCTATCAATGTTAACTACATCGGCTGCCATGACTTTTCCAGCTACAACATGGTAAGTAAGCACGGCGATTAACTTATCTTTGTTCTCAGGCATGAGTAACATTTCCACGGTTCCTTCAGGCAATTTTGCGAAGGCTTCATCGGTAGGAGCAAACACAGTAAAAGGCCCATCTCCCTTTAAGGTATCAACCAATCCAGCGGCTTTCACAGCGGTAACTAAAGTATTAAAAGAGCCATTCTCGACGGCTACATCAACAATGTCCTTTTTCATGCCGTGATGACCAGCTTGAGCCAACATCGAGAATGTCATTGTTGTGATAATCAAAGTAAATACACTTGCAATTCGTTTAATCATTGTCTCTTTCCTTCAAGCTTAAGTTGCGTAGGTTTCGAGAAAGGTTACGGCTGGCAAATTTGCTTAGATCAAACGAAAAGCACAATCGTTCCACCTTTATCAAACTAAAGCGTGAAATAGATCAGGTAGAATAGTTCTTAGATTCAATTACTTATACAGCAGGAACCGCTACATTTTTCAGGCTTAAGTTCACGCGTTACCTTATTGGAATATTTCATTGATTGTCATATTTTCGTCATCGTAAAGTCACATTGAGTACACAAAATGCCCTTCGATTTGTAACTATTTATAGGGATATAACATGATGCTCAAGAAGAGCTTGGTTTCATTGGCAGTAATTTCTAGCCTAACATTAACAGCGTGTAGTAGTGACGATGGTCAAAATGGTTTAAACGGTGAGCCTGGTGCAGATGCTGTTAGCAGCATCATGCTTAATCCGGTTGGTCGTGCAGTATTAAACCCAGACGGTGCTGCAGAGATCCTGCAATACCACGCTGCTACTCAAACTATTTATGCCATTAATAGCTCTGACGCAACGGTTGAGATGATTGATGCCTCTGGCCTTAGCTCTGAGCAATTAAGTGCTCCAACTAGCGATACTAACCTAAGCGCAACCCCACTAACTTTACCAACCGAAGCCAATGGCGTTGCTCTGGGCGGAGCCAACAGCATTGCCGTGCATAATGATTTAATGGCAGTAGCCATTGAAGCCGACGCGCAAGCCAACAATGGTTTCATTGTTTTCTACAATGGTTTAAACGCTGGCACTCCAGTATTCCTAAGTGCTGTTGAAGTAGGAAACTTGCCAGATATGGTTACTTTCACGCCTGATGGCAGCAAAGTAATTGTGGCTAACGAAGGTGAGCCAAGCGGCGATTACAGCAACGATCCTGAAGGCACAATTGCTGTCATTAGCGTAACTGATGGAACACCAGCGACTAGCGCCACTATCATCGACTTTACTAGCTTTAACGGCATGCAAAGTGAGCTTGAAGCTAAAGGGCTGCACTTCCCTAACCCAAGTGGTCGTACTTTAAACGGCCAAGTGATTGCCACCACTATTGCACAAGACTTAGAGCCTGAATACATTACCGCCAGCAACGACATGGCCTATGTAACGCTTCAAGAAAACAACGGCTTAGCACTTGTAGATTTAAGCGATAACAGCGTGCAAATTATCGGCTTGGGATATAAAGATTGGTCAGGGTTAAACTTTGACGGGAACGAAGATGGCACAGTGAGCTTTGGCCAATACGACGGCTTATACGGCGCTTACATGCCAGACACTATTGCTTCTTTCTCGTGGAATGGTGCGCCGTTCCTCATCACTGCCAACGAAGGTGATGCACGTGAGTATTTCTTTGATGTAGCCGACGAAGCTGCCTGTGTTGCTGCGGGTGGTCAAGACTACGATGAAGACGATGGTTGCTTAGCTTTTACTGAAGAAGTAAAACTTAAAAACCTTACCGCCCAAGCAGGCTCTAAGCTAGAAGCACTGCAAGCCGGCGGCGAGATTGATGACCTACGCGTAACTAATGTACTGGGCGATGCCGACGGCAATGGCGAGTATGAAACTGCCGTAGCCTATGGTGCTCGCTCGTTCACCGTATGGGATCAAAATGGTTTAATCGTGTTTGATTCTGGTGATGAAATTGGTCGCATCACTGCAGCGCTTCACGGCAATGCCTTTAACAACGGTGATGATGAGAACGAAAGCGATTCTCGCTCAGAAAACAAAGGCGCTGAGCCTGAAGCGCTAACAGTTGGCACTGTTGGCGACAAAACCTACGCCTTTATTGGTTTAGAGCGCATGGGCGGCATTATGGTTTACGACGTAACTAACCCTTACAACAGCAAGTTCGAAACCTACGTAATTAACCGTGACCTAACAGAAGGTTTAAGCGTTGATGATGGTATTGGTGACTTAGCCCCAGAAAGCTTGGTATTTGTTGCCGCCGATAACAGCCCAACCAGCCAACCATTGTTGTTGGTAGGTAACGAAGTAAGTGGGTCATTAACAGTATGGGAAATTACTGCTAACTAAGGCTAAACCCTACATCCACTCTTCACACAAAAAAGGAGCCCATTGGCTCCTTTTTATTCTTAACAGCTAATTTATTGTTAAGGCCTTAAACTCTGCGATATGGCAGGTAAATAGGCTCCCACATATGTTCGGCAATTTCTTGGTCGATGTCTTTACCACTCAAACAGCCTTGCGGATCAGTTTCTTGAATTTGCTTTAAAATCGCTTTAGCTACAAAGCCAGAAACTTCTTTTAGCTCACGCATTCTTGGGAATACACAGCCGCTGTCTAAGTCTTCTTGAGATACATACTCAGCCAAAGCAAATGACGCTGTGGTAAACATTTCCATGGTGATTTTGCTCACGCCAGAAACAATGGTTGCAAGGCCAACCGCTGGGAAGATAAACACATTGTTACCCTGACCAATACGGTAGTTTTTACCGTTGTAATCTACGTCGTCAAAGGGGCTACCGGTGGCCACAATAGCTTGGCCATTGGTCCACTTGTATACATCTTCTGGCAGGGCTTCACAGTTGTCTGTTGGGTTAGATAGCGGGAATACCATCGGGCGATCGGTGTATTCCAGCATCTTTTTCACGTGGCTTTCTTTAAATGCACCGCCTACACCACTACAACCCAATAATACGGTAACCGGCGTATTATCGATAAGCTCACCCAAACTCGCCTTGCCTTCTTCGGCTAGCGTCCAGTTTTGGGCTAGTTCAAATGGCTTAGCGTAACGTTTTTTGTATTCATCAAGATCTTCACGGTTATCAAAAACCACTCCGCGTGAGTCTAGAATGAAAATACGATCACGTGCCTCTTGGTGGCTAATGCCCTCTTTAAGCAAGCCAGCAAATATTTGGTCGGCAACACCTACCCCGCCGGCGCCTGCGCCGTACACAGCGTAAACTTGCTCACCAAGGGTTTCATTTTTAATCTTAGTAGCGCCAATCACGCCAGCCAATACCACGGAACCGGTGCCTTGAATATCATCGTTAAATGATGGCAATTCGTCTTCATACTTAGATAGGTTATCGAAGGCATTAGACTTACTAAAGTCTTCCCATTGCAACACTGCTTCAGGGAAGTGCAGCTTAGTTTGCGCCACAAACTTCTCGATGAAGTCTTGGTACTCTTGACCACGCATCCGTTTTTGCGGAAGACCTAAATACATTGGATCGTTGAGTAAGTCTTGATTATCGGTACCTACATCAAGCGCAATCGGCAAACAACGTGCAGGGTGAATACCCGCGCCTAAGGTATACAGTGACAATTTACCAATAGGAATACCCATGCCACCAATACCTAAATCACCGAGGCCG
The DNA here is from genome assembly GCF_019670105.1 of Agarivorans albus. Lineage (NCBI taxonomy): Bacteria > Pseudomonadati > Pseudomonadota > Gammaproteobacteria > Alteromonadales > Alteromonadaceae > Agarivorans > Agarivorans albus. The sequence goes on along the minus strand of NZ_AP023032.1, from coordinate 1,089,696 downwards.
AGAATACCTTGGCTGTCGGTAACCACAATAATCTTAATATCTTTACCGGCGAAGTGACGCGCCATCTCACCCATTTGATCGACATTCTCTGCGGTAATGTATAACCCGCGGTCTTTTTGATAGCGATGGCTAAATTCCTGACAGGCCTTACCCACTGTTGGGGTATAAATAATCGGCGCCATTTCTTCGATGTGGCGAGATACCAATGCATAAAACAAGGTTTCATTTCTGTCTTGAAGTGCGCGCAGGTATTGGTATTGCTCAATGTCGCTACAAGCACTTAAAAAGCCTTGGTAAACACGCTTTAATTGATCTTCAAAGGTTTGCGGCTTAGGAGGCAACAAGCCCGCCAAATTAAAGGCTTCGCGCTCTTCAAAACTAAAAGCTGAGCTTTTATTTAAAGTACGATCGTTAAGTAATGCGTTACCAGATATTGAAACAGGGCGAAACTCGTTACCGTTTTCGTCTTTCCAACGTAAATATTTACCAGCGGCCATGGTGTCCTCCGAGACAGCACGTGAGAATAATTAGCTAACTGTAAATGATAAATGATCAGGCCGATTCTGTACGCTATTTCATTAAAAAATAGGAAAATTTCTCTGTTTACAACGCCGGCAGGAGTTTTTTATCTTAAGACAACTACACCAAATGCCAATCTGTGAGATACAATTAAGCATCCGCTTTTTAGAATTAGCCCCCGCATTGAAACAATCAAGCTTTGAAGTAAAACGTAATTTCATTATCAGGCTAGGCAAGGCCTTACATAAATATGGTACGCCGGCGTTTCGCTTAGAGTCACACCTAAGTAATGTCGCTGAGACCTTAGGCCTAAATGGCTATTTTTTAGTTACTCCTACCTCACTCACTTTTGTACTTTGGGCACCAGACGATACTCAAGAATATAACTATGTGATGCGAGTAAAGCCCGGTGAAATCGATTTAGGTTTATTGGCCCGCACTAATCAACTGGTTAAAAAAGTAACCGAAGAAGAAATCAGTTTGGCCGAGGCCATAGAGCGGCTAAACCAAATGGCCAATCAGCCAGCCTTACACTCTCCTTGGGTAATTTGCTTGGCTTTTGCCATTACTGGCGGCGCATTTGCTATGTTAATGTCGGCTAATTGGAGCACCATTATTTGGTCGAGCTTGCTTAGTTGTATTTCATTTTATTTGGCTTATCGCGCCGAGCACTCTAAAGGAGTACATGAAGCCTTAGAGCCGGTAGCTGCGCTGCTCTGCTCCTTTGTGGCCGTGGCTATTTCTCAGTTTGTGCCAGACGTAAACATTCCCATTGTGGTGCTTTCGGCGATCATTATTTTCATTCCTGGTTTATCGCTCACCCTTGGTTTAAGTGAGTTAGCAGCACGCGAACTAATATCGGGTACGGCAAGGGTAATGGACGGCATTATGGTGTTGTTTAAACTCTATTTTGGCGCGGTGTTAGGCATGGCCTTTGGTGCTCTAATTTGGGGGCAGGTTGATCTTCAATCTAGCTTTGTTAGCACCTGGTGGATTAAGTGGCTAGGTGTGGTGTTGTTATCCTTAGGCCTTAGCGTGGTATTTAAAGTACGCGCTAAAGATTTACCTTGGGGCATTCTTTCGGGAGTGATTGCCTATGCTGCTGCCTTTGCTGGCAGCGCCTACCTAGGCGAAGCATTAGGTCCTTTTGTTGGGGCATTTATTGTGGGTGTTTATGCAAACCTATTTGCCAAGTTAACCAAGTCTCCGGCATCGGTGGTATTGCTGCAAGGCATAGTATTATTGGTACCGGGTAGTAAGGCTTATATCAGCTTAAATTCATTGGTTTTAGGTGAGTCAATGGTGAGCATCCCCAATATTGGTTCGCAAACATTTTTGATTTTCATGTCGATTGTGGCGGGGATTTTATTTGCTAACGTAGCGGTACCGCAACGTAGCTCGCTATAAAGAAAAAAGGCGCTTAAGCTAGCACAGACTTAAGCGCTGGAAAATTATCGAGGATTAAAACTGCTACAAACTAGACCAAATCGCAGAAAAATTGGCCCCCGACAGCGTCCTAAAATTGGATCGGTTCACGAAAACATAAAGGAACTAACTATTCAGCTACTTCGCTGTTTTCAGGGTCTTCAGGTTGAACGGAAATTTCAAGGTTTATGAATTCTGCTTGGCTTAATACACCATCCTGGTCTGTATCAAGCTCACTCCATACTTCAGTAAGGATCGGTAGTTCGGCAGCTTCTTCCATGCTTACCACCAAATCTTGGTTGGTATCTAGGTCTTTGAACACTTCACTATTTGCCGAGGCTAGGCTGGCTACAAATAGCGCTAACACTGGAAAGCTATACTTCAAGTTCATAAGAAACTCCTTGTTTAACATCTACTTCACTAAATGGCCGCTAACTAGGTTTAGCGGTTGACGAACTACATATAGCAAAGGTCGAACCAACTTTTAAAAAACAATTAAAATCAACAACTTAACCAAAATTCAGGGACGCAACTTAAATGCCAGCGTCGCCTACAGGCGACACCTAAATAGTGATAAAAGCCAAAACCGACGAGTTATGCGGCTTCAAGCTGTCTCTTATCTACGTCACCGCTGTGCTCAATTCTCATACAAATAGAAAAACCTGCGTAAATTCAGTCATATAAACAAGCGATGGCGATTAATATATGGACTGCTACACTGGCTAAATACGCATTAAAAAAGGATTTAGCATGTTTACTCGCAACCTCATGGCATCAACCCTAATAATTAGCGGCTTTTGCTATTCAAATAGCCAAAGCGCCGATGCTTATGCCCCAGAGCTAGCCAGCGGAGTGCAGGCTAAGACCGAGGTCACTGCCAAAAAATTCATGGTGTCGGCTGCTAACCCCTTAGCGGTTGAAGCCGGTTATGAGGTGCTAAAGGCAGGTGGCAACGCCGTAGATGCAATGATTGCCGTGCAAAGCGTACTAGGCTTGGTTGAACCGCAATCCTCAGGGATTGGTGGCGGCGCTTTTGTGGTGTATTACGATGCAGCCAAGCAACAACTCACCACCTTTGACGCCAGAGAAACAGCCCCTTCACAAGTTGATGCTGGCTTGTTTTTGGACCAGCAAGGTAAACCGCTAAAGTTTTATGACGCAGTGGTGGGTGGGCGTTCAGTAGGCACACCTGGAGTTATCGCGCTGTTTGAAGAAATGCATCAGCGTTACGGTAGCAGCAATTGGCAAGATTTGTTTAAACCGGCAATCGGCTTAGCCAAAGAAGGCTTTAGAGTGAGCCCGCGATTGGCTAAGTTAATTGCTGGCGACGCTGAACGCCTCGGTCGCTACCCAACTAGCCGCGACTACTTCTTTGATGACTCAGCCGAGCCTTTACGCGAAGGGCATTTACTACAAAACCCTGATTACGCTAGCACCTTAAAGTTGGTCGCAGAGCAAGGCGCTTCAGGTTTTTATCAAGGTGATACCGCCAAAGCAATTGTTGCGGCTGTTGGTCAATTCAATGACAATCCGGGCTTGCTTAGCGAAAAAGATCTAGCAAATTACCAAGTAAAACAGCGCCCTGCCCTTTGCTCTGCTTACTTTCAATACTCAATATGTGGCATGGGGCCACCGAGTTCAGGCGCTAGCACCGTTGGACAGATCCTCGGTATTGCCGCGCATTACCCCTTAGCAGATTGGGGACCTAATAATCCACAAAGCTGGCGTATTCTCGGTGATGCTTCTCGCCTAGCCTTTGCAGACCGAGGCGCCTACCTTGCCGACAGTGATTTTGTCGACGTGCCACTTAGCAACTTACTAAGCCCTGAGTACCTTGCCAAGCGCGCTAAGCTGTTAAGTGGGGATAAAGCCTTAACCTCGGTAAGCCCTGGCGAGTTGCCTTTAAACGCCTATCGCAGTATGGACCAAAGCCTAGAACTTCCTTCTACCACTCACATCAGTATAGTGGATGCCCAAGGCAACGTATTGTCGATGACCAGTAGCATTGAGAATGCCTTTGGTTCGAGAGTATTTGTAAAAGGGTTCTTACTTAACAATCAGCTGACTGACTTCTCATTTGTCGCTGAGAAAAACGGCAAGAAAGTGGCGAACGGAGTAGCTGCCAATAAACGCCCCCGCTCTTCTATGGCGCCAACCGTTGTTATGGAAAACAAACAGCCAATTATTGCCATTGGCTCACCGGGCGGTAGTAGCATTATCGGCTACGTAGCGCAGAGTTTAGTTAACCACTTGAGTTGGGGAATGAGCCTACAACAAGCTATTGAACAGCCTCACTTAAACAATCGCTTTGGCACCTTTGAGTTGGAAGCCAATACTGCCGCTGCAGATCAACAATTAGCATTAGAAGCCTTAGGCTACAAAACCAAAATCAAAGATATGACTTCGGGTTTACAAGGCATAAGGATCTACCCCGATAGGTTAGAAGGTGCGGCCGATCCTAGGCGTGAAGGAATAGCCAAAGGAGACTAACACTAATACCAATCGTACAAAGTAACTGTTCATTCTATCTGGTTAAAATTCTCGATAACTGCGTTACGATTTTTGATTGTAGAATAACTACTTATCGCAAAATCCTGTCTTATTCTCGAGTATTTTTCCTGCGTTATTTCTGATCACTTACTTAGTGTGATTGGTATAAAACAAAAAAACAGCGCAAAGGCGCTGTTTTTTTTAAATGATAAAGCCGTTAGCCTTAGATAATTCGATGCTCATCTAACATGGCTTGGCGAGCCTTTTTCTTCTGCTCAACCAAGGCCATTTTAGCTTTGCGCTTATCGCAAGGCTCGGGGCAGTCACACACTTTTTCGATGCCTAAAGAAGCAATTCCGCCACAGCTTCCGCTAATGGTTTTCTTTTGGAAAATGTAGCCCACAGCCATAGCGGCAATTACCACCATGAAGAAAATGAATGTCACCAAAAAATAAGCCATTACGACTCCTTATTCTGTTATTGGACTACAAAAGGCACAAATTTGGCACTGATATGCTCAACAAATTCGTTCTCTTGCTTCTCGATAATATACACGGCTAGCTGCTTAGCTTCAGCAAATTCCATCGCTTGCTCCACTCCCATTACCGTAAATGCGGTGGCGTAAGCGTCGGCCATCATGCTGGTTTCATCGATAACGGTTACCGACACAATATGGTTGGCAATCGGTTTACCGGTATTTGGGTTGATGGTGTGTGAATATCTGACCCCATCTTGCTCAAAATAATTTCGATAATCACCCGATGTCGCTAAACCATTATCACCCGGTGCAATCACTTTTTGAACCGCCCGCTGTTCAGCCAAGGGTTTCTCTACAGCAATGCGCCAGCCAAGGGCTTTGTCATTGTGACCTTTTAGGCGCAACTCACCACCAATATCTACCATGTAGTTTAGGTAACCTTCAGCTTCCAGCAAATCAGCAACACGGTCTACTCCGTGGCCTTTTGCAATTGCTGATAAATCTACATAAAGCTCAGGTAGATCTTTTGACAACTTACCAGCATTCAAACTTAAGTGATGGTAGCCAATTTTAGCGCGAGTCTCGTCGAGTAGCTGGTCATTAGGTCGCTTCTCAGGACGCCCCTCAGGACCAAAGCCCCACAAGTTGACCAGCGGACCTACGGTTACGTCAAAAGCACCATTAGAGTCTTCTGAGAGCTGTAAAGAGGCTTCAATCACCAAAGCTAGATTATCTGAAATGCTAATCGCTTGATTACTAGAGTGCTGGTTAAAACGTGACAATTCAGAATCGGCTTTGTAGGTAGACATCTCTTGATTGACTTGTTGTAACACTTGGTCAATTTTAGCTTGCAGCTTGTCGCCATCTGGCAGTTTGGCCTTAGGCTCAACTAACTTTATTTGGTAATAGGTTCCCATAGTGCGCCCTTCAATTTGTAAGGTATACAAATTGTTTTGCTCACTACAGCCACTAATAAAAAAGGCTAGCCCAAGCAGGGCTAGCCAATAATGCTTCACTAAACTCACGGTTTAGCCACCAAAGTCATCAAGTAGAATGTTTTCGTCTTCCACGCCTAAATCTTTAAGCATGTTAATAACAGCTGCATTCATTACCGGTGGACCACACATGTAGTACTCACAATCTTCTGGAGCATCGTGGTCACGTAAGTAGTTTTCAAACAATACGTTATGAATAAAGCCTGTTTTACCTTCCCAGTCGTCTCCAGGTTGTGGATCAGATAGGGCAACATGCCATTCAAAGTTTTCGTTTTCACGGGCCAACATGTCGAAGTCTTCTTCATAGAAGATCTCACGACGTGAACGTGCACCATACCAGAAGCTAATTTTGCGCTTCGAGCTCAATCGCTTAAGCTGGTCGAAAATGTGTGAACGCATAGGTGCCATACCTGCACCACCACCAATAAATACCATTTCAGCATCGGTTTCTTTCGCGAAGAACTCACCAAATGGACCAGAGATAGTAACTTTATCACCTGCTTTTAGGTTAAAGATGTACGAAGACATCTTACCGCAAGGTAGGCTCATGTTGTTTGGCGGCGGCGTAGCAATACGCACGTTCAACATTATGATGCCTTCTTCCTCAGGGTAGTTCGCCATTGAGTATGCACGAATGGTTTCTTCATCAACTTTTGACTCTAAGTTGAAGAAACCAAAGTGTTCCCAGTCGCCACGGTATTGTTCTTCTACATCAAAGTCAGAGTACTTAACGTGATGAGCTGGTGCTTCAATTTGAATGTAACCACCCGCGCGGAATGGCACTGATTCACCATCAGGAATTTGCAGTTTAAGCTCTTTAATGAAGGTTGCTTTGTTATCGTTAGAGATAACTTCACAGTCCCATTTTTTCACACCAAAAATTTCTTCTGGTAACGAAATTTTCATGTCTTGCTTAACATTAACCTGACAGGCTAAACGCAAACCGGTAGCAGCATCACGCTTGCTGATATGATCTAATTCAGTAGGAAGAATATCACCGCCACCTTCATGAATGTGAACATGACATTGACCACATGAGCCACCGCCACCACAAGCAGAAGATACGAATATACCTGAATTACCTAATACACCCAGCAACTTGCTACCCGCTTGAGTAGTAATCGCCTTGGCAGGATCATCATTAATTAAAATTTGAATGTCACCAGAACTTACCAGCTTAGACTTAGCAAACAAAATGATTGTTACTAAAGCCAAGACGAGCAAGGTAAACATGGTTACGCCGAGAATAATTTCCATCGACTAATTTTCCTTGTAGTTATTGGCCGTCTTAAAGCTGAACGCCTGAGAACGACATAAACGCCATTGCCATTAAACCTACGGTGATAAAGGTAATACCTAAACCACGTAAACCGTCTGGCACGTCTGAATACTTCATCTTTTCTCGAATACCGGCTAGCGCCACAATGGCTAACATCCAACCGATACCACTACCTATTCCGTATACCAAAGATTCGCCTAGGTTGTACTCACGTTGCACCATGAACGATACACCACCGAAGATGGCACAGTTAACGGTAATCAACGGTAAGAAGATACCTAGAGCTTGGTACAAGGCCGGGAAGTACTTATCTAATACCATTTCTAGTATTTGTACTAAGGCGGCAATAACACCAATAAAGGTAATGAAGCCCAAAAAGCTTAAATCAGCATTTGGCAAGCCAGCCCAGCTTAGCGCGCCAGGAGCCAATAAGTTGAAGTAGATAAGCTGGTTTACTGGTACTGAGATACCCAATACCACGATAACCGCTACACCCAAGCCAAATGCAGTTTTAACTTTCTTAGAAACCGCTAGGAAGGTACACATACCTAGCAAGAAAGCTAAAGCCATATTTTCAATGAAAATAGAGCGAACTAACAAACTAATATAATGTTCCACTCGATTACTCCTTCGGCTCTACTTGCTCTGGGTATGCAGTACGCAAGGCCCAAATCAACAAACCAATAATGAAGAATGCCGAAGCAGGCAATAACAATAGACCGTTTGGTTGGTACCAACCGCCATTGTTGATCAAAGGCATAATTTCGATACCAAATAGCGAGCCCGAACCAAATAGTTCACGAACAGCACCTACTGACATCAAAATAGCACCATAGCCTAAGCCATTACCGATACCATCAAGGAATGATTTAAACGGTGGCTCCTTCATTGCGAAGGCTTCTGCACGGCCCATTACGATACAGTTGGTAATAATCAAACCAACAAATACCGAGAGCTGTTTAGAAATGTCATACACCACCGCCTTAAGCACTTGGTCTACCACAATTACTAATGAAGCAATAATCGCCATTTGAACAATGATTCGCACACTGCTAGGAATGTGATTACGAATCATAGAGATGAACAAGTTAGAGAATGCAGTAACAACAATTACGGCTAGGGTCATTACAAACGCAGTTTCTAACTTACTGGTTACCGCTAATGCAGAACAAACACCAAGCACCTGTAGTGCGATAGGGTTATTTGCAAAAACAGGCCCAAATAGAACCTTTTTGGTTTCCTTAGCATCAGCCATTGTTTAGGCCTCCCTGTTGCAACTTGGCAAGGAACTTACCAAAGCCTTTATCACTTAACCAAAATTTGAAGGTGGCATCGACACCGTTACTGGTAAGCGTTGCACCAGATAATCCGTCCACTTCGTAAAGCGAGTCGGCTGGAGCACTACCTTTAATCACAGAGATCGCAGTATCGCCATTTTCGTCAAACAGCTTTTTGCCGATGAACTTGTCTTGCCACAATGGATTAGCTACTTCACCACCTAAACCAGGAGTTTCCCCTTGGTCATAGTAAACAATCGCATCAACGGTATTGCCGTCTGGCTGAATAGCCAAGAACGCGTACATAGTTGACCAAAGACCACGACCATGTACTGGCAAAATAACCCGTTCAATTTCGCCTTGCTCATCTTTAACAAGATACACGCTAGCAAGGTTAGAACGACGAACGATACCGGCAATATCTTCTTCGCTAGATAAACGAATACTGGTTGCTGGATCTTTAGCTGATTTGCGCTGTTCAAAGGTAGCAGGGTCAATTTGATCTTGAGAAACAAACTCACCGGTTTCGATATCAATCACGCGTGGCTCAATCACCTGCGAGTAAACATCAGCTACCTTACGACCATCTAGGGCTACACCAGATACTGCCAAGATATTTTTCTGCTTATCTTCAACCGCATTCTGCTGCTGCATCCCTCGTAGACCAACTGCTGCAAGAGATACAACAATTGAACACACTAAACTTACGCCAACAACAACCTTAATGGTTTTGGCTAAGGAATCATTACTGGCCATCGCGAGCAAGCCTCCGTTTGATATTGGCTTGAACTACAAAGTAGTCAAAAATTGGAGCAAACAAATTAGCGAATAGAATTGCCAACATCATGCCTTCTGGGAATGCCGGGTTAACTACGCGAATTAACACCACCATCACACCAATTAAACCGCCGTACCACCATTTACCTTTGTTGGTAAATGAAGCAGACACAGGGTCGGTTGCCATAAAGAACATACCAAGAGCAAAACCACCCAATACTAAGTGCCAATGTGGAGGTAGCTGGAACATCATGTTGCTGTCAGAACCAATCATGTTCAATAGCAAGCTGCTAATCACCATACCCACTAATACACCGGCAACAATGCGCCATGATGCAATGCGAGTAAAGATCAGGAATAGGCCACCAAGAGCTAGCAAGAACGTAGAGGTTTCACCACTTGAACCTTGAATAAAGCCAAAGAATGCGTCGCTCCAAGAAATGCCTTGGTCAACTAAACCTTGCATACCCTCTGCAGCAACAACGCTTAGTGCAGTTGCGCCTGAGTAGCCATCTACTGCTGTCCATACCGCATCGCCAGAAATGGCTGTTGGGTAAGCAAAGAACAAGAAAGCACGGCCAGCTAAAGCAGGGTTTAGGAAGTTTTTTCCGGTGCCGCCAAATACTTCTTTGGCCACTACAACACCAAAGGTGATACCTAAAGCAACTTGCCATAGCGGCATGGTTGCAGGCAACGTAAGTGCAAATAAGATAGAAGTAACAAAGAAACCTTCGTTAACTTCATGGCCACGCACAGAAGCAAACAATACTTCCCAGAAGCCACCAACAACAAAAGCGGTTAGATAGATAGGCAAAAAGAAAATTGCCCCATATATCATCGCCGCAATCAAGCCTGCTTCGGCGCCCGTTGGAACCCCTAGCATGCTAATTAATGCACCATGCCAATCGTCAGGTACAGTACCTGCGCCAGCAATAATGGCTTCATTAGCTTGGATACCTGCGTTGTACATGCCAAAGAACATAGCCGGCATTAAGGCAACCCAAACAAAAATCATGATACGTTTTAAGTCAATCGCATCACGTACGTGAGTGTTCTTCTTGGTTACTAAGCCTGGCGAGTATAAAAACGTCGCGATAGCTTCGTATAAAGCGAACCACTTTTCATGCTTACCGCCAGGTAAGAATTGCGGTTCAATCTTTTCAATATAATCTTTAATACTGCTCATGCTTAACCTTCCTTCTCAATCTTGGTCAAACATTCACGTAGCACGCTACCGTACTCGTATTTGCCAGGACACACAAAGGTACACAGTGCTAAATCTTCTTCATCTAGCTCTAAACAACCTAATTGTTGAGCACTGTCGGTATCATTAGCCAACAAATCTCGAAGCAATAACGTAGGTAAAATATCTAGCGGCATAATGCGCTCGTACTGACCAATTGGCACCATCGCACGCGCACTACCACCGGTAGTTGTGGTGAATGGGAACAATTTGCTCTTATTAAGGCCAGAGATAAATATTCTCGCTAAAGAGAACTTACTGGTACCAGGCACAGCCCAGCCCATAAACTCTTTCTCGTAACCTTCTTCCAGCGCAACAACCTGCTGGTGATAACGACCAATATAAGCGTGAGGACCAGTAGCATGATTACCCATAAGCACTGAGCCAGAGATAACGCGGTGCTCGCCGTCAACCAATTCTCCATCGGTCAACTCAACAACGTTAGCGCCTAACTCAGTTCGCACTAAACGAGGTTCTTTAACCACTGGACCAGCTAAAGACACAACCCGTTGGTTGTAAACTTTACCGCTAGCAAATAGGTGACCAAATGCAATCACCTCTTGGTAAGAAAGCGTCCAAACTGTGCGCTGAGCACTAGCAGGCTTTAAGGTATGAATATGCGTTCCAGCTAAACCTGCTGGATGCGGGCCAGCAAATACGTGTTCTTCAACACGGGCTGCATCCGATTTAGGTAAGCTATCATTTGCTTTACAAACAAAAACTTCCCCAGCAGTTAAACGAGACAAAACACGTAAGCCTGTTAAATAAGCACTTTCGTTTTGGTCTATTACTACTTTGGGATCGGCAGCGAGAGGGTTAGTGTCGATGGCAGTAACAAAAATGGCAGAAGGCTCTGAGTCTACTGCTGGCACTTTGCTATAAGGACGAGTTCTTAAGCCAACCCATTGGCCTGACTTAACTAACTTGTCTACAATCGTAGCGCGATCTGCGCTGTCGATTTCTGCATCGCTTAGGGCACCAAAGTCGATGCTATCGCCGTCTTGTTTTTCAATAACAACAGACTGCAATACACGTTGGGCACCACGGTTAATTTCTTGAACAACGCCAGCACAAGGTGCAGTAAATACAACGCCGGGGTTCTTCTTATCTTCGAACAGCGTCTGACCTTGGCTTACCACGTCACCCACTCGAACCTTCATTGTAGGACGCATGCCTACATAATCTTCTCCGAGTACAGCAACTTTGGTAACAATAGACGCGTCTACTATTTGCTGTTTGGGACCGCCTTTTATAGGCAAATCCAGTCCTTTATTTATTGTAATCATACTCTCTTACACATGTGTTGGGTCGGAAGACGAGCGATGATTCCTGTGTAACTTTTGTACTCAAAATTGGGTAGTTCAGCTAACAAGTCTTAGACAATTAACTAACAAGACACAGAAATCGCGTGTATTCTAGCACCAATTAATCCTATTTCTCCAAAGAAAAAGGCCAAAAACCTAACCTATTCGACTTAAGTGTTAGCGGATTGTTAACAGACTTGTAAAACAAGTCATGCTTCCACCAAACAAAGCTCAAATTGCTGACATATCACCCTAATTATTTTGTGGTGATTTTTAGCTTATTCTAAGGTTGTTGGATCCAGCTTCACCTGATTGTACTTAAGTACGCCAAATTGAAACCGCTGATAACTACTGAGAACCTTTTCAAAGAACCGATCCTGCTGGGCTAACTCTTGGATCACTTCAACACTGAAACTTTTAAGCGAAGCAAGCACGTCATCGGGGTATGCCAATACCTCTACGCCATGCTCGTTGGCCAGCACATTGAGCGCTTCTATATTGTAGACCACATATTCGTTAAGGGTTTCTTGATTAACGACTTTGGTGGCATTTTCAACAATTCGTTGTAAATCAGCAGGCAAGGCGGCAAAAGCATCTTGGTTTATCACAAATTCTAAGGTGGTACTCGGCTCATGCCAGCCTGGGTAATAGTAGTAAGGTGCGACTTTATGAAAACCAAACGCAAGGTCGTTGTATGGTCCCACCCACTCAACAGCGTCTAACTCACCAGATTGCAAAGCAGTGTAAAGCTGCCCAGCAGGTAAATTTGTTGGCTGGCCGCCTGCTAATTCAAGTACTCGCCCACCTAGGCCGGGCAAACGCATTTTCAAATCTTTAAAGTCTGCAATAGTGGATATTTTTTTGTTATACCAGCCACCCATTTGCGCGTCGGTATTACCACCAGGAAAAGGAATTAAGTTATGAGGCGCATATAACTCACGCCATAGCTCTATGCCTCCTCCAAGGTATAACCAAGCATTCAGCTCTTTTGCTTGCATGCCAAAAGGCACCGAACTAAAAAATGCCGCCGCAGGAAACTGCTCTTGCCAATAGTACGCTGCACTATGGCCCATTTCAGCTTTTCCTTCCGACACTACGCTAAATACCTCTAAGGCGGGATAAAGCTCACCAGCGCCATATACATTAATTTGCATACGGCCATTGCTCATCGCGGCCACTTCTTCAGCAAAACGGTCCGGCGTTGAGCCTAAACCAGGTAGGTGCTTTGGCCAAGAAGTCACTAGGGTCCATGTGTGCTCAACTGGCTGAGATTCGCCTTGATTCGCCGAGCGATCAAAGCAAGCACTCAATAGCAACGTTAATAACGCCACCTTTATATATACCCGCATTAAACAATCCTTATTTGATGCAGTGTGTTAGCTATTGTCCACCACGGCACTGAGGTGAACTAGGTACTTGTTGTTGCTCAGCCCATTGCGCGGGCGTAAAAGTATGCATTGCTAAAGCATGAATTTCATTTTTAAGCTCTTCGGCAAGCAATTGATTTACCGCTCGATGGCGTTGCAATAAACGTTTACCTTCAAAGGCCTCACTCACAATTGTCACTTTAAAATGGCTCTCTGAGCCGGCAGGCACATTATGCATATTACTTTCATTCACCACTTCTAAATGCGTTGGAGCAAAATGTTGCTGCAATTTATTGGTGATTAGTGTTTCAACCCGCATAACTGTTCCCTGTATTGATTAGTCATCTGGCATTGTATAACGAAAAGTAAAATTGATCCTCGGCTGTTTTATCCGCAAAGCCTTAGGCAAGCTGTGTTGCCATTGGTCTTGGCATAATTTATTCATTACCAATAAATCGCCATGTTCCAATAAATACTCGTGTTTTTGATCTTTGGATTTATTACGAAATAAAAAACGACGCGCTTGCCCTAAACTCAAAGAAGCAATCACCGGTTGCTTACCCAATTGCTTTTCGTTGTCACTATGCCAGCTCATGTAATCATGACCATCTCGATAATAGTTTAGTAATACGCTGTTAAACTGCTGCCCGCACTTTTGCTGCACGGCAAACTTTAGTGGTAATAAAAAGCTAGGCCAAGACAAAGGCGTACGCCACTCGCCCGAATAACGATAAGCGGTATTCGCATCGCCTATCCACAAGGAAAGGCGTGGCTCCAAGCAAGTTTTGCCAAATATTTTGATGGTATGTTGCTGCCAAGGCAGCTTGGTAAGCGATTGTCGATAAAATGCCTCGGCAGACTCGGCTTTTAGCCATTGCTGATGATGAACAATGTTTTCTACTTGAGTATCTTCTGCTAGCACCACGTACGACAGCCTATTTCCATATGGGTGTTGCTTTAGTTTAGCCCTCAACTTAGATACACTGCTGCCACTAATCAAGGCCTGCAGCATACAAATCCAATATGAGTCATGAATTGCAAATTAACTCGCTCCATTTGAGCTTATCGCGCTACCCAAAACAGGCGACAAACGATTTACAAGCATGGAATGCTGCTGATGAACTAATGCTCAACTTTGCCTTTGAGCAAACCACCACAGCCAAACGCATACTCATTATGAACGATGAATTTGGTGCACTTGCCTGTGCTCTGCTGGCCTCCCCTGAGTTTGCCGATAGCCAAATACATTGGTTAAGCGACTCTTTTATTGCTCAGCAAGCCTTAGCTGAGAACTTAAAAGCAAATAACTTAACTATGGATGGGCGGCTCACTCTGCTCAGCAGCACCGATAGCCTTCCAGCCAGTGACATGGTGTTGATGCGTCAGCCCAAAAGCTTAAATTATTTGGAATACCAACTAATTGCACTGCAAGCGATATTGTCGGCTGATAGCCTTTTTGCCTGCGGCGTAATGCTAAAGAACTTACCTAAGTCAGTTTTCTCTTTATTTGAAAAACACCTTGGCGAGGTAAGCACTTCGCTGGCGAAGAAAAAAGCTCGCTTATTGTTTGGCCACTATCAAGGTATTAGCTCTACTAGCCCTTATCCCAAACAATGGAAAGTTGCAGAGCACCAATTCAAGCTAAACGACCACGCTAATGTATTTTGCTTCGGCAAGTTAGATATTGGCAGCCGCTTTATGTTAGACAATTTTCCACAGGGCGATTTTGAAGTTGTGGTTGATTTGGGTTGTGGCAATGGCTTACTGGGTTTGCAAGCTCTCAAACATTATCCCAAAGCTAAAGTCTCTTTTTGTGACGAATCGGCTATGGCCTTAGCCTCGGCAAAAAATAATGTAAGCTTAAACTTTCCAGAGCGATTAGCCGATTGTGAGTTTAACCACGACAACGCTTTGCAGCATCAAGCCGACAACAGTGCCGATCTCGTGTTATGTAATCCGCCTTTTCATCAACAAAACACCATTTCTACGCATATTGCCCAACAAATGTTTCGTGACGCTAAACGCTGCTTACGCAGTGGCGGCCAACTGATAGTGGTAGCTAACCGACACTTGGGCTATCACCCACTATTAAAATCTTACTTTGGCGGTTATAAGTTACTGGCGAGCAATAACAAATTTGTTATTCTGAGCAGCACTAAGCGTTAATCCACTCATTAAGGTGAACAACTTGAAAACTCAGTTTTTATTGCCCGCTTTGCTAATTAGCGGCGTATTAGGGCTTAGCGCCTGCAGCAGCCAACCGCAGCAAGTCGCATTAACCCCAAGCATTGAGGTTAATGATTCGGCTCAACACTCAATCATTGCTGCAATAAAATCTCAAGATTTACGCAGTAACCGATTTTTAATTAGCATTCACCAAGAAGGTGAAGAACAGGCCCAGCTGATTTCAAGCGGCAGCAATTTGCGTCAAAACATTGAGCAACAGCTCTCGAGTGCTTGGCAACAACAAGGCATTGGTTTTGTGCCAGACTCACCAAACCTAATTACCATTGATATTCTAGAATTGGCCAACAAAGTAGAAGAAAGCAGCGTTAAACATGCCGCCAGTTCTGTTATGCGTTTAAAGGTGACTATCGACACCCCTCACAAAACCTTAAGCAAACAATTTCGTTCCACCCACACTAATGAAGGTGCGTTTTCTGTCAACGTAAGCAAGCAAAGCGAAGCCATGAGCCAACAGCTTTCTGAACTACTGACACAAATCGCTAACGACCCGCAACTTATTGAAGTATTGGAGTATCAATTATGAACTTGGGCATTTTCCGTAACACCTTGGTAGCTTGTGTTTTCGCTACATTAAGCCTTGGTGCTAGTGCACAAACCTTAAAATTCATCACTAACCAAGGTGAATTTGAAATGGAACTGAATGCCGAAGCTGCGCCAAAAACTGTCGCTAACTTCCTTCGCTATGTAGAAGACGGCAGCTTTAAAGGTACGTTATTTCACCGCACCATTTCTAACTTTATGGTGCAAGGTGGCGGCTACTCAATTAACTACGAAAAAGTAGATACTTATCGCCCAGTTGAAAACGAGTCGAAAAACGGCTTGAGCAACAAGCGTGGCACCGTTGCGATGGCACGCACTAACGACCCACACAGTGCTACTCGTCAGTTTTTCATCAACGTTATCGATAATGCCTATTTAGACGGCAGCGCAAATAAATACGGCTACACGGTATTTGCAGAGATCACTTCAGGCATGGACGTAGTGGATAGAATTGTAAGCAAGCCAACTAAAACAGGTCCTATCCCTGGCATGCGCAATGTTCCTATGGAAAAAGTGATTATTGAAGATGTAGTCATTGTTGACGAAAGCCAACCGTAAACTCGCCACAACTTAACCGAGCTATAAATGAACTCATCGCTAAATTGGTCTCAGACCCTACGTTCTTATTTAGATAAACGATTGCTTTGGGTATTTATGCTCGGTTGTGCCAGCGGTTTTCCGTGGGTACTAATTGGTTCTAATATGTCGGGCTGGCTTACCGACGCTGGTTTGTCACGCTCAGCCATTGGCTTTTTTGGCTCGGTATTTACCGTGTATGCCATCAATTTTTTATGGGCTCCCTTAGTTGATAGGGTAAAACTTCCCGTTTTACATGCTTGGCTCGGCCAACGTAGAAGTTGGATATTTTTATGCCAAAGTATCGTGTTGCTGTGTACCTTTGGCATTGCCCAGTTTGACCCAGCCAACAGCTTAGTCTTTACCTCGCTGCTGGCCTTGTGCATCGCCACTGCCTCTTCCACCCAAGATATTGCCATTGATGCTTACCGTATCGATACCTTTGCAAATAGCGATTCACATCGCTTACCGCAAGCCTCGGCCATGGCCGTAATCGGTTGGTGGACGGGCTATTCTCTGCCGGGGTATTTGGCATTTATTAACGCCGACAGCATTGGTTGGAATGGTGTCTATTTAGGCATGTGTTTCATTGTTGCGCTATTGATGCTCTTTACCGTGTTAGTGAAAGAACCTATTAGCAACCGTGAAGCATTGCAACAACAAGCCGAAGCGCGCCATGCTCAATACCTTGGCACTAAATCACCTTTGGTAGCTTGGTTAACGGTAACGGTTGCCGAACCGTTTTTAGATTTTTTCCGCCGCAACGGGGTGCGCGTAGCCATAACCTTGTTGCTGTTTGTGTTTCTATTCAAAATTGGCGAAGCATTCTTAGGCCGCATGTCAATTACCTTCTACCGCGAAGTAGGCTTTAGTAACGAGCAAATTGGCCATTACTCTAAACTTATTGGTTGGGGTGCAACGGTTTTATTCACCATTGTTGGCAGTGCCTTTAATGTACGCTTTGGCATTATTAAAGGGCTTATATTAGGTGGTATTGCTATGGCTAGCAGTAACTTAATGTTTGCCTGGATTGCCGCGACCGGCCCAGATGAACAACTATTTTTAGCTACCATTATTGTCGATAACTTTACCAGTGCCTTTGCCACAGTAGCCTTTGTTTCGTTTTTAACGGTGCTTACTGGCCAAGCGTTCTCGGCAACTCAATACGCCTTGCTTGCCAGTTTGGGCAACTTAGGCCGAACCACGCTCGCCTCTTTCAGCGGTAGCTTGGCAGATTATTTAGAATCTTGGCCGCTATTTTTCATCTTAACCGCGGTGATGGTTGTACCAAGTTTAATCATGTTACTCAGCTTGAAAGGCTACTTTACCAAGATATTGGCGCATAACGAATCCAGCAAACAAACTTAAGCGCTATCTTCAGGCGCAACTAAGCGCCAGCGCTTACTTAATAAACGCCTAATCGTAGCGCTAGGGGCCTGCTCTAGTGCTAGCTGGGCATTTTGCTCTGCCAGTTTCTGTTCTCCACTGCGAAATTGTAAGTCTGCCAATACTGCATACCAATGATAGGAGCGACTCAGCCAACTAGGAACTTGAGAACTCTCCAGCTCTGCCAAGCCAACCTTTGCCCCTTGCCATTGCGCTAGCGCTACTGCTCGATTGAGAATATGAAAGGGTGAAGGCGCCAGCTTTTCTAGCAACAGATAGGCCTCCACTATCTTATGCCAACGAGTCTGCTCAAAAGAAGAAGCCAAGCAGTGTTCTGCCGCTATGCCCGCCTCAATATGATAGCGAGACAATTGTTCACCTTGTGCCGAACGCTGCAAACAACGTAAGCCCATAGCAATTTGCGCCTGATTCCAGCTACTACGATCTTGTTCTTGCAACAACAGTAGCTCACCCGCTTGTTGTCGCGCGGGCAACCTAGCTGTATTTAGGTACATAAGCGCTAACAAAGCATAACTTTCGGGCCGATTGCCCAAGGCATGTTGGCTTAGTAACCTAGTTAAACGAATTGCCTCTTCACATAAATCTTGGCGAATAGATAAATCTTCGTGAGAAGATAAATAGCCTTCGGTAAAAAGCAAATACAATACCCGATTCACTGCGGGCAAACGCCGTTGCATGTCTTGCTCGTTTAAACTGTCTAGCTGCAACGGCTGCTGTTGTAGGTATTTTCTAGCACGACTAAAGCGCTTATAAGCATTGGCTTCACTAATAA